>CAKSBC010000001.1 GCA_934438085.1 uncultured Lachnospiraceae bacterium
ACATAAAAGAAGGACCTTGGGCTCTTATGTACCCTTGGTCCTTCTTTTTTCTGAGCTATGCTTTTTTCACAGCCCCACGCGTCGGGGTGACAAGATTCGAACTTGCGACCCCTTGATCCCAAATCAAGTGCTCTACCAAACTGAGCCACACCCCGCGAACGACGTTAATATTATCACAACATCGTTCGACCGTCAACACTTTTTTAAAGAAAAATTAAATTCAACTCCCTGATCTGTATTTCTGACACCATATCCTCCACCGTGAGCCTCCATTATTGCCTTTACTATACTGAGCCCGATTCCGCTTCCTCCGTAAGCTCTTGTCCTTGCCTTATCGACCTTATAGAACTTTTCCCAAAGGTGAGGAAGGCTGTCTTCAGGGATCTGTCTGCCGTCATTATAAACATAGACAGTGACCTTATCCGGTTCGTCGTCTATTCTTACTATAATGTTTTTTTCTCCGTCCAAATGATTGATCGCATTGTTAAGATAGTTTGTATATACCTCTTCTATCTTGAATTCATCCGCATTGACCGTGATATTGTCCGGAAGCATTAGATGAACTATAGCATCCTTTTCATCAAGCTTTAGTTTGAGCGATTCTGTAACGCTCCTTATAAGCGCACAGATATTAAACTCAGCACGATCGATCTTATTGCTGCCGAATTCATAACTGATGAGAGAGATAAGCTGCCTTACCATCTTGTCCATCTTGACGGATTCATCCATAATAACGCTACAGTAATAATCTCTGCTTTCCTTGTCTTCGGCTATTCCCTCTACCAAGCCTTCTGCATAGCCCTCTATAAGAGCGATCGGTGTCTTCAGCTCATGTGTGACATTAGCTATAAATTCCTTTCTTGCCTCGTCTATCCTTGTCTTCTCAATAATATCTGACTGAAGCTTTATGTTGGCCTCCTTAAGCTCCTTGATCGAACTGTCAAGCTTGTCAGACATCTTATTCATGGACTTGCCGAGTAATCCGATTTCATTCGTCTGCATGCCTTCATAATGCTCTGAAAAATCCAGTCCGGCCATTTTATCCGAAAGCTTCGCAAGCCTGTTTACAGGGCGTGTGAGTCTGTCTGCGGCTATATAGAAAATAATCGAGCCAAGTATAAGCACCATCAATCCTGTAAAGAATGTGAATCTGAGTGACAGCTTTACACCTTCCTTGATATTGGCAAGCGGCATTGACATAAGGAAAAAGGTGTCTCCGTCAGAGAAAACACCAAAGCACTCTATGTAATTGGTGCCCGATCTCCAATCAAATATACGCTGAGTTATGTAATTATCATTTTGCTTTAATACCTTATAATGGCTGTCATCCTCCTTGAAGCTGAATATAGAGCTTTTTTCTTTCGTGCTTTGAATACTCGAATAAATGCTCTCCATTATACTTTCGGCTTTGGAATCAAGTGTTTTATCCTCTGATGCACTTTCGCTTTCAGTCTCAGCTGTTATTGTTTTATCAGTCGCCGAAGTTCCGTTATCAGCCACTATCACTTCTGACTCAATTTCAGAAGACTGTGTCGGGGAAGCTTCATAATTTACACTTGAATTATTTTCACTGTCAGAAGACTCTTCCGTTACAGAGTCGTCAGTTTCAGCTTCAGCTTCATTTACTGAATTATCTTCTGTCGGTGCCAAATTCTCTTCTGCCTGTGACTCTGCAATTTCTGACCCGCCTTCGTTTACAGCTTCAGATCCGTCTTCATTTACATCATTATCCTGCAAATCATTCTGTGCAGCAGCAGACTCTTCATTTTCTGCAAATGCCTCAACATCAGGAACCGAAGAACTTCTGTCGAACACATCCATATAGACATTCAGCTTATTCATAAGCCAGTTTGCCTCACGGCTGGTTGCTGCAGACATCGTCCTGTCGCTGCTCATCATAGCAATATCGATATTGGAACTTTCGTTTAAGGTCCTGAATATCGCTACTGTCGGACTGTCCTCAATATTTTTGTCGTATTCCTCGTTTATAAGGTCAAAGAGTGTCCCGTTATTGTCGGCAGCAAGCTCAACAGCTCTGTCTATCGTCATGTAAGCGAGATCCATCATTTTGACTTTTTCGGTAAGATAATAGTTCTGCAGAAAGAACTTATTAAGTCCAAACAGCATAACTAAAAGAGCGGCAAATATAGCCACAAATATCAATGTAAACTGTCTTTTCAGTGAACGTTTTATCAAAACTTAGTATCCTTATTCCTCTGAGAATTTATAGCCCATACCCCATATAGTCTTAATCTGATCTCCGCATTCTCCGAGCTTAGCTCTGAGCTTCTTAACATGAGTATCTATGGTACGGGAATCACCGAAATAATCATAATCCCAAACATTATTGAGGATCTTTTCACGGCTTAAGGCAATGTTTTTATTCTGCATGAAATAGTCAAGCAGCTCAAATTCCTTATAGCTTAATTCTATAGGCTTTCCTGCAGCAGTAACAGTGTGTGAAGTGCGGTCAATAGTAACTCCGCCGCAGCTAATAATGTCTCCGTCCTGAGCATTTGACCTTCTTAAAATTGCTTCAACTCTGGCTGTAAGTATCTTAGGTGAAAAGGGCTTGGTAATATATTCATCGCTGCCAAGCTTAAAGCCCTGAAGCTCGTCCTGCTCCTCGCCTCTTGCAGTAAGCATGATAATAGGAACCTTTGATACCTTTCTGATGGTCTTGAGGACCTCCCAGCCATTCATCTTCGGCATCATGACATCAAGAATTATGAGACTTATGTCTTTATCGGCAAAAAACTTATCTACAGCCTCCTCACCGTTTGCGGCTTCAATAACCTCATAGCCCTTAATGGTCAGAAAGTCATTGATAAGCTTTCTCATTCTGTCTTCATCATCTACAACAAGTATTTTAGTATTCTGCATATGCAACCTCTTTTAGTCTATCTCATTAATAAATCTTGACCGTTTTCTGAACGTATTGTAGAAGTTCTTTGTGTAAAAAATGTGAAGCTCTTCCTTCGCTCTTGTCATTGCAACATAAAACATTCTTCGCTCTTCTTCAAGCTCTGTAATGCACCTGTTGATTCCCGGAGTGATCTTATCCATCGCCTCTATAATGTATACTACATCAAATTCAAGTCCCTTTGAAGCATGAAAAGTCATAAGTGAAATATTTCCTTCCCGAAATAAATCATTAGCTGCAATTATCGCTGCAGCTTTCGTTCCAGCTCTGTGAGTTCTGAAAAGAACTGCATAGGTTTTATCGCCGCAATGTCCTTTAATATCAAGAATAATATGATGTGCGCATTCTTCAAGGCTGTAAAAGCCTCTTATGTCAATGCCCTTCCCTCCGGACCGTGCGGCTTTAAGCTCTTTTTTATATCGGTTTTTATTGTGAGCTATAAGCTTAAGTGAAGCATTTACAATAGTTTCATCAGATCTGTAATTTGTCCTCAATGTGATAAGCTCTGCATCATTATAATATTCTTTAAAGCTTAACATAATTGACGGATCCGAGCCTCTGAAGCCGTATATGCTCTGATCGTCATCTCCGACCGCAAACACATTGTTATTTGGTGCGCCTATAAGCTTAATAATTTCAAACTGCAGTTTATTTATATCCTGAAACTCATCCAATATGAGATACCTAAAGGTATTTCTCAGCTCGTAAAGCACCTGCTCATCCCTTTTAATCAGTCTCAGCATCAAAAGGAGCATGTCATCGAAATCAATAAGGGCTGAGGCATGCATAAGGCTGTCATATTCAGATATTATTCTCTTTAGCTGATCTGAGCCGGAGAAATCCTCACAGTTTCCTATCGTACTGTTTTTCTTCTTTGAAATACTAGAAAGCAGTTCACTGTAATAATCTGCAGTATATGCTTTATCCGGATATATTTCCGAAACAACATGCTTTAGTATCACTAAGCTTTCATTATGTGAAGCAAGCCTCGAAGTAAAATCCTTCACATATTTTTTTAAAACAGAAAGAAAAACCGAATGAAATGTGCCGAATGTCACGCGCTCTTTAACATTACCTTCACCTTTAATTTCGGTAATGCGAACGTATCGGCTTTCCATTTCCTCAGCTGCTGCTTTTGTAAAGGTTATTGCCAATATGTGTCGCGGCAGAACATGTTCTTTTTGCGTAAGTCTCGCAATGCGCTGTATTATGACCGTCGTCTTTCCGCTGCCGGGTCCGGCAATTATAAGCGCAGGGCCGCCTGTATGCTCTATGGCACGCTGCTGATCAATGTTAAATTTGTTCATCAAAATATATTAACCGGGATTATTTATAGAAAAGAATAGGGATCAATTTACAGAAGAAGGATTTATTTTTTAGAAAATATCAAAATCCGCTTATAATTAAAATTATCAGAATTGAATTATTTAAGACAGGCATTTATATATGCAGTCATCTCCGCATATATAAATGCCTTAAATCAAAAGATATCAGAATCAGTCATGCAAAACACTTAGATCATCAGCGTCTGTCATAATCTCTTCTTTCTCTGCGCTCACCTCTCGGACGACGCTCAAAGCTGCGCTCACGGTCATCATCTCTTGGGATCCATGTACCGTTTACATCTGAAGGACGCATAGAAAGATCTATCTTACCGTCTCTTGGATCAACCTTTATGACCTTAACGGTTACCTCGTCACCAAGCTTAACAACATCCTCAACCTTGCCTACATGGCTGTCTGTAAGCTTTGAAATATGAATGAGCCCCTTCTTGTTAGGTCCGAGCTCAACCTGTGCACCGAAGCTTAAGATATTAACCACCTTACCTGAAAGGACCATACCAACCTCTAAGTCGGTAACGATGCTCTCGATTATCTCGATAGCTCTGTCAATCATCTCCTGATTTGTTCCGCAAACAGAAACATGTCCGTCATCCTCGATGTCGATAGAAACGCCTGTTTCCTCAATGATCTTATTGATAGTCTTGCCCTGCTTACCGACAACGTCACCAATCTTTGCAGGATCAATAGTAATTGAATTGATCTTTGGTGCGAACTCTGAAAGTTCCTCGCGCGGCTCAGCAATAACAGGATTCATGATATTATCCATGATATAAAGTCTTGCTTCATGAGTACGGGCAATTGCTTCCTCAACGATAGGTCTTGTAAGACCATGGATCTTGATATCCATCTGGATAGCTGTGATACCCTTCTTTGTTCCGGCTACCTTGAAGTCCATATCTCCGAAGAAATCCTCAAGTCCCTGAATATCTGTAAGTACGATGTAATCATCATCAGTATCTCCGGTAACAAGACCGCAGCTGATACCTGCAACAGCAGACTTAATAGGTACACCGGCAGCCATAAGTGAAAGTGATGAAGCACATACAGATGCCTGAGATGTAGATCCGTTAGACTCTAATGTCTCAGAAACAGTTCTTATAGCATAAGGGAATTCCTGCTCTGAAGGAAGCACCGGAAGGAGAGCTCTCTCAGCAAGTGCTCCGTGTCCGATCTCTCTTCTTCCCGGTCCTCTTGAAGGCTTAGTCTCACCAACTGAGTATGAAGGGAAGTTGTAATTATGCATATAACGCTTTGATGTTACAGACTGATCGATACCGTCGATCTTCTGTGCATCTGAAAGCGGAGCAAGTGTACAGATATTAAGGATTTGTGTCTGTCCTCTTGTGAACATACCTGATCCGTGAACTCTAGGAAGGATATCAACCTCTGCTGCAAGCGGACGAATTTCTGAAACAGCTCTTCCGTCAGGTCTCTTGTGATCCTTTAAGATCATCTTTCTTACAGTCTTTTTCTGATACTGATAAACAGCCTCACCGAGAACAGCAAGCCATTCCTCATTATCAGCAAACTCTTCCTTAAGCTTTGCTGTTATAGCGTCGATATTTTTGTCTCTTGTCTGCTTATCATCTGTAAATACAGCAGCTTCCATCTCCTCCTGAGGTACTATAGCCTTAATAGCTGCAAAGAGTTCCTCAGGAACAGCGCATGAAACATACTCGTGCTTTGGCTTACCAACCTCTGCAACGATCTTATCCATCCATGCAATGATCTCCTGATTTATAGCATGTGCCTGATAAATAGCATCGATCATAACGTCATCAACGATTTCATTTGCACCTGCTTCAATCATGATAACCTTGTCTCTGGTAGATGCAACTGTAAGTGCAAGATCAGAAACTGCCTTCTCGGCTGCTGTCGGGTTGAAAACAAATTTGCCGTCAACAAGTCCTACCATTGTTGCTGCGCAAGGACCGTCAAAAGGAATATCTGAAATGCTGGTTGCAAGTGAAGAACCGAGCATTGCAAGTACTTCAGGCGGACAATCCTGATCTACTGAAAGAACAAGATCATCAAGAAGCACGTCATTACGGTAGTCCTTAGGGAATAAAGGTCTCATAGGACGGTCGATAACTCTTGATGTGAGGATAGCATGCTCTGATGCCTTTCCTTCTCTCTTATTAAAACCGCCTGGGATCTTGCCGACTGCATACATCTTCTCTTCGTATTCAACTGAAAGCGGGAAGAAATCTACGCCGTCTCTTGGCTCCTTGGAAGCTGTAGCTGTAGAAAGTATAGTTGTGTCTCCGTAATGCATCAGGCAAGCTCCGTTTGCCTGTGCTGATACTCTTCCTATGTCTACTGAAAGAGTTCTGCCGCAAAGTTCCATACTGAAAGTCTTATATGGCTTGTCGTACAGCTTGGATGTTGTTCCGAAATTTAATTCCATCTTGTCTCCTTTTACACGTTTTCCTGTGTCTGCAGATATATGCCCTCTGATTTCGCGTGCGATATCCATCTTTAAGTAATAATTCATCAAACAAAAAGACTCTGCAGACGAGCGTGTATATAAATAAATAAAACATACCTCACTCGGTCATACAAAGTCGATTTTATACTTATTGAACCTCGTAGTCAAGCACAGCCGACACGGTCATCCATGTATTTTCTTATGTTCCTTAATATGCTCAACCTTGAGATTATACATTTCACGGTCAATATCCCGCTTCATTCGTGCTTCTTCTTTTAGCTGCATTGCAAGCCAGTCATGATTTCTGTCTTCCATTCCGGAAACATTGCCGTCTTTAAGCTTAAGTCCTCCGCCTTCGGCATGCTTATACCCCGGCATACCTTTTCTCCATGGTGAGACGCTTTCATCTGATTCAGATCTATCCTGAGCATTATTAATGATACCGCCGGCTCCGGACAATATTCTCTGTCCGGTATCTGCAGCTGATGAAGAAGAATTAAATGAGCCCGCCTGCTTCTTTACAGTTGTTGTAAACTGCTTTAATGAATCAGCGTTCTTTGATGAGCCTTGCCCGTTTTTTCTTTTTGCAATTATCGATAACAATATAAAAAGATATATGGCAATGATAATAATACTCATTTTAGATTACTCCACAGTATCCTTAAGTGCCTTTAAAGTACCTGCAAGATTGGCAATGTCCGAAGGAACTACAAGCTTGGTAGCCTGACCGTCAGCCATCTTCTCGGCAGCCTCAAAGCTTCTTATTGTAAGGAACTTATCTGTAGGATCAGCCTCGTTGATAAGTCTGATACCCTCTGCCTTTGCTCTCTGAACTGCCAAAAGTGCCTCAGCCTCACCCTGAGCCTCACGGATACGCTGCTCCTTAACTGCATCAGCTCTAAGTATTGCAGCCTCTTTTTCACCCTCTGCAAGAGTGATTGCAGACTGCTTCTTACCCTCTGCGGTAAGGATAGCTTCACGTTTCTCTCGCTCAGCCTTCATCTGCTTTTCCATGGCTTCCTTAATTGACTTAGGCGGGTCGATATTCTTAACCTCAACTCTGCTGACCTTGATACCGTACTTATCTGTAGCTTCATCAAGGATGGTCGTAATCTGTCCGTTGATCTCGTCACGTCCTGTAAGTGTCTCGTCAAGAGTCATTGAACCGACAATATTTCTGAGTGTTGTTGCAGAAAGGTTTTCAATTGCTGCAATAGGTCTCTCGACTCCGTATGCAAAGCTCTTCGGATCAAAGATGCTGAAGAATACAACTGAGTCAACCATCATTGTAACATTGTCCTTGGTGATAACAGGCTGTGGTTCAAAATCGGCAACCTGTTCCTTTAAGGATACCTTTTTGGCGATCCTGTATAATACCGGGATCTTGAAATGAATTCCTGCCTCCCATGTGGTGTGGTATTTTCCTAAGAATTCTATGATCCAGGAATTAGCCTGCGGAACTATCTTTATGCAGGATGCAAGAAGCATGATCACTAATATAATAAAAATCAACGTGAAGAGTACCCTGCCGATTATAAACATATAATATCCTCCGTTATGTCGATGAATTCAGCTTAAAATGCTGTCAAAGCCCTTGGCTGCCTCTTCCATAAATCCGGCGATCTGAGGCGTGATGAATTTCTGCTGCATATGGATTATCTTAACTTCCTGGAAGAACTCATGATCTCTGAGCTTAAGCTCAGCGCACTTTCCTTCCCTTAATGATTTATCAGCCGAATATCTCGGGATAACAGTTATATAATCCGATTTCTCGCAGATTTTTCTTGCCATGCTACAGCTTTGAATATAAAGATTAGGTTCAACCTCTACATGACTGCCTGCAAGAGCCTTCTGGAATTCCACCTTATAAGGTGCATCATCCTCCATGAAAATGTATTTCTGATTGCGGAAGTCTTCCGGATCCAGAACCACCTTTGATGCAAGCGGATTGGAATTGCCTGTAACTATAGCAACCTTGGCATGCTTTGAATAATACTCATGAAGCTTGGTGTTTTCCAATGCACTGTCAATAAGACATGCAAAATCCACTTCATTTTTAGCAAGCATTTTCTCAAGATTAGCTGTTGATTCTACAGTTACTGAAACTTTGACCTGCGGAAAACGCTCCTGATAGCTCATAATAATTTTCTGAAATGTGGTATCAAACAATGACTGTATAAATCCCACATGAATCGTTCCCGCAAGCTCGCTCTCAGCAACCTTGAAATTTGAAAGTGCTTCTACCGCAGTCACAACATTCTGTGCATAAGGTACAAGGTTCTCTCCGTACTGAGTAAGAACAATCTTCTTTCCTATCCTGTCAAACAGCT
This sequence comes from uncultured Lachnospiraceae bacterium, assembly GCA_934438085.1. Taxonomy (GTDB): domain Bacteria; phylum Bacillota; class Clostridia; order Lachnospirales; family Lachnospiraceae; genus Avilachnospira. The sequence goes on from CAKSBC010000001.1 coordinate 9,025, forward strand.
TAACGCCAAGCTCTTCCTCAAGCTGGCTTATCTGCACGCTGACCGTAGACTGGCTGTAGCCGAGTATCTCGCCTGTTTTTGTAATGTTTTCCGATGATGCGACCTGGAGAAACGTGTAGATATTCCTTATGTTCATGAAAATATTATCCCCTTAAAGATTCTTATGTACTGTATTCGCTTTAATTTCTTATAAATAAACGAATATATCAAAAAATATAATATAGCGATTACTGCATTATAACAGCAAATTCTGTCATATTCCACAAATTTCGAATTTGAATACATAAAAATCTGTGTAAGTGTCAGCTGCTATGCGAATTATTTAATATATATCATTATATTCAATAATAACATGCTGACAATTGATAACTTATGAAATATTTACTCGCTTCTCAGTGCGTCTATAGGATTAAGCTTAGCCGCACGGCTTGCGGGCATATAGCCAAATATCAGTCCGATTCCTACAGAAACGCTGAAAGAGATCAATACGGCACTTATTGTCGGAGTACATTTAATGCCTATCGCAGTTCCTATGACAGATGTAAATGCAGAACCGACTATAATTCCTATTATTCCTCCTATGGTACTGGTCACAGCTGCTTCTATTACAAACTGTGTCATAATAGCCATTCTTTTGGCACCCAACGCCTTTCTGATACCTATCTCTCTTGTTCTTTCAGTTACAGAGACGAGCATTATATTCATAACACCGACCCCTGCTACAAGAAGGGATATGCCGGCAATGCCTCCGAGCATAAGAGAAAGACGGCTGATCATAGAATTCATTTCCTTAAGCATTGATGAATTAGCATATACACTGTAAAGATCACTGCTCATAAATATCGAATCGAGATAATTTTCAAGATCAGCTGTAGCCTCTTCAGATCTTTGCGGATCTCTTACAGAGACAATAAAATTAGAGACTCTTCCGCTCTTAGATATTTTTGCCGCCGTAGAATAAGGTATCCATGCAAAATCATCCATGCCTCCGGCTTCAAAATAAGTCGTATCCTGTTTCTCGACAACTCCGACTATTTCAAAAACATTTCCGTTTATCTTGACCTTCTGTCCGACAGCAGCATCAGCACTGCCAAACATATACCATGCGGTATAGTAACCCATTACGGTAACCTTGTTTGCATTTAGCATGTCTGAATATGATAAATTTCTGCCTGCCTGAAGCTTATATCCCTTTATATTAAGATAATCTTCCGAGTAGCCTCCTATTGAGGTATAGCTCATTGATTCACTGCCGTTTTTAAGGTTACCGGGCATGTCTGCAGTAGGTGTCATATAGGCATACAGATCACTGTGTTCACCTATATAATCATAAAATTCATCGGTATCAAGCGATCTGGATGCAGTATTTGTTACGTATACATTTATCTGGTCAACGCCCATATCCGAAAAGCTCGCTATCATGGAATTCATGTATCCATGTACTATCGAGACCAGCATTATTACCGAGGCAACGCCTATAATAATGCCTAGCATAGTCAGAAAAGAGCGCATTTTATTGCCCGCTATTGAGCGCAGCGCCATTTTAAAGCTTTCCATATTCCTCCGAACTTCCGTCAAAGGTTATTTTACCGTCCATGATCTGTACGACCCTTCTCGCCTGCTTTGCAAGCGTCGGATCATGAGTGATCATAACAATGGTGTTTCCTTCGGAATTAAGCTGTTTTATATAAGAAAGCACTTCCTTTGAAGTCTTTGAGTCCAGAGCCCCGGTAGGCTCGTCTGCAAGTATTATAGATGGTGAGCCTGCAAGAGCTCTTGCTATAGAAACTCTCTGCTGCTGACCGCCGGAAAGCTGATGAGGTTTGTTTTTTGCCTTGTCAGCCAGTCCGACCTTTTCAAGCTCACGCATAGCTTTTTCCTTACGCTCGGCTGCCTTTACTCCCTGATATAAAAGCGGTAGTTCAACATTTTCAAGTATGCTCAGCTTTGGCAGAAGATTGTACTGCTGAAATATAAAACCAAGCATATGGTTCCTTACCTCCGCAAGCTCATTATCACCCATAGAACTTGTGTTCTTTCCTCCGAGGAAATAATTACCGCTTGTAGGCACATCAAGAGCTCCTATGATATTCATAAGCGTAGATTTGCCTGACCCGGATTTACCGACTATCGCGACAAATTCACCTTTATAAATATCAAGGTCAATGCCATCATTTGCGTGAACCTCCTCATCGCCCATCTTATATATCTTGTAAATGCCTCTGAGGCTTATGAGCGGCTCAGTGCAGGCGTCAAATTTTGCAGCTTCCATCTTACTCCTTAATAGCCCGGTCCGCCTCCGTCAGGAGGAGATCCGCCGTAGCCGTCATCGTAATACATTCCGTAGCCAAAATCCATGCCTGACATAGAATCCTTAACATATACCTCCTGACCCTCGCTGAGTCCCGAAAGTATCTCTACGAAGTTATTTGATATGATTCCTGTCTCAACCTTAACTGCAGTAAATCCTTCCGGAGCATCACCAAGATAATCATCACCTGACGATCCATCAGCATTTTTATTATCATTGTCAGTACTTTCTAATGAAGTGTCCTTAACGTAGACAATATCACCTCTCTGCAATGCATTAGCAGGTATATAGAGAGTATCCTCTGCCTGTTCAAGGATAATGACTCCGTCAACATTCATGCCAGGAAGCAGCTCTCCCGGCTGATCCATAGTTACTACGACCGGATAAGTAGTCACACCGTTGGATGCAGTACCGTTAAGTCCGACATTGGACACATGCCCGCTGAATGTCTTTTCCGGAAATGCATCTGCTGTAACCTTTACCTTCTGTCCTACCTTGACCTTGCTGATATCAAGCTCGTCAATACTCATCTGGAAGGTAAGCTCTGAAAGATCGTAAATAAGCGCAAGTTCATTGGAGCTGTTGGAGTTATTGCTGATCTTGTCTCCGGCCTTCATTTTCTTTGTAATGACCTGACCTGAAATCGGTGCGGTAATAGTATATTTATCAACTGTATCATTCATTGATGAAACATTATTTTCCGCATCAACCAGTGTATTCTTTGCCTGATCAAGCTGTTTTGAGGCTTCACTTTTGGCATTATTTAAGGTATCGGCCGTTATTGAAAATAAGGCTGTATCCTTTGTTACAAACTGTCCTTCTGTGATAAGCAACTTTGATATCTTTACAGATGAAGGAAGCTCCACCTTAAGTTGGCCGTTTAAATACGGCTCAAACGCTGCATCTGATATCGAATGAAGGTCTCCTGTATAGGCAACTGCTCTGTCCGAAGTCGAGAGTCCTCCCGGATTTGCTACAACTATGTCGATATATTTAACCATAGTTCCGCTATTGATGCTTTCAATAAGATCACTTTTGGACTCCACACGGCCCGGTATCGTTTCCCCGGTATCAGAAAGCTCAACGGCAACGTTTTGTCCTACAGAAATCGCATCGGCGTCAGTATTAAGAAATGCGAGTCTGAGCTTCATCATGTTATCGTTATAGAGCTCAGCTAAAGCTATATCCGAACCTCCTACGGAATCTCCTGCTTTTATAGTGATGTTTTTGACATAACCTGTCTGCTGAGATCTTACAATACCGCCTCCAAGCTCGGAAACAGCCTTCTTGTAATCCTTTTCAGCCAGCTCATAATCCTCTTTTGCAGTTTCAAGGCTTCTTGATGCTGAATCCACATCCTTTGTAATATCTGAATTATCGATTACAAAAAGCACTTGTCCTTCTTCTACCTGATCGCCCTCTTCAAAATCCGCAGAAAGTATTTCTCCGGTAACAAGCGAGGTTATCGTATAGGTATTTTTAGGAGAAAGCGTACCTGACGATGTAAGCTCGTTAGATATCTCTCCGCGCATAACAAAGTCAGTATTAACAACGCTCGTATCCATGGCTGACATAGCAGCCTGCTTTTTTTTATGCACGATAAAAATTATAACAGCGATAAATAAGGCTGCCGCTATAAGCACCGCTATCCTGCGCTTTTTAGAAAGCTTAGGTATTTTTATCTTGTTCTTTATATCTTTAATATTCATTCCTATAATTATTCCAAAATATTATGTTTATAGGTTTCAGCTGCCTGATTCAGTACTTGAGGAAGCTGAAGAACCTGTGCTTCCTGAAGAACCGGACTCCGCTTTACTCTTATAATGTCCGGAATTTTCCGCAATAATGGTTCCGACAGTGCTGCCGTCTGTATTCCTGTTCCACTTTACAACGGCAACAGCATAAGGATTGGAATTATCCTCTCCGTCATCATCAGGATCATATGTAGCTCTGCAGATAAGAACGCAGTAATCACCTACCCCGATATCTCCGTTAAGCGAGAACATGAACTTAACCTCAGAACTGTTAAGAGTATATTTAACACTGTCAATATATACGGCAGAAGGTGCGGCAATGTTTTCATTGTCATAAACAATGCTCGTAACCTTACCCTGAACACAGTGGTACGTATTATTTCCTGTATCAGAACCGTATGCCCAAATAGTTCTTGCGCTTTCATTGTAATAAACAATTACCCAGCCGTTTGAACGTATCTGGCTTTCAAGATACATTCTTCCGAACTGACCGGAATTCTGACCGTTAAGGTAGTAAGCAGCTCCGGAAAGATCAAACGGAATAGATTTCTTGAGTTCATCAACGCTCTTAATGAGAAGCGGTCCGCTTAAATTGCTTTCAATTACATTTGTTGCGTTAAGCTCCCCGTCAGAACCTAATGTTAGGTCTATGGCAGAGCCATAGATGCTACCGCCGCCCTTGGTATTTGTCCTGAGCAGATTGTAAATTATATTAATGCTGTCACGCTTTGTCAGGGTATCCGTGCCCTTTGAAGCATTTACACCGTCTGAAAGTTTAAGGCTCTTAAAAAGAGAAAGTCTCTCCTGCGAAATATTGCTTGAAAAGTCACTGTCTTCATATCCTAAAACCTTAATTACAGCTCTGACGGCATCATTGAGTGTGACGGCTTCCTCAGGTGCAAAGCGTCCTCCGAGCCTGGTACGCATCCAGCCGTTTGTCAGCGCTGTCTTTATATACTGCGCACCACTGTAGGTCGATGCAACATCATTGGCAGCAGCCGATGTTATCAAAGTATTCGCAGTATCCTTATATGTGCTTGAAAGCACCAAAAGCTTTGCAAAATCCGCTCTCGTACATATTTCTTCGGTATCATAGCCTGAATCTGCGGCGCCGATAGCCTTAAGCACGCTTATTCGATAGCTCTGAGATCCACTTCCTAAAGTCGCTGCATATGCGGGAATAGTGTTCACTCCCAATACAGCTGCAAGCGACATAATTATAAGCCTGTTCTTAATATTGTTTGTCTTTCTCATAGTTTTGTCCGCATTAATATAAATATAGTTTGATTTACTCTAAGCAACACTAATTACACTTAGTTATATAGTATTTATAAAATGTGTTTTGCTGTTGATGAATTTCTTTATAATTTCTTACGCTTTTTAGAAAAGCGGAGCTATTATCTTAAGCATTCTTCCGACAAAAAGCCTTGACTTAGGATATTTACTGAGCTTTTCTCTGGTTATATTTTCACAGTCCTTAAGAGACTCCAAAAAGCTCTTCTTCATATCCAGCACTGCATTCTCGTTATAAAGGAATACAGCATTTTCAAAATGAAGATACAAACTTCTGTAGTCAAGGTTTATCGTTCCGCAGACTCCCTTTACATCGTCACATATAAATTCCTTGGTATGAACAAAGCCCGGCATGTATTCATATATCCCAACACCGCCGTCAATAAGCTCATAATAATATGCATGAGCAAGCCAGAATGCATACGGCTTATCCGGAATATGCGGAAGCATTATCTTGACATCCACACCTCTTTTTGATGCGAACACCAAGGCCTGAACCATTTCATCATCAAGAATTAGATAAGGAGTACAGATATAAAGATATTTGGAGGCGGTGTTTATTATTGAACAATAAACATTCTCTCCAACCTTTTCGTCATCCAGAGGACTATCCGCATACGGAATAACAAATGAGTGTCTGCCGATGTTATTTTTTTCATCATAAAGTTCAATACTGCTTTGCCTGATATAGTATTTCCCATAATCAAGCCTGTAACAGTTTTCAAGCTTAAGTTTTTTACGTTTAGCCGGAGGAATAAATGTCGAATTCCAGGTCTGCAGGAACATCATGCTGAACGAATTGACAGCAGGGCCCTTTATCATGATTCCGGAATCCTTCCAGGTTCCGAACCTAAGCTCAATGTTTGCGTATTCATCAGCAATATTAATTCCGCCTGTAAATGCCGTCTTTCCGTCAATAACACATATCTTTCTGTGATCTCTGTGATTCTGATATGACTCAAGCATAGGCTTAAGCTTTGAAAATACCTTTGTATGTATCCCGGCATCATTAAGCTTCTTCTCAAATGAAAACGGCAGATTCTTTACTGTATTTGTACCGTCATAAATAAGGTAAACCTCAACGCCCTTATCCGCCTTCTCCTTGAGAATGTTAAAAAGCATGTCCGATATGGTTCCGAAGCTTATAATGAAATATTCAATAAAAATAAATTTTTCAGCCTTTTCAAGCTCATTAAATAAGCTTTCAAAAAACGGAATACCGTCATCATAGTGAACCGCCTTACTGCCTTCAAAAGCAGGAAATCCGCAGGTCGATGAAAGATATTTTGACAGTCCGGAAAGGTCACTGTTTTCCGCATCTATATTGCGCTGAACCTCCTGATCCTGACGCATGAAAGGGCGTGATTTTTCTATTTCCTGAGCTATAGCCTTGTTCTTAAGATAAACCACACCCTGAAGCTTATAGTAAAGAAAGAAAAGTCCGCCGAAAACAGGCAGTCCGAGTATAGGCACTATCCAGGCTATCTTAAGGTTAGAGCCTATTGATTTACTGTTTACTATGATAAATGTTTCAACAATTGAAAGCAGGATAAAAAAGCCGTATGCAAGCTTATTGTTAAGATAAGTAAAAACCGCATACAGGATGCCTATCTGAATAGAAAGAAAAATCAGCAGCAAGGTAGTTCTTGAGAACAGAGCTCTGAACAAGAACCACGATTTTTTATGTACCTTAGGTTCAACCGGATTTATCATGCTTAAAAACTTCATCTCCCTTTATCATGATGTGAATTTTTATTATACACCGTAATTGTGACTTTTTTATATACAGTTTCGGGCATCAAAAATATCTGTAGAAAAAACACGCCGTAAAGATATCTGTCATAATTAATAAGACCGATATCATTTACGGCATATATATTTAAAAAGAAATAATAAAAACTTCGTATCAATCAGCAGCTGAAAACGGTATTATAGGCAGGTAATCATATTCAGGCTCCCAGGCATAGAAGTCATCAACAGACACAGACGATTCACTTGAATCTTCGATTTCCCAACTACCGCTCATATTATAATATACAATTGCATCAGCATCATCGCCGTCTAAAGCACGTATAAAGTAAAATTCATTGCAGACAAGTGCAGTACCGTCATTATTAAAATAATAAATTCCTTTGCCGTATTCCGAGGCACTGTGATAATCATCATAGAAAAAGCTTCCGTTTTTTACGCGTGCATAGTTTTCACCAAACTCACCGAATACCATATGCGGCTTACCGTTTACAAGCGTAAAAAGATCTGTCAGAAAGGCACCGTATTCATTTACAGTTCCTATTGCAAGCTCAGGTATTCCGTCATAATTAAGATCCTTAAGCGCATAACCCGTCATATCCGAAGCCTTACCGCCATAATTATCTTCCATTTCAGTGGCTGTAATAAGATAGTTCATCTCTCCTGATCCGTCAGTATCAGTGAGTGAAAATGAATGAGGATCGTCTGCCAGTAAGCTGAAACGTAAAATTAAATCATCATATGCAGTTGTTGTTATCGATCCTGTTTCTGATACTGATCCCAAAGACTCTGTTCCGGCTTTGAGTTCTGCATCCGTTTCAGCCGTCTCAGCAGGATTTTCTGCCTTAGAGGTGTTTTCTGCCTCTGCTGAAGTTACAGCCTCTGCGATAGTCTCTGCACCGTTATTTGATTCAACAAGCTCTGTCTTTCCGCAGGCTGTAAGCGAAGCTACCAAAAACAATGATATGAAAAGCAAATTACGTTTTCTCATGGCATCCTCCTTCTTTAATTATTGTCAGACATATTATAAGAAACCAGAATGACTATCGTCATTTACAATTGTCAATATATAAGCATGTATCAGTCATTATCCGAAACTTGTTCCATATATCTACAGTATTCCATATGTATCGGGATAAAGCAATTTTTTGTTATGTTTTTTCAGTTCCCCGCTATCATAATGTCTATTCTTATGCAGCAGTATATCAAACTGCCATGACAGATTTAAAACAAAAAAGCCCGGAAGGGATTATCCTCCGAGCCTTTAAAGTTTTTATTAAATTATCGTTCCTCTCTGAAGTAGTTGAGTCCGAGTGACTCCGGCGGCTGATCCTCTCTGCGTCGTCTCATTGAAACGATTACAAGCACTACAGCCGTAGCGATATATGGAACTATCTTATAAATCTGAGTAGGAAGGAATGCTAACGGCAGACGCAGATAAAGAATAAGCAGTCCTCCAAAAAGTATCGATCCCCAAATAGCATTGAGCGGTCTCCACAAGCAGAAAATAACAAGTGCAACAGCTACCCAGCCTTCACCTGCAAGTGCGTTGTGATTCCATACACAGCCTGCTATAGTCATTGTATGAACCATTCCTCCGAGTGCAGAAATACCGCCTCCGAGACAGGTTGCAATATATCTGCAGCGAGTAACATTAATGCCTGCCGCATCAGCTGTGGATGGTGATTCTCCGACAGCTCTGAGATAAAGTCCATTTCTTGTGTGATTCATAAACCACCACATTAATACGACTATAACTACACCTATATAGACAAAGATATTGTAGCTGAAAAAGATTTCACCGAGTACAGGTATTTTCTGCATTGCCTTAGGGAATACAGCACCTGAGAATGCACTTTTAAGTGAATTGCTTACTGAAACATTTCCGCCTACTCTGAGTCTCATAAGCTCTCCGACGAACTGTCCCACACCGGTACCGAATATTGTAAGCGCAAGGCCTGTAACATTCTGATTGGCGCGAAGCGTTACCGTAAGGAAGCTGAAAATAAGTGAACCCAGAACACCGGCTAAGAAAGCACATATAAATGCTATTGCAACAGCTATAAAGCCAACAGCCGAATCACCGGCAATATTATCATAAACAAATGCTCCGCAGAGTCCGAATGCTCCGCCCATGAACATAAGACCTTCAACTCCGAGGTTTAAGTTTCCAGATTTTTCTGTAAGTATCTCACCGGAGGTACCGAAAAGAAGCGGTGTGCCGTTAAGTACGGCAGCCTTGATAAGACCGATATAATTAAAGCCCATATTCGTTATACCTCCTTTCCGACATTGTCATTATCAGAATCAGACGTTTTAGCTGCTGCAGCCTTTGCTGTATTAGGTGCCGCACTGTTCTTTTCTTCCGAATGTCTAAGGCTCAGCTTATAGTTAATGAAGAACTCACAGCCAAGCAGACAGAAAAGTAAAAGTCCCTTAATGATGCTGGATACAGATGACGGTATTGCAAGACCGGTCTGCATACTTGAAGCTCCCTTGCTTAATACTCCGAATAACAAAGAAATAAGTATCATAGCAAACGGATTAAGCTGAGCAAGCCATGCAACAGTGATCGCAGTAAATCCTACACCGTCCGCAACGTCTGCATAAAGTGTCTGGTTTGCTCCTGATGCAACCATAAAGCCAACGAGACCACATATAGCGCCTGAAAGGCATGCAGTACGAACTGTTATCTTAGTTACATTCATTCCTGCATATCTCGCAGTATTTTCAGATTCGCCGAGTACTGAAATCTCATATCCATGCTTTGTATAATTCATGTATACAAATATAAATGCTACAAGAAGAAGCACTATTATCCATCCGCAGTGAACTCCGAATACCTTAGGAAGAACTGCAGCAGGCGCAAAGTTCGGTATAACCTGAGAACCCTGCTTACCTTCCCACGGACCACCCTGCAGCCAGCCGACTATACCTATAGCAATATAGTTAAGCATGAGAGTGAATAAGGTCTCGTTAGTCTTCCACTTAGCCTTAAATATAGCCGGAAGACCAGCCCAAAATGCGCCCATAAGCATTGCCGCAATGCCCATAACAGGAAGTAAAAGTCCTGAATTCCAGTTTTTTCCGAAGTTGATGGCAAAAAATGCAGCTGCCATAGCACCTACGGTGATCTGACCCTCAGCACCTATATTCCAAAACTTCATCTTAAAGCAAGGTGCAAGAGCAATTGCAGCTCCGAGAAGCGGTGTTGCAGTCTTAACGACCTGCTTGATACCGCTCTTTTTACCGAGTGCTCCGGTTATAAGTGTTTTATACGCCTCAGCCGGATTTGCTCCTGCAGCCATGAATATAAGGCAGCTGAGTAAAAGTGCAACTATAAATGCAGCTAAACGTATGCACCATATCATCCTTTTGTCGGCATTTTCCCTTTTGGAAATATGGATCAAAGGTGTTTTTTCATTCATTATTTCCTATTCTCCTCTCCACCGACACTTGTCATCAGCAAACCGATTTCCTCCTTGGTAGTCGTACGGGCATCAACAATACCTGATACCTTTCCGCCGCAGAGCACCAGAATTCTGTCGCAAAGATCAATAAGAACATCCAGATCCTCTCCGACAAATATAACTGCTGTACCTTTCTTCTTCTGATCTGCCATAAGGTTGTAGATAACATACGAGGTATTAATATCAAGTCCTCTTACGGCATATGCGCTCATAAGTACTGAAGGGGAGGTTGCGATTTCACGTCCTACAAGCACCTTCTGAACATTTCCTCCGGAAAGCTTTCTTACCGGGTACTCTATATCAGGCGTAGCGACTTCAAGGAAATCGTAAACCTGCTCCGCAAGCTCTCTTGGTGCTTTTTTATCTATGAAAAAACCCTTGCTCTTATTCCAGGAACGAAGCATCATATTACCGGTCATTCCCATGCCGCCTACAAGACCCATACCGAGTCTATCCTCAGGAACGAATGCAAGAGCTACTCCGGCATCCTTGATTTCCATAGGAGTCTTTCCTACAAGCTCCTCCGGATGTTTGCCTTCCGGACTGTATATAATGGAACCACTGTCTATCTTTCTGAGGCCTGCAACAGCTTCCAAAAGCTCCTTTTGTCCGGATCCGGCAATACCGGCGATTCCTAATATCTCGCCGCCATATGCTATAAAGCCTACATCGTCAAGTTTTGCTACTCCGTTCCCGTCCTTACAGGTAAGCCCTGCCACAGTAAGTCTCGGCTTAATGTCAACAGGCTCAGCTCTGTAAATATTAAGCTCAACCTTCTTTCCTACCATCATCTCGGTAAGCTCGGCCTCACTGGTCTCGTTGGTTCTGACTGTTGCTATATGCTTTCCTTTTCTTAAAACAGCAACTACGTCAGAGATCTCCATAACCTCGTTAAGCTTATGTGTAATTATTATGATGGATTTACCGTCGGCCTTCATGGCTCTCATGACATTAAAGAGCTTTTCTGTCTCTTGAGGAGTAAGTACAGCTGTTGGCTCATCAAGTATAAGAATATCCGCACCGCGGTAAAGTACCTTTATGATCTCGACTGTCTGCTTCTCTGAAACAGACATATCGTATATTTTCTTATTCGGATCGATCTCGAAGCCGTATTTCTCACTGATTTCTCTAACCTTATCAGCAATAACCTTAAGATCTAATTTATCTGCCCCATCAATACCCAAAATTATATTTTCGGCAGCAGTAAAAACATCAACAAGCATAAAGTGCTGATGTATCATACCGATACGATTCTCAAAAGCATCCTTCGGGGAACGTATCATGACGGGCTTGCCGTCTATAAGAATTTCTCCGCTGTCCGGGAAATAGATTCCCGCAAGCATGTTCATAAGTGTTGTTTTGCCCGAACCGTTCTCTCCGAGCAGAGACATGATGACACCTTTGTCAAGATAAAGATCTACATCGTCATTGGCTGCAACGTCGCCGAAATATTTAGAAATTCCGCGGAATTCAACTGCGTGCGTATTTTCCAATATCTCATCCCCCTGATAACAAACATTCCAAACTACAAATAAGAATTAAGAACGGGACATGACCCGCATAAGTGTGCCATGTCCCGTAAAAGTCCTAAAAGAAATTAATACTTTTCGTTGATAAGCTCAATTCCGTCGATTCTCTCTGAGAATGAAGGAGCTGACTTATAGTAGGACTCATGATAGTATCCGTCAGATACAGCATCAGTATCGTCATCTGTTGCATCAAAATCTGCATCCATGTCAACAAGTGAGCTCTCAAGAGTCTTTCCGTCAACTGTGAAGGTTGATGTATCGAATACATGAAGCTCGCCTGACTTGATCTTCTCTTCAGCCTCAGCGATTGCCTCTGCTGTTCCAGGAGCTGCAACTGCCTCGTTAAGATCTGTAAGCTTAATATCGCCATCTGCTACACCGTGCTGCATGTAATCCTGATCAACTGTTCCACCGTTAGCAAGTGTCTCGATAACGTATACGAAATAGTTTGTCCAGTCAATACGTGAAGAAACGATTGATGAATCAGGAGCAACGTCTACCATTGATATATTGTATCCAACGCTGTATACATTGTTCTCCTGAGCTGTAGTTGAAGGTGTTGTTGCATCTGAGTGCTGTGAAATAAGTACTGCGCCTCTGTCGATAAGATCCTGAGCTGTCTGAGCCTCTACTGCAGGATCTCCCCATGAACCGATGAACTCAACAAGCATCTTTACGCTTGGGCAAACTGACTTTGCTCCGAGATAGAATGCTGTATAACCTGAAACAACCTCTGCGTATGTGTAAGCTCCAACATAACCCATAACAGCCTCATCCTCTGTGATGTCGCCGTTTTCGATCATCTCATTAAGCTTCATACCTGCAGCGATACCTGCAAGATATCTTCCCTCATAGATTGATGGGAAAGCATTAACGGTATTCTCAAGCTCATCTGACTTAGATGTCTCGTTTGTAAGTGAACAGAAAAGTGTATCAGGATAATCTGCTGCTACTGTAAGCATAGCAGGCTCCATACCGTATGAGTTAAGGATAACTGCTGCACAGCCTGAATCTGCAAGTTCTTCACAGTCAGCTGCTACAGGATCTCCTTCAGGATGATCATATGTGTAAACCCACTCAACATTGATGCCCTTCTTAGCAAGCTCTTCCTTAGCTGCATCAGCTGCCATATAGAAGTTGCGGTCGTAAGCCATGTTGTCATTACCGATACAGATCATACCGATCTTGATATCCTTGGTCTCGCCTGCTTCCTCTGTAGCCTCTGTCTCTTCAGCCTCAGTCTCCTGTGATTCAGGTGCCTTTGTCTCAGCTGTGCTTCCGCCGCAGGCAGTAAGACCGAATACCATAGAAGCAGCTAAAACGATTGATAAAGCTTTTTTCATTTTCTCCTCCCAAATTCATATGCCTAAAAAATCAGACAAATAACATTTGCAGCCCGATGTGCGTGGTGCAGTCTAAAAAAAGACCGCAAAACATCCGCAAAACGGGTCACCTAACAAAACACTTTTAAAGAATAATTCATCAAAAATGTTTTGTCAATATTATGCAACTGGACTTAGAAGAAAATGGACAGATTTTTAACATGCAAAGACCGCTGCTTACGGAAATACCATAAACAGCGGTCAAATAATAATTATATTCTAAAGAAATCAGAGTGTTCCGATCACAGCCTTAAGCTCATCGACCTTATCCAATTTCTCCCATGTGAAGTCCTCATCATCTCTTCCGAAGTGTCCGTATGCTGCGGTCTTCTTGTAGATAGGTCTGAGAAGGTCAAGATCCTTTATGATCGAATATGGTCTTAAATCAAATACCTTGAGTACAGCCTCTTCGATCTTGTCATTAGGATAATTTCCGGTTCCGAAGGTATCTACTGTAACTGAAACCGGCTTAGCAACACCGATAGCGTATCCTGCCTGGATCTCGCAGCGCTCTGCAAGTCCTGCAGCAACTATATTCTTAGCGATGTGTCTGAGAGCATATGCTGCTGAACGGTCAACCTTTGTCGGATCCTTTCCTGAGAATGCTCCGCCGCCGTGTCTTGCAGCTCCGCCGTAGGTGTCTACGATGATCTTTCTTCCTGTAAGTCCTGTGTCTCCCTCAGGTCCTCCGATAACGAAACGTCCTGTAGGGTTGATGAAATACTTTGTCTCCTCATCAAGAAGCTCTGCAGGTATGACCTTCTTGATAACATTCTCGATCATATCTTTTCTGAGTTCCTCAAGGGATATGCTCTCAGAATGCTGTGTAGAAAGAACAACTGTATCTACTCTGAAAGGCATACCGCTCTCATCATACTCAACCGTTACCTGTCCCTTACCGTCAGGTCTTAAGTAGCTGAATGTGCCATTCTTTCTTACCTCGGCAAGCTTCTTGCAGATTCCGTGAGCAAGTACTGTTGCAAGAGGCATATATTCCTTTGTCTCGCTGCAGGCATAGCCGAACATGATACCCTGGTCACCGGCACCTCTTAAGTTGGCGATGTCAACATCACCGTCCTTATACTCATAAGACTCGTTAACACCCATTGCGATGTCGCCTGACTGCTCGTGAATGCTTGTGAGCACTCCGCAGGTATGTCCGTTGAAGCCCATCTCTGCTGCATCATATCCGATTCCGCAAATAACATTTCTTGCTATCTTCTCGATATCAACATAGCAATTTGTGGAGATTTCTCCCATGATGACAACTGTTCCAGTAGTACAGAATGACTCACATGCAACGTGTGCATTCTGATCCTGAGCAATTATTGCATCAAGAATACCGTCTGAGATCTGATCGCAGATCTTATCCGGATGTCCCTCTGTAACAGACTCTGATGTAAATAATCTTTTCAATTCCGGCCCTCCGCTAAAATCTATAATAAATTTGACTTTGTACTATCTTATAAGATAAAGGCGTTAAAAAAGCCCTGACTGACGTCAGGGCATAGAAGCTGATGTATATCACCCATCGGTCAAGCTTTAGCACCTTGCTTACTGCAGGTTGCTGTGCGGTCACTGAGCTTGTCTCTCACGCACTCTTTATAGGTCTTATAAAATTACAGGGGCACTAGGATTCGAACCCAGATTGACGGTTTTGGAGACCGCTATCCTACCATTGGAAGATACCCCTAAACTCAAAGCTTCTAAATATTAACATGTAAATCAGATAAATGCAAGCACATTATGCAAAAAATCCTAAAATTCCGTATGAAACGATACACATGATAAGAGAAGCCATAAGTACTCCAAGAACACATGCCGCAAAGGACTTTTTAAATGACATATGAAGTAAAGCCGCAACCAGACTTCCTGTCCATGCTCCGGTGCCAGGAAGCGGAATTCCTACAAATAACACAAGTCCCCAGAAGCCGTATTTTTCTATCTGAGCTTTATTCTTATCTACCTTCGTTCTGAGCCAGCCGGCTATACTGCCGGTATGTTTTCCCTTTTCAAGCAGAATTATGATCTTTTCTATAAGCAAAAGAACAAAAGGAATCGGAAGAAGATTTCCGATTATACATAACGGAAGGGCACGGATAAGCGGAACGTCCAGAAACGCCGGTGACGCCGCCAAAAGACCTCCCCTGAGCTCAAGGATAGGAAAAAGTGATATTATAAAACACAATATTCCGGAATCCATCTTGCCGGCAAAAATCGACATAAAAAATGAAATTAATTTTTCAGCCATAATATATCCTTTAATACTAAAATATAATAAACCGCTGCATCAGTTTGTAAAAAACACAAATATTAAAATCAGCAAATAAAGCCCTTAAACGCTTACAGCAAACCAAAAAGCTCAGAAATAAAGTTTATTCCGCAAAGCTCAATACCATCATAGTTTTTCAAGCCCTTAAGATTGACCTTTGGTAATATAACCCGTTTAAAGCCAAGCTTGACAGCCTCCCTGATACGTTCATTAACCTTCGGGACAGAACGAACCTCTCCGGATAATCCTACTTCTCCGAAGATAACAGTATCTTCTGCTACAGCAATGTTTTTAAAGGACGAAATCACAGAGGCCACGACCGCAAGATCAGCTGAAGGCTGAGTCACCTTCATACCGCCTGCAATATTAACATAAGCATCCATATTGCTAAGATTAAGCCCGCATCGTTTGGAAAGCACTGCCAAAAGCATTGTGAACCTATTGTAATCGATGCCGTTTGCCTGGCGTCTTGCAAGTCCGTACTGGGTTTCCGCAGCAAGACCCTGAACCTCCATCAGCATAGGACGGCTTCCTTCTATAAGACAGGTAACTACCGCACCGGTTGCATTTTTAGGTCTTCCTTCAAGTAAATATTCAGACGGATTCTTAACCTCTTTAAGTCCCTCTGAAGACATTTCAAAAACGCCTATCTCATTAGTCGAGCCAAATCGATTCTTGGCGCTTCTTAAGAGTCTGTAGCCGAATTGATCTCCTGACTCAAACTGAAGCACGGTATCGACAATATGCTCTAAAACTCTCGGTCCGGCAACTGTTCCTTCTTTGGTGACATGGCCAACCAAAAAGCATGCGATCTCGTTGGTTTTGGCACACATCATCATACGCTGTGCACATTCTCTTACCTGTGTCACGCTTCCCGGGACAGACTGTGCCTCACCTGTATACATAGTCTGTATAGAATCTATTACCGCTAAATCAGGTTTTTCTCTTTCAAGCACCTCAGTGATCAGATCTATATTCGTTTCCGACATAAACTTAAGCCCATCCGAAATGCTGCCCACTCTATCAGCACGAAGCTTGATCTGACGTAGGCTCTCTTCTCCGGATATATAGATGACCTTTTTACCGGCAGCGGCCATATTGGCTGCAGTCTGCAAAAGCAGTGTGGATTTACCTATTCCCGGATCTCCTCCGACAAGAATGAGACTTCCCGGAACAATACCGCCTCCGAGCACTCTTGATAACTCGGTAAAGCCTGTATCCATTCTGATTTCTTCATCCGACTGTATTTCAGATAAGGAAACAGCTTTGATATTCCCGCGCGCAGCGGTGCCGACAGAAGCTTTGGATGAAGCACGTACTACTGTTTCCTCAGAAAATGTATTCCATTCTCCGCATGCAGGACACTGCCCCATCCATTTTTTTGATTCATATCCGCAGGACGAGCAAAAAAACACTGATTCACTTTTAGACTTTAATGCCAATTTATCTTCCCGTTCTTCCTTTTTTTATAATAACAAGCTTATCTGTGCCGTCTGCATCAACTATGACCTTATCCTTCTCCTTGATGGTTCCGTCAAGAATGTCATCCGCCATAGTGTCTTCGATCATTGTCTGTATAGCTCTTCTGAGCGGTCTTGCACCGTACTTTTCATCATATCCCTTATTGATAAGGACGTCTCTTGCAGCAACTGTAAAGTCAACCTTGATGTTTTTCTCTTTGTATACTCTTCCTGCAAACTCCGCAAGCAGGATATCAGCGATACTGAGCATATTTTCCTTTGTCAGCTGTCTGAATACAATGATATCGTCAAGCCTGTTGAGGAATTCAGGCTTAAATATTCTTCTTACTTCTTCCATGACCTTATCCTTCATAAGGTTATAGTCACGATCGGCATCCTGACCGGAGGCAAAGCCCATGACCTTCGGTGCAATGATATTCTCAGCACCTGCATTAGAGGTCATTATTATAATTGTATTTTTAAAGTCAGCCTTTCGGCCCTGTGAATCTGTTATATATCCGTCATCCAGAACCTGCAGAAGAATGTTGAACACATCAGGATGTGCCTTCTCTATCTCATCAAAAAGTACGACTGAATAAGGTGCTCTTCTGACCTTCTCCGAGAGCTGCCCGCCCTCGTCAAAGCCCACGTATCCCGGAGGTGAACCGATAAGCTTTGAAACACTGTGCTTTTCCATATATTCTGACATATCGACTCTGATAAGAGAATCCTCCGAACCGAATACACACTCCGCAAGTGCCTTTGAAAGCTCTGTTTTACCGACACCAGTAGGTCCTAAGAATAAAAATGATCCCATAGGTCTCTTAGGACTCTTGATTCCTGCACGGCCTCTCTTTATTGCCTTTGCAACAGCGGTAACAGCATCATCCTGAGAAACGATTCTTTCATGAAGAGTTTCGTCAAGGTGTCTGATACGTTCGGCTTCCTTCTCATTAAGACGGCTTACAGGTATCTTTGTCCAGCTGTTTACAACCTCGGCAATATCATTTTCAGTAACGACAAGTCCGGAGTTTTTCTTCTGATCATTCCACTCTGAGTTAAGCTTCTCAAGTCTTTTTCTGAGGCGTTTTTCCTTCTTGGCGATATCTGATGCACCTTCAAAGTCCTCTCTTAAGATAAGGTTTTCCTTCTTGATCGCCATAACTCTCAGCTTTGCTTCAGCCTGCTTGATAGAATCCGGCTCCTTCACAGATACTAATTTAAGTCTTGAAGCCGCCTCATCTATAAGGTCGATTGCCTTATCCGGAAGACACCTGTCATTGATGTAACGCATACTCATCCTTACGGCAGCTTCTATAGCCTCATCAGAAATAGTCAATCCGTGGTGATCCTCATACTTATATCTGATTCCGCTGAGAATGTCTATTGCCTCAGCCTCGCTCGGCTCCTCAACAGTGACCGGCTGGAAACGGCGCTCCAGTGCAGCATCCTTTTCTATGTGCTTTCTATATTCCTCTGTAGTTGTAGCACCGATTATCTGCAGCTCGCCTCGGCTTAAAGCAGGCTTTAGAATATTAGCGGCATCAAGAGATCCCTCTGCACCTCCGGCACCGATAATAGTGTGCAGCTCATCAATAAAGAGCAGCACATTACCCGAGCTTTGTGCCTCATAAATAACCTTCTTGATCCTCTCCTCAAACTCGCCCCTGTACTTTGAACCTGCAACCATCGAGCCTATATCAAGCGAAAGAAGTCTTTTGCCCCTTATTGAATCCGGCACCTCATGACTCACAATAAGCTGGGCAATGCCTTCAACTATCGCAGTCTTTCCGACACCCGGTTCACCTATAAGGCAAGGATTATTCTTTGTTCTTCTTGAGAGTATCTGAATAACTCTCATTATCTCATCTTCTCTGCCGATGACAGGATCCAAAAGTCCTTCATAAGCAAGCTCGGTAAGATCTCTGGAATACTGTAAAAGCGTTGGAATATCCGAAGTGCGGCTAAGTCCCTGTGATTCTGTATCCTGTCTCTGATCAGGCAGATCTTCACCGATGATATTAATAATATCGTTATAGAGCTTTTGAATACTGATGCCAAGCGTATTAAGTATCCTGGTAGCAATACAGTCGCTGTTTTTGAGAATAGCTATAAGCAGATGCTCAGTGCCTATACTGTCAGAGCTGAGCTTCTCTGCTTCCTCTTTACTCTGCTCCAATATGCTTTGAGCAGACGGAGTATAGCCGCCCTTATCTGCAGTGAGAAGCTTTGAGCCTCCGGAAACAAATTTATCTATAAGTGAAACTACCGCGCTCTCTTCAAGATGAGCTTCAGTAAGAACACATGCCGCAACTCCTGTTCCTTCTCTCAGCAATCCAATAAGAATGTGCTCAGAACCTATGTAGCTGTGGTGCAGCTCTTTTGAAAATAAAGCTGCGTTTTTTAATGCCTGTTCGGCCTTATTAGTAAATTGCATCATTTTTATCCATATCTGATTACGCGCAAAGAAGCCGCCGTATACGGCAGCTTCCCTGAGCTGTTAAATTAATACATTTTTATTAAATATCAAGATCCTCGATATCTTCCTTATCTTCGTTAGAGGCAATATCATCTGAAGGCTCTTCATTTACAGATCCTTCTTTGAAATCAGCTTCATTTACAGGTATGCGTCTTGCTCTGCGCTTACGCTCAGGTCTTCTGATCACCTGGGTTTCATCTACAGGTTCGGATGCTTCATCCTGCATGCTTTCACCATCGAAGTCATGCTTTAAGAGCTCTTTGTCATCCTCAAGATTTTCTGTCTGCTTCTTTTCTACAGCATCTTCTATGGTGCTTCTTCTCTTCTTTGCCCTCTCCTGTGAAGCTCTGAGTGAAGTACTGCGGCTTCTGCCCATAGTTTTGAGCTTAGTTCCGAGATATATAACACCCATAAGAAGAATGAAGGATATTGTAGCAAGTACGCAGATAATGATAAATCTGAAGTTGCTGCTGTTAACTGCCGCATCCTTCTCAGATACTGCTGCATTATATTCTGCACCGCTTACTGAGCCTGCTGCAATAGGGTCCTCGAAGTATCTCTGAATAGTCTTTTCTACCATATCATATCTGTAGAAGTTGACCTCACCCTTATCATTCATACCATAAACAACACAGTACTGTGGATCCTCGTCGGCACCCCATACCCAGCCCTGGACTTTCTGGTCGTCGATCTTGATCGTTCCCTGTCTGAAGCCTTCAGGTATCTGAACATCATCTCCCGGAGTCATAATGGTTATAGTCTTGCCCTTTGATGAAAGCTGTACGCCTTCTACTGCCTGAGCTCCTGTCTCGCTTATTGTATTCTCAGGACCGCCCTCAACCTTGGAAACATTAATTGTATAGGTCTTTGAGCTGCTTCCGTCCGCTGCATTGACTGTTATTGTAACAGCTGAGTCTCCCATAGGAAGATTCTCATTATTGCTTATAGATACAGCTGCTGAAGAATCAGAAGGAATAGCATTAATTGTAAGCTTTTCAACTCCGCTTCCTACGGTTACTGAATAAGTATCTATATCAGCTGAAAATGCCGGTGAAAGCTCTCCCGGATAGACATCAAGAGTACCAAGCATGCTGTTTCCTGATGCATCGCTTCCTGCATTTATAGTAATGCTTGAGCTTCCCTTATGTGTTATATCCACAGCCTTGTCGGAGGTATCATATACCTCATAGCTGTCAATACCGACAGAAGCTGTTCCTGCTGAAAGAGTCTTGAACTTAAGGTTGTATTCAAGAAGCGCTGTTCCGCTGCCGTTTGATGCACCGTGGACTCTAACTGCTCCGGCACCTCCGTCGGAATCAGTTCCTGAAACGAACTCAAGCTTTTCGGAAGGATATGTAAGAACTACATTTGCATTTCCTAAAGCTGTACCTTCGTCAGCTGAGATCTTCATTGTTACATTGACCTCATCGCCGACAGTAACATTAGGATCTGAAAAATTGATCTTTCCCTCAGCTGCAAATGCGGCAAATGACAGCATAAGTGACATTATAAGTGTCGCTGCCGCAGTTTTTATAAAGTTTTTTCGATAATGCATTGACATTGCTTTCTCCCAATTTTATTTATTGCGGCGCCTGGCCGATTATAACTGCTGAAAATGACGACTGCTGCACGCCTCCGCTGATAATAACATTACTACCGCTGTTAGAGGAAGGAGCAATTATCTGTCCCGGTCCTCCGGTCTGAACTGTTGATGTAGCTCCATCACCTGAAGCGCCTTCTTTCCTGGTGATATTGATCGTATAGTTTCGTTCGGAACCATTCTGTGCCTTAACAGTTATTGTCAATGTATTGAGGCCTGTGTTAAGAGCAATATTACCTGTGCCTGAAGCCGTTGCATGCGAATCGATAGTATTGGCATTAACATTGACCGACGTCTGACCTGCATCAACGATAAGGCTGTATTCTGTCGTATCCATTGAGAAGGTAGGTGTAAGTGTATATCCGTCAACGGTCAATGCAGAAAGCTTATTATTAGGATTACCGTCTCCCGATGGCAGGCTTGTAGATTCAGGCATATTGGAATATACCGGAATCTTGAACCTAAGAGCGGTAGACTTAAAGGCAGTACCGTAGGCATTTGACACCTTTGCGCCCTCCGAAGCGGCTGCAAGTACATGTGTCATATACTGGTGATTGAACTTATTGCTGCCCTGTACATTGAACTTCTTAAGGTAATATGTATCCTGTCCGTTATTTACATAATTGATGCCGTAATTCTCAGCGCCGCCGATGATGGACTTTTCTATAGTATTCCAGCCCTTTTCCTTGGCATATTTAAGGCCTGCAGTAACTGCCGTCATGCCGTCATGCTCATAAGCTCCGGTATTAAAGAAATTATAGTAGCCAGGATATGTTCCGTTAGTTCCCGATATAAGTGAGCTCTTTCCGCTGCCCTGTTCCTGAAGGATCGTAGAAGCTATAACATAAGGACTCACGTTGGACTCTTTTGCCGCATACATGATAATGTCTGCGTAAGGAACCTTCTTGAGCTCTCCGCCCTGAGATTTCTTTTCTACGGCTTTGGTCTGTATAGAACCATCATCGCCAAGCCACTTACCCTCGGCATCAACTGTATATCCGTCTACGACAGTGGATGACGCCATACGTCCGTCCTGATAGAAATAGTAGCATTCTGCTATACCGTCATTGTTGCCGTCTATCCAATGCCATCCGTCATTATAATTCTGACCGTTGTCATCTGCATAATACCAGGTATAACTTCCGGCATCTCCTGTATGCTTCCAGGTTCCGGCATAAGAAGTTATAACTCCTGTAAGCTTATCGGCTATTTCTCCTATCTTATAAGGTCCGATAACATTTGAGCCGCTGCTTGAGCCTGTAACGACTCCGTTGCCTATTATAACATTTGCACCAGGACCTCCCGGACCGATTACAGCAGATCCGGATGAAGAAGTTGAGGAAGAGCTGCTGCTTCCGCTTACTGAACCTGCAGCAGAAGGATTATATGTGCTTCCTTCAATAACAGTTCCGCCTTCTATAACACTTCCGGCAATAGGAACTATAGCCTCACCTTCAAGGAATGTCCCCTTGATAAGAGAATTAAGTCCTTCCTTTGTCTGTGTAGAAGGATCATATTTCTGGATCTCAAACTGAAAAACATAAGGGTCTGTAAGGAAATTTCTCGGATCAAGGTAATATGAAATAAGATCTTGTGATGCCTGAACCCAGGTCGCGCCGTCAAAGCCCGGCCAATAGTTGCTTGCCCAGTCAAAAGCTCCTGCAGAGAGCGACTTCCAGGAAGAAATCGAAGTATTGGCAACAAGGTTGCGTCCTATCTTAGTTTCCTCACTGACAACAGTATTCCAGTCAAGTCCCGTCTGCTGAGCCTCAAACACCCAGTTAGGATATTTCTGATGAAGGCCTCTTAAGGCATTTTTATAGCTTTCAGGAAAACCCTGTGCATTGAGATAGCTCTCAAAATCAGCACTCTGAACTGCGTATGTGGCATTCTTAGTGATGTAATCATATCTTGCATAGCCGCTTCCTCCGGTGAAAGATATCGAATACCACTTATATCCGTCATTTCCTGTTGTTTCTGAATTAACTGTTACTTTTGTTCCTGCTCCGAGCGTAGCCACCTTACCGTATGAAGTGCCGGGGCCGGATCTTACATTAAGTCTGTCAGTATTAACTGATCCCTGTTCTGCCGCATAGGTAATGAGCTGTCCCGGAACATTAATATCAGTAAATGCCGGAGCAGCGAAATTAACTGCGGTAATAAAGGCTGTTAATGCCGCTGATATTCTAATTTTAAAACTGTTTCTCTTCATTATATATACTTTCATTTTTTGAAAAAAGCGCAGACTAATACTGCTTCCTAAGTCCAAATTATTATATATTCAGCTATTTTGTTTGTCTATAAGGTTCAATAAACCATAAAATAAATGTAAGAAAATGTTTTAAAAGAGCTTGAAAAGTCACGATCTCCTGATAAAATCAATATTCGGTTTTTTATATAAGAATGCAAAAAGGTATTGATTTTTCTTTTAACTCATTATATAGTCTGTCAATAGCGGTTGTATTTCCTGATAAAAAACGCAAATCGCTGTTTAAGGAGTATGAAGTGAACGAACCAATAATTCAGATAAAACATCTGACAAAAACTTTCGGCGAGGGCGGATCTGCCTTCAATGCTTTGGACGATATCAATCTTGAAGTTCGTCAGGGTGAGATATTCGGTATCATCGGGCTGTCCGGTGCCGGCAAATCCACTCTTGTACGATGCATTAATCTTTTAGAAAGACCGACCTCAGGTGAGGTCATTGTCGACGGCAGGCATATGACTGAGCTTTCACCAAAGGAGCTCAGAGAAGCCAGAAGAAATGTTACGATGATATTCCAGAGCTTCAATCTGTTGATGCAGAGGACATGTCTTCAGAACGTATGTTTTCCTATGACTATATCAGGTGTATCCAAAGCAGATGCTGAAAAAAGGGCTATGGAGCTGCTTGATCTGGTAGGGCTTAAAGCTAAGGCCGATTCATATCCTTCTCAGCTTTCAGGCGGTCAGAAGCAGCGTGTAGCAATTGCAAGAGCTCTTGCAACCAACCCTAAGGTGCTTCTTTGCGATGAAGCAACCTCTGCGCTTGATCCTACTACTACAACTTCAATACTCGGATTATTGAAGGATCTTAACCGTAAGCTTGGCGTGACTATTGTAGTTATTACACACCAGATGAGCGTTATTGAGGATATCTGTTCCAGAGTTGCTATTCTTGACGGCGGTATCGTTGCCGAACAGGGACCTGTGACTGATATCTTCTCAAATCCGTCCACTGATGCCGCAAGAAAGCTCGTATATCCTAACGGCTACAATGAGCGTCAGACATTTATCACCGGAGCTAAGATAATTCGTGTGGCATTTAACAGCTACGAATGCACCTATGAACCGCTTATTGCTTCTTTAGCTATAGACTGCGGTGTTAAGGTAAGTATACTTTTTGCCGATATAAGAAATATTGACGGCAAGGCAACCGGAACAATGATATTAAGACTTCCTGAAGATGCCGATGAGGCTCAGCGTGCTATCGATTATATAGCATCCAAGGAACATATCACCTATGAGGAGGTACATGAGAATGTCTGAAATATTTACAGGGGCATTTTGGAGCCAGTACGGCAGTCTCCTTTCTCAGGGAACGATCGATACATTAATAATGACAGGCATTTCTACAGTATTTGCCTACATTATCGGACTTCCATTGGGTGTGCTGCTTATACTTACACAGCCGCACGGAATCAGACCTAATAAAACCGTTTACAAGCTTCTTGGCTGGATAATAAATATAGGAAGATCTCTTCCTTTTATAATCCTGATGATTGCCATAATGGATTTCACAAAGCTGCTTGTCGGCACAAAAATAGGCATCAGAGGCGCCATCCCGCCGTTAGTAATATCTGCTGCTCCTTTTATCGCACGTATGGTTGAGACTTCTCTCGCTGAAGTTGATACCGGAGTTATCGAGGCTGCGCAGTCCATGGGAGCATCTACAATGCAGATAGTCTGGAAGGTATATCTTCCTGAGGCAACACCGTCACTTATACTCGGCGGAGCTATCTCGGTAATCACTATACTTGCATACACTGCCATTGCAGGAGCTGTAGGTTCGGGTGGACTCGGTGATCTTGCTATTCGTTACGGCTATCAGCGAAAGGTAGATTCGATGATGCTTATCACCGTCCTCTTCCTTATAGTTCTGGTTCAGCTCATTCAATTTGTATTCAGCCGCATGTCAACACACATTGATAAGCGTTTGAAATAATAGATATTTTTTTCATATACGGAGGATAAGAATTTATGAAAAAGTTTTTAACACTTTCACTTGCTGCTGCAGCATGCGTTGCTCTTTCAGCATGCTCATCAAGCACAACAGAGACAACCGCTGCAGACACAGCTGCCGAGACTGAGGCTGAAGAGACAGAAGCTGAAGCTGAGACTGAAGCAGCTGAGGACGGCGAAAAGATCGTAGTTAAGGTTGCTGCATCACCTACACCTCACGCTGAGATCCTTAATTCTGTAAAGGATATTCTTGCAGAGGAAGGCATTGATCTTCAGGTAACTGAATACGGCGATTACGTTATCCCTAACACTGCCGTTGAGGAAGGCGAAATGGATGCAAACTACTTCCAGCACGTTCCTTACCTTGATCAGTTCAATGAAGAGAACGGTACACACCTTGTAAGCGTTGCAGGTGTTCATATCGAGCCTATGGCAGTATATGCAGGAAAGGCTGCATCCTTTGACGAGTTAGCTGACGGTGCAACAATTGCGGTACCTAACGATGTTACAAATGAGGCTCGCGCTCTTCTTCTCTTACAGAGCAACGGACTCATCAAACTCAAGGATGAGGCAAATTTAAGCGCAACACCTAACGACATCGTTGAGAATCCAAAGAACATTAAGTTCAAGGAGGTTGAAGCTGCTATGATTCCTAACATCAAGGATGAGGTAGATCTTTCAGTAATCAACTCAAACTATGCAATGCAGGCAGGCCTCAATCCTGTTGAGGATTCACTTGCTATCGAAGATTCAGATTCACCTTATGTAAATGTATTAGTAGTTAAGGAAGGAAACGAGGAAGCTCCTGGAATCCCTGAGCTTGTAGAAGCACTTCACTCAGAGACCTGCAAGAAGTTCATCGAGGATACCTTTGACGGCGCAGTAGTACCTGCATTCTAATTGCATAAAAACCGGATGATAAAAAAGAAACTCAGACTGTTTACAGGCATGAGTTTTTTTTTATTAGACGGTCTAACAGATATGAGCAAGTAGGGCGACAGCTATCACCCTAATCTTCTAAGTCCCTTAGGATAATGATTTTTGAGTACACCGTTTACGATCTTGGCATTTCCCAGCGGATATCTGTCATAGTACACTGTGACCCAGCCTCCTTTAGAATTCAAAAGCGTATAATCCTGATTTTCGGCATAGTCTGAAACAGTAAAGGATTCGCCCTTTAAATACCTCTCGCAAAGCTCATCAGATATGAAATCAAGCTTTCCGCCGTTATCAGTTTCATAGCATTTTGCCAATGCCTCTGCATGTGAGGGAGTATAATAGGTCTTTCCTTTTTTATCTGTCTTCTGCTCCCCTGCCTCAATGCCGTATCTCAGTACATGAAGCTTTGCCTTTTTTAATGCCTTAGCAATATCCTCTGCACCACTAAGCTTATTCTTTTTGTTAAAGCGAGTTTCATTTTCTGACTCATCACAGCATTTCATGAGAACAGCACAAAAATGGCCTTCACCTTTATCCTTATGCGGCCAGAGCCTGTGCTCCTTAATCAGTTTGAAATCATCATGTTTTTTAAGAAAATTCTCTATCTGATTTTCATTCTCACCCTTTTCAAAGGTACACGTAGAATATGCTAATTTACCGCCGGGTTTAAGCATAACAGCAGCCTGCTCAAGTATCTCGGCCTGTCTTTCTATGCATAGAGCCACATTGGCCTCACTCCACTCCCTGACAGCGGTTTCATCCTTTCTCATCATGCCCTCACCTGAGCAAGGTGCATCAACTATTATACGGTCGAATAAGCCATGCAGTGCCTTTACAGATGCAAGCTCATCAGGATAAGCAGAGGTCACAACGCAGTTACTAAAGCCCATGCGTTCAATATTAGAACTAAGAATTCTTGCCCTCGAAGCTATCGGTTCATTGGATACAAGGATATTACAGCGAGCGGCAGCCTGAGTGCTTTTTCCTCCCGGTGCAGCACAAAGATCAAGGACAATATCATTTTCACTGATATCCGCAAGCTCTGCCGTGATCATCGCACTTGGTTCCTGAATATAATAAACTCCGGCATCGTGATACGGTGAAAGCCCAGGTCTTAAATCTCCGCTGTAATAGTAACCGTCATGGCACCAGGGAACAGGTTCAAGCTTCCAGGAATTAACAAGCTTATCAACCGTATCCTGTCTTACTTTTTTTGTATTAAATCTTAAGCCCTTTACGGCATCTAAGTTATAGCTTTCCTCGAAGGCTTCAAATTCGCCACCAAGCAGCTCCTTCATGCGTGAAAGATATTCTGCCTGGAGAGGTATTTTATCCTTAAATTCCATAGATTTTATCCTTTAAAGAGAGTGCCTAATATATTTCTTCCAAGGCTGGCTCCGATATTACCGCCAAGCGTTTTGCCGAATTTACCGCCTACAGAGCCGCCTACTGCATAGCCGACCTGTCTGCCTACAGAACCGGCAGTGGTAGATAGTACGCTTTTAGCTGCTTTTGCCATCCTCTTAGAATCCTGCTGTGCTTTTTTTTCAGCCTCCCTGGCGGCCTTTTCCTCAAGCTTCTTTTTTTCTCTGGCTAATCTCTCAGCTTCCTTGGCCTGAGCCTTTTCTAAGGCCTCCTGTTCCTTCTGACGGGCAGCATTTTCCGCTTTTTCTGCCTTTTCAAGCTCAGCCTGCTTCTTAGCCTCTTCTTCCTCTGTATCAAGCTGCTGCTTTCTTCTCATCATAAACTCATAGCAGGAATCTCTGTCAATCATCTCAGAATACTTATCTACGAGCTTATTACGAAGTACTGCATCTTTTCTTGCAGCGTCTGTCACAGGCCCCATAAGGCTCTCAGGAGGAAGTATATATGCATGCTGTGCAATACCCGGAACTCCGCCGGCTTCAAGCATTGAAACTACAGCCTCGCCTGTGCCAAGCTGTGTCAAAAGCTCTTTTGTGTCAAAATCAGGATTCTCTCTGAATGCTTCAGCCGCAGCCTTTAGGTTCTTAAGCTCAGCCGGAGTATATGCTCTCAAAGCATGCTCTATCCTGTTTGAAAGCTGTGCTATGACCTCATCAGGTATATCTGCAGGTGACTGTGTAACAAAGTAGACTCCGACTCCCTTTGATCTGATAAGCTTAATTACCTGTGCTATCTTCTCCATAAGAGCTGACGAAGCATTTTTAAACAGCAAATGTGCCTCATCGAAGAAAAATATCATCTTCGGTTTTTCAGGATCACCGACCTCAGGGAGGACCTCAAAAAGCTCTGAAAGCAGGTAAAGCATAAATGCTGAGTAAAGCTTAGGCTTATTGATAAGCGTTTGTGCATCAAGTATATTTATAACTCCTCTGCCATCAGGATCAATGCTGAAGAAGTCGTCAATATCTATGGCAGGCTCTCCGAAGAACTGTTCTCCGCCCTCTGCCTCGATTGCTACTATTGCTCTGACAATTGTTGAAACCGTATGCTTTGCAATATGACCATACTCAAGCTCAAGCTCGGCAGAATTCTCGACTACATATGAGAGCATAGCCTTAAGATCCTTTGTATCAATCAAAAGCAAGCCTAAGTCATCTGCAATTTTATAAACCACGGATAAAACCGCTGTCTGTGTCTGATTAAGCTCAAGGCACTGTGCCATCAGCTGCGGTCCCATCTCACTGACAGTAGTACGAAGCGGCATGCCGTTTTGTCCGAAAATATCGAAAAATGCTGTTGGAAACTTTTTGAAGCTGAAGCTTTCTTCTATATGAAATCTTTCAATTCGGCTTCTCATATCCGGTGTGTCATCACCCTGCATTATCATGCCGCCCAGATCACCCTTGACGTCAGAAAGAAATACAGGTACTCCAAGCTCGGAAAAAGACTCGGCAAGAACCTTAAGCGTAACTGTTTTACCTGTTCCGGTAGCACCGCATATAAAGCCATGCCTGTTCGCCATCTTAGGATCCAGGTAAATTCCTTCCGACAATGCTTCTCCTGTTTTTGCAAAAAGGATACGTCCGTTATCGATCATTTTGAGCCTCCTTTATTATTATGCCTGTAAATATGCTCAGCAACTTTGACATAAAGGCAGATATATATTCCTATGGCTGCTGAAGCAATCAGATAAAACCATGTTGCAGGATTTGAAAACCATGTAGTAAAAAATGAAAACAGCAGATAGAAATCAAGCTGAGCATATATAAATGCCGAAATCATGGATGCATTTACATTTTTTCTGATGCAGGCACCAAGACAAGCCATAACAGCACCAAGTACAAATGTAAATATAATTACGCCTATTATACCAAAATCATAGTAGGCATCGTATATAAGTGTAACCGTAGTAAGCTCTTCCTTTGTTACAAATATCGGAAATGCTACAAATTCCGGATGTGTGAACTTAAGCCCTGTAAGCGCAAACAGCGGAAACAGCATTCTTAAGCCCCCTGCATGCTCTGTGAGTGCTTCTGTAAGACAGTTGAAATTATCAAAATTATTTGCAATGTAAATATATGGCTGAGATAAAAAGATCGGAAGATTGTATTTCATCTCAAAGATCTCATTGAGATACTCAATGCTGTGTGCCCTTTCTACGGTTATAAATACATAGAACACTACAAGTACACTAAATAAGCCTAAACCTATCAGAATTTCTCTAATCCCTATCTTAAACGGCAGGCGCCCGTTATTAACGCATATATATGTCATGCCTGATAGCAGAACAGCAAAAATAAGCTGAAACCTTGACACTAAAAGCAAAGGAATGATAATTGAAATGATACTGCACGTTGCTATATCAATGACTTTCATCCTGCTGTGCTGACAATAGTTTCCTCTGTTCTGATAATGCCACAGAACAGCAAGTGACGGAACAAGAACGCAGCTTACAGTAAAATAATGCAGTCCGCTGACATGAAAATATGAATATGCATGAGGCGTATCCTTTGTAAATAACGGAATATATCCCAGTATGACAGATTCAGCTATAAGTGAGCTCACAGAAAGAAGAACAACTATATTAATAGCTGTCATAAGTCCGTCCGCATAGAGCTTTCTATTTACAATATCAGCTTTTTCGTTCTCTATAGCTGATACTGTCCGTTCGTCATTATCCGGGCTTTTTCGTAAACTAAAAAGAGCATATCCAAATATAAAAAATGCATATGCAAGAAAAAAGCAAAGCCAGGTTTCTAATGCCCAATCACTCTGCAGTCTGGAAAGCTTCATAGCAGAAATACCGCATCCGCCTATCCAGGAAATAGAAAAATAAGCAGCAGGCTCTGATAACTTGCTGCTTTTTTTTATATAAATTACGGCTATGACAATGCCTGCTGCTATAAGCACTGCACCTGAAGCAATATATGCTTCCGTAAATGAAAGCATATATGCCGCTATAAATGCAGCAGCTGCCAGTATAGTCTGTTTTATATAAAGACCACGATTCAATTGTACTCCTTAATTATCGGCATTCTCGTCGTTTTTTACCTTGATATTATTCCTGATATTCACGGTCACGAGCATTATCAGTATCAGATCCGGCGTCATCAGCCTTATCCTTCTGCTTATTATCCATTATATGGGGCTTCGTTTCCGCAGTCTCATGATTTAGCTTGGATTCCTGCCTGTCTCCTGCTTCCAATGTTTCATCATCCGCTTTAGTTGTCTCTTCAGCAGCTGAAGTCTCAGGTGTCACAGCAGATGCTGTATCCGATGTAGTTTCATTCTGCGTTTCCTGAAGCTTTGTAATATATGCTGCTATTGACAGCTCTCCGGATCCCTTTATATATAGTCCTTCCGGAAGATACGGCTCAGCATTAAGCGATACAGTAACATTCTTTGAAGCACCTGCAATATCAAGCATTTCTGCCGGAATAGTTATAGTATCATTCTTATCAAGAATATCCTGAGGGCCATACACAGATACAAATGACGGTGAAGTTTCTATCCTGTCAAGTGCATATCCGTCCGCCGGTGTACCTGTCGATGAAACATTCACGCTCAGAGTTTTTGTATTATATATGGATGCTTTGTAGCTGATATTATCTTTTACGATAGTCTTACCGCTGATATCGACCTTATTTCCTGCCGAATCATAAAACACAGGCTTACCTGTACCGCTGATATCGCCAAGTGCTCCGTCAACCGGAATATCTATTGCAACTTTTGCAATCTTGCCGAGATCAGATGCAGGTCCGTAAAGCGTAAGAGTCTGAGCTGAAAGCGTAACAGGTCCCGTAACCTTACCCTCTCCGGGCTCTCCAACGACCTCGGTCATGACATCAAATGTCCTTTCGACCATATCCTCAGTTTCTACATGAACCACAATAGGATTGATGCTGATACTGTTGATGTAACTGCTCACACTATCATCGACATCTACATATACAGGAACCGCTCCCGTTACGGAATAATCCCTTAAATCTATATATGCCTTGAAGTTGCTTGGATGTATAAGTCTCCTGAAATTACTTCTTACCTTATAGCTGATCCTGACATTAGTAGTATTCAGAGAATATGTTTTTCCTATGCCTGTCAGTTCATCCGTATACTGTACACTCAGCTCGGCAGTCACATTGTCAGTGATCTCTGGATTTGATATATTAACTACCATTACCCAGATCATAAAGGCAATGCCTATAGAAACCAGCTTAAGTACAATATTATGTGTAAATAACTCTTTAAGCTTTTCCTTTCTGCTCATTGACCGTTTCCTGTCCTGTCCT
Organism: uncultured Lachnospiraceae bacterium; assembly: GCA_934438085.1. Lineage (GTDB taxonomy): Bacteria > Bacillota > Clostridia > Lachnospirales > Lachnospiraceae > Avilachnospira. The sequence goes on from CAKSBC010000001.1 coordinate 41,198, forward strand.
TTCCTTTCTCAGTTTACCGAACCAGCTGACCTCATGCTTATTGATCCTGTTTATAAGTATCTTATCCAGGCCGTTTTCATCAGGTACTACAGATAATTTGCCCTTATATGCCACGCTTACCTTTCCTGTTTCCTCTGAAACAACGATAGTAATGCTGTCTGTGACCTCAGACATGCCCAATGCAGCTCTGTGTCTTGTTCCCAGATCCTTGCTTATAGACATATTATCTGAGAGCGGCAGATAACAAGTAGCGGCAAGTATTTCATTTCCTCGAATAATGACGGCTCCGTCATGAAGCGGGGTATTCTTTTCAAAAATGTTAATAAGGAGTCCGGAGCTTACTTGTCCGTTTATAACGATTCCTGTCTTAACAAACTCCTTAAGTGCCTCATTCTGCTCAATAACTATCAGAGCACCGGTCTTAACCTTGGCCATAGCAAACACAGCCTTCGTTATTTGTGAGGCAGTCTCCTTGTACATGCCGTTGTCGTCCGAAGATCTGCTGTTTGTAAAGCCGATCTTATCGAGATATTTCTGATTTCCCAACTGCTCCAAAGCCTTCCTGAGCTCAGGCTGGAAAATGACTACAAGCACGATAACTACAATAGTAGACCCCTTCTCGATAAGCCAGAGTATGGTATCTAAGTGCATGATATACGAGAAGAAAGTGAACAGAACAATGACGCCTATACCCTTTAACAGAGTCCAGGCTCTTGAATCCATGATCCACTGAATTATTTCATAAACGATCACGGCAATGATCGCAACTTCTAACAGATTTGTTGCAGAAAATCTCGGAAGCAGCGAAACATAGCTCTTAAGATATTCTAAAACGTTACTCAACAGTCCTGCCTCCCTCAGTCTCTTCTTTCATCTTCATCCAAAGGCTTGATCTTAGGTACAGCCTTTACAAAGTAATAATAGTCATCATCCTCAAATCTCAATCGTTCAGTGCTTCTGAAATCAACGCTGTAGATGACAAGTTCATATACAATAAGTATTGCAAATGAAATAATCAGCCCGATCAGATCCCACAGTACAGATTGCCCGCAGATCACATCTGCAGCTAAAAACAGGATCCCCATAACGGCTATGCCGGCTATGACTGATATTGTCCATGAATGATCCATACTGCTTCTGCTGATTATAGAAACAACGATTATGCATACTGCAAATGCAAACATGATTATGAGCATATATTTGTCGCCGAGCACACCTCTGCCTATATCCGCAAAGCTGTCTATGACATCCGAAGCACCCGCAGCCGAAAGCTCTGAAGCATTTGTATAGAAATATTTCATGAGATTCCATATGAGAATGCCGAACACCCCAGGCACAATTGCCGCGATTCCGATATTCATTCCGAGTATTACAGGGACGACAAACGGTATCTTAAGTAAAAATGTGAGCGGTATCAGAGCCATAATTATGCCCGTGCCCGGTCTGAAGCCGTAGTAAAGCACAAATATCATCGCAAGCATTATAGATGAAAAGCCTGCCATCGCATAGGATACCTCAGTCATATCTGCAATAAGGAACAGACCGCATATAAGTGATATTCCTCCGTATGGAAGAAACATGCAGATAGCAGAGCATGCAGCTATAACAATAACGCTTGAGAAGCGCTCATAATATCCGATCCTTCCCTGCAGCAAAAGCAGCATAAGAAAAGCAAGAACAAACTTGCTGACCGGCTTAATTATATAATCATATTCACTGTAAAGACTCCTGAGAGAATCTCTGATAATAAGCAGTGATCTCATTAAGTATTCTCCTTATCCTGATAATTATATCTTCTTGCGAGCCTCTTAAGCTTTGTGGCATAAAACAGCATACCCTTTCTGGCTCTCTTATATCTTGCCGAGTACACTGCGGCAGATATCATGAGATACACGATCACACCTGCTATATAATGGAAAATAAGCTTGGTAAACATAGCCATTATTCCATTTACGTTGATGTCATAAAAAAAAGAATCCGATTTGAAAATAACATACAGCATCAGGCATATAAAAAAACACGCTGTAAACCTTATAAAGGCGAGCATCATATGCCAGAAAATGTAATCGGATTTATAATATTTGTTTATTTTAAAAACGTCATTCTCATACTTTTTCTCGTATATAGCAAGATCTGTCATGAGACGAATTTTTTCTTTTTTAAGCATTGCTTATGTATCCCTGAAAATTAAAATTCCCACTCCCTACAGCATTTAAAAATGCGCGAAGTTAGTATTATCATAACACGCAAAAAAATAAGAAACAAGGCAAAACACCTTGCTTCTTATTTAAGGTTTTATGAACAATATAGGTTCAAATTTAAGTTTTTAAAAAGTCAGATCAGCTGCGGTCAACGCCTGCTGTAGCTCTTAATGTAACATCATGATATCCGCCCTCAACGATGCTGGTTGCAGATACTACTGTAAGCTTTGCATCTCTCTGAAGATCAGGAATATTTAATACTCCGCAGTTGCACATTGTAGACTTAACCTTATAAAGAGACTTCTCTACGTTGTCATGAAGTGAACCTGCATATGTAACGTAAGAATCTACGCCTTCCTCGAATGCAAGGCTGTTCTTTCCGCCGAGATCATATCTCTGCCAGTTACGAGCTCTGTTAGATCCCTCTCCCCAATATTCCTTAACATACTGTCCGTTTATCATAACCTTATTAGTAGGGCTTTCATCAAAACGAGCAAAATATCTTCCGAGCATAAGGAAGTCAGCACCCATAGCAAGTGCAAGTGTCATATGATAGTCATGAACGATACCGCCGTCTGAGCAAATAGGAACATAGATTCCTGTCTCCTTATAATACTCATCTCTTGCTCTTGCAACATCGATAAGAGCTGTAGCCTGTCCGCGTCCGATACCCTTTGTCTCACGAGTGATACAGATAGAGCCTCCGCCGATACCTACCTTGATGAAGTCAGCGCCTGCCTCTGCAAGGAATCTGAATCCCTCTGCGTCAACAACGTTACCGGCACCGATCTTAACCTTATCGCCGTACTCAGCGCGTACAAAGTCTATTGTCTGCTTCTGCCAGATGCTGTAGCCTTCTGATGAGTCGATACAAAGAACGTCAACTCCTGCATCTACAAGTGCAGGTACCCTGTCTCTGTAATCTCTTGAGTTGATTCCGGCTCCGACAATATATCTCTTCTCGGAATCCATCATGCTGAGCGGATACTCCTTATGCTCCGCATAGTCCTTTCTGAATACGAAGTAAAGAAGGTGATCATTCTCATCCACGATAGGAAGTGAGTTGAGCTTGTTATCCCAGATGATATCGTTAGCTTCCTTAAGTGTTGTAGTAGCCGGTGCAGTGATAAGCTTTTCTCTTGGAGTCATGAACTCTTTGATCTTGATATCTTCTGTCATACGGCTGATACGATAATCACGGCTTGAAACGATACCTAAAAGCTTGCCGTTAGGCTCTGCATTCTCTGTAATAGCAACTGTTGAGAAACCGTTCTGCTCCTTAAGTCTTAAAACATCACCGAGAGTATGCTCAGGTGTGAGATTAGCGCCGCTGACAACAAAGCCTGCCTTACGATGCTTAACTCTTGCTACCATTGCAGCCTCATCCTCAATAGACTGTGAACCGTAAATGAAGGAAATTCCGCCTTCTCGTGCAAGAGCAACTGCAAGATTATCATCGGATACTGACTGCATGATAGCAGAAACAAGCGGAATGTTAAGTGTTATAGGGCATTCCTCCTGACCCTTTCTGTATCTTACGAGCGGAGTTCTGAGAGATACCTTGTTAGGGATGCACTCTTCAGAGGTATAGCCCGGTACAAGTAAGTACTCGCTGAATGTTCTGGATGGTTCCTCAAAATAGAAAGCCATTGGTTTTTCCTCCTCATGTATATAAGCCTGATTTATAAAATAATAATAATTCTTTTCTTTAATGTTTGCATCATTTTAATAAGCTGATTTTATAAAAATCTCATATTTCTTATACCGCTTTTCAAGCATTAAATGCTAAAAAGCTGTGCAAATGTGATTATCAGCCTATTGCCTTTTCGGTATTGTATGCCTCTCTTACCGCCTTTGCAAACTGATCGGCGCAGGATGTACCTCTTCCCCCACAGTCATTTCCCAAAAGTATGCTCTCGATTTTGTCAACAGTCATACCGTCTGTAAGCTTTGCAACAGCCTTAAGGTTGCCGTTGCAGCCACCTGTAAATACGACATTAGTTATAATATCGCCGTCAATATCAAAGTCAATAGTTTTAGCACAAACGCCGCTTGTTTTATATGTATAGTGCATCATTATATCTACCCTCTCAATATAATTGCAAGTATTTTTTTGAATATTTAATATAACTTCTTTTCTTTGCAGCAAAGATCCTTAAAGAGATCTCCTGCAAAGAAAAGAATAATTATTCAATCAGCCTTTAAAATATTTAACAGCAGCTTCAAACATACGAATATCGTAATTTCCCGGAACATTCTTATAAAGACCTAATCCGATACGCTCAGCATGTCCCATCTTGCCGAATACTCTTCCGTCAGGTGAGGTGATTCCTTCTATAGCGTAAGCTGAATTATTAGGATTATAATGAATATCCTCTGTCGCAGCACCGTGATCGTCAACATACTGTGTAGCGATCTGTCCGTTTGCTGCGAGCTCTCTGATAAGCTTTTCTTCAGCTATGAAGCGTCCTTCTCCGTGTGAAACAGGAACTGAATATACCTCTCCCGGCTCTGTAAGCGCAAGCCAAGGTGACTTGTTGCTCGCTATACGTGTCTTAACAATGCGTGACTGGTGTCTGCCGATAGTATTAAAGGTCAGTGTAGGACAATGCTCATCTGTATCAATGATCTTTCCGTAAGGAACAAGTCCCAGCTTTATAAGTGCCTGGAAGCCATTGCAGATTCCGCACATAAGTCCGCCTCTGTTGTCAAGAAGATCCGTAACAGCGTCCTTAACAGCCTGGTTTCTAAAGAATGCGGTGATAAACTTTCCGCTTCCGTCAGGCTCGTCTCCGCCTGAGAAACCGCCAGGAATGAATATCATCTGTGACTGCTTAACAAGCTCGGCAAATTTTTCTACACTGTCAGAAACTGCTTCAGGAGTAAGGTTTTTAACTACGAATATCTCCGGCTCAGCTCCGGCATCAGCAACAGCCTTTGCACTGTCGTACTCACAGTTAGTTCCCGGGAATGCAGGAATAGCAACCTTAGGTCTTGCAGTCTTAACTGCAGGTACAGCCCACTTGTCAGCCTTAAACTCAAATGCCTCGTACTTGTCTGCACCCTGATCTATATTGCAGGTAAATACGCTCTCAAGCTTATCCTCATATGCAGTAAGAACATCATCAAGAACAAGCTCCTCATTACCGAGGCGGATGATCCTGTCTGTAACAGTCTCACCAAGATCCGTTACATCATATGCCGGACAGCTGTCAGGTATAGCCTGCTCGTCTGTAAGTTCCATTACAAAGCTTAAGTACTTCTTTGAGAAGATATCCTGTACGCTGATCTCCGGCTCATAAACAAAGCCTATCATGTTTCCGAAGCACATCTTCATAACAGCCTCTGCAATGCCGCCGATGCCCGGTGTATAGCAGGCAACAGCCTTGCCGGCTCTTAAAAGCTTTGTTACTGCATCAAAGGTCTCAAGCAATGACTTAGACTCAGGGAGTCCGTCCTCTCCGAACTTAGGGCTTAATACAACTACCTTGTGACCTGCCGCCTTAAACTCAGGTGAAACGATATCTGATGTCTTCTGAGTTGTTATTGCAAATGAAACAAGTGTCGGCGGAACATGTATTTCTTCAAAGGATCCTGACATGGAATCCTTTCCTCCGATAGCTGCAATACCAAACTCCATCTGAGCTCTGAATGCACCTAAAAGAGCTGAAAGCGGCTTGCCCCACTTCTCCGGATCCCTGCCAAGCTTCTCAAAATATTCCTGGAATGAAAGATATACATCCTTAAATTCTGCTCCGGTAGCAACAAGCTTAGCTGCTGAATCCGCAACAGCCATGTATGCTCCGTGGAACGGGCTCTTTTCTGTGATGAAAGGATCATATCCCCATGACATTACAGAACAGTTGTCTGTATGCTTCTTCTCTACAGAGATCTTCTGTACCATTGCCTGAATAGGGGTAAGCTGATACTTTCCTCCGAAAGGCATAAGTACTGTTCCTGCTCCGATAGTAGAGTCAAATCTTTCAGAAAGTCCTCTCTTTGAACAGCAGTTAAGATCTGAAGCCATTGTCATATAGTTATCTGCAAAGCTTCCATTTATCTCTTCGCTGAAAGAGATAGGAGCTGCAGTTTTAACATCGATATGCTTTTCGGCACCGTTGGTATCAAGGAATGCTCTGCTGATATCAACTATCTTTTTGCCGTTCCATGTCATTGTAAGTCTCGGATCAGCCTTAACTACAGCTACCTTGACTGCCTGAAGGTTCTCCATAGCTGCAAGCTCAAGGAAACGATCTGCATCCTTTGCCTCAACAACTACAGCCATACGCTCCTGAGACTCACTTATAGCAAGCTCAGTTCCGTCAAGACCCTCATACTTCTTAGGAACTGCATTAAGATCTATATCAAGTCCGTCAGCAAGCTCTCCGATAGCAACAGAAACTCCGCCTGCACCAAAGTCATTGCAGCGCTTGATAAGTCTTGAAGCCTCTTCATTTCTGAATAATCTCTGAAGCTTTCTTTCCTCAGGTGCATTACCCTTCTGAACCTCTGCTCCGCAGTTTTCTACAGAATGTGCATTGTGTGCCTTAGATGATCCTGTTGCACCGCCGATACCGTCACGTCCCGTGCTTCCTCCAAGGTAGATGACAATGTCACCGGCCTCAGGTCTCTCACGGCGAACATTCTTTTCAGGAGCGGCAGCAACTACAGCTCCGATCTCCATTCTCTTTGCCACATAACCCGGATGATAGATCTCATCTACCATACCTGTAGCAAGACCGATCTGGTTACCGTAGGATGAGTATCCGTTAGCAGCTGTTGTAACGATCTTACGCTGCGGAAGCTTACCCGGAATAGTTTCTGATACAGGCTTCAACGGATCAGCCGCACCTGTAAGTCTCATTGCCGAATAAACATATGAACGTCCTGAAAGCGGATCTCTTATAGCACCGCCGATGCAGGTTGCTGCTCCACCGAAAGGCTCGATCTCTGTAGGATGGTTATGGGTCTCATTTTTGAAAAGAAGAAGCCAAGGCTCTTTAACATTGTCAACCTCGATCTCCATTTTTACTGTACATGCATTGATTTCTTCAGACTCATCAAGCTTATCCAGCTTTCCTGCCTTTTTAAGAGCCTTTGCCGCAAGTGTACCTATATCCATAAGACATACAGGCTTTGTACGTCCGAGCGACTTTCTTGTCTCAATGTACTTGTCATATTCCTTCTTTAGTAGCTCGTCCTCAAATGTAACATTATCAATGATAGTGTTAAATGTTGTATGACGGCAGTGATCCGACCAATATGTATCTATCATCTTGATCTCGGTGATAGTAGGATCTCTGTGCTCATTTCTGAAGTATTCCTGACAATAAGCTATATCATCAAGATCCATTGCAAGTCCGTTAGCTTTTATGAATTCGTCAAGCGCCTCTCTTGACATACCGTCAAAGCCCTCAACAGTCATGACCTCTGTAGGAATTGCATAATCTGTCTTGAGCGTTTCAGGCAGCTCAAAGGATGCCTCTCTTGCCTCAACAGGGTTGATGACATATTTTTTGATAGTTTCTATATCAGCTTCACTTAAGTTTCCGTAAAGAGCATAAATCTTCGCACTTCTTACTATCGGCTTTTCCTTCTGTGAAATAAGCTGTATACACTGTGCAGCAGAATCCGCTCTCTGATCGAACTGTCCCGGAAGATACTCCACTGCAAAGCAGTAGGCTCCGTCAGTATCAATGCTCTCTGAAACAATATCAACCTGCGGCTCTGAAAAAACAGTCTTTACCGCATAGTCAAAAAGCTCTCTGTCAATATTCTCCGCATCGTATCTGTTATACAGGCGAACATCAGAAAGCCCTTCAATTCCGAGCAGTCCTCTTGCATCACTAAAGAGTGACTTTGCCTCGTTAGCGTACTCCTTCTTTTTTTCAACAAAGACTCTGTATACCATTAATCAAACCTCTGAAAATCAATAATATTTCTGTAAATGTCTAATTTACTTATACCGTTGCCTTAAGTGCCCTTTGACCGATGTCATGACGATAGTACTCATTATCAAAATGAACTTTATCAACTATCTTGTATGCATCCTCAATGGCTTCCTTGAGCGTAGGTGCTACAGCTGTGCAGCCAAGTACTCTGCCGCCGTTTGTAACAAGCTTACCGTCCGCGATCTTTGCTCCTGCTACATATACCTTATCCTTTACTTCATCAGGTATAGTAAGCTCCAGGCCTTTATCATACTTGATCGGATAACCTTCTGATGCCATGATCACGCAGCATGCATTTTTATCGCTGAAGCGTACCTTGGTTTCAGAAAGTCTTTCCTCAGTAACTGCCATCATTATCTCAAGGAGATCTGACTCAAGAAGAGGCAGAACTACCTGTGTTTCAGGATCGCCGAAGCGGCAGTTATATTCAATGACCTTAGGTCCGTTCTTTGTTAGCATAAGTCCGAAATAAAGACAGCCCTTAAAGGTGCGACATTCCTTATTCATAGCCTCAATAGTAGGAAGGAATATCTTTTCCATACACTCAGCTGCAATAGCATCCGTATAATATGGGTTAGGTGCAACCGTACCCATACCTCCTGTATTAAGTCCGGTATCATTGTCTCCTGCACGCTTATGATCCATTGATGAGATCATAGGAACTACTGTCTTACCGTCTGTAAATGAAAGTACAGATACCTCAGGACCCTCAAGGAATTCCTCGATAACTACATGGTCACCGCTTGCGCCGAATACCCTATCCTCCATCATGCTCTTAACAGCCTGTCTTGCTTCATCTCTTGTAAGAGCAATGATAACTCCCTTACCGAGTGCAAGTCCGTCAGCCTTAATTACTGTAGGAATAGGTGCTGTCTCGAGATATTCAAGAGCCTTATTCATATCGTCAAATACTTCATATCCTGCTGTAGGTATGCCGTATTTCTTCATAAGATCCTTTGAAAAGACCTTTGAACCCTCGATAATAGCTGCATTTGCCTTAGGTCCGAAGGCAGGTATGCCAACAGCCTCAAGAGCATCTACACAGCCGAGAACAAGCGGATCATCCGGTGCCACAATGGCATAATCAATTGAATTTGCCTTTGCAAACTCTACGATCTTATCTATATCCTTTGCTCCGATATCCACGCACTCAGCATCCTCAGCCATTCCGCCGTTGCCCGGAAGTGCATAGATCTTCTCAACATTCTTATTTTCTTTGATTTTCTTAATAATAGCGTGCTCACGTCCGCCGCCGCCGACTACAAGTATCTTCATCCTAATATTCCCCTGTTATTAATGATGGAAAAGTCTCATTCCTGTAAATGCCATTACGATTCCGTATTTATCGGCTGTTTCTATAACATGATCATCTCTGATAGATCCGCCTGGCTCGGCAATATACTGAACTCCTGATTTTCTTGCTCTTTCAACGTTATCTCCGAATGGGAAGAATGCGTCAGAACCTACGGTAACACCGCTCTGAGTTGCAATCCATGCCTTTTTCTCATCAGCTGTAAGCGGCTCCGGCTTTTCTGTAAATACTCTCTGCCACTCACCGTCTCTTAAGATATCCTCGTACTCATCAGAGGTATAAATATCAATAGCATTGTCCCTGTCAGGTCTTCTGATTCCCTCTACGAACTTAAGTCCGAGAACCTTCGGATTCTGTCTTAAATACCAGTTATCAGCCTTGTTGCCTGCAAGTCTGGTGCAGTGAATACGGCTCTGCTGTCCTGCTCCGACTCCTATAGCCTGTCCGTCCTTTACATAGCATACTGAGTTTGACTGTGTATACTTAAGTGTGATGAGGGCAACTATCATGTCGATCTTGGCACTTTCAGGAAGCTCCTTGTTCTTGGTAACGATATTTCCTAAAAGCTCGTTATCGATCTTGAAATCATTATGACCCTGCTCAAAGGTAACTCCGAATACATCCTTGAATTCCTCATGTGCAGGAAGGTAAGAAGGGTCGATCTTTACTACATTGTAATTACCCTTTTTCTTTGTCTTGAGTATCTCAAGAGCCTCGTCTGTATATCCCGGAGCAATGATTCCGTCAGAAACCTCATCCTTAAGGTAACGTGCTGTAGCTGCATCACAGACATCACTTAATGCAGCCCAATCTCCGTAGGAGCAGAGTCTGTCAGCGCCTCTTGCTCTGATATAAGCGCATGCAATAGGGCTGAGCTCAGCGTCCGCATCAACAAAATACATCTTTCTGTCAATGTCGCTTAAAGGATGACCTACAGCTGCACCGGCAGGTGATACATGCTTGAAGGATGCTGCAGAAGGAAGACCTGTTGCTTCCTTTAACTCCTTTACAAGCTGCCAAGAATTAAAAGCATCAAGGAAATTGATAAATCCCGGTCTGCCGTTGAGAACATCTACCGGAAGGTCAGAACCGTCTCTCATGAAAATGCGTGACGGCTTCTGATTTGGGTTGCATCCATATTTTAACTGTATCTCCTTCATTTCGACTCCCTCTCCTGTCTTAAGAAAAAACTTAATATATTGATTTATAATTAAACGTTATCGTTAATGATAAGCTGTTCATACTCACCGCTCTCAATATCAGTAAATCTGACAAAAAGTGAAACACGGTTATCTCTGTTGAGATTCGTCCAGAGCATGCCTGCATAGGTGTCAAGATCATCAACGATATCTACTCTTTCAGGTTCGCCCTGGAATGTAGGGATAGGGTTGCCGTCTGTCACATATGTGTGAATGAAGTGACCGAGTCCCGGTACAGCCGGATACTCAAAGAACTGTCTTACGCATGCAGAGCCTTCAAGATCTACAGACTTAAGAATGGAAAGCTTATAGCTTCCGTCCTTTGCCTGGATTCCTGAAATACGAGGTGTCCAGTTAGGGCCGTCAGGCTCAAACTCTCTGGTTCTTAACGCCTCTTCGAATGTACTGCCGTTCTTCATAGTGTCAACTATAGTGTCGGTCTGATCTCCGTTAGTCACAACGAGATCATCACCGATCTCTCTTACAGGATGATATATAATAAGGCTCGGATCCTCTAAAAGTGAAGGATCAAATGCCTCTGTGCTGATACCATCGACTTCCTCTGAGAATACTCTGTTGCGGCTGTTAGTGCTGCGTCCCATAATAAAATAAGCCGAAACCTTTTTTGTTCCGTCAGGTGTGATGCCAAGGATGATGCCGCGGCCAGGATATGTATTATTCTTAAGCTTCTCAGCAATTGAGCCAATTTCGTAAATATTCATATTTTCTCCCGTTATTGATTAAAGCATGATACAACAACGCGCAAAGCCTCTTGTATCTGCGACAATTTCTCGATCAGCAGATCGTGTATATTTAATTACTGTTACAAATATATACTCAGCCTGTTATGGAAGCCGCAACAAGCTCTGCAGCCTTAGGAAGTATGATCCACTCCGCCTGTTCCATTACTCGTTTCTGGAGTACTTCAGGAGTATCGCTGTCCATTACGTCTACGGCCTTCTGCAGAATGATCTTTCCTCCGTCAGGTATCTCATTGACGAAATGAACAGTTGCGCCTGTTACCTTAACTCCGTATGACAAAGCTGCCTCATGGACCTTAAGTCCGTAAAAGCCCTGCCCGCAGAAGGAAGGGATAAGTGAAGGATGAACATTTATAATGCGGTCTCTGAAATGATCTATAAACTTAGGCCCTAATATACTCATAAAGCCGGCCAGCACGATCATGTCGATATCAGCCGCATCCAGCACTTCTATAAGCTTATCCTCAAATGCCTCAGCACTGCCGCATTCCTTCCTGATCACAGTCTCGGATGCTATGCCGGCCTTTGCAGCTCTTTCAAGAGCATATGCATTGCGGTTATTGGAAACTACAAGCTTAATGCTGCCGCTTTTAATAATGCCGGAATGCTCCGCATCTATAAGCGCCTGCAGATTGGTTCCCCCTCCGGAAACCAATACTGCTATGTTTGCTTTTCTTTTATTATTTGCTTCAATGCCTGCCATTTGCGCTGTTTCCTCTTCAGATCTTGATCTTGTCATCGCCCTCTTCGATCTCTCCGATGACATATGCCTTTTCACCTGCATTGTTAAGGATCTCAATGCACTTATCAGCATCAGAAGCCTCAACTATAACGCTCATTCCCACGCCCATGTTATAGGTGTTGAACATGTCACGCTCAGGAACATTGCCTGTCTTCTGTAAAAGGCTGAAGATAGCAGGTATTTCAATTTTTGTCTTATCTATATTAGCGCAGAGTCCGTCAGGAATAGAACGAGGGATATTCTCATAGAAACCGCCGCCTGTAATGTGGCTGATGCCGTGGATGTCACAGCCCTCAATAGCCTTAAGCACAGATTTAACATATATCTTTGTCGGAACTAAAAGTGCCTCACCAAGGCTCATGCCAAGCTCATCATAATGCTTTCCGAGATCTGTATGCTCAATGTCAAATACCTTTCTGACAAGAGAATAGCCGTTAGAATGAATACCGCTTGATTTGAGTGCGATAACAACATCACCCTTCTTCATGCGCTTATTATCAATGATCTTCTTCTTGTCAACGATGCCTACCGTAAAGCCTGCAAGATCGTAGTCATCAGCCGGCATAACACCCGGATGCTCTGCAGTTTCTCCGCCTATAAGCGCACAGCCTGTCTGCACACAGCCCTCTGCAACACCTGCAACGAGCTTCTCGACCTTTTTAGGATCATTTTTGCCTATAGCTATATAATCAAGGAAAAACAGAGGCTTTGCTCCGCAGCAGATAACATCGTTTACACACATGGCAACACAATCGATACCAATTGTGTCATGCTTATCCATGAGCTGTGCAATACGCTGCTTTGTGCCTACTCCGTCAGTTCCGGAAACAAGCACAGGCTGCTCCATGCCGCTGATATCAGGCATAAAAAGGCCGCCGAAGCCTCCTATGTCAGAAACTACTCCGTCGATAAAGGTTCTCTCGACATGCTTTTTCATAAGCTTTACGCCTTCATAACCTGCTTCAATATTGACACCCGCAGCTGCGTATGACTCTGAATGTGATTTACTCATAGCTCCACCCCGTCTTTTATAGTTTAAAAAATAATTATAACTTAAAATGCTTAATTAAAGAAGAACTATCAGGAAAGTTTCTCCATAACGCCGGCATCTTTTTCAAGAACCTTTTTGGCATCAGCCGCTCTCTTTGAGTCAAGCTTCTTTCTGATATCTTCATCTGCAACAGCAAGGATCTGTGCAGCAAGAAGTGCGGCATTTCCGCCGGCATTTACTGCAACAGTTGCTACAGGAATACCTGTCGGCATCTGTACTGTTGATAAAAGTGCATCCATGCCGTCAAAAACCGGTCCCTTGCATGGAATTCCGATAACCGGAAGTGTTGTATTAGCTGCTATTGCGCCTGCAAGATGTGCTGCCATTCCGGCTGCTGCAATAAGCACACCGAAGCCTGCCTCTCTTGCTCCCACTGCAAAGGCTCTCGCTTCCTCAGGAGTTCTGTGAGCTGAATAAATATGCACCTCATATGGAATTTCCAGCTCCTTTAAAACGTCTACTGCCTTCTGTATTACAGGAAGATCACTGTCACTTCCCATTACGATTCCGATTTTTTTCATATTGTCCACCATTAACCAAAAATCTTTAATCTAATAATATCATATATTCTGCAATCACTAAATTCCCGACAGATTAAAATGCTTTTGTTTATTATTCATCTTAAAAAACTATCGAGAATCCGGTGATGAGCTATGTCATATTAAATTTTTATTGCTTAGCAGCTGTTTCACAGTAGATGCATCTGTAAATCTGCTGTCCTTCATCTGTGAGCTTAAATATCTGATCAAGCTCCTGCTCCTGACTGCTTATGCAGCGAGGGTTCTTGCATCTTATAACATTTACAAGCTTTTTAGGAAGCTTAAGAGCTGCCTTATCAACAAGCTTGCCGTCCTTAATAGTATTAACCGTAGCGCCCGGATCAACATATCCGATAACATCATAGTCAATAGGCATTACGGAATCTATCTTAATGATGTCCTTTCTGCCCATCTTATTGCTGACTACATTTATCATAAGTGCAACCGAGTATTCCTTATCTTTAAGGCCGAGAAGATCATAGATCTTCATTCCCTTTCCGGCTGTGATATGGTCGATAACTATTCCGTTCTGAATTCCGTCAACTCTCATGCTCTTATACCTCCCTCTTAAGTCCGAGCAGCATAAGGATAAGTGCCATACGCATATATTTTCCGTTCAGCACCTGATCAAAATAATGAGCTCTCGGATCAGCATCTATAGCTACGCTTATCTCATTAACTCTCGGAAGCGGATGCATGATAACAAGATCCTTCTTAGCAGTTACAAGCTTATCCGGATCAAGAATATAGCTGTCCTTCAGTCTTAAGTAATCCTCTTCGTTGAAGAAACGTTCCTTCTGAACTCTTGTCATATAGAGGATATCAAGCTGTGATATAGCTGATTCAAGATCAGTTGTCTGCTCATAAGGGATGTTGTTGGCGCTGAGAGTATCCTTCTTAACATAGCTCGGAAGCTTCAGCTCCTCAGGTGATATAAGCACTACCTTGATCCCTGTATAACGTGACAGAGCCTGAATAAGTGAATGAACTGTTCTGCCGAACTTAAGGTCTCCGCAAAAGCCTACAGTCATGTTGTTAAGGCTTCCTCTTTCTCTGTAAATGGTAAGAAGATCGGCAAGAGTCTGCGTCGGATGGTTGTGTCCTCCGTCTCCGGCATTTATAACAGGTACGGTTGCATTAAGAGATGCCACATAAGGCGCACCCTCTTTAGGATGTCTCATAGCGATGATATCGGCGTAGCAGCTTACTACTCTTGATGTATCCGCAACGCTCTCTCCCTTTGATGCCGATGAGCTCGTTGCCTCAGAAAATCCTAAAACGTTTCCTCCTAATTCCATCATTGCCGCTTCAAAGCTCAGTCTTGTTCGGGTAGATGGCTCAAAGAAAAGTGTTGCAAGCTTTTTGCCCTTGCATATCTCGCTGTAGCTGCCCGGATTTTCAATGATATCCAGAGCTGTTTTTATAAGCTCGTCTATTTCCTCTACGGAAAGTTCCAAAATGTTATTCAGACTTCTCATGCTGCCTCCGTTAAAATAAACTTTTATATAATGCAGACCTCAAATAATAAGGTCTGCCTATAGCCTGATAAATTATGCCTTATGTGTTATCCAGCTCTCATCAGACGGATCATCTCTGAACTTCTTGAGTCTTGCAATGTCATCCGTAGAGATATAACCCTCTTCTGCCGCAACCTCGGCAACAATGTCGAAATTAGTAAGTGAGTAATTTACAACATCTGCTTCTGCAAGCTTATCGATGCTCTTTTTCATTCCGTAGGTGAAAATGCTTACTATGCCTAATACATCTGCACCGGCATTTCTGAGTACATCAACTACCTCTATGCAGCTTCCGCCTGTTGAGATAAGATCCTCTACAACTACGACCTTTTCTCCCTTTTCAAGACGTCCCTCGATCTGGTTCTTGCGGCCGTGATCCTTAGCTCCGCCTCTTACATATCCCATAGGCATATTCATTATGTGACCTGTAATAGCTGCATGAGCAATGCCTGCTGTAGAAGTTCCCATAAGTACCTCTGCCTCAGGAAAATGCTCTCTGATAAGCTCAGCAAGTCCGTTTTCTATATGTGTTCTTACCTCAGGTGCTGTGAGTGTAAGTCTGTTGTCTGTATAAACAGGGCTCTTAATGCCCGATGCCCATGTGAACGGATCATCCGGCTTTAAAAATACTGCTCCTATACTTAAAAGATCTTTTGCAATAAGTCTCTGTGTATCCATAATACCCTCCTTATGTAAACATTTTTAACCTAAAAATTCCTTCACACAGCGTCTGTATGCCGCAACAGGATCCTCTGCCTTTGTAATAGGTCTTCCTACTACGATAAGGTCTGAGCCGGCCTCCTTAGCTGCTGCAGGAGTCATAACTCTCTTCTGATCGCCATTATCTCCGTCAGCAAATCTGATACCCGGGGTGACAGTAAGGAAGTCATCACCGCAATGCTTATGCACAGCTTTAGCCTCAAGCGGTGAACATACTACTCCGTCAAGTCCTGCCTTCTTTGCATTTTCAGCATAATGCATTACTACCTTGTCGATAGGCTCCTTTATCAGAAGATCCTCTTCCATTCTCTTCTGATCTGTGCTTGTAAGCTGTGTAACTGCGATAAGCAGCGGTCTTGTTCCGTCAGCTCGTGTAAGCCCCTCTATAGCCGCCTCCATCATGGCTATAGTTCCGGCTGCATGAACATTTACAATATCCACATCAAGACCTGACAGCACAGACATAGCCTTTTTTACCGTATTCGGAATGTCATGAAGCTTGAGATCTAAAAACACCTTATGCCCTCTTGCCTTTATCTCTCTTACTATCTGCGGTCCTTCTGAATAGAAAAGCTCCATGCCTATCTTAACAAACGGTTTCTCCTCAGTGAATTTATCAAGAAATTCAAATGTCTCTGCCGCGCCCGCAAAATCACAGGCAATAATTACATCTCTCTTATTCATGAACCCTCCGTGACAACATATTATAAATTATATTTTTATATAACGAACTGTAAACTGAGCCTTATCAGAGTGCCGCTCCGATAATATCCTTAAGCTCCTTGATGCCGTATTTATCCATAACCTCAGGAAGCTCATTTATAATATCTCTGCAGATATAAGGCTCCTTAAGATTCATCGCACCGATCTCGACAGCAGATGCCCCTGCCATCATCATTTCGATAACGTCCTCGGCGCTTGATATGCCTCCGAGTCCGACAACAGGTACATTAACAGCCTTTGCTGTCTGCCATACCATCCTGAGTGCTACAGGAAATACTGCAGGGCCGCTCATTCCGCCTGTCTGATTTTTAAGTATCGGCTTGCCGGTCCTTAAATTAATGCGCATGCCCATAAGTGTATTTATAAGGCTTATACCGTCTGCTCCGGCAGCTTCACAAGCCTTTGCTATTTCGGTTACATCTGTAACATTCGGTGTAAGCTTCATTATCACAGGCTTATCAGTAACCGCTTTAACTCTCTTTGTAACAGCCGCAGCCATGCACGGATCCGTTCCGAAGCCCATGCCGCCGCCGTGAACGTTAGGACAGCTGATATTGACCTCAAACCAGCCTATCTCCGGACATTCATCAAGTCTTTCGACCACATATGCATACTCATCCTCAGAAAATCCGCTGACATTTGCCATCACAGGCTTATGGAAGCATTTCTTAAGCTTTGGAAGTTCCTCGCTTATGACCTTGTCAACTCCCGGGTTCTGAAGTCCTACTGAATTAAGCATGCCTGAAGCACATTCTGCTATACGAGGTGTAGGATTGCCGTATCGCGGCTCTTTGGTAGTTCCTTTAAATGAAAAGCTTCCTAAAATGTTGATATCATAAAGCTCTGCAAACTCATAGCCGTAGCCGAAGGTACCGCTCGCCGGTATGATAGGATTATCCAGCTCTATCCCGCAAAGGGAGGTCTTTAATCTTTCCATAATATATCTCCCTTCTTGAATACAGGGCCGTCCTTACAGACTCTTTTAACCCCCGATGCAGTCTCCATCGAACAGCCTACGCAGGCACCGAAGCCACAGCCCATACGTTCTTCAAAGCTTAATTCTCCGTTGATCTTTGTCTCTTTATAAACCGCCCTAAGCATTGGTGTAGGTCCGCAGGCATAGAAATAAGTACAGTCTGTTTCCCTTACTGCATCAGTGACCATGCCCTTTCTGCCGCAGCTTCCGTCTGCTGTCATAATAATGACCTCTATTTTAGAGCCGAGTGCCTTAAGCTCTTCTTCCAATATAACATCGCCTTTAGAGTTAAAGCCTAATACGGCAGTGACCTTTTTTCCTTCTGAGAGAAGCTTCTTCGCAAGCATAAGCATTGGCGCACTGCCGATGCCGCCGCCTATAAGAAGCGGATGCCCTCCTGACACTTTAGTATCAAAGCCGTTTCCGAGACCTGTGAGAACACTGAGCTTTGTGCCGAGAGGAAGCTGTGAAAGCTTATCTGTGCCGTGTCCGACCGCCTTGTAAAGGATAGTCACGGTACCGTTTCCGCTTCCGTTGTCATCATGGCAGACATCGCATACAGATATCGGTCTTCTTAAGAAAAAGCCTTCAAGCGAAATATTTATAAACTGTCCAGGCGTGGTAACTTCCGAGACATCTCCTGAAAGCTCGAGCTTGTAAACATTATCGGTTATAAGGCTCTGCTTTGTTATCTCTAAGCTGCATTCCTTCATAGTCACTTATCACTCCTCAAAATCATCTGCCTTATAAGCAGTTTTTCCGTTGTGCACTGTCTTAAGGCATCTTCCGCAGACCTTCATGCCTTCAAACGGCGTAGCCTTGCCCATGGAAATGAACTCGGCCGGATCAATAGTGTATTCCGCATCAAGATCCCATATCGAGTAGTCTTCTCCTACAGGTATTGAAAAACGTTTTCTTGGGTTATAGCAAATAAGGTCAATAAACTTTTCCATGCTTATGATGCCTTTTTTCACAAGCCCTGTATATAGCAACGGAAAGGCTGTTTCTATGCCGACTATACCCATAGCCGAGCCCTTTAAGCCCTTTGATTTTTCCTCGGCACTGTGCGGTGCATGATCAGTAGCTATGCAATCTATAGTTCCGTCCTTAATGCCTTCAATCAGAGCAAGTCTGTCCTCTGTACTCCTTAAAGGCGGATTCATCTTGAAGCGTCCCTCTTCCTGAAGATCATTTTCATCAAGCAGAAGGTAATGCGGTGCTGTCTCACAGCTTATGTCAACCCCGTCTGACTTGGCCTTCCTTATAAGCTCCACGCTTTCCTTGCAGGATATATGACAAACGTGATATGCACAGCCTGTTTCCCCGGAAAGCTCTATGTCTCTTTCTATCTGCTTCCATTCGCTCTCCGAGCATATGCCTGCATGTCCGTGCTCTCTGGCATAGGCTCCGTCATGGATATAACCGCCCTTTAAGAGCTCATTGACCTCGCAGTGAGCGACTATCATCTTTCCGAGTGACTTTGCCTTAAGCATAGCCTCTCTCATCATATCATCCGACTGAACGCCTTTTCCGTCATCTGAAAATGCTACTGCCCAAGGTGCAAGCGCATCCATGTCGGAAAGCTCCTTTCCGAGCTCACCTACAGTTAT
Organism: uncultured Lachnospiraceae bacterium; assembly: GCA_934438085.1. GTDB lineage: Bacteria > Bacillota > Clostridia > Lachnospirales > Lachnospiraceae > Avilachnospira. Next base: position 60,500 of record CAKSBC010000001.1, read on the forward strand.
TGCCGCATAAGGATAAATCCCTATTACTGATTTTTTATCAATTATATCAAGCTGCGTCTTAAGATGCTCATAGCTATCCGGAACCGGAGAAAGGTTCGGCATAGTGCAGACTGCCGTATATCCGCCGTGTGCAGCTGCTTTTGAGCCTGTTTCTATCGTTTCTTTATATGAAAAACCCGGCTCGCGAAAGTGAACATGTACATCGCAGAAACCGGGAAATTTAAAATATTTATGATTGTCTATATTGATAATATATTCAGATACGTTTGAGTCGAATGCTGCCACTGCCTGATCTCCTTTTGCGTTAAAATATATATTACCGTCATGATCTTTATATGCAGACCTTATATACGATTACAAAACAGTATATCGTAATTTACAGCGCTACATGTGACTGTCCCAAAAAGGACAGTCACAAAATCAATTCTTGAATGATATTATATGTTAGCGGTCTGTTTCATGTCAATGGTTAGACATTAACAAACACTTTACATAAAATGAACATTATATGTTTAATATTACTTTTACACAAAAAATATTATGTGCTTTGTTCAATGTGTCTGTTGACTGTGTCCTTAATCTTATCAAAAAGCTCCCCGTAATGTCTGTGTGAAGCCTTAGGGAAGGATCTTACAAGACGGGATACACCGAACACTCTGTTATGATAAATCTTTTCTCTGAGCTTTTCATATTTTTCTGCAGCAGCCGTATTCTTTTCAAGCAGCTCCCTGCAGCGGACGATTGCTTCCTGCTTCTTTAATTCAAGTTCTTCATTTATTTCCTCACGAGCCTCCATTGCAGCAAGTGCAGCCTGAACCTTTGAGCGTTCCACCTTATTGGCATTCTTTATGGCACGTTCTCCGAGTCTGTCGCTCAGTTCATCACTGAAGCGGCGCATATCGTTTTTGAGAACATCCAGCTCCTTAAGACGTTTATTAAGACCGATAAGAATTGCAACAGTAACCGCAAGATCAGCGGCAAACACTACATATGCGCAGATCAGCAGGATAATACCTACACTCTTCGGAAACAGATTCACTGTAAGTCCTGCTACCGTAGGCTGAATGATCCTGTAAACAAAAACCGTTCCTATTCCCCAGAAGAAACTGAATTCAGGACAAATATATCCGTGAAAGTTAAACGGCTTATCGCTGTAGTCCCACCATCTTATATGAAACAGCTTATCGAGTGCCCAGCCTCCGAAAAGCTCTATTGCTGTGGTAATAAACACTCCGCCCAAAAACAGCATAAAGGCGTTGCTTTCACCTTCGGCTCCAAATACCAGCATAAGATGATCAAAAAATCCCAGGATCGCGACCATTCCGAATCCGTAAATAGGACAGACAGGTCCGTTAAGAAAGCCTCGGTTTACTACCTTACCGGTGGTAACGGCACAGAAAACGACCTCCACACACCAGCCCAAGAAGGAGTAAACAATGAAATACCATAAGAATTTATATATATCAAATGCTTCAGTCATGTCATTTACCTGCTTTTTTGCTCCATTTTTCCAAAAGCATCTCTGCATTCTCATGAGCAATAAGCTCACGCTCTCTGTCTGTTAAAGGAAGCTTCATGAAAAGCTCTTTGACTTCCTTTGGTAAAAAGAAAGGAAAATCACATCCGAACATGCATCTTTCCGCGCCGAACATCCTGATATATCTGACCATGTCATTTTTATCAACAAATTCCATACAGCTTGATATATCTGTATAGCAGTTCAGATCCTTTAAAAACTCCGGACCCTCTTCAAAAACGTTCCAGCCTCCAAGATGTGCTCCGACTACGTCAAGTCTCGGAAACAGCTTGAGTATATATCTGAGCCTTTCAGGGTGCGAATAATTATTCGTATACTGTCCGCAGTGAAAATAAAACGGTATCTCCTTTTCCTGACAATAGTCATATAACGGAAAAAGTCTCTCATCATCTATGGCAAAGCACTGAGTTTCCGGATGGATCTTTATACCCAGTAAACCGTTTGCTCTTATATAATCAGCCTCCTCTATCAGTGCATCTTCACCCATGGCAGCATGCACTGATCCGAAGCTGTGAAAATGCGGATCCTTTAAAAGACTTATTGCAAAATCATTAACTTCTCTTGCCTGTCCCGGCTTCATAGCAACAGGAAGAAGCAGGAACTCATTAATTCCTACTTCCGCTCCCTCACGTATAAGCTCGGCAGGAGTTGCAGCAATTTCTGAGGACTCAAGCCCGTAATACTTGCTGACATTCCTTGTAGCTCTTAATGCTATCTTTTCCGGATATACATGAGCATGAAAATCAATTATCTTCAATACCTTATCTGTCTCCTATCGTAGCGAGTGCAGTTATGGCAATTCCGCAAATTGATGCTATTGCAACTATGGCTATAACCATCTTATGTGCCATTATATATACCTCTTATTCTTAACTCGATAATATAAAAAAGAGCCAAGCGGACAATTGCCTTGTCTGTTTGGCCCACCGCGTTTCATCTAAATGTTAATGCATTGCAACATTTTAGTCAATGACCGAATGCCGCGATTTAAGCGGTATTAATCGTGTTATCCCAGTAGTGCTTTATCGCTTGCAAACTCCTGACCGGATACCTTTTCAAACTGATGTAAGAGATCCTCTACGGTAAGATGCTTTTTCTCTTCACCCTTGATATCAAGTACAACATGACCCTCATTCATCATGATAAGACGGTTTCCGTGATTAATAGCATCCTTCATGTTATGAGTGACCATGAGAGTTGTAAGTTTCTGAGAATTAACTATTGTCTCAGTTGCTTCAAGCACCTTCTCTGCCGTCTTCGGATCAAGAGCAGCAGTATGCTCATCCAAAAGAAGCAGCTTTGGCCTCTGAAGAGTTGCCATTAAAAGTGTAAGTGCCTGCCTCTGACCTCCGGAAAGCAGTCCTACCTTTGCTGTAAGTCTGTCCTCAAGACCCAAGTTTAATATCTTAAGCTTTTCAACAAAAAGCTCTCTGTCAGCATTAGTTACGCCCCATTTAAGGCCTCTTTTTAAACCTCTGCGGTTTGCAAGTGCAAGGTTCTCTTCGATCTGCATTGTAGCAGCCGTTCCTGTCATAGGATCCTGGAAAACACGTCCTATAAGCTTTGCACGCTTGAAATCAGGAAGTCCAGTAACATCAATGCCGTCGATAATTATAGATCCCTCATCAACAGGCCACACACCTGCAATAGCATTAAGCGTGGTAGATTTGCCCGCACCGTTTCCTCCGATGACCGTTACAAAATCACCCTCTTCAAGGGTAAGGTTTACGCCTCGTAATGCAACCTTTTCATTAACAGTGCCTGCATTGAAGGTCTTGCATACATTTTTCAGTTCAAGCATTACTTTACCTCCTTTGCAGCAGACTGTTTACCAGCCTTCATAAATGAATTCTTTGCCTGACCCTTAAGATAAGGAACAGCAAGGAAAATCGCAACAATAACAGCTGTAAAGAGCTTCATCAGGTTAGGATCAAGCTTAAGCCAGAGAACCAGTGTATAAATAATATAGTAAATGATTCCGCCTATAACTACAAAGGAAAGACGTCCTGCGAAGTTAAGCTTCTTTCCTAAAACAGCCTCACCTAATACCTCACCGATAATAACCGCGGCAAGTCCGATAACGATAGCGCCTCTTCCGCTGTTAACATCGGCAAATCCTGAATACTGTGCAGAAAGTCCTCCGGCAAGTGCAACAAGTCCATTGGAAATTGCAAGACCGAGCACCTTCATAGCATTAATATCTATGCCCTGTGCCTTTGACATCGTCGGGTTGCAGCCGGTAGCACGAAGAGATGCACCCATCTCAGTTCCGAAGAACCAATACATGACTGCTATAACTATAACTGCAAATGCAAATCCGGTAATGATAGCAGGTGTAATATGTCTTGATGAAACTATAAGATAGAACTTATCAACGCTTACGGCCTGATTGGCTTTAAAATGCATAATAGCCAGGTTAATGGAATACAGTGCATACTGTGAAAGAATACCTGCAAGTATAGCCGGAATACCGAGCTTTGTATGAAGAAGTCCGGTAACACAGCCAACGAGAAGACCGCAGACAGTTGCTATAAGGATTGCAATCCAGGGATTCATTCCTCCGACAATAAGCATTACAGATACCGCACCGCCTGTTGAAAAGGTTCCGTCAACAGAAAGATCTGCAATATCCAAAAGTCTGAAGGTGACGTAAACACCGAGTGCCATGATACCCCATATAAGTCCCTGCGCAACACTCGCAGGAAGTCTGCCGGCAAGTCCGGCAAGGCTGAGTGAACTTAAATAAGCAGCCATTTTACCCTCCGAAAAAATAATTGTTTTTCAAATTCTGCAGCTCATTAATACAGAATGCCCAATAAGACCTGCTTGAGCCACTATACAGTAAACGGAGCCGCCGCGCCATCATAAGCACGGCAGCCCCAAATGATCATAGTATAAACAGTTATATATTATTCAGCCTCGTAAGCCTCATAATCCTCAGGCATTGTAAGTCCGAGTTCCTCGCAGATTGCCGGATTATACTTCTTAACAGGAGCATCATCATAACGGATAGACATTGTTGAGATGTCTGCACCGTCCTTAAGTATCTCTACTGCCATCTGTCCTGTTACATAACCGATGTTGTAGTAGCTGATTGAAAGTGTAGCAACACCGCAGCCTGCCATGATGCCTTCCTCACCTGCGAAGATAGGTGTCTTTGCAGGAAGTGCAATATTGTTGATAGTTTCTGTGTATGATGCTGCTGTATTGTCTGTAGGAATGTAAAGAGCATCTACGTTATCACATGCCTCTGAGGTTACAGATGCAAGATCGTTTGAATCAGAGAATGTATAAATCTTAACTGTCTTGCCGTCAGCTTCAAGCTTTGCCTGTACTGTATCAGCCTGGAACTTTGAGTTTGGCTCTGCTGAGCAGTAAAGGATACCGATAGTCTGAGCATCCGGGAAAATATCTTCCATCATGGAAGCCTGCTCCTCAAGAGGTGCGCAGTCAGATGTACCTGAAATATTTCCGCCTACGGTTCCGTCAAAATCAGCGATATCAAGAGCTACGCCGTAGTCTGTGATAGATGTACCAAGGATAGGAATATCTCCTGTAGCGGCTGCTGCAGCCTGAATTGAAGCTGTTGCATTAGCAAGGATAAGGTCAACGTCCTCAGCAACAAAGTTTGTGCAGATAGTAGTTGCTGTTGCAGCATCACCGTTTGCGTTCTGCTCGTCAAAGTTTACATTTTCCTCTCCAAGGCCTTCTGTAACGGCATCCTTAAAGCCCTGAGTTGCCTGATCAAGTGCCGGATGCTGAATAAGCTGGCAGATACCGATGTTATAAATCTGTCCGTCTGCCGCTTCCTCCGAAGCTTCCTCTGCTGCTTCAGTATCTGACTCTGACTCAGCTGCAGATGTTGCATCAGCACCTGATGAACCGCATGCTGTAAGTCCGAGCATAGCTGCTGTAAGTCCGAGCGCTAAGATCTTTCTGTAAAGTTTCATAATGATTCCTCCTCCTTCGCAGCATCTGTTGACGATGCTGTAAGCATTTATTTTGCTTAAGTAAATTATTCGCTTAAGTCTTTCGCTCTCTACTATTTTGCTTTAACGCATGAAAGCATTGATATATTAACGCAAAAACATCAATTCGTCAACAGTTAAAATGTATAAAAATCAAATACAATTTACTTTAGTGAGTATTCTTTTTTGCTATATGTCCGCCAAGCCACTGAACAAGGCTTACGGCTATAACGAGCACTATAACAGTAGCCCAGGTAATATCCGTCATATTTCTGTCATGTCCGTAGCGAATAGCAAAATCACCGAGTCCTCCGGCACCTACAGCACCGGCCATAGCTGTAAGTCCGAGAAGGCTTATGGCGGTTATTGTAGTCGCTCTTGCAAGCGCTGCAGTACTCTCTCTTAAATACACTCTGAATATGACCTCGATAGGGCTGGAACCCATTGAAAGAGCTGCCTCTATGAGTCCGTAATCAGTTTCAGCAAGAGCCGCCTCTACCTGTCTTGTAAAGAACGGTGTGCAGCCGAAAACAAGCGGAACGATTGCACCCCTTACATATATGGCCGTACCCATTACAAGCCTTGAAAGAGGCATTAAAGCTGTCAGAAGAATAATGAACGGTATCGAACGAAAAAGATTGATAACCGAATCTATGACCTTATAAACAGGCTTATTCTCAAGTATTCCGCCTGTCTTCGTTACTGTAAGTACAACGCCCAGCACGAGTCCTATCACAAAGGCGATAATTCCTGCCCAGAGCTCCATTATCAGGGTGTCCTTCATCGCCTCAATAAAATCGCTCCAGTGAGCAGATACATTCGGCATATTATTAAGCAGAAACTCTTGCATCCTTAATCACCTCCACATTAACATTCTGACTTTCAAAGTATTCAAGTGCCTTATTAATATTATCTGCTTCACCGCTGATAATGACTACGGTGCCTCCTATAGACAGATCCCCGACTATCTCAACATCCGCAAGTATGATATTCATATATACCTGATACTTTAAGATTGCAGTAGAGATAATAGGCTCTGACACTCTGACATTATTATAATTAAGTCTTGCCATGACCTCGCCCGGCTTAAGCCTCGTTGTAGGATTGCCGTCACGCAGGAACTCCTCTGCCTTGGAAAGGTTGGACGTAGACTTGATAAAATCTCTGGTAAGCTTAGCCTCAGGCTTTGTAAATACCGTCATCACATCTCCGGACTCTACCACCTTACCTTTTTCCATAACGGCGACCTTGTTGCAGATAGTCTTAATAACGTCCATCTCATGGGTAATGACTACAATAGTTATGCCAAGCTCCTTATTAAGCTTTTTTAGGAGCTTAAATATGGAATGTGTAGTCTGCGGATCAAGTGCTGAGGTGGCCTCATCGCAAAGAAGTATCTTCGGATCATTTGCAAGCGCTCTTGCAATTGCCACACGCTGCTTCTGACCGCCTGAAAGCTGTGATGGGTAAGCTCCTGCTTTATCGGATATCTCAACCATCTCTAAAAGCTTCTGAACCTTTTTATTTATCTCATCCTTTGAAAGACCGCTTCCCTTTAACGGATAGGCAACATTTCCTGCAACTGTCCTTGACGGCATAAGATTAAAATGCTGGAAGATCATGCCGATCTTTTTTCTGGCTTCCCTGAGCTCTCTTGCAGGAAGCCCGGTAATATCGGTTCCGTCTATTATAACCTCGCCGGAATTCGGTCTTCCAAGCAGGTTTATGCATCTTACAAGTGTAGATTTACCGGCACCGGAAAATCCGATTATCCCGTAAATGTCCCCGTCATTAACGGTAATGCTGACATCATTTACAGCATGTACATCTCTGCCGTTATCATTAAATTCCTTTACTATATGCTTAAGCTCTATCAATGCCTGATTCCTCCGAATGTTACTAAATCAAATCTCCTAAGGCAGGTTATTCTTTAATTTCCGCCGCGATCCTGATATTTTCTCTGATATGATCGCAGCAAAGATGGAATTTCTCTTTTTCTGTATCAGTAAGCGGAAGCTCGATGATCTTTTCAACTCCGTTTGCACCTATTACCGCAGGTACTCCCGCACAAACCCCGGTCTCACCGTATTCGCCTTCAAGCTTGCAGCTTGCAGGAATAACCATCTTCTCGTCAAATACTATCGCCTTTACGCAGCGGGCAGCTGTAAGAGCAATTGCAAAATCCGTGTGATGCTTTCCGCTGAAGGTTACCCAGCCGCCCTCGCGTCCTGCAAGCTCAGCCTTGGCTCTGTCAATGTCAAAGCGCGGGTCTGTCTTTACAAGCTCGTCAAGCGGCATACCGTTTATATTAAAGGTTGACCATGGCGTCATCTGTGAGCTGCCGTGCTCACCTATCATATAACCATTGATCGATTTAGGATCTATATTGCATTTGTCAGCTACATGCGCCTTAAGCCTTGCAGTATCAAGTCCGGTACCTGTTCCGAAAATATGTCCCTTAGGAAGAGGAATAAGTCTGATGAGCTCATTGGTAATGACATCACACGGATTTGAAATATTAACTATATATCCTTTAAAGCCGGATTCCGCTATTTTCTTTGCATAGCTTCTTACGGCAGGAATATTAAACTTGAGCTCTGCTACTCTGTCAGAGTTTCCGATAAGCAAAGTTATCTTTCCGACAGCATTTACAATAACATCACAGTCTCCGAGATCCTCAAAGCTTCCGAGACTTATCTTTACTCTGTGAGGAAGAAATTCAGCGCTGTCAAAAACATCCTGTCTTTCGGCTGCGGCCTTGCTCTCATTAAGATCAACTAATACAAACTCATCGCCTATACCCTTAAGAGCCAGAGTGTAAAGCACATGACAGCCAACATTTCCAAGTCCTACTATACCTACTTTAACCTTATACATTTCTATACCTTCTATCTTGAATAAATCCCGTTAAAAACATTCTCTGATATGTGAAAGTCTCTCTATCGCATCGTGCAGAGTCTCGTTTCTCTTTGAGAAATTGAATCTTATATAATTATTGACCGGCTCATTAAAGAAGATCGAGCTCGGAACTCCGGCAACACCCACTCTCTTAATAAGCTCTTCGGCAAATTCAAGATCACTTTCAAAGCCGAATTCACTGATATCGACCATTATGTAATATGCGCCCTCAGGGATATTATGCTTAAGCCCTATATCATCCAGTCCTTTTATGAAAATGTCTCTTTTCTCTGTGTATTCTCTCAGGAATTCATCATAATAATCCTGACCGAACTTAAGCCCTGTTACTATCGCCTCCTGAAGCGGTGCAGGCGCTCCTACTGTAAGGAAGTCATGCACCTTTCTTATTCTGTCGGTTATCTCAGGCGGTGCGATGGTATATCCGAGTCTCCAACCGGTTATAGAATAGGTCTTGGAAAGCGAGCTGCAGGAAATAGTTCTTTTCCTCATTCCCGGAAGTGACGCAAAATATGTGTGCTTATAAGGTGCAAATACGATGTGCTCGTACACCTCGTCGGTAACGACATAAGCATCATATTTTTCCGCAAGCTCGGCTATATCCGAAAGCTCCTTTTCCGAGAATACCTTTCCGCATGGATTTGAAGGATTGCAGAGCACCAAAGCCTTTGCTCCGGCTTTAAATGCAGCCTCAAGCTCATCCTTATTAAAATCATACTCAGGAGGAATGAGCGGAACATATATAGGCTCTGCACCGGAAAGAATAGTGTCAGCACCGTAGTTCTCATAAAAAGGTGAGAAAATAGCGACCTTATCTCCCGGATTTATGATAGACATCATAGTTGCCATCATAGCCTCTGTACTTCCGCAGGTGACAACGATCTCACTGTCGTGATCAATGTCAAAGCCCATGAGTCTTGACTGTTTTTCCGCAATTGCTTTTCTTAAATTAGGAGCGCCCCAGGTTATAGCATACTGATGAACATTTTCATCGGCTGTCTTCTTTAATGCCTCAAGTATCTCCTTTGGCGGATCAAAATCAGGAAAGCCCTGTGAAAGATTAACTGCTCCGTACTTAAGGGCGATCCTAGTCATTCTTCTAATTACCGAATCTGTAAAATTTGCTGTTCTCTGTGATAATTCTCTCATATGCATTACCTGTGTTTTATCAAATAAACTCCGGATCTATCCGGGATAATTAACTCTTAATGTTTATAAATGCAAAATTTTCACAAGAGCCGATAGGAGTAATTGTGAGTGTTCGGCTCTTATGAAAACTGCTTATTGGAAGGATTATTATTTATTTCTTATATTCAGCAAGGAGATCCTGATCCCAGCCTTTTGCGATGAAGTAACCGCCGAACTGATCTTTGAAAAGATTCTCTTCATCCTGAGTCTGGAATGCCTCTACGACCTTCTCATAAACCTCAACCTTTGCAGGATCTGCAAGATCCTCAGTCCTTGCAGCGATAATGTTCCAGTATGGTTCCTCATCAACGCTTGTATCCTTAAAGATCGCCTCGTCTGTCTTAAGACCGAAGTCAAGTGCATAGTTTCCGTTTATGATAGCTGCGGTAACATCAGGAAGAACTGAAGGAATAGTATTAGCGGCGAGTTCCTCGATCTTGATGTTTACATTGTACTTATCAATATCATCTACTGTCGGGCTGAAGTCTGCATCATCCTTTAAAGTAATGAGGCCTGCTGCAGCGAGCACCTTTATTGCTCTTCCCCCGTTTGTAAGATCATTCGGAATAGCAACAACATCTCCGTCCTTTATCTCATCAACTGAGCTGACCTTGTCTGAATAAAGGTTAAGCGGAATAATGAAGGTATCTCCTATAGCCTGAATCTCATAGCCGTACTGCTCGATCTCGTTATTAAGATAAATCTGATGCTGGAAGGCATTAAGATCGATCTCACCGCTGTTAAGTGCATTGTTAGGTGTTACATAATCGGAAAACTGTACGATATCGAGATCAACGCCTTCATCTGCAAGCTTTGCCTTTGGACCTGCCCAAAGCTCATCATATACGCTTCCTACTACACCGATAGAAACCTTAACATTGTCGGCGCTCTTTTCTGTCTCTTCTTCTTTTGATTCCTCAGTACTCTCTGTCTGAGCTGCCTGTGTATCAGCTGCTGAGGTTGAGCTCTGTGATGATGATCCGCATCCTGTTGCAAATGCTGCTGCTGAGATTACTGTGATTGCTGCTATTCCGAACTTTTTCATTTTTACTTTCCTCCTGATATATCAATTGTCTGATTAATTATTTGTTTTTTTATTTGCTGAAAATGTTAATTTATACCGCCCTGCTCTAAATGTTACCCAAAACAAATTTTATAATCAGGCATAAAAACAGCAGGGCTCCTTCATCGCCCTGCTAATCATATATCTATAAATATACAAACAGTCATCAGCGTGAAGAACAGCACAATTTATAACGGCACATCATCATGCCGTACATGTCCATCATATACATGACTCTGAGTGCTATTGCCTTTGTTCTCATGACCGTTTCTCCTTTCCGAAATAATTTATGTCGATGTATGTATTGTTGTAGTTTATCGACACTTGTTGGGTGTCAGACATTTTATGTATGAATGTCCTTTTATCTCATCGACACGTATAAGATAACACCTGGAAAACCGTATGTCAACATATTTATTTATTTTTTAGTGAATTAGTTATATAAATTTCTTATATGCATTGTATATAACTGTATTTCAATGTTTTATGCAGTTTTAATACCACTATCCTTGTATGTTTAAATGAGCTTTATACAATAATCTTATACAGCAAAAGCGCCGGATGCATTGAAACCAAATACATCCGACGCCTTTTTAGAAAATTAAATACGCTTTGAAATATTCTATTAGTGATACCGCTAACGGCAATATATTTTAGGCTAACTCTGCACAGCCGTAGAATATAGCATCGTCACCCTCTGAAACTCCGAGAGTGTTATTAAGGATCATGACCTTGCCGTCATGCTCAGCAAAATACTCTACAAGAAGCTTGCCAAATACGTCCTTGATCTCGTAAAGCTTCTGTCCCTTATTAACCTCATCACCAACCTTAACGCATGCATAGAAGAGTCCGTCCTCCTGGCACTCTATCCATGACTGCTTCTTAAGCCACGTCTGAGTCTTATTAAGTTCAGGCTGTCCAGGAAGGATACCGAAGTACTGAGCGATACGTTTGATGTTGCTCTTCTCCTCGTCAACCTCTTCTCTTGTCCAAACACCGGCTCCGCCAACCTCGAACATCATAGAAGGAATGTTGAAGAAGTGTACTGAACCGTTATAGAACTCACACTTACCTGTTGACTGTGTATAATACTCGAAGCTTGTGTGATGAATTACATCATGAATAAGCTTCTTTGTCTCTTCGTCATTTGTATTGCCTGCTGCAGCAAAGCTGTAAAGTGCCTCAGTTGCATCTCCTGAATGAAGATCAAGGTGGAAATCCATCTTTGTTACGAACTCATCCTCAAGATAAGCAATAAGTCTCTGGCCAAAGGTTCCGTTCTTATCTCCCGGAGCGAGCTTATTTAAGTTCTTTCTTTCCTCATCATCAGGGCATACATATGGCTGTCTGCCATAGAAGCCTGAAGCATTGACAACAGGAATGATGATCATAACACCGCTTACCTCAGAAGCATCGATCTCCTGTCCTAACTCAACAGCAGAAACAATGCCGGGATATTCAAATCCATGGATAGAAGCAGTTACAAGAAACTTTTTACCGTCGTTAGCGCCGTTTATAATAGTTACAGGAAGTTTATGATTCTCACCAGGTATATCGATATACTGTGAAACCTTCTCTCCGCTTGCTACGGTAAGCCCTCCAAAAGTAATACTCTCTTTCATTTTTCCCCCTTAAATCGAAGCGATTTATTTATTGAAATACATTAAGATAATAGCAAAAATTCAGAAGAAGTAAATACCTATTATTAATATTTGTTAAGTTAAATTTTGTACAAACTTTTACAGCAATTTTGTGCAAACTTTCGTTGTGAATTTGCGCAAAAAAACACCGCCTCAGTTTCCCGAAGCGGTGTAATTATAGCTTTGTTGTAAGCCGTCAACTGATGTTGAAAATTCCGTTGCTTGTAATTAGCGAACCTGGAACTTAGGATCAGCGAACTCAGGTCTCTGATAAGGCTTCTTAACAACGAGTGTACCTGTAGCATATGCGCAAAGTACAGGCTCCTTAAGAACGTTAGCTGCTGAATCAGCAAGTCCGTCCTTCTCGCCTCTTGCGAGCTCGATAACCTTGTGAGCCTCGAAATGGCATGTTAATGATGTGTTACCAACCTTCTCGATCCATCCTGAATACTCCATGAAGTCACCAGCATATACAGGAGCTGTGTAACGAACCTCTGAGTATCCAAGGAAAAGTGACTCATCACCGAAAAGACGGATAGCAAGCTCTGTTCCTACATCGCCCCATACTGTAACGATGTGTGCACCCTCAACGAGCTCTCCAGCATAGTGTGCATCACCAGCTGACATACGCATTCTTAAAACAACTTTCTCACCAACCATTGGTAGATACCTCCTAAAAGATTTTGGATTATATAAGAGCTAATTTCTTAACTCTGATACATCTATTACTTTATCATTATTTCTTGCTCGGGTCAACCACATAGTAAACTTTTGTTTTGTCTCCTGTGAGGTAGTTAATGATATTTTCAGCTGACTGTGAACGGCATTCAACAAGTGCTGTCTCTGAATAGAAAGCAGCATGTGGTGAGAATGTTACGTTTGGAAGAGTGAATATCTCCTTTGTAAGATCAGCCGGCTCAGTATCAACTACATCAAGGCCTGCCCATCTGATATGACCGTTCTTAAGAGCCTCTGTAAGATCATCATAATTTACAGAAGCGCCTCTTGCCATGTTGATGAAGATAGGGCTCTTCTTTGTAGCATTAAAGAATCTTGCGTCTACCTTATCATCATCTGACTTAATTACAGGAATATGTGAAATAACGATATCAGCTACCTCTGCAAGCTGCTCTCTTGTCTCAAGAAGCTCGATTCCGTTAGCCTCTGCGATCTCCTTAGGAAGGAACGGATCAACGCCTACGACCTTGAAATTGAAGCCCTTAAGGTAGTTAGCTGCCATTGTAGCAATACGTCCGCAGCCGATAAGACCGAGAGTCATTCCCTCGATTCTGTAAAGCTTAGGTGCAACTGTAAAATCCCACTCCTTGTCATCCTTTACAGACTTATCATAGCCAGGGATGTATCTGAGGATAGAAAGAACCATAGCAGCGATATGCTCTGCAACCTCATGGATGCAGTATCTTGGAGCATTTGCAACAGCGATTCCAAGCTCCTTTGCAGCTACAAGGTCAACGTTATCTGTTCCCATAGAGCTGTCTGAAATGATCTTAAGGTTAGGGCAAGCCTCCATTACCTTTCTGGTGTAGTGGCAATACTCTGACATTGCTGCATCAGCATCCTTAAGAACCTCAATAAGAGCGTCCTCATCTGTATGATCAACCTGTGCACAAACTACTTCTACGTCAGGAACAGCCTTCTTGAGAGTCTCGATCTCAACGTCATAGTTGTTCCAGCTGCAATCAGAAACTACAACTTTCATATTTTTCTCCTTATAACGATCTGCAGTGAAATGAATATATAGATTTCACATCACAAACACACCTATACATGACAAGCCGTCAGGCCCCGAAAATGCTTAAATAATCAACAAAAACGGAGTCTGACGGAATAAAAAATTAATTAGAGCTCATAACCTCTGCGGATAGCTTCCATATTTACAGGGATAAGCTTTGGCTTCTTAGCGAAAGAATCAGCTACCTTATCTCTGATGATATCAAGCGGAACCTCAGGAAGAAGCTTAGCGATGTAACCCATAGCTACAACGTTAGCTGTCTTGGCATTTCCAACCTCTACAGCAATATCATTGAAAGGAACCTTGCGGACATCCTTGCAGTCTACTGTAGGCTCTACCTGAACCATGTTGCTGTTGATGATGAGTGTTCCGTTAGGATCCATGAGATCCTGATAATCATGGAGTGATCTCTCATCAAATATAAGCATGATATTAGCCTCTGAAATGATAGGGCTCTCAACACCGTCAGAAATAACGATGTTGCACATTGTACGTCCGCCACGCTTCTCCTGTCCGTAGAAAGGAACGAAGGTTACGTTATATCCGGCAGCGATAGCTGCGTCGCAAAGTGTTTCTCCGAGAGTGATAACACCCTGTCCGCCGATACCTGAGAAAAGAAGTTCCTTTTTCATAATTAGTTCTCCTCCTTTGTAGTATCCTTGATAAGGCCGAGTGGGTACTCCTTAGAAACTACTTCGTCAACCCATTCCATAGCCTTAAGTGGTGCCATCTTCCAGCCTGTTGGGCATGGTGAAAGAATCTCGATGAAGCTGAGTCCCTTGCCGTCAAGCTGATTCTGGAATCCCTTTCTGAGAGCATTCTTGCACTTTGCAACTGCTCCAGGAGAAGTGATAGTAACTCTCTCTGCATAGCATACTCCAGGCATCATACCCATGATCTCAGCCATGTGTACAGGATATCCTGAGTTAAGCTCCTTACGTCCTGCAGGAGCTGTAGATGCATACTGACCCTCAAGAGTAGTAGGTGCCATCTGTCCGCCTGTCATTCCGTAAATAGCATTGTTAATGAAGATAACTGTGAACTTCTCTGATCTGATAGCTGCGTGCATGATCTCAGCCATACCCTCAGATACCATATCTCCGTCACCCTGGTAGCAAAGAACGAACTTTGAAGGATCTGCTCTCTTGATACCTGTAGCAGAAGCAGGCGCTCTGCCGTGGAGTGACATGAATGCATCCATGTTGTAATAACGGTCTGACAGACATGAACATCCGATAGGCCATACAAGGATACCATTCTCTCTAAGATCGAGCTCATCGATAAGCTCTGCGATAAGCTTTCCTACGATTCCGTGACCACAACCGCCGCAGTAGGTGGTTATAGCATCAGTGAAAACCTGTGGCTTCTCATAAATTGCTTTCATTATTCCCACCTCACATTATAATAACTTCTTGATCTCGCCGAGAACTACCTTCGGGCTTGGTGTTGTTCCACCTAACTTACCGAAGAAGTGAACATCTCTCTTATCATCAACAGCGAGCTTAACATCCTGTACCATCTGTCCTGCTGAAAGCTCAACAACGAGGAACTTCTTGCCTCTCTTGCCTTCAAAAGCAACATCAGGGAATGGCCAGAGTGAGATAGGTCTGATCATGCCGACCTTGATTCCTTCTTCTCTTGCAAGCTTCATAGCTGACTCGCATACACGAGCAACTGAGCCGTATGCAACTAAGATGATATCAGGATCGTCATCCATGTTGTATTCCTTATAGCGAACCTCATTGGCAGCTATTCTTGCATACTTCTCCTGAAGTCTTGCATTGAACTCTTCCCACTGAACAGCACCGTCACCGCAGGTAGCCATCTTGTGAGGCTCTCTTCCCTTGCAGCCTGTAAGTGCGTTAGGAATTGTCTTAGGATCCGGAGCCTCCTTATATCCAGGGAGCTCAACAGACTCTCTCATCTTTGCAAGTGTTGCATCTGTAAGAAGAACAACAGGGTTACAGTACTTCTGAGCAAGGTCAAATGACTCCTGCATAAGCTCGCACATTTCCTGTACTGAGTAAGGAGCAAGAACGAGGTTGCAGTAATCTCCGTGTCCGCCGCCCTTAACAGCTGAGAAATAATCTCCCTGAGCAGCAAGGATCTCACCGTCACCAGGGCCAGGTCTCTGAACTTCTACGATAACTGCAGGAATATCACCTGCTGACATGAAGCTCATTGCCTCCTGTCCAAGGTCAAAACCAGGACCTGCTGTAGCTGTCATAGCTCTGTGACCTGTAGCACATGCACCTGCTACCATGTTGAATGCAGCGACCTCTGTCTCTGCCTGAATGAACATAACTCCCTCTTCAGGTCTTGTTTCCATTACATTTGCGTAATACTCAGGAACCTCACTTGAAGGAGTGATAGGATAACCAAAGAAAAGCTTGCAGCCTGCTCTGATAGCAGATTCTGTCATTGCCTGGTTTCCCTGCATGAATACTTTCTCTCCCATTTAAATCGCCTCCTCTTACTCAACGTCCTTGTATACAGAAAGAACTGTATCAGGGCACATTCTCGCACATGTTCCGCATGCGATACAATTTGTTGCGTCAAAAACAGGAGCGTAATATCCTCTCTTGTTGATCTTATCACCCTTTGAAAGACAGGCCTTCGGGCAGAACTTGATGCAGTAACCGCATTCCTTGCAGCGGTCAGCGTTTATCTTTACAAGATTCATATATTTACCACCTTCTTAAATACAATCCGATCAGTTATTAGATCAGTCCTTGAATCCGTTCTCAATGTCAGCCTGATAATATCCCTCAAGAACATATCCGAGAGTCATAAGGTCACCTGTCATAACATCTTCCTTGCAGTTCTCAAGAACATCTCCATCATGGATAGGACGAACGATACCCTGTCTGTTTACCCAGACTGTTCTGTATCCGAGCTCATTGCCAGGAATAATGTCATATCTGAATCCGAAACCTGCATGCATCATCTCGTCAGCTGTAAGTCCGAGCTCCTTCTGTGACATAAGGAATCCCTTGTGGCTTGGCTTGTAAGCGCCTGCCTGCTCTGCTGTGAAGATTCCGTCAACCTCGATACCTGCATTGCTGAGTGTATCTCTGATGATGTCGTTATCTGTGTTTGTAAGCATGTAAGCCTTTGTGTGCTTACGAATAAGCTTCATAGCCTCTACTGTGTCAGGGAAAGCTCTCCATGTTCTCATTGAACGTGAGAAATCTTCCTTATCCTGCTCTGTTACCTTGAATCCCATGTCGTCTGCTGTGATCTGAAGTGTATCAAACAGAACCTGGAAATATGGGCGATATGTCTTGATGTAGTCGAACTGAAGGATCTCCCATCTCTGCTGAGCTTCATATGGAGTGATGTTTGTAATGCCATCTCTCTTGAAGATCTTTCTCATGAAATCCTGAACTTCACCTTCCCAGTCGATGAGTGTTCCGTATACGTCAAATGTTATTGCCTTTGGTACTAATCTCTTCTTATCCATTTTTTACTCCTTTCAACCATATTGGCTGCACACGTTTTAATTTATTTAGATTATAAATATCGTTCTGTTGAAAGTAAATGGATGATATTTAATTTTACTTTTAAGTATTGCTTAATGATAATTCATGGTGTAAAATTTCTGTAAATACATAAGGGTACATTCGTCAAAATGCATATTTCAAGATAAATGAGCATGTAAAATTTATCAATAAAAGTGCATGATTGTATTTATTGGTATCTTATGTATGGCATTGTACTTTTTCACTTGAAGTTGACTATGTTGTTGACTTTATTGTCTAAATTAAAGTGACTTATATATTTTATTTTTTAAGCGTACCTGTTTAGGGCGTGTTCAGGAGGAGAAGAGATGATAAACCCGCGTTACAAAGCATTTTCAGTAGCAGCATCCGAGGGAAGTCTCACAAAGGCTGCAGAGCTTCTTAACTACTCCCCTTCAGGTGTCAGCCAGCTCATAACAGCTTTGGAAAAGGAGCTTGGGTTCTCACTCTTTGAACGAAGCAAGAAGGGACTCACAATTACCAGCAACGGCTCTGCCATACTTCCTGTCATAAGAGAGCTTTTAAGTCAGGAGGAACGTCTGCAGCAGGTGATTTCCGAGATTCACGGTCTTTCTGTCGGCGTGATAAATATAGGAGCTTACTCTTCTATTGCTTCTCACTGGCTGCCGGGACTTATCAATCAGTTCTGTCACCAGTATCCGGGTATTAAAATCAATATGATGGAGGGTATTCATCAGAAGAATGAAGAATGGCTGAATAACCGTACTGTTGATTTGGCTTTCTTCAGCTATAAGAAAAATATGAGCTATGACTGGATACCTCTTGCCGATGATCCTATGGTTGCGGTGCTTCCTAAATCTCATCCGAGAGCAAATGACAGCTCATATCCTATAAAGGAAGTTGTCAAGGAGTCATTCATCATGCCTGCCCAAGGCCGAGACGATGACGTTATTGATCTTTTAAAGCGTCACCACATTCAGCCAAAAATCAGCTTCTCGACACTTGAAAACTTTGCTGCTCTTGCGCTTATAGAGGAAGGCCTCGGCATGAGCATTATGAACAATCTTATCACGCTCAACTATCAGTGCGATGTTGTAAAGCTTCCTGTAGACCCGCCATCATCGATCAAGCTCGGTATAGCCATTCCTTCGCTTGAAAATGCATCTCCTGCAGTAAGACGTTTCATAGATTTTGCCAAACAAAAACTGATGCAGCCTTAAAGGCTGCATCATGTCTGATTTGTCATTAAAGGCAATTATTGTCTGCAAGTACTTTTTTAAGGCTCTTATAGGCCTCTGATATTACCCATTCATTATCCTTTTCATAATACTCAGGTCTGAACGTTTCCACAGAGATCATACCGTCATAGCCGGCAGCCTTAAGTGCATTTAAAAAGCCGGAAACATTGACAGCCAAACCTCTGTCCGGGAACGTTCTTTTATCTTGTCCGCGCTCGGCTGCAGGAACATCGTCCGCATTCATGATGTGCACCGCAAATATCTCGTCTGACGAAAGAGCAGCAACATCAGAAAAGTCGTTGCTTCCTCCGTTAAGGTAAAGATTATAAGCATCAGGCGCCAAACCAAGATTATCCTTATATGCAATATAGAGAATATCCTTTGCAACAGCTATACTGCGCACAGCACAATTCTTTAATCCAACCGGCTCGAAGGCAAGCTTTACATCATATTCCGCAGCCATATCCGCAATTTTCATAAGCGCATTGGCACAATCATCGATTATCTCATCCTTAAAGCCTAAATAAATATCTCCATCACTAATCGGAGGTACGATTATTATATTTCTTGCATCAAGAGCCGCTGCATTTTTAAGTGCGTTCTCAAACCTTTTGCAGAATGCTTCGTTCTTCTCAGTGGTGTCCTTTGTCCCGAAAAGCTCCTGGTATATATGCACCGCTGCAAGACCGTAAGGCTTAAGCCTGTGTGCCTTAAACCAATCCGAAAGCTCATCTATGGTATGATCCTCAAGATATTCATCAAGCATATCTATATCTATCTCTATAAAATCAAAGCCATATTTTTCACAAAGCTCTATATCCTCCGCAAGTGTCGAACAGCCCTTGGCGCAGCCCTCATTGTAGCAAAGCTTCATCCTTACACCTCATTTCATTTATAAATAAAAACCTATGTGTATATGTACATTCTGTTCTGTAAGAACTGATGCATACATCATATCACATAGGTTTTTGAATTTCATATTTATTCTACGATGCTCTTTGTAACTTCTCCGACACCGCAGTATTTTTTAAGGTCTGCTTCGAATTCATCCATCCACTCGGTAAGTCCTTCTGTTCCGTCAAATGAATAGAGGGTGGAAGCTATCCTTCTGTGTCCTTCCTTTATCATAGCTCTCTGTGAATCGGAAGTTGCGTTGCCGAATGCGCCTTCATCATCATGAAGTGTAGGAATGAAACCAATGTTGACACTGCTCTTTCCTATTCCCGCATAGTGCAGATCCTCTTCGGCTCTGTCGTATACTACATGTCCCTTGACCTCATCAAGATCATATGATCCTATAGAATAGCCTGAGCTTATTGATATAAGATTGTTGACTTCAACAATGTTATTGATGTGATAAAGACCACTGCTCTTAACTACACGTCTGAGCATAGCCTCTGCTGCATTTCTGTACTCGGAAGGATTCTTTCCTAATGTCTTATAGGCCTTTCTTGTTGCCTCAACATGCGGAAGCTTCGCGATATCATCCATGCAGTATTCATCGGAAAGCTTTTCGATAGCTCCTTCGAATACATCTAAAAGCTCATCTGAGCTCTTTACTACATCTGCCTCGTACTCAAGAATACCGAGTGCAGCCTGCGGCCACATTTTCTTCAATGATGATGCTATTGAAATGTCCATGTTCTTATCCCCATTAATAATAATTTTATATCATTACAGCTATAGATCCTGTCTATTTATAAGATGCCTTCTATAGTGTCATTAATGATAGCTCTCATATCCGCACATTCCTTGCCCAAAGCATGTGCAAGCTCACTGTATAGGGTGCTTTCCGCAAGCTTAAAATATCTGTCATCCACGGAGGTAACCTTCTTACCCTGTTCCTCACGTTCCTTGTTCCTGAGATAAATATTCTTGATAATGCTTACAAGCGATGCCGGATCGTTCGATTTAATAACTTCCTTATATTCTTTTTCTCTGGTTCTGTCACTTTCTATCCATTTGATCTCAATCTCAGGAATAGATTTTATAAGATTCCATGATGCCTCTTCATTCATCGCTATGCGTAAATTTGAGGCATCAGATGCCGTAGGAACGAATAATTTAGCTTTCTCGTCATTCAGCGGTATAAGCACATAGTACTCCTTAGCCGGGAAACTCTCCGAGAGCTGCTTCATAATAATGTCGTCTACAATACATATTCCGGTGTTTGCTTTAACTACATAATCGCCCTTTTTGAACATCTGCCTTTTCCTCCTATGATAAGATTTTAACATTTATGATAAAAATTTGCAAAAGCAAAATGCTTGCAAAACATTTATCCGAAGGCAAATGTATACATGTACTACGTATAATCAGGTGAATTTAACAGAAAGCCCTAAAAAGGCCGATAAGCTATTTACAGCTGTGCAAGTATCTTATCAAAACAAGCTTCAGTCTCGGCAATAACCTTTTCCTTATCTATAGTAAGGTATTCGCCGTTCTTATAAACTACTTTACCGTCTATCATATTGAATACGATATCTGAGCTCTGTGCTGAAAATACTACATTGGCTCGGGTATCGTAATCCGGTCTTAAATGCGGTCTATCAAGATCGATAACGATTAAATCGGCTCTGCAGCCCTCTTCTATCCTTCCGCAGTCTGCTCTTCCCTGGCTCAATGCACCTGTTAATGATGCTGCCCTAAGCATGGCTGCATCCGAAACAGCATTGGCATCAAGTGTAGATCCTCTTGCAATCATAGCCGCCATATGGATCTCCTCCATCATGTTGAGGTTATTATTGCTGGATGCTCCGTCTGTTCCTATTCCGACATTAAGTCCCTTTTCCATAAATGTCTTTACCGGAGCGATACCGCTTCCTAACTTAAGGTTGCTGGATGGGTTATGGATAGCATATGCTCCTGCTGCCTTCATAATATCAATATCCTCAGGCTCTATATATACGCAATGTGCAGCCTTTACAACATTATTGAAAAGTCCGCATTCATTGAAATATTTAACAGGAGTCATTCCGTTATGACGCTTTTTGCATTCTGCATGCTCGGAAACGGTCTCCGAAATATGTGTGTGAACTCCCATTCCGAGCTCTCCTGTTGCCTCAGCCACCTGACGCACAAGACCCTCTGTAGAGGTATACTCGGCATGAAGACCCATATCAACCATTATTCTGCTGCCTTTTCCGCTTCCCTTTTCTCCGCCGAAGGCACCGCTTTTAATAAGCTTATCAAGCTCAACCGTATCCTTATAGCCCTTGAGCTCAGAAAGCTTCTGCTCAGGATCAAAGGATGAAATGCCGTGACAGATATTTGCCTTCATACCGCATTCATCAAGAGCCCTTGCCATATCGCCGATAAAGAAATACATATCACTGATGGATGCTGAGCCTGAGGCTATAAGCTCTAAAGCTCCGAGCTTGGTACTCCAGTAAACAGCCTCTCCGTCAAGCTTATCCTCAAATGGGAATATCTTCTCGTTAAGCCATCTCTGAAGCGGCAGACCCTCGCCGTAGCCTCTTAAATAGGTCATAGGCACATGGCAGTGAGTGTTGTAAAAAGAAGGCATGAGAAGCTTGTTATTTCCGTCATAAATATCTTCTCCGGAAGCATTTTCAGGTGCCTTATCTCCTACATAGGTAATGAATGCTCCATCGGTACGGACATACATATCCTTCTTAACATTAAAATCCTTATCAATAAGCTTTATATTCTTAAAAATCATGTCATTTTCCTTTCTCAAGATACGGCTTTAAGTATTTGCCGGTGTAGCTTTCTGCATAACCGCATATTTCCTCCGGCGTTCCTTCGGCGATGACTGTTCCGCCGCCGTCTCCGCCCTCAGGTCCCATATCAATAATATAATCGGCAACCTTGATAACATCAAGATTGTGCTCGATAACAACGACTGTATTGCCGTTTTCCCTTAATCTTAAGAGCATCTTCACGAGCTTATTTACATCATCGAAATGCAGTCCCGTCGTAGGCTCATCAAGTATATAAATAGTCTTCCCGGTACCTCTTCTTGAAAGCTCAGTCGCAAGCTTGATCCTCTGTGCCTCGCCTCCCGAAAGCTCAGTGCTCGGCTGTCCGAGTCTAAGATAAGAAAGGCCGACGTCATAAAGTGTCTGTATCTTTCTTTCGATAGACGGAACATTCTTAAAGAACTCAAGAGCTTCTTCGACTGTCATGTTAAGCACATCATAAATGCTCTTTCCCTTGTACTTAACCTCAAGAGTCTCTCTGTTATATCTTTTACCGCCGCAGACCTCGCACGGCACATATACATCAGGAAGAAAATGCATTTCTATCTTTATGATACCGTCACCGCTGCAGGCCTCGCAGCGTCCGCCCTTAACGTTAAATGAGAACCTTCCCTTGGAATAGCCCTTCATCTTGGCATCCTGAGTGGCCGCAAACAGATCTCTGATCATATCGAATACTCCGGTATAGGTCGCAGGATTTGATCTCGGAGTTCTTCCTATAGGGGCCTGATCTATGCATATGACCTTATCAAGCTGCTCTACCCCTTCAATGCTGCCATGCTTTCCGGGTATCACCTTTGCCCTGTTAAGCGTTCTTGCAAGATCCTTATAAAGTATCTCATTTACAAGAGATGACTTTCCGCTTCCTGATACACCGGTCACACAGGTAAATACTCCGAGTGGGATTTTTACATCTATGTGCTTTAGATTATTCTCGTAAGCATCCTTTATGGTTATAAAGCCCTTTGGTTCCTTTCTTGTTTTAGGAACCTCTATAGACTTTTTACCTGAGAGATATTGTCCCGTTATTGACTCAGGACAATCGAGTATATCCTGCAATGTACCTGCCGCAACGACTCTTCCGCCGTGCTCTCCGGCTCCCGGACCTATATCAGCAATAAAATCTGCTGCTCTCATAGTATCCTCGTCATGCTCAACTACTATGACGGAATTACCCAAATCTCTAAGCTTTATAAGAGTTGCCAGAAGCTTATCATTATCCCTTTGATGAAGTCCTATTGACGGCTCATCCAGAATATAAGCAACTCCCACAAGTCCTGAGCCTATCTGCGTTGCAAGCCTTATCCTCTGCGCTTCACCGCCTGAAAGCGTAGCTGCAGCTCTTGCAAGCGTAAGATAATCAAGTCCGACATTAATAAGGAAGTCAAGTCTTGCCTTTATTTCCTTAAGTATCTCTGAGCCTACCTGCTTCTGAAAATCAGTAAGCTTAAGCTCTGCTATAAAGCGTCTTATCTTCGTTATAGATAAGGAAGTGAGCTCAAAGATATTCTTGTCGCCTATTGTAACTGCAAGTGCAGTAGCTTTAAGTCTCTGACCTTTACATACAGGACAGATATCGTGCTGCATGTATTCCTCATAGGCAGCCTTCTGCTCCTGAGACCAGCATTCCTTGTAGCGGCGCTTAACATTCTCAATAAGCCCCTCGAATGCAACCTCATAGGAGGTGCCGCCGCTGTATTTGCTCTTATAATGCACCTTGATCTTACGTCCGCCCGTGCCATATAGGAGCATGTGCCTGATATCCTCCGGAAGCTCATTAAACGGAGTGTCGAGACTGAAGCCGTATTCCTTTGAAAGCTGCTCCAGGAGCGCATGTGCATAGGAATCAGGCTTTCCGCTTGACTGCCAGCCGGTCACCTGAAATACACCCTGATTAAGCGAAATGGTCCTGTCAGGTATCATGAGATCTGCTGAAAATTCCATTTTATAGCCGAGTCCGAAGCACTCCGGGCAGGCTCCGAAAGGATTGTTAAAGGAAAATGATCTCGGCTCTATTTCCTCTATACTGATGCCGCAGTCCGGGCAGGCGTAATTTTGTGAAAATGTCAATGTTTCCGTGTTGTCCGCATTAATAACATCCACTGTAAGCAGACCATCTGCAAGCTTCAAAGCATTTTCAATAGAATCTGTAAGTCTCTGCTCTATGCCTTCCTTTATGATAAGTCTGTCCACTACAACATCTATGCTGTGCTTCAGATTCTTATCAAGGCTTATCTCTTCACTAAGCTCATACATATTGCCGTCAATACGCACACGAACATAGCCTGATCGTCTTATTGACTCGATCAGCTTGACATGCTCACCCTTTTTACCTCGTACGACCGGAGCCATAAGTATTATCTTACTTCTTTCCGGCAATGCCATAATGCTGTCTGTCATTTCATCAACAGTCTGGCGCTTTATCTCTCTGCCGCATTTCGGACAGTGCGGAATACCGATCCTTGCATACAAAAGTCTGAAATAATCATAGATCTCAGTAACTGTTCCGACTGTTGAACGAGGGTTATGGTTAGTTGATTTCTGGTCAATGCTTATGGCCGGTGAAAGTCCTTCTATACTCTGCACCTTTGGCTTTTCCATCTGACCGAGAAACTGCCTTGCATAGGAGCTTAATGACTCCATATATCGCCTCTGGCCTTCGGCATATATAGTATCAAATGCGAGCGAGGATTTACCTGAGCCCGATAAGCCGGTAAGAACTACCAGCTCATCTCTCGGTATATCCAGATCAATGTTTTTAAGATTGTGCTCCGACGCACCTCTTATTTTTATAAACTGTTTGCTCATTTTAATGTCTTTCGTTTCTGCTGCCCTTTAAAATGTATAAATAATATAACACTGCCGCAAGCAAAGTTCCCGATATAACATCTATAATGCTGTGCTGTTTAACTGCCATAGTCGAATAAGCTATAAGCAGCGTTATTATATATGCTGTAATTTTAAATCCCGGTGTAATTGCCTTGAGCTTACTGTCCTTTATGACCAAGGCTTCCGCAATTATCGTTGCAACGTGAATGGACGGACACACTCCGTACGGAGTATCAGCAGCTCTTATAAGCTCCACTGCTTTTGCACAAAGGTTGCTTTGCTCTATAGGTTCTCTTAAATCTATGCCGTTTGGGAAAAAGATATAAAATACAAGGCTTAATGTCATTGAGGTAAACATTACCAGACAAAGCTTTATAAAATCCTCTTTTGCAAGCCTTGACTGCCTTATCGCATCCTCAGAGCTGTCATTTTTTATATATGGACGCAGTGCATTCCACATAAAAAATATAACCACACCCGGAAACCATACAAACCACAGTGCATATGGAATTATGAAATATTCGCAAAACGGTATATAGCTGTCAATGCCGCATCTGATTATATAATGAGGCACATCCAAATTGTCGATGATAAAAAATGCCGCAAGATATATCGAAAAATATAAAAGCAGCAGTAAATATCTGTTGTCTCTTATTATTTGCTTAATTTTGTTCATGAATAAATATTATAAGTTAATTTTTTTATATTAACAAGGTGACAAAAAAGCACAGCATTGAACTTTATCAAAACTGTGCTTAACTGCTTACATTATTCTATCTCCATCAATCCTGTCTTGCCTGGATAGCTGCAAGAAGCGGCGGAATGAGCTGTTTTTTACGGCTTACAACTCCAGAAAGCACCGCAATACCGTCCTGCGGCTCCACTCCGAACGCATCCTTTACTATCTCATCTGCATGCTTACCAAAAAACATAAGATCTGTGCTCTGAGACTTCATATCTGTAAACATATAGAAAACAAGCGGAACGTTCTCCTTGCGGCAGGCCTCCGGCAGATAAGGACCTACAAGCTCCTCTGCGGCATGTCTGGAATTATCAGTCATGTATATGGACTGACCTGCTCCGAACTTAATGTCTCCGCTGCTGAAGGTCTTGAAATCAGAGCTGAATACATCCTCGGCATCTCTTCCGGAAAGATCCGCTCCTGCTTCAAACATCTGCTCCGCATAAGAAGGAATGTCTATACCGGATATCTTTGCAAGCTCATTTGCCGTAAATTCATCCAACATTGTAGATGTCGGCGAACGGAACATAAGTGTATCTGAAAGTATGGCAGAAAGCAGAAGTCCTGCAATCTCTTTTGAAGGCACCAGCCCCTGCTCATTGTACATTCTGTAAATGATAGTAGCCGTACATCCTACTGCCTCATTTCTGAAATATACAGGGCCGGAAGTCTCAATGCTTCCTATTCTGTGGTGATCAATTATCTCAAGTATCTCTGCCTGATCAAGTCCGTCGACCGCCTGTATGCGTTCATTATGATCGACTAATATTACCTGCTTTCTGTGCAGATTAAGAAGATTTCTTCGGCTGACTACTCCGCAGTATTTTCCGTCTCTGTCAATAATAGGGAAATATCTGAAACGAACCTTGGCCATGACCTTGCTGGCATCCTCTATAGGAGTATTAACACTGAACTTAATAAGATCCTCCGTCATCATAAGGTGACGAACAGGAATCGCTGTTGTTATAAGTCTTGCTGCCGCATAGGTCTCATA
This sequence comes from uncultured Lachnospiraceae bacterium, assembly GCA_934438085.1. Lineage (GTDB taxonomy): Bacteria > Bacillota > Clostridia > Lachnospirales > Lachnospiraceae > Avilachnospira. Next base: position 87,572 of record CAKSBC010000001.1, read on the forward strand.
AGGTGAAACCATGATGTCACAGCCCTTTTCCTTGGCATATGCAAGCATAGTCTTGGTTACAGGCGCTCCGCAGCATACCACTATCAGCTTCGCGCCCATTTCAATGGCGCAAAGCTGTGTCTCGTACTTATTGGTTCCGAGAACTACATCGCCTTCCTTTATTATCTCTTCCATGATCTCGGGACTTGTACCTATGCAGACGCTGCCCTTTGAAATGCGTGAATTCTCATCTCCTGCTATGAGCCTGGCATCAAGAGTTTTAAGGATGTTTGCGTAGCTTGTATCAGCTGCCGATAAAACCGAGGTATCGAAAAGCTCCATGTTGGAATTTGCTATATCCTTAATGGTAATAAGACCCTGAAGCTCATTGTCTTCGTTTGTAATGCAGAGGGTATCTATCTCATCTGTACGCATGAGGCTCCAGGCATCACGAATACTCGTCTCTCCATCTATGCCTGCCTGCTCTCTGATATCTATATCCTTGATCTGAGGACTTAGATCCGTGCAGAGTCTCGGTGCATCCATCCCGAAATAGTTGAGCACAAAGGCTGTCTCTCTGTTAATGTTTCCTGCACGGCGTGCTTCATAATTCCCGCAAAGCTTTCCGCCGTTTTTAAGCCATGTATATGCAAGTGCTGAACAAATAGAATCCGTATCAGGATTCTGATGTCCAACTATATTTATTCGGCGCATTGATCTGTAGCCCATAATACCCCTCTTGCTTTCATATGCGTATTTATTTTCATACAAAAGTTTGTTAGCAAATAATTGTAATAGCGAAGTTATTTTATCCGATTGAAATGATAATATCAAGTGATTATAATAACATTTGAAAATCGGCCGACTAATTTTTTTATAGTAAGGTTATCTCCGATTTTTTTCGCAATACTTTTTCGGAGGGGGACATGAAGAAATACGCAGAGCTTTTTTTGATTTTCGCCAAAATCGGCGTTATGACGTTCGGAGGCGGTATGGCAATGCTTCCTATGCTTCAGCGCGAGATTATTGAAAACAAGCATTGGACAAGCGAGGATGAATTAGCTGATTACTATGCCATAGGTCAGTGCACACCCGGTATCATAGCCGTTAATACAGCAACATTCATAGGAAATAGCATCGCAGGACCGATAGGCGGCATAATTGCGACACTCGGTGTTGTTTTTCCTTCACTTATAATAATAACTTTTCTTGCAAACATAATTCAGCGTTACTCTGAAATGCCTATAGTAAAAAGTGCTTTCGCAGGCATTCAGGTTGCTGTTTGCGTTCTCATTTTTAACTCCGTCATGAAGCTTGCCAAAAGATCTGTTATAGATAAGATAACTGCTTTCATATTCGCAGCTATCATTCTTGCCGGATACTTTTTAAATGAATCACCGGTTATATTCATTATTATAGCTGCTGTTGTCGGAATGCTTATTAAGCTTAAGGAGGTAAGAGCATAATGAACATATATCTTCGCCTCATATATGAGTTTTTTAAGATAGGACTTTTCTCCATCGGCGGCGGTATGGCAACTCTGCCGTTCCTTGCTCACTTAGGAGAAAACACAGGCTGGTTCAGCTATGCCGACCTTATGAATATGCTTGCGGTATCAGAATCTACACCGGGTCCTATAGGCATTAACATGGCGACCTATGTTGGCTTTTCTGTCGGCGGAATCACCGGCGGAATACTTGCAACCTTAGGTGAGGTAGCTCCGGCCATAATTATTATCCTTATCATAGCTTCCTTCCTGACAAAGTTCAGAGAAAACAAATATGTTGACAGCGCCTTTTACGGTCTTCGTCCTGCCTCAACTGGACTTATCGGTTCAGCCGGCCTCTCAATAGTTATTGAAGTAATGTTCTCAGGAACAGGCACTCTCGGTATCAAGTGGAAGGCTGTTATATTAGCCCTTATAATATGGTTTCTCAGCAACAAGTTTAAATACACCAAAAACTGGCACCCGATATGCTTCATCGGTATATGTGCAGTAGTTGGAATCGTACTTGGTTTCTGATCATATCATGTTACACCAGGACGTCGTTTGTATCATCCTGACATCGGTTTTTTAAAAACCTATTGTATGTTTCTAAACATCGTGTTATCTTATCTTCAATAAACAGGAGGTATGATATGAACGCAATTGATCAGAACATTAACATAAATGCAAATACAGATATATACCTTAAATCTCTCATTGAGAGCTCCAGACACAAAACCGAAAGAAAACCTATATCGGAAATCATTGCAAAGGTGATCCGAGTACTCACTATTCCTCCGATCATAATTTCAGCGCTGCTCATACTGCTTTTTGCGAATAATACCGGTGTATTTAACAGTCTTTCGGAGCTCTTGATCTCAGTAACATTCTTCGGTATAGTTCCCGTACTTGCATATCCGGTATCACACATAATTCCAAATATACGCGAAAAAGGCCGTGACGGACAGCGTGCTCTGGCATTCGTTTTTACAATATTGGGATATATTTTTGCAGTTATCTACAGTCTCGGTACACAGACTTCAAACGGTCTAAAGTTTATCTGTGTCACCTACCTGATGTCAGCACTGTTCCTTGTTGTATTTAATAAGCTTCTGCACATAAAGGCAAGCGGTCATGCCTGCAGTACCGTAGGTCCTCTTACACTTGCTGTTTACTACCTCGGGATCCATGCACTGCCTGTATCAGTTATCACAGCACTCCTTACAGCATGGTCATCGGTTAAATTAAAAAGACACACTGTAAGCGACCTTTTCTTCGGTGCCTTCGTGTGCCTTCCGGGTTCAATATTAGCTTATATCATCGTATACGTGCTTTAAAAATTTCTCTTCCCTTTATGATGCAGGCTTTTGTCATTGATGTGCAAAAGACCTGCATTATTATTTATGCCAAGCCCTTATTATAAAGATTATATGACAAAACTCTAACAGCCTAAATTCAATCTCAACCTAATCCGAGCATTTATACTCTCTTATAAATAATCGGATCATCATAGCCGAAGGTTCGCTTTCCGTTCACCTCCATGCTTTCTAAAAACTCAAGACATTCCTCTGAGAATTTCTCCCAAAGCTTAAACTGCATAACCGGAGTGAATTGACTTACACTTCCTCCCTCCCATACGCCGTCCTTTTCATGATAAAGCGCAGGTGTAAACTTTGCAGATACTTTAAGCTCGAAATAATCTACTTCTTTCATAGAAGCATAGGTAAATGAATTCTTATCCTCACCTTCCGGAATATCATAAGAAGTAAGCAGCACACCGTCACTTTCATTTGTGAAAAGGAAAAGATGCGAAGATGCATGCTTATTGCCGTTCGTTTCGTAATAGCTTTCTTCTACAAGAAATTTCCCTTTAAAGCCATCCGGAAGTCCCTTTATCTTATCATTGCAAACAGTATTGACATGCTCTGCATAAGGAAATACATTTCCTTCCTTCTGCATCCTGACAAACTGTTCCTTATTATTAAAATTTCCTGTAATTAAATTCAAAAATCTTTCAAGATCAGACATATCAATACTCCTGTTTTCTAAAAATATATTATCTAACAGTTTATATTCTATTTCAAAATCCCGCTTATATGCATCTTACGATTACTTAGCGTATGCTTCTCATCAAGAATAAGGTTTCTTAAGAATAGTTCAAGATACTCCGTAGTTTTATGAATACCCGATTTCAAATCATTATAATTAGCTCTTACTAATGAATTACGAAAATACCATGCATTCTCAGCAAAAATGTCATTTGTAGTATCAAATCCTAATGTTCGGAGATATTTGATAAAAAATACTGCCGTAGTTCTGGTATTACCTTCACAAAACGGATGTATCTGCCAGAGTCCGGCTATAAATACCGCCAAATGATGAATAATCTCATCCATTGAAAGATTGTTATATGAGAAGTTTTTTTCCTGCGAGAAATCATAATCTAATGTAGCTCTCAACTCTGAAGCACTGCCATAGATCACTGTCGCGCCATCCAACACCCATTCTTTTTTAGTAATATTATATTCTCTAATACTTCCGGCATGAGGATAAATGCCCGTGAACAGCTTTCTGTGAATCGCTATATACTCATTCGGTGTAAAGCTGAATGCACGTTCAGACAAAAGCTCAGCTATCCTGATTGATACTTTATCAGCTTCCTCTGTGCGGTTTTCCGTATCTTCAGCAGGATTCTCTTCGTAGTAAGTTTGTAAAAGGGCATTAGCCTCTTCAAAAGTGATTTCGCCTTCAATATTTCTTACTGCAGTATGAATCAAATACTCTGATGTTTTCAATCCGTCAACATCCTGCAGGCCGATTGCGGTATTCCAGGCATAACCTTTATCACGCTTCCCGGGTTCAGATTCTGTCATGTATTCCTTAAACGGATCTTTGTTCACTAAATATTACCTCTCTATTATATTTATTCGGATTCTTTTTCGTTTAACTCACGCAAATATAAAACCCATTCATTCACATTAATAGATAATCTGATTTAAGCTGCATTTGCATTTATTTCATTAATAGTGTTCATTATTCCTTCAAAGACATCCATACGGCTCTCAAAAATCTCGACAATGCTTCCTCTATCAGTGAACGGAGTTTCACGCAGTACGCTTCTGTCTTTAAGCATTCCATTATGAATAATATACTCTACGATCTGATTGACAAAATATATCTGTCTGCTGTCTAAGCTTGTGTCAGATAAATATTCTGAAAATGCTTCCTTGGCTGCATTCATATCAAGTCCGACAATGCTTCTGACAAACTCTCCTAGCGGAATACTTCCTATTTCCTGTTCATAGTCATCCTTTGAACCGACCTCGCTCCAAAGTATCCTTTCAAGATTTTCCATATCCCCATCGGTAAGCGGTTTATTCATCTTAAGCTTTGCTATAGAAATATTATCCTGATGCTGTCTTATATAAAACTCAGCTTTAGCCTTATAGTTTTTGAGATCATCATTTTCAAGCTCTGATTCATTCCAATCTAAAGAAAGAATTTCATCATCAAAGTTTGTAATATAAATATAACCTGGATTCTTCTCTATAAACTTCATAAGATCTCTTAAGCATTCTCTTATATGCTCGAAATCACCTATATCCGCTCTTTCAATAAGATCTGTATTAAGTATATTATTTACAAGCTCAGATTGTGCCTGTATCTCAGGAATATTTGCAACACTTGCGATGCCTTCAACTCTTTTCCTAAGATCAGTTTTACCTCTTCTATATGGCTTTCCGGCAAGTTCGGCAAGTTCAAGTGCATAAATAAGCGCATCAAACCTGAGAGCATCCACATCCTCACTATCAGGAAGAATAAGCGGAGCAAGCTCTTCTCTTATAATCAGCGTATCTTCAAAATTTATTGCCTGATAGCTGTTTTCAACAGAATACAGCTCAACATACTTTAAGTGCTGTCTTACCGCAAAGCTGTCCTCAGGCTTTGGCAGCTCTCTGACCTTTTCAATGAGCTCTGCAACCAGTCTTTTTCTTAGGTCCTTAAGCATTTCGGTCTGATATTCTATGCTCTGTAATTTATAAGCGATATCAAACTTAAGTCCAAATAGTGCGCCCTGCAATGCTAAAGAATTTGCACTGGCTTTGCCTTTATTAAGTCTAAAGAATTCAAAATTTCCGCAGAAATCAAAGATATAGAACTTGTCCTTATCCGCTCCGTCAATAAGCCCTGTACAAAGTCTGGTTCCTCTTCCGATCATCTGCCAGAACTTTGCTTTACTCATAACCTTTTTGAAAAATACAAGGTTCAGAATTTCCGGAACATCAATACCGGTATCCAGCATATCAACTGATATAACTATCTGCGGAAGCTTCTTTGGATTCGAAAACTCATCTATCACACTCTGTGCATACTTTGTCTGATTATCAACGACAGTAGCAAAACCGTTTAAATGAGGATATTCCTTATTGAATATCTCAAGAATCTTATTTGCATGATTATGATTTTTCGCAAAAATAATGGTTTTTCCTATTTTCTGGCCATAATCTATCTTTATACCATTATCCATAACAGTATGAAGCACTTGCTTAATTGTATCTTCATTAAATATCCAGGTGTTAAGCGCTGATGAGCTTATAGCTTCAGGAATATTGTCATCATATGCAAAGGTTTTTTCATACTGTTCTTTATCTGTCTCTGAAAGCTCATCATAAACGATTCCGTTTTCTATAAACTTAAGCTTTGTCTCAACAGATAAATAATCTACCAAATATCCATCTTTTACTGCCTGAGCAAGATCATAGCCGTATGTCGGTACACCATTTTCAAGCTCAAATACCTCATAGGTATTTTTGTCGATTTCATCCTTAGGAGTAGCTGTAAGTCCAACAAGCGGAGCATCAAAATAATCAAAAATATCTCTGTATTTATTGTAAATAGATCTGTGCGCCTCATCACATATGATCAGATCAAAATGTCCGCTTGAAAAAATCTTTCCATCATCATCCTTAACAGTGTCAATACATCTGATCATTGTCTGATATGTCGAAAAGACGCAGTGCGCATTATAATTATCTTTTTCTTCACTGACATTAGTGCAGGAAAGATTCGGCATAAGATTGACAAAATTTCTTTTTGCCTGAACTACAAGTGACGTCCTGTCAGCTAAAAACAATATGTTCTTGACCCAGCCGGCATTTAATAAAATATCGCATAATGCAATAACAGTTCTCGTTTTACCGGAACCGGTAGCCATGACAAGAAGTGCCTTGCGGCGATTTTTTGAATCAAAACTGTCACATACAGCTTTGATTGCTGATTCCTGATAATATCTTCCTGCAATATTTTTATCTACACTGACATTTTTAAGTCCGGTCCTCATCGTCCTTAAATTAAACAGCTTTTCCAAATCACGCTTGGAATATATCACCGAACATTTTCTCTCAGGATACTGTCCGTCAATAATACGAGTCTCAAAGCCGTTTGTAAGGAAGATGACCGGCCTTCTTTTATATTTCTGTTCTAATATATCTGCATAAAGCTTCGCTTGCTGTCTGCCTACTGCAACATCGGCACATGTTCTTTTTGCTTCAATAACTGCAAGCGGTCTGTGTGAATCATCAAACAAAACATAGTCTGCATATCCGGTGCCGGATTGATTCGGCATCCCTGAAAGCTCAAATTCATTAAACCAGTCCTTATTAAGAGTCCAACCGGCATCCATGAGCATTGAATCAATATAGAGCCTTCTTGTCTTATATTCAGAAAAATCCAAAGGTTTCTGAACATACCCCGGCTGCTGCTCAGCTCTCTTAGCAGAAAGCTCATCTTTAAGTCTTGCATTTTCATCAATAAGCTTCTGAAGATCAAGCTGCGTTTTTTCTATTTCAGCCTGTTTCTTCTCAAGCTCAGCTTTTACTGATTCATTTTCAGTTTTTGATTTACCTGATTTCTTGGCTCTTTCTATTCTTGCATTGATGATTCCTTCATCAAAGCTGCGCTCGGTATAGTTGTCTGAATAGCAATAAGCTATGAAATCCAGAAATATAAAAAGATTTTCAAGACACAAAAATGCCTCGTCACGTCCCAGCTTCTTTCCGGCGTGAGCGGCATTATTTCCTGTCTTACGGATATATTCCATTCTTTTTAATAGATCTTTTCCGACTATCTGCCTGAATTCTTCCTCACTCATAAGACTCTGCAGATTGTCCTGATATGGCTTTTCAAGTGCATCATCTACTGAATACATCCATTTTATGGCGAACTCCATCGCCCTGCGGCAATTCATGATACAAGCCTCAGGATCAAGAAGAACTATTTTCTCTGCAGAAACAGCCACATCAGCAAATGCCGAGAATCTGGCTTCCTCTTTCAGGTAATCAAAGTTCGTTATCATAATCAACTCCGAAAACAATACTTAAAACTCATACTGATTATAGCATATTCACAACAAAGACTGTTTATTATGTTTTGGTGACGGTCAAATTTCTGAAACACTTGCGTGTACAATTACAATTCGACCTCTTTTCTTTGCATAAAAAAAGAGCGTTTTTTTAACGCTCCTTAAAGATTTTCTGTAATATCTTCAATTGTTTCCAATTGTTTTATCAATTCCAGTAATTGTATGAATAGCTCAACTGAAACATTTCCAATAACCATATAATCAAGCTCTGATTTCCTGAAATAATAGAATTGATCAGCTTTTATATAACCGCCTTTTGCATTTCCATTTCTTACATTTTCATCGTTGTGAGAAATCTCAAGATTGCCCGGAAATTTTAATTTTCTACGTTTATGTTCTTCCGAATGGAAAGATGACATAACATTGCAAACAATATCATATGGTAAACCTTGTATATTTCCATTATCTATACTTAGCACTACAAATGAATGACGGTTTAAGTCAATTCCATGGCTTTTATATTGTTTTACTAATATTATGTCACCAACTTTACACATTTATTTACGTTCTCCTGCTTTTGTTACTGTCACTAACTTCTCATTGTTTAATACATCATCACTCCAGGAAATAGGAATGATATCTTTTAATGCTTCTGTTGTTGATATGGTCATTCTCTTTTTGTTTTCAAGAATGCTCATATCGAAATGTGGATATTCTTTCATGGCATTCTCCTTTCATTACTGTGTTAATAATTATAGCATACCAAATCAAGAATAGTGTATTTTTACTTATTTTTCTAGTAAAAGCCTATCGCTATCGTGAAGATGGTAAGAAACCACTTCCATGTCACACCTCCAGATATCGAAAGAAACATAAAACTGGCTGTTAATATAAGAGTTTCAATGTTCTTTATATCCATTTTTTCAAGCCTTGATATTATTTCGTTCATTATTATCCTTTCTCATTAAACCACCTAGACTTAGATAACTTTTGATTTGTTGACTTGTTTAACAAAAACTGCAAACTGATTCTGCAAATTAATATCCGGACTAACAACGATCATCTTTTCAAGCTTCTCAATAGTTAAAGCCAACTGCGCACTACCAGCAACTCCTTTGTTCTTAAAATCATCAATAAGTATTCCCATCACATGATTCAAAAATATTGGGTTAACATCATCTTTTATAGATAGAATAATAAGGTTTCCATCCTTGTAATAAAATGGATTTTCTGTATTTACTATCCATGAATATCCTATTGTCGCACCTATTGCTGCTATCAGAATGTCACCGACTTTAGGAACTCCATATTTATTTTTTATTTCATTGTATCTTTCTGAAGTAATAAACAGCTCTACTGACGGTTTTAATCCGCTCCCCAATTCTCGAATCTCTTTGCTTCTATAAAATGGAATACCTTCTTCAGCATACTCATAAGCATATATTCGTTTACTTGAGCCAATGTCTGCAAGTTCACTTAACTGAACCAACGGCAGATTTCTATCTGTAAGAATATTCCCAAAGAGTTCTACAAATCGGGCTTTGATGAGTTCGTCTAATAGCTGTATTTCTTGTTTTCTGGTTTCTAAGACTTTTGAAATTTTATCCAAATTAGTTGCAATTTCAGCCTGCTTTTCAAGTGTTGGGTATGGAATCAAAGTTGCATCAAAATCCTTTTTAACAATATGCTTCATAGTAGCTCCATGAGTTTTAGTTTTCATCTCATCAAGCTTTTTTCTTACTGCATAGACAAAATAATACTTATTAATTTCAGTCTTATCAAATGCAACTTTAAAAATATGCTGATTAAGTAATGCCTTCCCTCGATTCCAAACATAAACCCCTAAACTTGCAGACCATGAAATCAATATATCCCCATCTTTTATTTCAATTTTTTCTGGATATTCTCCATCATAGAATCCTAAATCATATGAATTTCCTGTAAGATCTTGAATACGGATAATCGGCAATCCTACTTCTCCTCTATCTTCTGGTTTGAATGCATATCCATTAATATAGGTTGCAGCGTCACCAAGTCTTATTGTATCAGCCATTCACTTCACCTTCTTTCAACTTAATAAATTACCTTTTCCGGGATCTTGAAGGTTTATGGCAGATGCAATTCTCTAAAGTGAACTCACGAATACATTGCACTGAATTATTATCTCTACATCCATATGTCTGCACTTCTGTATATAATTCATTTATTGTTGCTAAAAATGTCATCTTTAATTCTTTTTCTGTCATCTACATCGTCCCTCACACACTACTCGCAGAGCCCATTCGCATTCCGCTATGCTTCATGCTCATGTTCTGCTGTCGCAGAATACAGCCATTCCGTCAAAAGCACTTATGTAAGCAAGCTTTAAACGTATTTTTCCGGCTTGTCTGTGCTCTGCTCGTAGCCCTGCAAATCCGAATTTGAATATTCCTGAAAAGGGCGTGATTATACTATAAAATTCATGATTACGCTCTAATTATTTAGGTCATATACTTCTGATGTGATGTCTTTACATTGCTTTGATTAACCATCGCATACTGCATTGTAGTATCTATCTGTGAATGTCCTAATATTTTCTGTACCTGTTCTATCGGCATTCCTTTATCTATGGCTCTGGTTGCCATTGTGCGCCTGAATTTATGTGGATGTATGCGCTCAAGCTCTAGTTTCCGTCCAAGCTGCCTCAGCCTTATTTCAACACCACTGATTTTCAATCTGTCATGCGGTGAATCCAATGTTACAAACAGCGCTTCATTATCGTCCTTACGTTTTGATATATACTCTTTAAGATGAACTTTTGCTTTCGCATCAAAATAAACTCTTCTTTCTTTATCTCCTTTGCCATAGACAACGCATTCTCGACCTTCAAGATCAATATCAGCAATATTAAGATTAACAAGTTCACCTACTCTGATGCCTGTAGAATATAGCAGATCAATCATAGCTAAATCCCTTAGCTTATGACAATTATCTCTGAGCTTTTCTATGCCTTCATCTGTTATAATACTTTTAACAACTGTCTTTGTTTTAATCTTGTGTATCCTTTTCATTGGACTTTTCAGTATATAATCTTCATCCTCAAGCCATGAAAAGAAGCTTGATATGTTTCTTCTGACATTATCAACTGTAACATTAGAGCAGTTGTTGATTTTCTGATATTCTGAAAGATATGTTCTGATTTCCTCTGTAGTTATTCTCCTAACACTTATTGCAATGCATTTAAGTAAATGTTCAATAGTTGCCTTGTAATAATTCAGCGTTCGCTCCGAACATCCTTCGATTTTCTTTGCATCTAAAAACATTTTCAGAAAATCAAGGTTTGATATCTCCTGTTTCTCAACCTCGTTTTCTGAAAATGTCTTTAAAATAACTTCCTGAAGTTTCTTCATCTGTGCAATAGATAAATACTCCGACATTTCGTTCAATATGATTACTATTTTTTCTTCCATCCGGCAACACTCCTTGTGTACCGGCACCCTTCAACCACTAAAGTTTTATTTCATGAAATATTCACACTGCTCATAGAATTCTTTTGCTTCTCCAATCATCAGTGCTGTCAATTTATCTGTTTTTTTCTCTTCTCTAAACTGCTTAAGTCCTTCGATATACAGATTTCTATTACTATCAAGAACTATAAATGGATCTGCAATATCTGAATTTAGACTTTCTCTGAAAAGAATCATTCTTCCTGTCCGTCCGTTTCCATCCTGAAACGGATGTATGCACTCATATCTTGCATGAAATTCAGCTAAAGTTTCATAGCTTTTATCTTGTTCATGATACCAATTGAGTAAAGCCTTCATCTCTGCTTCAACATTTTCCGGAAGAGTAGTTCTATATATTCCTACCATGTTTGCACGTTTCTTATATTCCCCGATAGCATAACCATTAGCTCTATCTTCGAAAACACCTGATTTAAGCTCATAATGCATGCGCTTAATCATTTCCTGTGACAATGGCTCTTGCAGAGTGTCAAGCATGTAGTTAAACATAAGAAAATGTCCGTTCATTTCCTCAACATCTTTAGCACGATAATAATCTTCACTCTTAGGAAGTGTTCCGCTGTCAAACAATGATGCCGTTTGCTCTGGTGTAAGTGTACTTCCTTCTATCTTATTAGAGTTATATGCCATTGTTCTTTGTGTATATGCATAGATTCCTGAACGATCAAATCGTTTACGTTCGATTAGAAATCTATCTATAAGCCATTTTTTATAATCTGACATCTAACTACCTCCCCTATTTTATCCAAAATACTTCTGCATCAATGAATCGAATAACTTCTGTGTTTCATCTAAAGACTTCTGCACTGCAACTTTTGATTTGTCGATCTCTGCGACAAAAGCAGCGAACTGGTTTTGGAGTTCAATTGGTGGTAGAATTATGCGCATAGTTTTATACCCTCCAACATTAAAATGCTGTTGAGCAGCCCCACCAGTTTTAACACGAACCTGATTCATACCATGAGGCATATTTGTAAATGCTGCAAGAAAAACAGAATTTATCTTATTGTTATCAGGATGCGCAATAATAATGTCGACAGCATTGTAGCCATCGTATTTCTCTGTTGCCACACACGCTGTTCCCGGAGCTCCGGATCTTACTACGAGAACGTCATTTTTTCGAACAACTGATTTCTGATTCTTATGATGACCTTCTTCTGTAAAATACACCCAATCTGTATCTTTCACGTACATTTCTCCTATATTCAATGACCGAAATGCTGGAATGCCTTCATTAGTATAATATTGTGTAGGTTTAAGTACTACTCCAACACAAACATCTGCTACATCACTAACTGTCTCACAATGCCATTTATCAAATTCTCTCTCCGTTCCAAACATCTCTACAAATCGGGCTTTGATGAGTTCGTCTAATAGCTGTATTTCTTGTTTTCTGGTTTCTAAGACTTTTGAAATTTTATCCAAATTAGTTGCAATTTCAGCCTGCTTTTCAAGTGTTGGGTATGGAATCAAAGTTGCATCAAAATCCTTTTTAACAATATGCTTCATAGTAGCTCCATGAGTTTTAGTTTTCATCTCATCAAGCTTTTTTCTTACTGCATAGACAAAATAATACTTATTAATTTCAGTCTTATCAAATGCAACTTTAAAAATATGCTGATTAAGTAATGCCTTCCCTCGATTCCAAACATAAACCCCTAAACTTGCAGACCATGAAATCAATATATCCCCATCTTTTATTTCAATTTTTTCTGGATATTCTCCATCATAGAATCCTAAATCATATGAATTTCCTGTAAGATCTTGAATACGGATAATCGGCAATCCTACTTCTCCTCTATCTTCTGGTTTGAATGCATATCCATTAATATAGGTTGCAGCGTCACCAAGTCTTATTGTATCAGCCATTCACTTCACCTTCTTTCAACTTAATAAATTACCTTTTCCGGGATCTTGAAGGTTTATGGCAGATGCAATTCTCTAAAGTGAACTCACGAATACATTGCACTGAATTATTATCTCTACATCCATATGTCTGCACTTCTGTATATAATTCATTTATTGTTGCTAAAAATGTCATCTTTAATTCTTTTTCTGTCATCTACATCGTCCCTCACACACTACTCGCAGAGCCCATTCGCATTCCGCTATGCTTCATGCTCATGTTCTGCTGTCGCAGAATACAGCCATTCCGTCAAAAGCACTTATGTAAGCAAGCTTTAAACGTATTTTTCCGGCTTGTCTGTGCTCTGCTCGTAGCCCTGCAAATCCGAATTTGAATATTCCTGAAAAGGGCGTGATTATACTATAAAATTCATGATTACGCTCTAATTATTTAGGTCATATACTTCTGATGTGATGTCTTTACATTGCTTTGATTAACCATCGCATACTGCATTGTAGTATCTATCTGTGAATGTCCTAATATTTTCTGTACCTGTTCTATCGGCATTCCTTTATCTATGGCTCTGGTTGCCATTGTGCGCCTGAATTTATGTGGATGTATGCGCTCAAGCTCTAGTTTCCGTCCAAGCTGCCTCAGCCTTATTTCAACACCACTGATTTTCAATCTGTCATGCGGTGAATCCAATGTTACAAACAGCGCTTCATTATCGTCCTTACGTTTTGATATATACTCTTTAAGATGAACTTTTGCTTTCGCATCAAAATAAACTCTTCTTTCTTTATCTCCTTTGCCATAGACAACGCATTCTCGACCTTCAAGATCAATATCAGCAATATTAAGATTAACAAGTTCACCTACTCTGATGCCTGTAGAATATAGCAGATCAATCATAGCTAAATCCCTTAGCTTATGACAATTATCTCTGAGCTTTTCTATGCCTTCATCTGTTATAATACTTTTAACAACTGTCTTTGTTTTAATCTTGTGTATCCTTTTCATTGGACTTTTCAGTATATAATCTTCATCCTCAAGCCATGAAAAGAAGCTTGATATGTTTCTTCTGACATTATCAACTGTAACATTAGAGCAGTTGTTGATTTTCTGATATTCTGAAAGATATGTTCTGATTTCCTCTGTAGTTATTCTCCTAACACTTATTGCAATGCATTTAAGTAAATGTTCAATAGTTGCCTTGTAATAATTCAGCGTTCGCTCCGAACATCCTTCGATTTTCTTTGCATCTAAAAACATTTTCAGAAAATCAAGGTTTGATATCTCCTGTTTCTCAACCTCGTTTTCTGAAAATGTCTTTAAAATAACTTCCTGAAGTTTCTTCATCTGTGCAATAGATAAATACTCCGACATTTCGTTCAATATGATTACTATTTTTTCTTCCATCCGGCAACACTCCTTGTGTACCGGCACCCTTCAACCACTAAAGTTTTATTTCATGAAATATTCACACTGCTCATAGAATTCTTTTGCTTCTCCAATCATCAGTGCTGTCAATTTATCTGTTTTTTTCTCTTCTCTAAACTGCTTAAGTCCTTCGATATACAGATTTCTATTACTATCAAGAACTATAAATGGATCTGCAATATCTGAATTTAGACTTTCTCTGAAAAGAATCATTCTTCCTGTCCGTCCGTTTCCATCCTGAAACGGATGTATGCACTCATATCTTGCATGAAATTCAGCTAAAGTTTCATAGCTTTTATCTTGTTCATGATACCAATTGAGTAAAGCCTTCATCTCTGCTTCAACATTTTCCGGAAGAGTAGTTCTATATATTCCTACCATGTTTGCACGTTTCTTATATTCCCCGATAGCATAACCATTAGCTCTATCTTCGAAAACACCTGATTTAAGCTCATAATGCATGCGCTTAATCATTTCCTGTGACAATGGCTCTTGCAGAGTGTCAAGCATGTAGTTAAACATAAGAAAATGTCCGTTCATTTCCTCAACATCTTTAGCACGATAATAATCTTCACTCTTAGGAAGTGTTCCGCTGTCAAACAATGATGCCGTTTGCTCTGGTGTAAGTGTACTTCCTTCTATCTTATTAGAGTTATATGCCATTGTTCTTTGTGTATATGCATAGATTCCTGAACGATCAAATCGTTTACGTTCGATTAGAAATCTATCTATAAGCCATTTTTTATAATCTGACATCTAACTACCTCCCCTATTTTATCCAAAATACTTCTGCATCAATGAATCGAATAACTTCTGTGTTTCATCTAAAGACTTCTGCACTGCAACTTTTGATTTGTCGATCTCTGCGACAAAAGCAGCGAACTGGTTTTGGAGTTCAATTGGTGGTAGAATTATGCGCATAGTTTTATACCCTCCAACATTAAAATGCTGTTGAGCAGCCCCACCAGTTTTAACACGAACCTGATTCATACCATGAGGCATATTTGTAAATGCTGCAAGAAAAACAGAATTTATCTTATTGTTATCAGGATGCGCAATAATAATGTCGACAGCATTGTAGCCATCGTATTTCTCTGTTGCCACACACGCTGTTCCCGGAGCTCCGGATCTTACTACGAGAACGTCATTTTTTCGAACAACTGATTTCTGATTCTTATGATGACCTTCTTCTGTAAAATACACCCAATCTGTATCTTTCACGTACATTTCTCCTATATTCAATGACCGAAATGCTGGAATGCCTTCATTAGTATAATATTGTGTAGGTTTAAGTACTACTCCAACACAAACATCTGCTACATCACTAACTGTCTCACAATGCCATTTATCAAATTCTCTCTCCGTTCCAAACATCTCTACAAATCGGGCTTTGACAAGTTCGTCCAGCTTTTGGATCTGTTGCTGACGGGCAGAAATAGTTTTAGTTACTCTATCAATGATAGTAACAATTTTACCCTGTTCGTCCATGGGCGGCAAATTGATTGCAACGGTTTTCATTTTATCAAATTTCACGCTTGTACGTGTGCTACCTTGTGCAAATGCAGAAATTAAATACTGAAAGGAATCAGATTTAAAAAAGTATTTCAAATAATCCGACAAGACTTCATTTTCTTTTGTAATTTCAAACACAGGGTATGCAGGACTGACAATCCCTATATCTGTACATTCAAGCATATTAGGAAAAAACTCACCTGTATCGCTCATAGCCCTATATGTAAATTGTCCACGGTGTATGATTTTATAGCCGGTATTATCTTTGCTTGCTACTTGCTTGTTAAAATAATCACTTTGAAGAAATAGTCCTGCTTTTGATGATGTAAGGACAGGATACTGATTATTTTGTGTCGTCTTTTCGCATATTTCTTTTAGAAAACTTTCCAGTTTAACTTTCATGTCTTCATCCCCATAAATCCGAATTTTTTTATCTCTCAAGCTTTTCCTACTATCATTTCATAGCTTTCTCTAAGCATTCTTTTGATATCATCGTCTGGTATTTTACCGTCAAGGATTATTGAGTTCCAATGATCCTTGTTCTGATGATATCCCGGTACAACTGACGAATAGACTCTTCTCCAGAAGTCTCTCCATTCTGTGTCAACTTTGACATTGACCCATATGTTTCCGAATCGCTCATATGTCCATGCAAATATTTTTTTATTCTTCTTACTTCTGACCACCACCCAGTTTATGTCTCTGAATGGTGTATCGACATAAACTTCAGGAAATGTAAGGCAGTATTCAATTACTGCTTCTCTGTTTGTTATTTTCATGTTTGATTCCTTTTGCATAAACATTTAATAAATGATTATCTCTGTTTGCCAAAGCGTTATTCAAATTGAGATATCACTCAGTAAGCTATTTTTATGACATTGAAAAACGCCAATATTAATCCTCGCTCAGCATTTTTTCAAGCTCTGCAAGCTCTTTTTGGATTGAGCTTTCAAGCTCTTTGATGTTTGCCATTATTTCTGATGTAGGCGGATACTCAACCGGAATGTACTCTGTCTCCTTGTACTTGTTAATGCTGAGATCATAATCATTGTCTACGATTTCCTGCTTTGGTACAAGGAATGACTTTTCCGTGCGTTTTCTGTCTTTTTCATTCTCAAGATTTTTAAATCTCTCTATGATATCAGGAATATCATTTTCATTTACAGGTGAACGCTTATCATCAAGGCTACGTCCGTCTGCTGTCATATCATAAAACCAAACATTATCAGTTCCGCCATGCTCAGTCTTGGTGAATATGAGCACTGCTGTAGATACTCCTGCATATGGCTTAAAAACTCCTGAAGGCATTGATATTACTGCTTCAAGTCTCTGATTCTCTATGATTTCCTTTCTTATGGCCTTATGTGCTGTCGATGATCCAAAAAGGACACCATCAGGGACGATACAAGCGCATCTTCCGCCTATTTTCAGCATTCTGACAAATAGTGTCAGGAACAAAAGCTCTGTCTTTTTTGTTTTGCATACCTTTAAAAGATCTGCCGATACTGACTCTGCGTCAAGACTTCCTTTAAATGGCGGATTGGCCAATATCAATGTATATTTATCTTTATCTGCATTCTGATCTGAAAGACTGTCTCTGTATTCTATGAACGGATTATCAATTCCGTGAGTCATCATATTCATTGCGCCAATGCGAAGCATCGTTCTGTCTGTGTCGTAGCCATGGAACATGTGATTCATGTAATGGTCTTTTTTTTGTCTGTCATAAAATATTTCTTCTTTATGGTTTTCTCTGAGATACGAACCAGATTCAACCAAAAATCCTGATGTTCCGCAAGCCGGGTCACATAATATGTCTGAAGGACACGGAGCCATAAGCTCAACCATCATTTTAATTATATGTCTCGGAGTCCTGAACTGTCCGTTTAATCCTGATTGAGATATCCTTGAAAGGAGGTACTCATATACATCTCCTCTTATATCTGCATCTGTCGTTTTCTCCTTAGTCATAAGGTTATATATCTCATCCAGAGAATCTACGACTTTTGAAAGTACTAACGGTGTCGGAAGTTTAAATATTGCATCATCCATATATTTAGAATATGCACTGTTTTTATCACTGTGTAAGCCTTTTATAAACGGAAATACCCATTCCTGCATAACAGAATACATTCTGTCAGCTGGAAAATCACGGAATACAGACCATTTGAGCTGGTTGCCGTTTATGGATCTTTCACCGATTTTAACTTCCTCTGCAAAAATGCTCTGATAAGGAATACCAAGCATTGCACTTTCCTTAGCTTTTACATTATCAGAATCATCTAAATCATGTATAAACATAAGGTAAGTAATCTGCTCGATAACGTCCAACGGATTTACCAGACCACCTGCAGCAAATATGTCCCATAAGCCATCAATTTTATTCTTTAATTCACCTGTAACCATTTAGTCCTCTGCTTTCCACATATATTTAGTGTAACGGCCACTGCCGAGTTTTGTAATTATTCACATATCTGTTTGATTAATTCGTATACCCACACAGTTGTTTGCTGAGTCTCTTTCAGCATCGTAATCTTATTCTCATCCGAAAGTTGACGTCTGATAATGTCCATTTGCATATCGCTGACATTGTTCTTACCTATGGCTTTCAATGCCTGGATAACAGTAGCTGTCTGTCTGGAAATTCCTGATATCTCACGGTTGTTTCTATGCCTAAACTCTATTGTGAAAGCTCCTATTTGAAACTCATGATAGATGCCATTGCTGATATAAGTCCATTTAGCAGGAACCTGCTTTGACAAGCCAAGCTGATTAAGCGCTGTATCTGCACATGGGGCAATCGTCCAACCAAACTTTCTCGCCAGTGCCTCTGCAACCTTGCCCGGTGACGGAGCTTCGTATTCATCAATTAAATCGCTGTATCGTGGGTAATAGTAAACGCCTCTCATGATTTTCTGAATTTTTCCGGCATCATCTAACCGCAACAATGCCCTGCGTACTGCATGATATTCACCCAAATCCAGGAAATCGCTGACAATGTATATTTCGTCATGGCCAACTTCTTTGATTCGCTCATAAATTTGAGTGGTAACGCTGTCCTTCTGCAAGAAATCACCTCCTTGTCTTGTCTCAAATATTATATAGTTTTTGAGACAAAGAATCAATCAAGGGTTTTGGCCATTCCGAGATACGGTGCACCTGCACCAAATGTCGGAATAGCCAATTTTTCAATTTAGTATTTTTGTTTTATTTTGACTAAATTAGATTTCGGATGACCAAATTAAAAGAGGCCCCGTTCTGAGGCTTCTCTATCAGTCATATTTTTTTTATTCCACGCTCTTTTTTAAATGTCCTCTTGTAAATGCTCCGTTTTCAGGTTTTTCACCGTTAAGCACAGCCACCACTTCTCTGTCTGTTTCAGTAGTGAATTCATATCTTAATGAATCGGCATTTATTTCGTCCACTTCCTTTGTCATATCATAAAGCACGGTAGGCACACTGTTGTATACGGTTCCAAAGCAGAATCTGCAGCAGTTTTTCACAGGCATCAATGCTCCGGTCCTATCCTTTAATGTTAATGTTACCGGCTTTTTATCACAGCCTGCTGCCGTTTTCTTTACGCACTGTGAGCTCACCATCATAGGAACTCTTCCGTACACCGTAAGCTCTGTTCCGATATCTTCCGGCAGTGACACACCACTTCCGGCAATCAGTCTTTTAATATCAGCATTAAGTTTTTTTAGCTCTCTCATATTTAATTCAAGCGGCAATGTAATTCCTGAAAATCCTGCTACACAATCATAAGCCTCAAGCATGCTCATAAGCTCTGAAAATGCTTCCTTATTGAACATATACATGCTGTGATCAAGCAAATAGCTTACAAAGCTTGCTTCTTTGCGTACCTCTTTGCTTGCCTCATCAATGCCGATTAAATTAATAGACTTATCATCACCGATCATGGACTTGTCATTGTAAAGGAGTCCATTCTCCTTGAAGAACAAAAGTCCTTCGAAATTTCTGAATAAATAGCTGTCAAATCCGGCTCTTTTTATAAACTCTGCATTATCAGTAAAATACTTATCAGCTTTATCTCGCCAAAGCTGCGGCATTCTTAAGCCACATGCAATACCTTTCTCATGTGCCGCCCTCACACATCCGGCATAGTCAAAAGCATCAAAATAACAGCTGTCAATATAGCAGGTGTTGACTTTCCCACTTTTTAAAACAGCCTCGAACTGCTCTTTATTTTCCACTGCAGCCGTTATTTTCTTAGCTTTCATATTCACCATATTTCTGTATTATCTTACAAAATCTTTGTTTGCTGCCAAAATACTCTTCTTAAGCTCTTCTGCAGCAGTTCTCCTAAGCTCATTAAGTGCCTTTACAGGTACGAATAAGCCTGATCCGTTTTCTTCTTCAGCTCCCATATCAAGCTCAAGCTCCTCAAGCTCAAAGTCAGTACCTCCGAACTTACTAAGCTTTTCTGTGATATCTTCTCTTGTCACCGGTCTTTTTTCAGCGGCACTTACAATAGTATCGCCGCAGACTGTAACCTCTTTATCGATACTTTTATAACGACAGCTTAATGTAAGCTTCGGTACCTGTCCTATCCTTATATCAGCTTTGCCGCTTATCGGAAGCCTGATATCATTATCAACATATTTTTCTTTCAGCTTATTAATGATACCTTCATCATGAACTCTAAGCTCCGGTTTTTCGGTGAGTGTTAACATCTCACGCCCATTCTTATGATCAAGATATCCGTCAGTGTGCCCGCCTCTTTCAAATCCCTCCGAAAGCATCTTCATATCAGCTGCAGCTACCTTCATAGCCATATCAGCATTTACATCCGGATCCGATGACATTGCCATATCAAGATATTTTCTGTATACACTTGTAACCGCCGCCACGTATACAGGCGATTTCATACGGCCTTCAATTTTAAATGAATAAACGCCTGCATCTATCATCTCACGGAGTCTTGATACGGTATTTAGATCTCTCATGGACAAAACGTAGCGCTCATTGTTTTTATTAAGCTTTTTACCATTATCGTCATAGACCTCGAACGGAAGTCTGCAGGTTCCGGCACAGCGTCCTCTGTTTCCGGAGCGGCCTCCTATAAATGAACTCATAAGACACATACCGCTGCAGGAATAGCAAAGTGCGCCGTGAGCAAAGACCTCAAGCTCTGCGCCTGTCTCTTCGTAAATGTGCCTAATTTCATCAAGTGAAAGCTCTCTTGCAAGGACTATTCTGTGGGCTCCGAGATTTTTAAGAAGCTTCGCATATCTTGCCCCTGTTACTGCTGCCTGGGTGCTTATATGAAGCTCAAGCTCAGGGAATTCCTCCCTAATAAGATTCATGACTCCGAGATCCTGAACTATAACTCCGTCAAGACCTCTATCCGCATAGGGTCTTAAATATTCACTTAAGCCCTTGAACTCCTGCTCCTTCATAAGAGTGTTCAAGGTCATAAATACCTTAACATCTCTCAGATGACAAAAGTCAATCGTATCAAGCAGCATATCTGTCTTGGAGCTTTCTGCAAATGCACGCGCAGAAAAAAGGGGCCCACCCATATATATTGCATCGGCCCCCGCATTTACCGCAGCTCTTGCAGCGTCAAACGACCCCGCAGGTGACAAAAGCTCAGTTTTCCGCTTCCTCTGATTCACCGCAAAGCTCCTCGTATTTCTTTTTCCACTCGCTGACACGCTTTTCAAGAATATCTTCCTGTCTTAAGGCATTCTCAAGCTTGAGCTTAAGGCTTACAAGATCATGTCTTGCCGTATAAAGCTCATTTTCCTTTTCAACCATCTCTGCCTTATAGCTTTCCGCCTCAGCTACAGCATTAAAATACTCATCCGCTATATTGAGATTAAGCAAAAGCTCCTTATAGTCTGAATCCAACTTTTTATAGCCTGCAAGAGTCTTTATCTCGCTAAGCTTGCGGTTAACAAGCTCCGCAACCTTATGAATATGCTCCGGCTCAGCACCTGAAAGTCTGAAAACCTTTCCGCCTATAAGTACCTCTGTAACCGTGCTTTTGTTATTGTCAATGTTTTGTGCCATAGTATTTACCGTCCGACCTCATAGCTTTGGCCGACTTTCTTTTTATTATATGTCTGAATTTTACCGTCTGTATTAACGTATCATCTATTGTCTTATTATCACTTACTGATTAAGTGAAAGCTCCTGCTGACCTAATCTCTCGATACCGAGATGTTTATATGCGGCATCCTCTGCTACTCTGCCTCTCGGTGTTCTCTGTATGAGCCCGTTCATAAGAAGATACGGCTCAACAACATCCTCCAGAGTTCCGGTATCCTCTCCGAGCGAAGCAGCGATCGTGTCAATGCCTACAGGCCCGCCCTTAAACTTTTCTATGATAGTATAAAGATATTCTCTGTCATTCCTGTCAAGTCCGAGCCTGTCAACATTAAGTATATCGAGTGCATAGTCTGCAACCTCTCTGGTAATGTTTCCATCGTACTCGACTTCAGCATAGTCTCTGACTCTCTTAAGAAGTCGGTTTGCAAGTCTCGGTGTTCCTCTGCTTCTTCTGGCAATACCTTTGGCACCTTCCTCATCCACACTCACTCCCAAAACTCCTGCAGAACGCTTTACGATATCCATGAGCTGTTTGGTGTCATAAAACTCCATCTTTTCAACTATACCGAAACGATCTCTGAGCGGCGCTGAAAGAAGTCCGGCTCTCGTGGTTGCTCCTACCAATGTGAAATGCGGAAGATCTAGTCTGACAGATCTTGCACTTGCTTCCTTTCCGAGCATTATATCTATAGCAAAGTCCTCCATTGCAGGATAAAGCACCTCTTCGACCTGTCGATTAAGTCTGTGTATCTCGTCTATAAAAAGAACGTCACCTTCCTGAAGATTATTAAGTATTGCCGCAAGCTCACCCGGTTTTTCAATAGCAGGGCCACTCGTAACCTTCATGTTAACGCCCATTTCGTTAGCTATAATTCCTGCAAGCGTAGTCTTACCAAGTCCCGGTGGGCCATAAAAAAGCACATGATCCATTGACTCATTTCTGCTTTTAGCAGCCTTAATATACACCTTCATCATCTTCTTGATCCTGTCCTGCCCGATATAATCATCAAGCATCTGCGGTCTTAAAGACGTGTCTAATATTTTATCTTCTTTTGTCTCTCCTATATTTATCAGTCTCGCCATTTTTATTTAATACTCTCTAAGAAATCTCTGAGTGCTTCGTTGGCATTGGATTCAAGATATATAAATCCTGCCTGTCGCTTCGGTATCTGTGCCTTTAAAGGCAGTTCAATAAGCGTACCGTTTTTAAGCTCCTCAAGAACAAACTCTCTTTCCACTCCGGCAATGCCCACGCTGATCTTTGCAAAATCAATAAGCAGATCCATTGTAGTCATTTCGATCTTTCTGAGCGGCTCAATTCCGTTATTTCTGAAATATTCATCGATATGACGTCTGGTATCATTATCCTTGAATAAAAGCATGAAGTTTGCATCCCTCATTATATCCATATCCTCGCCGTAAAGGTCGTGAAGATATTTAAGATACTCAGGCGTGCATACAAAGGTGTCCTCAACATCCATAAGCTTAATGAATTTAAGACCCTTTTTCGGCTTATTTATAACGACAGTTCCAATGTCAAGTGTTCCGTTTTCAACACCCTTTATAGTTTCTGCAGTAGCATGATTATCTATCGCTATCTTGGTGAACGGATGCTCCTTGATATACTCCTTAAGATAAGGGATAAGGACAAATTTGCAAAGTGTAGTCGAGCCTCCGATCTTGATATGACCGTAATTTGAATCCTTAATAAGTCTCAGCTCCTGCTCAGCCTTTTCTATGAATTCGAACGCATCCTGCAGATGTGTGTACAATACATCGCCTGCCGCCGTCAGCTGCACACCTCTTGAGGTACGGGTAAACAGCCTTGTGTCCAGCTCCTTTTCAAGCTTTGCAAGCGATTTTGAAATTGCAGGCTGACTTATATTGAGTTTTTTTGCAGCTCTGGAAATGTTTCCGGCAGCTGCTACCTCATAAAAAACCTTATATACTGATAACGATTGTTCCATACCTGCACCCCTTAATTATTTATTACCCCTTTAAATGCTCTATTACAGACATTATATATCTTTTTGTTATATCAATGTCGATATTGCCGTCATTTTTTTCGATATATTCCGTGAGCTCTCCGTAGAAAGGCTGAGCCTTATAATCAGTATAAAATGCCGGAGCAATTACCGGCTCATACTGCGGCACAAAGACGCCCGACCTCTTCTGATAGCAGGTCCTTGCCGTAGCCTGCTTTCTGGCTTTTCTGTCAACATATTCACCTACGGATTTATGTATTGCGTAGTCCTCTGCCGGAAGATAATAGTAATTCTTATAATCGGCAAAGAAATACTTAAGCTCCCCGTTAAAAAGCTGAACTGCTATATTAAGTAAGCGCTTATCTTCTTCTCCTATGCTGACGGTGATGCCTGATTCTTCAGCATATATGCCTTCCGGAAGAGCTATATCAAGCCTTGCTCTTATATCCCAGCAGCCATCAGAAATACCGCTTCCTGTTATATTAAATGCACCCTTCATAAGAGCTTCATAGCCAATAATGCCCATGATAAAAGGCATATCCGCTATATCCTCGGCGTTATGAAGAAGCAGTGTGTAAAGAAGCTTATCCTTAAGCTTAAGATTCATATCTGTATATTCGCAGCTATCCTCAGACATTGCCGCAAGTCTAAGATATTCCTCATAAACATATATCAGCTCACCACCGTTATATTTATCCTCTCTAAATATGCCGCAAAGCTTTTCAACAGTCTTAAGCTTACAGTCAGTTAGACCGAGCAGCTTTTTATAAGGTCTTATCAGCTTTATCAGATCAACACTTATAATACCTGCAAAATCATAGTTTAGTCTGTATTGTCTGATACAGTTTTTAATGAACGGAATATCAAAGCCGTCTCCATTATAGCTAAAGAGAAATACTCTGCCGAGCTTCTTTTTGGCATTAAGAATATCAAAGAAAGCAGCTAACAGCTCAGCTTCCTCAAACATGTTCTCGGCAAAAAACTGTGTCAGAGTCCACGCTCCGTCCTCATAGCTTACAAGACCTATAAGATAAAGAGCGGCATTCTTTGTACTAAGTCCTGTGGTCTCAATATCAAAGAAAACTATCCTTTCCTTAGGAGCTATGATATCAAAATCAAAATCCGGCTCCTTTTCAAGCCTTTCACGTCTTCTTATCATCACTTTATTCCTTTCTCAGGAATATTGCCTGATAATCAGTGCCGTGCGCCTTGTTGTAGGAATCCAGGAATTCCATTCCCTCTTCCTCGCCCTTTACAAACATAGCTGTACAAAGTGCATCGCATATGATCGATTCTGTTCCGTATACCGTCACTGATTCAAGATCATTCTGCACCGGATAACCTGTTTTTGGATCAATGATATGATGATAATGAACTCCGTCCTTTTCAAAATATCTTTCATAAATACCTGCGGTAACCACAGAAATATCATCTGCTTCAACAATGTGGCTGTATTCGCTTTCCTGCTTATCAGGTTCCTTTACAGCTATCTTGAACGGCTCATTATCAGGTCTTGCACCAACACAGAGCACATTGCCGCCAAGGTTAATTATCGCAGAGCTGACACCATCTTTTACAAGAACCTCTTTAACCTTATCTGCCACAAATCCCTTTGCAAAAGAGCCTATATCTATCTGAACATCACTATCATAAGCTGTAAATGTATCATTATCGGTGTTAATCTCCCACTCAAGGCTTTTAACCTTCGAAAGTGCTTTTTCGATCAGTTCAGGATCAGGTACTTCTTTTTTCTCCTTAAAATCCCAAAGGTCTGTCACCGGCTTAATTGCAGGCTCAAGGCTTCCTCCTGATTCCTCGCAAATGTCTTCAGCCGCTTTAAGCATTACAGCCGTATCATGAGAAATACTTACAGTGTCAGATTCTCTGTTATTTATACGGGATATGTCAGAATCTTCCTTTGATTTATTGAAAAGATCGTCATAGTTATTAAGCTTGTCTACGGCGTCACTGAGTGCCTGCTCTCCGCCACCTTCATATACAGTGATGCTGCAGAAGGTATCAAGAAGAAAGACATCACGGCTTATAGGATAGCCCTCGGGACTTACATTTTCAGCAGTCTTCGGCGGCTTAGTAGTACAAAAAATAGCTATAAGAACAAAAATAGCTATAGCTATTGAAACGACCGTCTGCTGTTTGTTATTAAGCTTCTTTTTTTCTTTGTTTGTATTATTTATGTTATTTGATTCCATCTGTTCTTGGTGATTTCTATAACGTTCTTAGTGATTTATATATTGTTCTTGGTGATTTCTATATACAAATGATTATTTGATATTTTTAAGTGCCTTCTTTAAAACGTCTTCGGTAGTCATTCCGTCCTCTAATACGACTCCTGCAACCGCTTTACCCGCATCCACTCTGCTGTAGCCAAGCATAGTAAGTGCGTCAATAGCCTCAGATACCGGTCCTGCTGAAAATGCCTTAGGATCAATGTTGGCTGTACCAGTGCCGTTAATAGCAGAGGTACTGATAAACTCAGGAACGCTTACCTTATCTCTAAGATCAAGGATGACTCTTTCAGCGGTTTTGGCTCCTATTCCCTGCGCCCTGCTGATAGCCTTAGCATCTCCTGACATGATTGCCATCCTTAAGTCATCAGGTCTCAGCACCGACAATATCGCAAGAGCGCCCTTCGGACCGACTCCGTTAACCTTTATAAGCTGCTTGAACATTTCCCTATCCTCCTTGGAAATAAATCCAAAGAGACTTTGTGAATCTTCCTTTACCGAAAAGTAGGTATATATCAGCACTTCATTTCCGACTCTCGGAAGCTCGCCCATCACAGATGCCGGTACATTTATCCCGTACCCTATGCCGCCTGCTTCGACTACTATCATGCTTTCTTCTATATCTGAAAGTGTGCCTCTTACATAATTGATCATTCTTGAAAACCTATTAAAACTTATATATACTTATGAATTTACTGATAATTAAATCATGATATTCACATGAATTTACTTATAATTATATCCCGGCATTAATCGTTATTTTTTTGTGATATGCCCTTGGAAACTTTAAAGCTTCGATATAACTACAAATTATCGCTGTTATATCAACAGTTAATTTTAGCATACCGTATTAATTAAATCCACAGCTAAAGCAAAAACACCCATACCGAAACAGCTCTTACTAAAATGTGAGCTGTCAGTATGAGTGTTCTGATTACCCAGATTATGAAACCGACCCGATTTAAACCATAAATTGAAGTCAGCTTCATTTTGCATCAGCTTTAAATGCCTATACATCAAAAGCTATGCCAAGATATTATTTCTTTATGCCCAGACGCTTAAATACAAGGTTATAACCGTCTTCTCCGTATGTAAGAGAGCGGTTTACCCTGCTTATAGTAGCCGTTGATGCTCCGACCTTGTCTGCAATATCAAGGTAGGTCATCTTCTGCTCTAACATCATGGCCACCTCATATCTCTGAGCCATAGCAATAAGCTCCTTAATGGTGCATACATCGGAAAAAAGCTGATAGCATTCCTCTCTTGTCTTAAGAGTAAGGATCGCATCAAAAAGATGATCTACCTCCGGTGTGTGTAACTTCTGGTTCATATTTATGCCTCCGCAGCCAAAATTAAAGCTCCTGCAGCCTTACCCCTTAAAGCAAGATAAAATCTGCTGCGATCTTATCTCACCCACTTTGCGGCAGTCGCCAAGGTCTTACTAAAGCATATGCTTTAGCCCTTTGCTTATCTATAAAGTTAAACGGCTTAAAGCTTAAGCCGTTTAAGCATTCAATATGTATAAGTTAAAACT
Source organism: uncultured Lachnospiraceae bacterium (assembly GCA_934438085.1). Lineage (GTDB taxonomy): Bacteria > Bacillota > Clostridia > Lachnospirales > Lachnospiraceae > Avilachnospira. Next base: position 115,539 of record CAKSBC010000001.1, read on the forward strand.
TAAATCAAAGTGATCCGAGCTCAAATACAGCCTTATTGAACTCTTCGTACCAATAGTCATTAAGCTCGCCGAAGATACGGATCTCCTTGCTGTCCTTGTACTCATACTGAAGTCCAGGGAACTTTGCGCAGAGCTTCTTAGCTGTTACCTCTGCCATTACGTCAAAAAGCTTTGATCCGCTTAACGGTACTGAAAATTCAATCTTATGCATTATATTATCCTCCAAATATCCCATTTTAATTGCTTTTGTCACTTTCAAAATGACAGTACTTGTCTCTTTTAAAATGACACTGTTTGTCACCTTTAAAATAACAAGATCAGCCACTTGTGAAGTGATAAAATACATTGCTTTCACTTTCAGACTTTATCACATAGAAATTCTAAAGTCAATGGCTGCGGCAGCCTACTTTTGAAGCATTATGCTCCAAAAATGATACACTGCCATATTAAAGTGTATTGTATACAATGCACTCTTCACAAGGCACAAAATTCTATCGTTTATTGACAGTATGTCCATCCGCCAATACATATTATTTAAGTACGGCAAGAGTCTAATTCGTCACCGTACTCATCCGCAAAGCCCAGCAGCTTCTTTGCCTCATCCTTATCTATCTCCTCAACAGAGGCCAAACGCTTATTAATGATGTCTGTTCTCTGTCTCAAATCATCGGTGGCTTTCTTTGCAAGCTCGATCCTGCTGTCAGCTTTATCAATGAGCTCGCTTAACTTGTGATACTGGCTCTTTATTGCGCTCAGAAGCTTTAAGATGTTCTGTGAATCTCTGTTGACAGCCATATATCTGAAGCCGATGCTGAGTGAGTTGATAAGTGCAGCCGCAGTAGAAGGCCCGGTAATAGTCACATGGTATCTGCTTCTGCATTCTTCTACAAGTCCCGGTATACGAAGCACCTCCGCATAAAGCGATTCTGTAGGAAGAAACATGATGCCGAAGTCGGTTGTATACGGCGGATCAAGATATTTATCCTGAATATCCTTCGCATCCTGCTTGACCTTGATCTCAAGATCCTTGACTGCAGCTGATAATGCCTGCGGATCTGAAGCATCAGAGGCCTGCCTGATCCTGTCGTATATGCTTGCCGGAAATTTTGAATCTATCGGCAGATACATAAATTCGCCCGCAGTCTCTTTATCAGGTATCTTGACTGCAAACTCAACAGCATCTCTGTTAGCTGATTTACTTCGCTTTGTAACTACGTTTTTATCGTATAATGACGGCGCAAGTATATCACTTAAGATGTTTTCGAGCTGTGTCTCTCCGAAAATGCCTCTTGTTTTGACATTTGAAAGAGTTCTGTTGAGTGAATTGACCCCTGTTTCCAGCTTTGAAAGCTCTCCGAGCGAGGTATATAGCTTATTTAACTGATCTCCAACAGTTTTAAAGGATTTATCAAGTCTCTCGTTAAGCGACATATCCAGCTTTTTGTTGATATCAGTCTGCATCTCGTCAAGCTTTTTACGATTTGCATCCTGCATGGACATTAATGCCTCTCTTAAGGATCTGTCCATTTTTTCCTGACCACGGCTGATCATATCTGATACTTCTGTACGGTTTCTTCTGTTCTCTTCCGAATCATGACTGAGTCTCTGGTTGATATCCTGCCTTATTTCGGCAACATTTAAGGATATCCTGTCAGTAAGCTGGTCACATGCCGAATCTATCAGCTTTTCCTGAGCTCTTAATACATCATCGGAAATCTTACCGCTCATCCTTGCTCCTGCATTATCCATCACAGAAGCAGAAGTCCTTGTTATCAGAAGTATGATAACAAGGACAAGAAGTATAATTATAATTCCTAAAAGTATTTCAGTAAGCATTACTTAGAAAGCTCATCGGCAAGCTTATCGAGCTGTTCCTCATTCTCCTTGCTGAGAGAGGAAAGAATAGTAACAGTATCAAGCCATGTGATGTTCTTTAAGTTTTCCATCATTGCCTTCATCTTTCTTGCTGCTGTAGGAGCCCAAGAACCATTTTCGATAAGAGCTACTGTGCGGTTCTTATAATCTCTTTCAACAAGGTTGATGATGAAATGATGCATGAATGGATATATCTCATTATTGTAGGTTGTTGTTGCAAGAACGAGCTTGTCATAGCGGAAAGCATTCTCAACAGCCTCTGCCATATCCTCTCTTGCAAGATCTGTGAGCTCAACAGTCTCGCCCTTTGCTCTGAGCTTGTCTGCAAGCATCATAGCAGCCTTCTTTGTGTTGCCGTATACAGATGTATAAGCTATAACAGTACCCTTATCCTCAGCTCTGTATGATGACCATGTGTCATAAAGGCCGATATAGTGAGCAAGATCCTCCTTTAAAACAGGTCCGTGAAGCGGGCAGATGATGGCAATATCAAGTGTTGCTGCCTTCTTAAGTACTGCCTGAACCTGCATTCCGTACTTTCCTACGATACCGATATAGTATCTTCTTGCTTCGCAGTCCCACTCTTCCTCAACATCTAAAGCACCGAACTTTCCGAAGCCGTCAGCTGAGAAAAGAACCTTATCCTTTGAATCATAGGTCATCATAACCTCAGGCCAATGCACCATAGGCGCATGTACGAAGGTAAGTGTATGAGCGCCAAGCTCAAGAGTCGCCATGTTTGCGGCAACGATCTTCTTATCCTCAGGGATCTCCATATCTCTGAAGAACTGTCCGATCATCTTGAAGGCCTTATCTGTAGCAACTACAACAGCGTCCGGATAAACCTTTCTGAATGCCTCGATGCTTGCTGAATGGTCAGGCTCCATGTGCTGAACAATAAGATAATCAGGCTTTCTGTCACCTAAAACCTCTGCTATATTCTTGAGCCATTCCTCTGTGAAATGAATATCTACTGTATCCATTACTGCTGTTTTATCGTCAACTATTACATAGGAGTTATATGACATTCCGTTAGGAACGACATACTGACCCTCAAAAAGGTCAACCTGATGGTCATTAACACCTACATAAAAAATCGAATCTGTAACCTTGTTCATTGCTGCTCTCCTGTTAATTTTTCTTATTTTGTCCTTATGACGCCGCACTTTTAAAGCCTTTATGCGACACCATAATATTTTTATTTAAATAACTTTTAAACTTAAAATAAATCTAAGCATTGCTATAATACTATCCGGCTTGCTCTGTGTCAACTACGTTCCCATTTCCAATCCGCAACCTCAGGCAGATCCACACCGTACTCTCTGATATACTGCTTATGCTCAACAAGCTTATCATTCATCTTCTGATACAGATATGCACCTCTGTCACCAAGCTGAGGAAGCAGCTTGATAGCATCCTTAACAAGGTGGAAACGGTCGATATCATTCTGGACTCTTACATCGAAAGGTGTGGTGATCGTTCCTTCTTCCTTATAGCCTCTTACATGCATAAAGCGGTTGTTGTGTCTTCTGTATGTAAGCTCGTGTACAAGGCTTGCGTAGCCGTGGAAGTTAAACAGTACAGGCTTATCCTTTGTAAACAGCATATCATAGTCTGCATCGGTAAGTCCGTGCGGATGCTCGCTGGCAGGCTGAAGCTTGAAGAGATCCACCACATTGATAAACCTTGTCTTTATCTCCGGCAGCTCCTTATTGAGAATGTATACGGCTGCAAGTGCTTCAAGTGTCGGAGTTTCTCCTGCGCACGCAAATACGATATCAGGCTCCTTGCCCTGATCGTTGCTTGCCCAGTCCCAAATGCTTATGCCCTGTGTACAATGCTTAACAGCCTCAGGCATGCTCAGCCACTGTGGTCTCGGATGCTTACTGGCAATGATAACATTGACATAATTACGGCTTCTGATGCAGTGATCAAAGGTCGATAACAGACAGTTTGCATCAGGCGGCAGATACAGTCTGACAACGTCTGCCTTCTTATTTGCGATATGATCCATAAATCCAGGATCCTGATGTGTGAAGCCATTGTGATCCTGCTGCCATACTGTTGAAGACATTATCAGGTTCAGTGAAGCAATCTTTTCACGCCAAGGAAGTCCGTTGCAGACCTTGAGCCACTTTGCATGCTGGGCTGCCATGGAATCGATTATTCTGGCAAATGCCTCATATGTAGCAAAGAATCCGTGACGACCAGTAAGCAGATAGCCTTCAAGCCAGCCCTCACACATGTGCTCCGAAAGCATCGAATCCATGATCCTGCCGTCTGCCGCAAGATGATCGTCATCGTCATATCTTTCGGCATTCCATACTCTGTTTGTCACTTCAAAAACAGCATTAAGTCTGTTGGAGTTTGTCTCATCCGGTCCGAATACACGGAAGTTTCTCTTGTCCTCGTTGAGCTTGAGCACATCTCTTACAAAGGCTCCGAGTCTAAGCATGTCCTGATCAGCTTCAGCTCCGTGCTCCTTGACCTCTATGCCGTAATCCCTGAAATCAGGAAGTCTGAGCTCCTTAAGAAGCTTTCCGCCGTTGCCGTGAAGGTTTGCGCCTATCCTGCTGTTTCCTTCAGGTGAAAGTGATGCTATATCAGGTAGAAGCTTTCCGTTATCGTCAAACAGCTCTTCCGCATGATAGCTCTTAAGCCAGTTTTCAAGAAGCGGAAGATTGTGATCATCGTCCATTGCTATAGGAACCTGATGAGCAAGGAAATTGCCTTCTATACGTTTTCCGTCAACGATCTTCGGCGCTGTCCAGCCCTTAGGTGTGCGAAGCACTATCATAGGCCATCTCGGTCTCGTAGTATCACCTGTTTTTCTTGCATGCTCCTGAATTGCCTTTATGCTCTCGATAACTGTATCCAAAGTCTCTGCCATCTTCTTATGCATAGGCATAGGATCATCGCCTTCAACAAAGTAAGGCTCCCAGCCGCAGCCGTGGAAGAAGTCAACAAGCTCTTCATGAGGCATTCTTGCAAACAATGTAGGGTTGGCTATCTTATATCCGTTAAGATGAAGTATAGGAAGCACTGCTCCGTCTGTGATCGGATTCAAAAACTTGTTGCTGTGCCAGGAGGTTGCAAGGGGACCGGTCTCAGCCTCACCGTCGCCTACTGTTACACAGGCAATGAGATCAGGGTCATCAAACACGGCTCCGAAAGCATGAGCTATACCGTAGCCGAGCTCTCCACCCTCATTAATCGATCCCGGTGTTTCCGGTGCACAGTGAGAAGGCACACCGCCAGGGAATGAAAACTGCTTAAAAAGCTTTGTCATGCCTGGTATATCCTGCGATACGTCTGGGTATACCTCACTGTAGGTTCCGTCAAGATATTCATTTGCAATGAAAAAATTACCGCCGTGTCCCGGTCCTGAAAGAAGAATGAGATCAAGATCATATCTCTTTATCACTCTGTTAAGATGTGTAAATACAAAGTTCTGTCCCGGTACTGTTCCCCAATGACCCACGATTTTTTTCTTTATCATGTCCATTGTAAGAGGCTTCTTCAAAAGAGGGTTGTCCAAAAGATACAGCTGACATGCAGAAAGATAGTTAGCGGCTCTCCACCACTTATTCATTCTCTCAAGCAGTTCCTCGGTTATAGCTCCTTTTTCCGGGCATATCGGCATTTTCGTTTCATCGGAATGCTGATATACGTTAACGTGTTTGTCTGCCATAAGCTCACCTCCGTATACATATCCTAAAGATGTGTTCACTAATCAGCAAAAGCTGAATGCTGTTCTCTGAAACTAATAAAATACATACCGTTTTTTGAATTTTCATTATAACATTTTAGGGATTGAAAAGATATAAAAATGTAAAAGAAAAAAGAAAAGCCAGCAGCCGGGAAAACCGACTACTGGCGTGATTTCTGACGGAGACGGTGGGATTCGAACCCACGGACCCTTGCGGATCAACTGATTTCGAGTCAGCCCCGTTATGACCACTTCGATACGTCTCCGAACTTTGATATTATTTCACAGACAACTGATTTTTGCAAGTAATTTTATAAATCTTACGCCTTAACAGTCCTGTCTTGATCTAAGTAAAACATAAGTCAATTCTTAAAGCCGTAAGTTACCTGTAAAGCTGATATTAACTTAGCTGACTGTTATATCCGCAAACTGTGCTCTTATATATTTTGCAAGCTCCTTTGGAGAAAGCATGACCTGCTGCCCTCTCTGTCCGGCGCTCACGCCTATCTCATCAAGAGCTTCGGCACTTTCATGAATATATGTAGGAAACTGCTTTTTCATGCCTATAGGTGAACATCCGCCCCTTATATACCCTGTAAGCGGCAAAAGCTCCTTCATAGGCAGCATTTCCACCTTTTTATTACCTGATATCTTCGCTGTCTTTTTTAAGTCGACCTCATCATCTACAGGTATTACGCATACAAGATATCCTGTCTTATCTCCGTGCAGCACAAGAGTCTTAAAAAGCATCTCGTGCTGAACTCCCATAACATCCGCCGCATGTGTTCCTGAAAGGTCGTTTTCATCAACCTCGTATTCCATATGCCTGTAGCTGATCTTTGCCTTATCAAGCAGTCTCATTACATTTGTTTTTACTTCTTTATCCTTAGACATATCTAAATGACCTTAGTTCTTATACTTTATAATCCATTTATTATTAAGCTATGCTTTAATTTATACCTTGCATAGCTATTAATCATCATTATGCATCGCAATAAATGCCATATGAACTTAAATAATACAAATAATCACTATTTCATGAGCCGAAGCCAAGTACCTTTATAAGAAGCAGCCAAGCCAGTGAATAATAGGTTATAACTGAGATAAGGTCACTGGTGGTTGAAATAAGCGGTCCTGAAGCAACTGCCGGGTCTACATTCATCTTCTTAAAGAACATAGGGATAAGTGCGCCTACAGCCGCAGCTATAGTCATTGCAATAAGTAAGGATGCACCTACGCAGCCCGATATTGCGAAGGCCATTTCTGCGCCTCTTCCCTTTGCGAACATGATATAAAGTCCTACAAGCAGTGTTGATCCGAGTCCTAATATAAGTCCATTGCAAAAACCTACTCGTATCTCCTTCATTATATGAGCACTCTTTTGCTTGGCACTAAGGTTTTCATCCATAAGAATACGGATAGTAACAGCCAGAGACTGAGTTCCCGAGTTTCCTGCCATACCGAGTATCATTGACTGGAAGAACATTATCAGTGTAAGCTGTGATATTACCTTTTCAAATACACCTACTACCGAGGAAACTACAAGAGCAAGCATCATAAGAACGACCAGCCACGGAAGTCTCTTCTTCATAGAGTCTTTGAGCGGTTCCTCAAGTTCCTCCTCTGCCATAAGACCTGCCAGACGTGCATAGTCCTCACCGAGCTCTTCATCTACTACCTCGATTATACTCTGAGATGTAATAACACCGAGCAGCTGGTTCTGATTATCAAGTACAGGAATAAGATCCTCAGAGTAATCCTTAAGCTTTTCGATACAATCAGATATCTCCTCAGTACCGTAAACATACGGATATGAGGTCATTATCAGATCCTCCAAAGGTGTACTCTGTCTTGCGATAATGAGCTCCTTAAGATCGATGGCTCCGCAGAATATATCCTGACTGTCAAGCACGAACAAGGTGGAAATGTTGTCATTTTCAGGTGCCTGAGAAATAAGTGAGCTCATCGCCCCCTTAACTGTCAGGTCATCGTGGATAACGATATAATTGGTCGTCATCCTCGAACCTATTTCGTCCTCATCGAAGGATGCAAGCAAAGCTACATCCTTTCTGAATTCATCATCTACAAGATCTAATATAAGGCCTCTTTTGGTCCTGTCTATGGTACGGAGTATATCCACAGCAGTATCGGAATCCATATGCTCTATGACTTCCGCTGCCTTTTTAAGATCCATCTCATCGAGATAAACAGCTACTGCCTCTTCCTCTGCGTACTCAAAGATGTCGGAAAGTGTATCCACATCAAGAACACGGTATACCTTTTTACGGAATACCGGTGTAAGCATGGCAAGCGCCTCAGAGATATCATTATCATGATAATCGCTGAGTCTGTCTCTCAATATTTTAGGTGATGCGTTGCTTTTGATTATGCTGATGATCTCAGCTTCGTAGTCCGGTTTTTCAGCCGGCTCCTCTTCGATCTTTACCTGATCGAGGTCGGATTTTTCAAAGATTTCGTCTTTATCGTCCATGCCGAGGCTCCCCTTTCTATTCCTTTGTTTCATAAGAAATAAAGGAAGATCTCATATATCAGATCGGAAAAGAAAGCTTCTGCAAAAAGACCATTTAGACGCTTAAAGAAAAAAGAATGCGAAAAAAGTGGTTCGTCTCCGATCTTAAATTATAACTTCGACTATGACCGTCGCCAGTATCCACTTTGTTCACCTGCCTTTTGAATTACTATATGCTAATAAAAAATGCTGTTCGATAATAAGCATTCAATATGCTTCGAAAGCATTAATAATCACTATTAAAAGAATATACTTTTACGAAATGAATTTCAAGACTTTAATATAACTAAAGCATGTACTTTGTCTGATTATTTATGATAAAAGTGCCGTGCCACAGGAATCGATTACCTACAGCACGACACTTAAATTTTAAAGCGAATTCAAGTCTTGGTTTATCCTAAAATCATCAGCCTATCTCTGTGATCTGCTCTCTGACCTTTCTGATCATTTCCTCATACTTTGCAAGCTTAGCCTTTTCCTCATCTATCTTAGCCTGAGGTGCCTTGGAAATAAACTTTTCGTTGGAAAGCATGCTGTGAGAACGCTTAAGCTCGCCCTCAAGGCGCTTTTCCTCCTTCTTAAGTCTTTCCTTCTCCTGCTCCATATCTACAAGATCATTGAGCGGAATATAAACAGATGCATTAGATGTAACGGCTGAAAGTGCTGATGCCTCAATACCTGTCTTATCCTTCTGAACGATGATCTCTGAAGCAGAGCAAAGTGATGCTGCTACAGATCCTGTAGCTTCAAATGCAGCCATTACCTTAGGATCTTCCGATACGATATATACCGCAGCCTTTCTTGAAGGCGGAACATTCTTCTCCGCACGGATATTTCTGACAGCTCTTACAGCCTCCTTAACAGCCTCTACCTCAGCCTCGTCCTCAGCGAAGTTCCAGCCCTCTGAAGCAAGCGGGTATTCTGATATCATTATCGACTCTTCATCAGTAATGTTATCGAATATCTCCTCTGTAATAAACGGCATGAATGGGTGAAGCATCTTAAGCCCGTTTACAAGCACTGTCTTAAGAGTCCAAAGCGCAGCTTTCTTAGTCTCCTCGTCATTGCCGTTAAGACGAGCCTTAAGCATCTCGATATACCAGTCACAAAGCTCATTCCACATGAAATCTGTAACATTATCAAGAGCTACGCCAAGCTCGAAGGCATCCATATTTCTTGTAACATTGTCTACGAGACTGTTGAGCTTGGAAATGATCCACTTATCCTCTTTCTCAAGCTTGACGCCCTCAGGAATACGACCGATATCCTCAGCCTTTCCGGCAGCTTCAAAGGCATTCTTTGCCTCGTCGCCTGCTTTTTCAACATTCATCATAATGAATCTTGATGCATTCCATACCTTGTTTGCGAAGTTTCTTGCATTGGTTATCTTCTTCTCTGAATAACGCATGTCGTTACCAGGTGCATTTCCTGTAAGAAGTGCTCCTCTTAATGCATCTGCGCCGTATTCATCGACAACCTTTAGCGGATCGATACCGTTTCCGAGAGACTTACTCATCTTACGTCCCTGCTCATCACGAACAAGTCCGTGAATAAGAACTGTAGAGAACGGACATTCTCCCATCTGCTCAACTCCTGAGAATACCATACGGATAACCCAGAAGAAAATGATATCATAGCCGGTTACAAGTACGTCATTAGGATAGAACTTCTCAAGCTCAGGTGTCTTATCAGGCCAGCCTAAGGTTGAGAACGGCCAGAGCGCTGATGAGAACCATGTATCAAGAGTATCCTCGTCCTGTGTAAATGAAGTGCAGCCGCATTCACACTTTTCAGGCGCAGCATGACCTACATATATCTTCTTGCAGTCATCACAGTACCATGCAGGTATTCTGTGTCCCCACCAGAGCTGTCTGCTTATGCACCAGTCCTTGATGTTGTTGACCCAGTTCATATATGTCTTGGAGTAATTCTCAGGAACAAACTTGAGATCTCCGTTTTCAAGCACCTTTTTGCAGTGATCTGCGAACTTGTCCATCTTAACGAACCACTGTGGCTTGATCATCGGCTCTACAGTAGCTCCGCAGCGATCGTGAGTTCCTACGCTGTGTGTGTGAGGAACCTTCTTGACAAGAAGCTTGAGCTCTTCGAGATCATTAACTACTTCTTTTCGTGCCTCATAGCGATCCATTCCGTCATACTTTGTTCCCGGAAGATCGATAGTTGCATCATCATGCATTATACAGATCTCTGGAAGATTATGACGCTTTCCTACCTCATAGTCATTAGGGTCATGTGCAGGTGTGATCTTAACGCAGCCTGTACCGAATTCCATATCGGCATGCTCATCTCCGACAATAGGTATTTCCTTATTGATAAGCGGAAGGATAACATTCTTTCCGATAAGATCCTTATATCTGTCATCCTCCGGATTGACAGCAACGGCAGTATCACCGAACATAGTCTCAGGTCTTGTGGTAGCTACCTCAAGGTATCTGCCTTCCTCACCTGCAACCGGATACTTGATGTGCCAGAAGAAGCTGTCCTGATCCTCGTGAATAACTTCGGCATCTGAAATAGAGGTCTTGCAGACAGGACACCAGTTAATGATGCGGCTTCCCTTATAGATAAGACCCTTATTATAAAGATCAATGAATACCTGCTCGACAGCCTTTGAGCAGCCCTCATCCATAGTGAAACGAAGTCTGTCCCAATCGGCTGAAACGCCGAGCTTGTACATCTGATTGATTATCTTATTTTCGTATTCTTCCTTCCATGCCCAGGCCTCTTTAAGGAAGCCCTCTCTGCCGAGTTCATGCTTATCCTTGCCCTCAGCCTTAAGCTTATTTATGACCTTAACCTCTGTAGCTATGGCTGCATGGTCAGTTCCCGGCTGCCAAAGCACCTCAAAGCCCTTCATTCTCTTGTATCTGCAGAGCGTATCCTGAAGTGTATTATCAAGAGCATGACCCATGTGCAGCTGTCCTGTTACGTTTGGCGGCGGCATAGATATGGAAAATGCTTCCTTTGGTGATTTTGGGTCGGCATGGAAATACTTCATCTTCATCCATCTTTGATAGATGCGGTCCTCCATGTCCTTCGGATCATAATTCTTTGCAAGTTCTTTCATGTTTCTCTTCCTATTACAGTTTTTATTAAAATGTTATCTATAGTAATTATTTCCTTTAATACTGCTTTTGACAGCTGTATATCAGAATTTATTCTTTCTGTAACCGCTCTTCCATCCTGCTGCAAACTTTCTTGCTTCTTTAAAAAGCGTCATCTTATCTTTTCTGAAAATATCCTCTATTTCCTTATAAGCAGCGCTTTCCCTTGCTGCAGCTCTTACGGCATCCTTTTTTGCATCAAGCTCGGCTTTTTTTTCATCACTAAGCTCTCCGCTGCCGTCTATAAGATATTTAAGCTCGTTTGCTCTTTTATTGCTGCAGGTCATAAGAGACATTTCAATAAGCTCAGCTGCAGACTTTTCATCAAACATCTGCATCTTTAAGGATGCCATGTCGCAGTATATATCTGCCTTTCGCTCATTGTGATCCCTTAATTCCTTATCATCGTTTTGTTTGGATCTGCGATACTCTGCCTCAAGCTGTCTTATCGCCTGCTCGAATTTCTCGTATGCGGCATTATAATTACCTGCCTTGTACAGAGCCTTACCTTCCATGTATTTAAGCTCATAATCCGAAAACTTGCGGTAATCCGCTATGCGTTTTCCGAATTCCATGACCTCATCCAGATCATAATAGTTACATTCCTGAAGAATAAGCAGCAGCTGATTCTCAAAAAGCTCCCCGGTCCTCAGGTTGTCCTTAAGACGATCTGCCAGCTTTTTAAGATGAAGCTCCGTATCTATCCATTCAAACAACCCTTCCGTGCAGAAATCTCCGAGACATAAAAGCGGATAGTTATAAACAATATAACAAAGCTCCTGCTCACTCCAGATATTTATATTCAGTTTGTCGTGGCAGAAGGGTCTTCCGGCCTTCTGTCTGCATAAAAGCAATGACATCTGTCTTCCTTTCCAAAACTGTATTACAGCCTGATGCTCTCAGTTATCATATCGCCCGATGCAGCAAATATCTCACCGAAGCCCTGATCTATAACATTAATCTTAAGCAGTCCTTCCGACTCAAAATACATCTCGACCGACAATCTTGTGCAGCGATCAGGACGTTTAAGAAGCTCCTTAAGATCAACTCTCACTGTCCTCTTATGATTATTTCTATCTGACGGTTCTATGTCTATATCTATATAGTCCTGTTTTTTCGGCATAAGCTCCGCATAGGTGCTTAAATCATACCATGGTCTTCCCTGCGGGATCATTATAAGCTTTGAAAGCTTCTCGTTTACGGTAACACTTAATGATACCTCAGATTTCGTTCTTGTATCACAGAACAGTAAATGACTGCTGTCCTTACCTGCTGCAAGCTGATCAGCATATATAGCGGCTCCTATAGCAAATATACCGGGTTCATACATAACCTTTCTCTTTTTGCATATGAAGGCTATAAAGCTCTTTGCCCAGTCTGTTCTTTCAAAGCCCTTTCCGGTAATGAATACTGATGAATAAATATCATTTCCGATGCACTTTTTGGCTGCATCGGTCATGATTCTGTCTCCAAGCTCAGAGCCTGATTCATTTTTAAGGATACCGATACGAAAGGCCTCCTCAAGATCAGTTCCGTCACATACCGCGCTCTGCTTTCCTGTACCTCTTAGCACCTTCATCTTAAAGAAGGAAAGCGTTTCTGAAGAAAGGTCAAAAAGACCGGTCATGTTGTAGGAAAGAGATTTGTCCTGAGCCATTATGTAATGAATAAATGACTCCTCATGGCTGATTATAGTAGTTTTCTGTCTGTCGATGCCTGCAAGCTCCACTGCTCTTAGGATCGCATCCATATCAGATTTATCAGCCTTGGATAAAGCTATAACAAGTCTTCCTATCTCATCTACTCCGGCACCGTTAAGCATCTGTGAAAGAACGGTTCCGATAAGCCTGGAAATAAGCTGTTCAGCCGTATAGGCCTTTCTGGCTATCGTTGAAGTGCCGTTCTTTTTAAGCAGTGATAAAAGCTTATCTGTAAGCACTCCTGTTCCACTTAGTGCCATTTCATATGCTGTCTGTCCTATGTACCACAGATCCTCTTTCTTGTTCCTGCAGATGACAGCGGAGGCACTGAGCATGCTTTTTTCGCTGAAGCTGTATGCAGTTATATAATCGTCGCAAAGATCGATTCCTATATTCAGTGCCATCATCAATTCTCCAATTTAAACAGCTCTTTAACAGTTTCTGAATTCTCGACATAGCTGAGCATGCTTTCCTTCAAAGCTGCCTCATCCTCTGCATCAAGAGCCTTAAGCATCAGATTGATATATCTCATACGGTCACTGCCCTGTCTGTGCAGCTTTGTCACATTGATGACGCCTTCTTCAGAAGGCTCTGAAGCCGAAGCATTATCATAAATAAGATAATGAAGCTCATCTCCGACAAAAAGCACTGTAGACATAACGAAAACATTCTTAAAGACACGCTTCATATCTTCCTGATGATATTGCTCATCATCGGGAAGTATCTTAACAAGCAGCTTTGGCAATGCTTCGCTCTCAGCTCTGTATTCAATATAATATTTCCAGCTTATCTCCTCAGGAATATGTATCTTCTTCCTGAGCATCTTTGTATATCTGAAAACAAGACCCTCTTCTATGAGTCTGTCTGTCAGCTTCTGGCAAAGCTCCTTTTCCTCTTCGGAAATGCTTTCTGCCTTGGCATAATGAGCCGTAAGTGCTATAGAGCAGATCACAGGCATAACTGCCTGAGCATCCTCAGAATGCATATAGCTTGAAAGTGCATCGAAGAATACTTCTTCATTGATGCCGTCCTTTTCGTAAAGGAAATAATCCTCACTTCTAACGCAAAGATAAGCCCTTACCACAAGATCGTCGTATTTACCTGAAGCAATATATTCCTTAAATGCTTCGTCAATATCGTCATTTCTTCCTACAAAAAGCTCAAAGGTAAGTATACGCTCCGGAAGCTCATATAACGGAAGCTCTCTTTTAACCGCTGCCTTCATAACATGCAGCATAGCCTCTATACTGCCGCAGTAATCCTTACATAAAAGCTCTATAATGGCATCGGATGCCTTTTTCTTCTCAAAGAGCAGATGACAAAGCTTTGTAAACTCTGCCTCAGAAATAACGGATAAATTCTTTTTTATAAGACCATCTGCAGTCTTCTTAAGCTCAGCAATATCTGCTGACTCCGCTCCGTATCTCTTAATAAGGCCAAAGGCTTCCTCAAGTCTTCCTGCTTTTACAAATGCAGAGAAAATGCTTCCGCAGGAATCCTTATCATAATCATCGCTTTCAAGCACAGAAAGCCAGTCCATAGAGCCGCCTGCTTTGCAAAGCACTGATATCAGCTTTTTCCTGAAGGATTTGCTGAGCTCAAGACCTGAAAGAGCAGAAATCAATATGCCGTCTTCCTTTTTATCCTTGATTCCATCAGAAGTGATTTTTTTGCATGCCGCAAGCAGCAGCATCGGATGCTCCGGATAAAGCTCAAAGCATTTTTCTATGAGCTCAGGTTTATCAAAAACAGCTCTGTCTGTATAATGAAGTCCTTCACTTACCTTATGCAGTCTTTCAGAGGTATTGCCTTCCTCGTCTGTGTATTCACTCCTTGAATAAAAGCTCAGACCGGCATCATTAAAATAAACCGGCACATAAGCAGTATTTCCTATAATATCCGCTCTGACACGGAATTTAAGCTCAGGATATTCAACTAAAAGAACATCTGCAGTTCCCTCATCGATCCTGATCTCATTGCATTTAAAAATATCAGGAAGAAGTGATGCAGCCTTTCTGTCGATCATTCCCTGATAAATAAGCTTGTCATAAATAACAGACAGTCTCTTATTCATTCTGCCTGACAGAGAGGCATTCATAGCAAAGGCACTCATGCCCGGCGCAAATTCATCAAAAAGCTCGCTGTCAGAAAGCTCATGCATGACAATGTCCGCATAAAGCTTTTCTGCAATATCATGAGGTATATCTCTCTCATATGAAAAATACAAAAGCACTTCCCTCGGCATAGCCTCGGTGCAATCTGCAGGATACGCCGCAATATAGCTTTCGTAGAGCTTTGTAATGGCAAGCTGTCTCTTTATGGCTTCCTTATAAACATAAAATGCGAATCCGGATTCGTCCTTATTCCTGATAAGCTCCGCCGCAAGGCTCTCAAGCTCCTCATCCTTTTTCGGAAGCTCCGGAAGCTTGGTCTTTTTGTCTTTCTCCTGATTTGTGTCATCTGCAGAATAAACGATCGGTGAAGCCACAACGTACTTAGGCTCATCGGTCTTATCCTCAGTTCCTTCATTTATAGTATTTTTTATTACATCAAAGGAATAATCAAAATATTTTTCACCGACATTGGTAATGAAAATAAGCCTGCCGCTTATAATGTCCCCTTCGGAAAGCCCTGTAGTGTCGACATTAACAGTAACATCTGCCTTTCTTCCTGCAAATGCAGCCTTAACCGGCTGAACTCTCATGGCATCAGAAAAACAGACTCCCTTAACACCGTAGCCATTCAAACTCTGAAATTCTACAGTAAAGCAGTCCTTGGTGTCAGCCTTTATGCTGCCGGAATAAGACTCCGGAAGCATAACAAGCTTTGGAGTTTCAGACTCCGCTATTCCTTTTGCAAGCCTTGTTATTTTTTCTTTCATTACATGCCTTTATATTTATGCGTCATTGACCGGAGTATCCAGATAATAGGTCACGAAAAATGACCCGATAATAATCCGGCATTTTATTTTAGCACATAGTGAAGTGCTATTTCCATAGGAATATGTTATAATTATACAATACAATTTCTAAACGAGGGGTTTTCTAATGATTCAGGAGCCTGAAACACTATATAAGTTAATGATACTTTATATGCTGGACAAGGTCAATTTTCCTTTGACCAATTCCCAGCTGTCCGAATTCTTCTTGGATAAAGAATATACCACATATTTCACACTTCAGAGCGTGCTTACTGAGCTTGCCGAGGCAAAGCTCATCTCTTCAAGACAGGTCGGGAACTCAACTCATTATGAGATAACCGATGACGGCAAAGAGGCGCTCGGATTCTTTGTGACCGATATTTCAAGCGCCGCCATAGCCGATATGGATGAATATCTTGAAGCCAATAAATTCAGCATGCGCTCCGAATCAGGTGTAGTTGCTGAATACTTCAGGAGCTCCAATGATAACTTTACCGTTCATTGCTCTGCGCGTGAAGGAAAGAATACTATTTTATCTATAGACATTGCTGTTCCGGATGAGGGAGCTGCCGAGGATATGTGTGCGAACTGGCGCGGCTGCAGCAGAAAGATATATTCATATATCATGACATCTTTGTTAAAGGGCAATGCAGATTCTGCAGAATAATGTATTCTTTGCTATATTTCTAATTATAAAAGCAGGCCATTCGTAAACCACAACGAAACAACCTGCTTTTTTTCTTTGCTTGGTTTTAAATTTCAGCTTCTAATTTATCAATTATAGCTATGGCTTATTGATTTGATCAGTTCATAATTATCAGCTTTCAATATTTTCTAAATCACATCTGATTTGACCCATATCAAATCCTATTACTCTACAGAATCTTTTTACTCTACAGTAACGCTCTTTGCAAGGTTTCTCGGCTTATCAACATCAAGGCCTCTTGCAAGGCTGATATAGTAAGCCAGAAGCTGCAGCGGCACTATAGCAAGGCTTGTAGTGAAATACTGCTCTGTTCTTGGCACATACACCACAAAATCAACGGTATTTTCAATATTATAATTGCCGCTGTTTGTGATACCCATGAGATATGCTCCACGGCTCTTGACCTCAACTATGTTGCTGACAGTCTTTTCATAAAGCGCATCCTGAGTCGCAACGCTGATAACAAGAGTTCCCTTATCTATAAGGCTTATCGTACCGTGCTTAAGCTCTCCTGCAGCATACGCCTCGGAATGAATATAGCTTATTTCCTTCGTCTTAAGGCTTCCCTCAAGTCCTATAGCATAGTCAATGCCTCTTCCGATAAAGAAAATATCCTGACTTGTGGAAAACTGTGATGCAAACCACTGAATTCTTTCCTTATCGCTTATTATCTCATTTATCTGTCCAGGCAGTGCATAAAGAGCCTTTGTAAGCTTATCAAGCTCATCAGCTGATGCAAGTCCTTTTGCTCTTGCAAATGCCATGCTGAGAAGATACATATTTATAAGCTGACAGCTGTAGGCCTTGGTAGTGGCTACCGCGATCTCAGGCCCTGCATAGGTGTACATTACATAATCAGCTTCACGGGCAATGCTTGAGCCGGTAACATTAACAACTGCAAGCGTATCAATGTCCTTATCCTTTACAAGTCTAAGTGCTGCGAGTGAATCAGCGGTTTCTCCGGACTGTGAAATTACCACAAACAGTGAATCCTTCATCAGAATAGGATCTCTGTATCTGAATTCGCTGGCAATATCAATCTCAACAGGTACCTGCGCCATCTTTTCAAAGACATACTTGGCCGCAACACCGACATGATATGCCGAACCGCAGGCAACTATGTATATTCTCTGATAGTTCTTAAGTTTGTCATCCTCAATGCCTGCAGCAGAAAGATCAAGCACACCGTCCTTAATGTATGCATTAAGAGTCTCTGTAATAGCCTTTGGCTGCTCATGTATTTCCTTCATCATGAAATGCTCAAAGCCGCATTTTTCAACCGCTTCCGCATCCCAATTGACAGTCTTTGGCTCTATCTCGATCTCGTCACCGTCGAGGTTGTAGAAGGTGACTCCGTCCTTAGTAAGCTTTCCAAGCTGAAGATCATCGATGTAATAAACCGTGCGTGTAAACTTAAGCATCGGTGAAACATCGGACCCGCACAGTGACGCTCCGTCAGCTCTTCCGACTACAAGCGGCGCATCCTTACGAGCCACATAAATCTCGCCGGGATACTCCTTGAACATAACAGCTAAAGAATAAGCACCTCTGATACGAACAAGCGTATGGTTGATAGCATCTACAGGTGTACCGAGATACTTCTTATAATAATAGTCAATAAGCTTAATGACTACTTCTGTATCAGTCTCTGAATAAAAGCTGTAGCCTTTTCTTGTCAGTTTCTCCTTAAGCTCCTGATAGTTCTCAATGATACCATTATGAACACCGACAACATTTTTATCATCACTATAATGCGGATGAGCATTGATCTCTGTGGCTTCGCCGTGAGTAGCCCATCTCGTATGACCTATGCCGCAGGTGCCCTTTGTAGTTCTTCCGCCGTCAGTTTTAATGTAAAGCTCATGCAGACGTCCTTTTGCCTTAACTATCTGGAACTCTCCGGTTTCATCATTTCTGACAGCAATACCTGCTGAATCATAGCCTCTGTATTCAAGCTTTGAAAGACCGTCAAGAAGTATAGGGCCTGCCTGCTCACTTCCAACATATCCAACTATTCCACACATATATTTAACCTTTCATCTGTCAAAAATCATTTGACATTTACATTTAAGCTATTGAACTTATGAAAGTCTCTGTCTGACTATCTCGTATGCAAGCACTCCTGTCGCTACCGAAGCATTGAGAGAATCAATATCTCCAAACATCGGTATTGAAGCGATCATGTCACACTTTTTCTTAACAAGCTCAGAAACTCCCTTGCCCTCGTTGCCTATAACAAGACCGATAGAGCCCTTAAGATTGAGCTTGTACATGGACTCGCCGCCCATATCGGCACATACAAACCACATGCCTCTCTTCTTAAGCTCATCTATAGTACTTCCTATATTAGTGACCTTGGCAACAGGCGTATAATTTATTGCTCCGGCGGATGCCTTTGCAACTGTTGCAGTAAGCCCTACGGCACGGTTAAGTCTGATAATAACTCCGTGTGCTCCGCAAAGATTTGCCGTTCTTATGATAGC
Organism: uncultured Lachnospiraceae bacterium; assembly: GCA_934438085.1. Lineage (GTDB taxonomy): Bacteria > Bacillota > Clostridia > Lachnospirales > Lachnospiraceae > Avilachnospira. The sequence continues at coordinate 134,587 of CAKSBC010000001.1, forward strand.
GCCCAGATTGTGCGGATCTTCAATGCCGTCAAGAATAAACACAAACGGCGGCTCACCCTTTTCCTCAGCCTTTTTCAGAATATCCTCGACCTCAGCATAATTATATGCAGCCTGAAAAGCAATTACGCCCTGATGCTTGCCTGAGGATGAAAGCTCATCAAGTCTCTTCTTTTCAACAAAGTCAAGCTTAGTTTCCCTGTGATTCTTTGCCTCTCTGATAATGCTTCCGAGCGCATTGTCATGTGCACCGTCAAGGATCATTATCCTGTCAATGTCTCTGCCGGCTCTTAATGCCTCCAAAACAGCATTTCTGCCTTCCAGCATAAGCGGATTCACATATGCATCCTCGGCATTTCCTGCATATGAATCAATATTATCAGCATCAGACTCTCTATTAAAACGAGCCTTATTAAAAGAATCCTTTGATTTATCCTGACGATCCATATATTTTTTATGGTCCGCCTTTTGATAATCAGATTTCCTGTTATCAAATCTGCCTTTATCCGATCTTCTGTTATCTGTCCTCTTATTGTCCGATCTTCCGTAATCAGCTCTTCTATCTCTATTCATAATTGTCTCTCACATTTAAATATAAAAATCAACGCACCTTCGGCATTTCAACAATTGTTAGTATATCACCTAAGACCGTAAAACGTACATCATAATCGCAGTAATAAAAGCCATATTTTCTGCTGCCGTCATTGGCAGCATCAAATCTCGGTCGAGGATCTTCCCTTAATAAAGCAATAAGTGCATGCTGCTGATCCTCAGAAAGCAAACTTTCAGCAATAAGACCTTGCGGATCCTCCACCTTTATGTCAATGTCAACGATACTGTCTGTAAATCCGTCTACCGCATCATTATGAGCATCATAAGCAGCAATATACGGCTTTATATCATATATAGGAGTATTATCCATCATGTCGATGCCTGAAACATGAAGTATAGGTCCTTTATCTGAATATTCAATGCTTTCAAGTCTGACGCTTGAAAGACCTATGTTATTAGGGCGAAACGGCGAACGTGTAGCAAAAACTCCTACATGAGTCTTTCCTCCCAATCTCGGAGGGCAAACCGTCGCAGACCAGTCCTTTCTGTGTGCCATAGAAAAATCCCATAAAAGCCATATATAATTAAACCCGCTGAGTCCTTTTACAGCCTCAGGATCTCTGTAATGCGGCTCGAAAATAATAGTACCCTTTAAATCAGATATAAGTCCGCTTTGTCTGGGTACTCCGAATTTGGTTGGGAAATCTGTATGAATGTGTGCGATGGGTTCAATGTTCAAGATGTGGCCTCATGTACGATCCGTCTAAACAATATATGCACTCGACTGCAAGCAGTCGGTGCATATATTGTCTATCCGGAATTAATATAACAAAAAAGCTGGTAACGAGACTCGGACTCGTGACCTCCGCATTACCAATGCGACGCACTACCACCTGTGCTATACCAGCTTATGCTTTTGCAAGCTTGACTACTATAACATGATTGAGCTTTTAATGTCAATATGTTTTGGATTTATTTGACTATGTATGTGCTGAGCTTTCCGCACCTTTTTTGCTCAGGTTTGCCGGCGTCAACAGAACTAATTTCAATGCGTCAGTTACAGCGGTTTTCACTGAATCATTTTTCCACACTCACTTTCAATAGTAAATTCGCAAATAGATTTAATATGCTATTTCTCGATGCCATCTACTGCCTTGACCGCTGCATATTTATATTGCAGAAAGTATTCAATGTGTTGGTAAGACTTACTGTTGTGCCAACCCATAAATCCAGCGCACAGATTCCATGACCGTATGCCACGACAGGCCGGTGGCATAGGAGAATTTCTTCTGATAAGCCCGCCACAACTTTTCCATATTTGGGTCGGCCTCAACCTCATCAAAGGTCGCAGGCGCATCGGCAAAATATTTCTCCGTACCGCGTTTCTTGGCGGTTGCAATAAGTGCCATCCGAAAATCAGCGGGAACGATACTCTGACCGTGGAGCTGACTCAGAATGTGCAGATCATAAAAATCCCTCATACGGGTGTTGGTGGTGGCGCGGGTCACGACGGTTTCCAACTTTTCAGCCAGAACGGTTTCCAGATTGTACGCCCAAATTTCAATGGAGCGATTCTCCAACATCAGCTTGAAGCTGTAACGCACTTCGCGTGGCGTGATAGCGTCACCGGTGGAAATATCGATTTTGAGCGGCGTTATCACACCATCAAACTCCGTTTCCATGCTGACGCGGATGCCCGGATACTCGGCCTCGTCCATGATCTCAGAAATGCGCTTTACCCGGAACGCCACGCCATCGTCGACCGGCACGGAGATGATGGATGCGATCATGTTCTCTACTTCCTCGATGCCGAGCGTTGCGCCTTTTACGGTTGCGTCAATGTCCATTGTGGAGCGGGCGTCAAGGCCGACCATTGCAGCCACCAGCATCCCGCCTTTAAGGATAAATTCATCCCGGTACTCCGAAAGAGAAATGCGCTCCAGAAAGCGCTCCATCATGTAATTGCGCATCAAAATCTGTGCATCTGCGACTTTGTCCTTGGAGAGATTGCGGATCAGGTCTTTGAGCTGCCGTGCAGTTTTAATCATAAAAGTACCTCCAAATACTGCCGAAGAAGTTTTTCAACACGGAACATCTGCGCATAGCGCATCAGCTTCCGCAAGTCCTTGTCTTTTCGTTTTGTGTACTGCTTGAGCGCGTTCTGAAAGGTCTGCATCTCGATCCAGCTGCGACTGCGGATCAAATCGCAGATGGTGCGCTCCATATCATAGACGGGAACGGGATTGCCGAACGACGTGTTCATTGTGACGATCCCCACATCATGCAATTCTTTCTTGATAGTGTAGACCTTGATGCCATCTGCTTGCAAGCTGGCAGGATTGTAGCCGGTCTTGACCGTGATGGAATACGGACTCGGCTCCCGATCGGTCAGGTCATGGAAAAACAATGCGCTTTCATGGGAGAATACGGCCTGCGCACAGCGAAGGTGCAGCAGGTACATTGCGTCCGTCCATGCATACGGTGAAACATAAACGCCGTGCGCTGCCTGCTCTACGCCGCGTTGCTTGGCGTAGGCGTAAAACGTGGACTTGGCAATACCGATTTCCAAAACCTGCGCAGTTTTGACGATCCCATTGTTTTGCTGAAAAAGCAGGTCAAGCCGTTCGTAGGCGGTCATATCATAACTTCCTTTCTTGCTAATATTATATTTCATATTAGCAAGAAAGTAAACAAAGACTTTAGAAAAGCAAGCCGAGGCGTTCGCCACGGCTTGCGCTTTAACCATGGATGAGATTTTTCATGGCTGCATTCACGCCTTGCAGATAGCCCAGCCACTGCACAGTCAGCATCAGAAGTCCCATCGGGCTGATCAGGAATGCCAACACTAGGAGGATGACACCGTTTTTCCTTTCTTTCTTTAATCATATAAAAGAAAGAAAGAAAAGAAAAGTAAGATAGAAAACCCGACTCCAATCAATATGTTTCTACTTCATCAAATCTCCCGGTAGAATAGCTTTTATCTATGATCGTCTCAATCGGCACTTCCGGTATAGTCGTTTCCTGTACAGGCTCTGTAACTTGAGCTTCGGTGCTTGGCGGTAATGTTTCAGGAGCTGTTGCAGGCGGTGTCTGCGGTACAGCCTTAGGTGCCTGTGGTTTTACCGGAGCTTTTGAAACGGTTTTATCTGCAGAATTACCATCAGCTTTTGAATTATCATCTTCTGTAGTTGTTTCTTCATCTGCAACAGCTTCGGACTCATTTTCAATATCTACTGATTCTTCTAAATCACCATCTAAGCTTTCTGATTCATTCTCAGGATCTATTTCATCAGCAAATGTTTCCGATTCTTCGGAATTGATATCATCCACATCGATATCGTCAATATATGTCTCTGCATCATCCATAGACTCTTTTGCCACGGATGTCTCATCAATATGTCTGCCGCAAGCAGTACAAATCATAGTTGCCCCAAGTAAGCAGATACAAAGCATTCCAAAAGCTGATTTGATATATGATTTATTAACGTGTAGTTTAGCCATAGTATTTATCCGTTCATTTGATGCTTATCTTCATATTTAAATGTACCTTCATCACCATAAGAGAATGCAAACCCGCTTCGACAGGTCTCTGCTTCAAAGCCCGGATCATAAACATTTACTGTTCCATCCTTCTCGGTAATTTCCACCCATGAATGCTGCAGTGCTTTGCCGCTTTTAGCTCTAACAATACCGTCCATTTGTCTCGCATCGTATCCAAGCATCCTGGCAAGCTTACAAAAAGTGGCTGAGATAACATAGTCATTACCTTCATTCTTCCTGAAGCCATATTCCGCAAACCATTCTGTACCTATCTCCGGGTCAGATGCAAACTCGCAAAAATGAAGCTTTTTGGACCAGTCAAATGCCCCCTTAAGATCATGTCCCACACTTTCAAGAACAGCCTCTGCCTCAACTGAGGTTTTATCTCCGTATTCAGTTGATACACCGACTCCGCTCAGACCATATTTTTCTAAAAGTCTTTCCTGACCTCCGGCTGCTATAACTACTTCTGCCGGAGCCTGTGCAGCATACGCAGAATTTATACCGAGAACTCCCAAAGAACAAATAGACAAAAGAACGACTGCTGCCATCTTCACTTTTAAGTTGTTGAAATACATATCATTCTTCATTATTGTCATCTCCTGCTACACAAAAATGTTTTTTTCAGATCAAGCCCTACACAAAACCTATCACTTTACTCTAAGAGCCAATCAATAACATTTATAACCTTTATGCCGTCATAATTGCCGAGGGAAAATCTATCAAGCGTCAGAACTATTTTTTCATAATTATCATGAATGCTCCTAAGAGGTCTCATTTCTCTTTCAAAGGTCTCTTCGGCTGTCATATCCGCCGTCACCTGATAATAAGTGATAACACCCTGTTTTTGAGCAACAAAATCCACTTCTGCAGAGCCACATTTACCAATATTGACAATGCTGCCTCTTCGCTGTAATTCAAGATATACGATATTCTCTATAGTGAAACCAAGGTCATATCTTTTTCTCGGAAGAATATGATTTCTAAGTCCCATATCAACCATATAATACTTTTTATTGATTTGCAGAAGCTGCTTTCCAACAATATCAAATCTTTCTATCGGATAGAAAATAAATGCTTCTGTTAATGCCTCCACATAGTCGCTAACTGTGTTTTGCGAAACCTTTCTTCCTGTTGAGATCAAATAATCCGTTATTCCCTTTATAGCTACAGGACTGCCAATGACACTGGCAAGATAACGCGCGATATTTTTCAATAATGCAATATCAGTAATTTTACGGCTTCCGCTCTCCCTTTCTCTTCTTGCCTGTCGCTGCTCAATATCCTTTACAATAACAGTGTTATAGATTCCTTCAAGATACTGATCCACCTTTTCATCTGTTCGATTCATTGCAGCAACATACGGAATACTTCCGGTTTTCATAAATTCTGTAAATGCATCATCCTTTGGTATATCTGTCAAGGCAATGTATTCTTTGAATGACAACGGCAGCATTTTAATTTCTATATATCGACCTGAAAGCATTGTTGCAAGCTCGCTGGAAAGCATATACGCATTCGAGCCTGTAATGTAAATATCTATATTGTCTTTAATATAGAGACTATCAACTACTTTCTCAAACGAAGGAACATTCTGAATCTCATTCAAAAAGATATATGTCATCCTATCAGCACATAAACGCTCTTTTATGTAACGATAAAGCTCCATATAATCCTTTAATGAATCATAATCAAGATCCTCGAAGTTTATTGAAATAATCTGCTCAGGCATGACACCATCATTTAAGAGCTTCTGTCGATACTGCTCCAAAAGCACAGATTTTCCACAGCGCCTAATTCCGGTCACAACTTTTATCTGCTTATCATCCTTCCAAGCCCAAAGCTGATCAAGATATTCCTTACGTTCAACCATAGCTATATTCCTCCTTTTTCCGATTATAGCATATGCAGATTAAAAGAAGGAAATATTTTCCGGTTTGGGAAAGTATTTTGTTAATTAAATCAGGTCTTAGTTTTCATTCTTTCTGTATTATATGAATGGGTCCATTCGCACAAGCGTTAAGTCGATTTTGCTTCATTACCATTACTGAGTTCATATCTGATATCTCGCATGTAGTGTTAGTTGCACAATCCGGGCGACTACTACTGAAGAATAGCGCAATTCGTGCTATTTTCAGATATTTTCTCAATTTTATAGACTCACATTCAAGGTGCCCTGGATTTAACGTTTACATATATATGCGGTTCCCTTCGCATTGATCTTATGTACCTTTTCCTGATTAGCCGGATCCTCTGCCGCATCAACAGCAGTCCATGCTGCACAGTGGATGATCACATCCGGCTTCAGCTCTTCTATCGTTCTCTTCACCAGCTGCTCATTTGTAATATCCAGCTGAACATAGCTTGGATCCGGTGTATCTACTCCAAGCGGTTCTGTCCTTGAAGGGAGATATGACGGGACAGGAGAAATATCCGAACCAATGGAACGATGCCCACGTTTCTCCAATTCAATCACGCAGTCATGTCCTAACTGCCCGGCAACACCGGTTACAAACACTCTCATATCTACTTGCTCCTGTGGGCGGCCACCGCTTCCAATGGCCTCATGCCCTCTCTTGACCAGCTCAAGCACAACATCATGTCCGAGCTGACCGGTTACGCCAGTTACAAAAACTCTCAACTATATCCTGGCCTTGGATCGGCCCCTTTATTCTCTGTGCTCAAGCCAACACAGCGGCTGCATTACCTGTTCTTATACATTTCTTCGTAGTACTTCTGATACTCGCCGGAGGTTACCCTGTCCATCCAGGTCTGGTTATCCAGGTACCAGTCGATCGTTTTCACGATGCCAACCTCGAAGGTCGTCTCCGGATACCAGCCAAGATCTGCTTTGATCTTGCTTGGATCGATTCCGTAGCGCCGGTCATGGCCGAGGCGATCCTCCACATGCTTTATCAATCCTTCGTTTATTTCTGGGTCTCCTAATCTCTCGCTCAACTGCTTAATGATAGTACGGACGATAAAAATATTTGGTCTTTCATTATGGCCGCCGATGTTGTAGACTTCACCGACCTTGCCGCCGGAAGCCACCATATCGATAGCCTTGCAGTGGTCTTCCACAAACAGCCAGTCACGGATCTGCATTCCATCGCCATAAACCGGCAAAGGCTTATGGTTCTTCGCGTTGTTGATCATCAACGGGATCAGCTTCTCCGGGAACTGATACTGGCCGTAATTGTTGTTGCAGCGGGTGATGTTCACAGGCATCCCATACGTGTCATGGAACGCTTTTACAAAGTGATCAGCGGAAGCTTTGGAAGATGAGTACGGAGAATGGGGATTTATCGGTGTGGTCTCAGTGAAGAAGCCTTCTGCTCCAAGCGCACCGTAGACTTCATCCGTGCTCACCTGTACATACTTCTTCCCTGTCTTCCATGTCTTCTGTCCAGCATCATACCAGGCTTCCTTCGCCCGCTGCAGAAGATTCACCGTGCCCATGACGTTGGTAGTCACAAAGATCTCCGGATTAGCAATGGACCGATCCACATGTGACTCTGCTGCAAAGTTGATAATGTAGTCGGGATCGTACTTAGCAATGAGCTGGGCTACAAGGGCAGCATCACAGATGTTTCCGTGCACAAAGATGTGGCGAGAATCATCCTCAAGATCTCTGAGATTCTCCAGGTTACCGGCATAGGTCAGCGCATCAAGATTTATAATCTTAATGTCTGTGTAATGATTGAGCATGTAGTGAACAAACGTTGTGCCGATGAAGCCAGCGCAGCCGGTCACTAAATAGGTGGTCATTGTGGTTTTCCTTTCTCCGCTGAGAGTTATTTCAACTGCAATTGCTCGCAGTTGTCAGGCCTATATTCATTTAGAAGATATTGAAGAACCTCTTCATAATCTTGCCAGTTGAAGTCGTGATACTCTGTCGCCCACACAGTTTCGATTGGCTTTCCTTCTCGCTTCATCTATTAGTGGGTTTTCTGTTTATATTTTCCCCTCGTGAAGTCTTTTTATTGTTCCCATAAAGATTCTAATGCGACTTTTTAAAGATGCCTCTTTGCCAAGTTGGCGCATCATTGTTTTAGAATAATTTGGTATCGTTCGTCCACTAATTTTCAGCGCAAGAAGTTTTTCTCTCATGGTAGTTCTTCTTGTGAATTGATAATTCTGTATTTGAATCAACTCTTCATGCGGTTTTTCTGATGGGATACAAGTAATTGCTTTAGAGTTTAACATAGCATCAATTATTCTTTTCCCAGTAGTGGTTCGTACAAATACAATATTTCGCCCGTCATGCTCTTTAAAATCCGGCTTACCATCTTCAACATACCAGCCGTCCCCACAAGCGATGTCAGCGGCCTCTCCTATACCGTCATAGCAAAACCTACACGCAGTAGCGACATCTCTACCAAGTATTTTTCCCCATGAATCAGCATATGTCATACGCCCTGTTTCCTCATTTTTAGAACGAGCAACCGTATATCCAGGCCATCCATTACCACGATAAACCAACTCATCACATTCATTCTCGCTCGTATTCAATTGGGATAACAATTTTTCTTCTGCTTGTCTACTGGGCATGCCAGCGCACATGAATGAAATTAAATACGGAATTCTATCGTTTATATCCGCATCCATATTTTTCCAATTTCGCACCGCAATCACATCACACGGTTTACCAATAAATGCATATTTTTTTCCAGACTCTAATAATCCGTGTACATCTGAAAGCGGCGATGAGATTGTATACCGAGAGCCTAGGCAGTTAAGAATTTCTTCTTTAGAGCAATTTATAACAACTTGAGTCTTTATTACCGAGTTAGATGACACTCTCGTTTCAAGGATTCCGTCAACCAAATGATTCTCTAACAAATAGATAGCAATCTCCGAAACAACGCCTCCACTTGAGGCCTTTTTCCTAACTATTGGATCAGATGAATACGCATAAAATGGCTGCTCTACGACGTTTCCCCAAACCTTGAAGTCAGAACTAGATTTCCAATAGGCTCCTGATACCATACAGATATTCTTCATGAATTCACTATCTTTTTTCGTGATTTCATTTGGCTCAAGAAATCCCTTATCAGTTCTTACCATTTTAGTTCCTACAACCGACTGGCACAGCCCACATCCAGTACAGTAATGCTTGAAATACTTATTGTCTTTCATTCGAATTATCATCACCCTAAACTTTGTGTTTTACCAACATACTTTTTGATTAAAATACCCAATTCGTTTCTAAAACAAAGAATGCTTATGAAAAGATCTGATATCAGGTAAGTAACCGCCCCTAACAAAATCGAATCAATCCGTGGAACAAGGAGGAACTCTGCGAGAAATAGGATAATGAACACAATCTCCTTGACATCTAGTTTTAACTCTTTGAAAATAAATGACCCATAAACCAGCCATATATAATTGAGCACCGTAGTTGCAAAAGCCACGCCTACATAACCATACCCCATCTGAACAGCAATATAATTAGCTATCGCAGCTGCAACAAGCAGAACGAGTAAATCAATTATATATCTTCGAGTCATTTTCTTAATCTTATACAGATTAAAGTACAAGCAGTTAATAACAGCCATCGCTGGAAAAACCGCAAAATATACACGGATGACGGGGAGACTATAGCTGTAATCAGGAATCCAGTGTGTTACAACCAGCGTACAAGCAAAATAAGCTAATCCCGACACGCTTCCAAGCATTAATAGAAATCTTTTAACTGTGGAAAACTGTTTTGGTCCCTTTAGTTTTCCTGCCGCCATATATGGAAATAATGGTTGCGAAACAGCTGTAATGAAAATAGTCATAGTACTTTGCATCGTCAATCCGAAGGAGTAATATGAAAATTCGGAGGTGATACAAAACCACTTTACAAACTGTTTATCTATTGAATGGAATAACGAATTAATGTAATTTCCAAGAAGAAATGAAAATCCCAGTTTCTCCGTATTCCAGTTTTCTCCTGTGATGAGTCTGGCACAATTTACTCCACCGACAAAACCATGATGATATCCCAAGCAGCCTATCGTTGTAACAGCGTAGACAATAATATAAGCCAAAATACAAAGCTTTGCTGATGCTGAATGGAACAGATAATAATATGCAATCGGTATAATCAAAGGAATGGCAGACATCAGTATATGCAGAACAGCATATACCTTAAACTTCCCGAAAGCTTGCATTAACAAAGAAAAGCTCCCAAGGAAACAATAAAGGAATACCATTATAGATATGTATAACAGCATTTTTTGTTTTGTAGCTATATATATTATCAGTCCCAAGCAACTGAAGAATGATAGAATAACTAATATAATTCTGATTTCTGCTTTATACTGCGACTTATCTACGTTTTCGAGATTTTTCCCTGCATATTTTATATTCATTCCCGTGGGAAATCCGAGATGTAGAATAGCAATATATGACATATATAAGATAAATGTCTGATATGTTGCATAATCATCAATTGTTAAAATTTTCGGTAGATATAGGCTACTAATTAGCCCTATTACTGCAACAACCCCATTTGCAGATAAAACGCGAAGGATATTTTTAAACATTTGATCATCCTTTTAGGACCTATGTGTCTTTTGACACTTGGTAAATTGTCTCAAGAATATCAGCATAAAAGTATGACAACATTTCTTCCGCCATCTGACGACTCTTCTCTATTGAATCTGAATATCTGTCGTATTCTTTAATGTAATCTATTGTCTTTGCAATAGCAGTCTGCGTCGTTTCACTTTTTCCATCAACCATAATTGGATAGTTCAATTTCCCATAATAACCTTCAAATTTCCTGCTATATGCAAATGGAATAGTAAAAACTCCGCTAGAGAAAGCTCCGATACTCGCATGCATCCTTGCTGCAATTACGATATCCATTTGAGCAAGTGCTGTTTTTGCTTTAATGGGGTCTTTAAAACCTTCAAGCAATGTACAATTCGGGAAATCTCTATAGACTTTATAACAAGCCCCATAGTCACTTTCAATCCCATCAATTTCTGTACCGACGTGAGGAATTAAGAATATCTTATATTCAGGCATACTGCCTAGACGTGTGACCAAGCCTTTGATATATTCTCTATAGTTTATAGAAAGACCTAGTGAGTTTTTTCCACTCTCAGAATCCTCCCAAAGAAGCCCTGAGACATTAATTCCTATATAGGTTCTAGAATCATCCTTCTTATTGCTCTTAAAATATGGAAGCCTAAATGCGACATCTGTTGAGGCGTCGATTTTTTTGATTACGCCTATCTCATCCAAATATTTTTTAGATTTATCATCACGAGAATATACTTTATATGCGTCATTAATGATCTTTTTCGCAATTAATCTGCAATCTGGTTTATCAAAGGGTCCATATGTTTGTGGGCCTAACACAAGCGGAACACGTTTGTATTCAAGGATACGTTTTAAAGCAACAGATCTATAGAATCTAGCACGGCCATAAATATCCGCAAAGCTGTCACCCTCTGTAAAATCAAAAACAATATCACAAGTTTTAAGTGCACCAATAGCCTTAAACAAAGTCATTGGTCTAGACAGGTGGTATTCAATGAATTCTATTTTATATCTTGGATTGAAGTATTCTCCAACATCCGAATTATCTCCAATAGCAAGAACTTCTGCATCGATATTTGCATCATTAAGAATACTTGTAAGCCCCGTGTAAAATGAAATTGCTAAAGCTGCACAGCCCAAATTAGCCGATTTAAAGCTTAGCCCCATTAATCCAATTCTTAGTGTTCTTTCCATTTTCTCCTCATTTGCTATTGCCATTAGATTTTAACTTGTTCACAAAGGCTTCTGGATTATCCATATACGTATAATATTGAATAACATCCTCTAATTCACGTTCCCACCACTTCGAATCTTTCATCAGAATTCTACTTTCATCCGTTCCTCTATATCTAATTACTCTATCTGGATTCCCAGCAACAATTGCGTAATCAGGAACATCATGGGTCACGACACTACCTGCGCCAATTACAGCACCTGTCCCTATCTGTTTGCATCCGCAAGTAATAATAACCCCATAGCCAATCCAGACATCGTTGCCAATTTCCAACTTACTCCTTAAAACATCCTTAACGTCATGTTTTGAAAGATTTTTATTGTAAAAATAGGCAGATGTACTTACAGAATCCATCGGATGGTTAGCACCGAAGTAATGTACATTCCCTGCAATCGAGCAATACCTTCCAACACTTACTTCTCCACCCAGATTGAATTCTTTGCTAAAACATCCTCCGTAACTATACTTTCCAACATACACCTTATACCTTTGAGCATAGTAATTACGAAGTGTCGCCGAATCGCCCTGCTTTCTACCATAAAAAATATGAACAAGTCTATCAGCAATCCTTGATGGCATTTTCTTGAACAATTCAAGTGCTACATTCATATCTCACCCATCAACCCCAACAGCAGAATCCGAATTACCTGTTCTGGATAAACTCATCCGGCTCGAAATAAGAATAATCATAGAATAGAAATAAACTATTTTGAAATTTACTATTGGCCCGCCTGATATTGTAATAAAAGTGAACATATACAAAAGAATCATAAATTGGGAAAAGTCAATTTTCCAAAGTCTTTTTAACGTTCTTAGAATCCTGAAGATTAATAAAAGCAGTAATGGTCCAAGAAAAATATAATAGTCTATCAATGAGCTATGAGGAAATGTGGGAAATCCTCGCTGAACAGTCTCTGTTTGTAAATTTGTGAAATAACCAGAAATTCCAAAAAGATTGTGCCTTATAATGTCTATCCCTACTCCAATAGATGTCGTCCGACCTAACACTGATGAATCTGCGCCCATCCCATCAAAACTGAAAGAAGCAAGCATTCGATTGATGCTCAAATTTGTATTTGATGCTAGTCCTTGACTTGTTGCATCAAAATATACAAGTGCAATAAATCCAAGAATAGAGAGGCAAGCAAAGCCTAGTACCACATTTCTCTCAAATTTTCTGTGCTGAATGCCTCTAATTATAAAACCAGCTACTAGCATTAATACGGTAAGTAAAAGATTGACTCTCGATCCGGATAAGAACAAGGCAATAAGTGCAACAATAGCAATCAGTACCCTGTTACGAATGTTCTCATTGAGCAAGCAATACATGATTGTTAGCGCACATATCGTTCCCGTACTACCGACATCCATATTAATGGCATTATAACGATTTGCATATCCTGCCCGCATTATCACAGCCAGGTACACAGTAATCACGTTGCAAATAACAGATATCCAAAAGAAGGAATTTAAGTCATCAACATCATCTGAAATATACTTGCAAATCAACGTTAATGATATTCCTGTTAATAATGTTAGATAGATTTCATATGAGTGATCGCTAAAACAGGAATTCATGCCTAGCACCAGAAATAATAATTCCCTAATTAGTGCTAATACAATCCACCCCCAAAGCCGTTTCTCATTATGTATTATTGACAACACAAGGCCCAACAATAACACTACTAATAACACAACATTAAAGGAGTAGTTAAGCCACCTATATGAAATGAATCCTGGTGACTTATTAGTATATACCGCAAATATTGTAAAAAAATCATCCGGCACAATTAGAATCAAAAATACAAGTAGTTTATATATGCTAGTCATTCTAACGTGCTGTAAACTAAATGATTTTCGTGGTTGCGAATTCATTGCCTAACATTGCCTTTCTACTTTTATGAGAGTATCTTCATTATCTCATCCATGTGATGAGGCTTCTAACGCCCTTACATGCCCATCTTGCGATTGCCGGAAAGCGTCTGTATTCCTTCAAGTACAAGTCCATGCTTTTGCCTGTCTCCCGGATCTGGAGTTTTTTCCGATTCTTAGACATCTGTTTCATGGATGCCGATTCTTTATGAGTCACACTCACATCCGCGTCATAATAACCCTTCGAAAGCATCCTTTCCGCAAGGATATCTTCTTCACCGTATAGGAACGTCCTCTCATCCATGCAATCAACTGCTGCCATTGCTTTGTTCTTTAGTAGCATACAGCATCCATAAACCCGGTAGACCTCCCCAGTAGTTTCAATATATTGTTGCCGATATTTTTTCTCTGCTCCTATTCCTCCGGTCATACTCCAGAAAGATGGGCGTCGACAATAAGGTGCGCAGATGGATCCATCCAATGTATAGATCATTGGACCTATACATCCAATTCGTTCATTGCTCTCCGCAATCTCAACCATATGATTAAGCACGTTTTTCTCGCGCAGCTCAACATCATTATTGAGAATCCAGGTGTAGTCGAAACCATGATTAATACCGTAGCGAATACCGATATTATTGCCAGCCGCGTAACCAGCATTAGTCTTATTGGCATAGAAGATATAATTCAGCTCGTGACTTTTTTCCTCCAACACCTCTGCTGATTCATTCGGAGAGCAATTGTCCACAACCATGATGGAATAGTTCTCATATTCAAGATCAGCCTGTAACTGCTTTATAAGGTTAATCGTCATCTCGAACGTGCCATAATTAAGAATAACTATCAGCACTTTCGGTTGTGTCTTGCCCATTCATTCTTCTCCTTTGTCAACACGCATCATGCCTTCATTTTTTCTTCCAAGTCATCAAATGATCCGATTGGTTTGCATGGAGTTCCAACAGCCACTACACCATCCGGAATATCCTTTGTAACAATACTGCCTGCTCCAATAACCACGTTGTTCCCAATGTGGACACCGTAAAGCAAAACACTATTTGATCCGATAAACACATTGTTTCCAATGGTAATTTCGCCAGTTCTTGCTTTAAACTCTACTTCTGGCTCCATGTAGCGAAGCATAAAAACGGAAACATCATGATTAATAAAAGTTACTCCACTTGCTACATGAACATTATTTCCAAAGCTGATCATGTGCGGCTCAGTACCAAAGTTCCAAGGTTGAAGATAGCAGTGCTCTCCCTGAGCTTTAAAATACTGATGCTTTCTTAAAAACTCAGCTCGTTTGTACCCCCCCCGCGAACAAATGTGCATAGGAGAAAAATATATCTACTAAGTTGGCTCAACACTATTACTCCTCCCCAAAGAACTTATCTTCCAACATTAGACACCAGCAGTGATAGATTGGAAGATGGAACTCTTGAATCATGTAAGTCTCATCGGACGGTGCTTTCACGCACACATCAGCTACGGTCGCCAGTTCGCCGCCTTTTGCTCCAGTCAGACCGATAACCTTAATCCCAAGTGCCCGTGCAACAACTGTCGCGCTCATAACATTCTTGCTGTTACCGCTCGTACTGATTCCGAGAAACACATCACCAGGACGACCAAAGCCAAATAGCTGCTGCGCAAATACACCTAATCCATCGACATCATTGATGTAGGCCGTGGTCAAAGCTTCGTGTGCCACCAGCGGAATCGCCATAAGGCCCCGTTCCAAATTCTTAGCGAGGTTTTCACCTCTCTTGGGATCAATAGCTTTCAACTTCTCAGCAAACTCTGACGTCACAGGTCTCGGCGTTTTAAACCGTTTCATCAGTTCTCTCGCAATATGCTCAGAATCCGCCGCAGATCCGCCGTTGCCAGCAATCAGAAGCTTTCCATCGTGCTCATAGCACTCTTCCATTATCAAATATGCTCTAATAATGTCATCTCTCACTTCTCAGAGCAGTGTAACGAGAGATCAGGAGATCAATATGCTTTTCCAGTATCGGTTCAAGTGTCCTCATCGTTGAATTACATCCTTCCTACTTCGACCGCTCGACGTCGGTCCTTTTGCAGGGTCATGCCTTGAGTATGCTATTTACTGCATCTAGTAGTGTTGGAGCTGTTTCAATTTGCTGAAAATCGTCAGTGCCGATCAATGCAGTTCTGCATCCTACAGCTTTTCCCGCCTTTATATCATTCTCTCCATCGCCGATCATCCAGGACTGGCTCAGGTCAATGTTGAACTCCTCTGCTGCTTTCAACAGCATCCACGGTTTAGGCTTACGGCAATCGCAATCGATCTTTAGCTCCGGCACCTCGCCCTCATATCCTTTATGAGGATGATGCGGACAATAGTAGATGGCATCCAGATACGCACCTTCGGCTCCTAGCAGAGTTTCCATCTTGTTGTGTATTTCCTGCAGCTGAGGAACCGTTACCTCTCCACGCGCTATAACCGGTTGGTTCGTAATAGCGATAGCTAAATAACCTGAAGCATTTATAAGCTTCACAGCCTCCGTCACACCTGGTAGCAGCTCAAAGTCATCAATGTCTCTCAGAAAACCGACATACTTATTTATTGTCCCGTCGCGATCCAGAAACACTGCTTTCTGCTTCTGCTTCAGGTTTTTAGCTTTCACTCGTCCTGCTACAAAATCCTGACAGACGGTTTCATACCTGTCCGGTGTACCCATATCCTTGACATACTCCGGACTGTCGTAACAGAACATTTTTCCGGTTCCGCAGAGTGGCTTCAGGATCTGACGGTCGAGATCAACCTTAATGATCTTCCCATCTACTTCGGTTCCTACGATGTCCGGATCAATCCCGGTCATATCCAAAACAGATGGGTTAATCACATGAAGTCCAGCGTTCACACGATTCCGATACCATTGCGGACGAGTGTCCTCTTTTGTGAGCCACTGCTCAACTGCTCCGTTCTCACTGGCAACCAGAACTCCGCTGTCGTACGGATGTGAATTAGGATGTGTAAAAAGTGTTACCAAACCACCATGAGTTTTATGAGATTCTACAAACCGATTAAAGTCCACATCAAAGATGGCATCGGCATTTAGAAGCAGGAAGTCATCCATCAACTGATGTCGCAACTTGAGCAGTGCGCCAGCATTTCCTAGAGGAGTTTCCTCGTTGAAATACTGAATACTCACTCCTAACCGGCTGCCATCCCCAAAGTAGTCCATGATGATGGAACCAAGGTGAGAAACTGTTATAATCAGATCTGTAAAACCTTGATCTCTCAGGCACTCGATCTCATGTTCCAGAACCGGTTTGCCTTCTATTTTGATCATCGGCTTTGGGATGTCAGAAGATACGGAACTAATCCGTGTACCCTTACCTCCTGCCATGATTACTGTCTTCATTCTTCCTCTTCCTTCGGGATATAGCTCTCCGGCGTATAGTGGATGACTCGTGTACCGCCGTCCTCAAAACCGAACGGTACATACAGCAAGTCTTTCATCGCTTCTTTCACTGCAGCCTGTTTTTCTGGCTGAACGTAAAAGAGCAAAAATCCTCCACCACCCGCACCAAGCAGTTTCCCTCCAAGTGCGCCAGCAGCAATTCCCCTCTCATAAAAAGCATCAATGCTATTTGTGGTTATAGCTCCACCGGTTTGTCGTTTTAATCTCCATGTTTTATCCAACAGACGGCCAAACTCATCCAAGTCACTATGCTTATCTGTTAGAACTTTTTCTGCCTCATCGACAAGGGCCAACATATCTTTAAGCTGTGCAATCTTTTCAGCATATCCGATTGCATTAGCTTTCTGTGTATCCGAGCTGAAGCGAGTAAATCCAGTGAAGAACATCATCAGATTATCATCTAACTGTTTTTTCCGATCTGGGTGAATAATTAGGGGAAATACATCATAAGAACCATCCGTGTTAAAATTGATCCTATTAAATCCACCAAATGATGCCGCGATCTGATCCTGCCAGCCACCGGCCTCAGCACACATTACTCTCTCAAGATAGATAGCTTCATCCGCCAGCTTCTTCTTATCGGCATATTTCCCCTCCAAAGCATAGAAGGCATTCAGCATACCCACTGCAAAAGAAGAACTGGTGCCGAGTCCTGAACGTGCTGGTAGATCTGCCTCATAGGTGAGTCTAATCTCATGCATATCCAGCATCTTCATTGCATTGCGAATTGCTGGATGCTTGATATCATCAACATTGGACACGCGTTCTGTACTCTGATAAGAAAGCTCCGTTGTATAGTCAAAAAACCTCGGGAGATGGCGTACAGTCACATAGCAGTACTTATCGAAAGTTGTAGAAATAACTGCTCCCCCGTATTCACGGAAGAAATTTTCCATATCAGTCCCGCCGCCAAAAAACGACATTCTAAACGGTGTCCGTGTGATAATCATCTTTCTTCTCTCCTGCCTTATATCACTTCTTCAGAGAAGTGATAGCTTCCAAAAACCTATCTGCAACAGCTGCCGCAGCATATTTGTTGTATCCTTTTGCATACGCATTATGAGTAAAGTGATCGGTTTCCTCCTTGTTCATAGAGGCAGCCTTTTTAACCGCATTGGCGAAGGCTTCACCATCCCCTGCTTCAATCAGGAACCCAGTTACTCCATCCTCTACTTGCTCACTGATAGCACCGACATTGAACGCAATTACCGGACGCGATAACCTATATGAATCTGCTATCACACCACTCTGCGTTGCCGACGTATACGGTAAAACACTCCAATCCGCACCGTGGAAATAATCGATCATTTCCTGGTCTGTAACTTCTTTGTCGACCATTTCAACATTGGTGTACTGCTTCAACGCTTCCACAATTGGCTTGCTCTCTTCATCTGGTTCTCCGACAATTTGATATGAAACTTCTGGAGTTTCCTTTATAATCTCTTCAAGTTTGTCAAGGCCTTTGTATTTTCTAATCCTTCCAAATGATAAAAACTTACCTGAATGTGTACTCTTGTCTTCAGCTGGAAAGTATCTCCACGGAGCAAAGCAAGTAATCTTGGACATTGGCAGCTTAAATTCATCAGAAAGAAGCTGTTTGTACTTCTCATTTCGAAGCACTACATGATCTGCCACTTTGCAAGCCAGCTTTGTGCACATAACAACTGTTTTGCTCAAATCATGCGGCACAACATCATGAACTGCTTCAACTCTTATGCATTGCGGACACATCCACATAAGCAAGATATTCCAAACGTGCAGGCTCTCAAAATAAAAGTACTTTATATTGTTGTCTTTTATTACCTTTGCAATCTTCCTGACAATGTCTATTCGCAGTGTCTTTGCCTCAATCCCCGGCCTTTCAGGACAATCAAAGTAATAATTCTTCTCTGAGTGAGGTGCTATATGGCTCTTGGGATTCTTTATACCAATCGTGTAAACATCAGCTTTTCCCTGCAAAGCCTCATACATGCTGTAAATAACATTTTGATGATCCGCGTTATTAGAAAACGTAATCAGACAAATCTTCTCCATTGGTTACAATACCTTTCGCCAATAATCCAGCATATCCGCAATAGTTTGTTTCATCGGAATAACATGGCTCCATCCTGTTGCTTGTTTCAGCTTCGTGATGTCACCGACGATAATTCTATCGTCTGTCGGCCGTAGAAGTGCAGGATCGACTTCGATAGAAAACTTAAATCCTACTGCGTCCTCAATCATGGTCACGATATCCCTCATCTGATAAACATGCTCGCTGGAGATATTGTACACATCCCCCGCCTGACCTTTTGCAGCAAGCAGCATCAGTGCATTTACAAGGTCACGCTGATCCATAATTGCCCTATGTGTGTCCAGATTTCCGACCCGCAGTGTGTGGTCTCCGCTACGCTCAGACAATACTGCTCTCTTTGTGAAATCGGATGTAACGTCATTCACTTTTCTTGTTCCAGTTGAATTGAAAATGCGTGCGCGAATTGATCGGATATGGTCATTCATAAAATACTGGAAGGAAAGCAAATCCTGTCCGACTTTGCTCACACCATATGGATGAAGCGGAAGCAGCTCAGCAGTCTCCTTGACATACACTTCATTCCCTTCAAGCTTGTTGAGGGTTTCACCATATTCTGCAGATGAGCATGCGACAACGACCATTGGATCATAGTCTGCCTTGATATACTTTCTAGCCTTCTTAATCGCTTCAAAGACTGCTATTGTGCCGCAAACGTTGACATCAATAGTTTCAGACGGACTGACCCATGAAACAGTCGGATAAGACTGAGCCGCAAGATGGTATATCTCATCAGGCAGATTATCCATTATCAGCTGATCAATGCCTTGGCCATATCTAAGATCACACTGTACAAAGCGCACAGGCACTTCAACCTGCTCAATGTTCTTTTTGTTCTTATGCCAGATACCAATTACTTCATCTCCACGGTTGTAGAGTTGTTCAACCATGTGAGATCCGACCATTCCGCCAGCGCCTGTAACCATTGATTTCATTTTTTATATCTCCTCAATTATTGGAATAAATTGATAATTTTCTGTTTAGGTACTTATCATTACTAGTTCACAAGGATTCCCATATCTTGGAAAACGTGTGGTATTTGCTGCCCCTGCGCTGATTATCAACCGGTCGAATTGACCAACAGCATCCTTTAATAGAATTCCTCTTTTAGGGACATACAGTGCTCTATTAAAAATTCTCCATTGCCCTCCGTGAAAATGCCCGCCGACTATTAAATCAAAAGTATCGAGTATTGTCCCTTGAATAGTTTTTTGTAGTAGTCTGGTTGATAGCAAAGAAGAATTTTGAAGCCACTTTTCTCGCCGAATTCTTTAATCCATTGCAAATCGTATCGAATGGATAGGCCGCCAAGCTTTATCCAGTTTCCGCCGAGATCAATCTCACAATCCGAATTGTCCAACACCGTACTGTTGTGTTTGGCAAATAGTCGCTTATCCTCCTCTGTCAAATACCACTCGTGATTACCAAGCGAGTAAAAGACTGGAGCTATATCACTTGCCTGTTGCAAAAAAGAATGACAGTGTCTTCTTGGCTGTCAGAAATACTTCCAACACCCTCAACAAGTTGATCAAGCCCCCACATTATTCTTTCTGACAACTTTGGCTTTCCAATGAAAAACATCCATTTTTCGATGATATGAGTTGTCCACTCGGACATTCCATATTCATGTCGTTCCAAGATGTCCCCAGTACAAAGTATGGCATCTGGTTGCTCCTCTCGAAGCAGTTGGATGAGAGTGCTGTGATCACAGTTATGGAGATCCGTGACGAGGGCAAGCCGTAACCCGAGGTGATTGCCGGGATTCTTATATCTCGTCACTACCATTTCTGTTCCCAATGAAACCTCCCAAACAACACGAAATGCTCTGGAGCCTATTTCAGCCTCCGGAGTGATATCGTCCACACTACTTTTTCATACTGGCCTGCATTTCAACCAGCTCCTTCTATTGTCTCAACTCAACACTTCTGAGCCACTCAGTTTTTCAGTTCCGCAGTTAACGCTGCCTT
Source organism: uncultured Lachnospiraceae bacterium (assembly GCA_934438085.1). Lineage (GTDB taxonomy): Bacteria > Bacillota > Clostridia > Lachnospirales > Lachnospiraceae > Avilachnospira. The sequence goes on from CAKSBC010000001.1 coordinate 155,803, forward strand.
AGCTGCGGTGTGAGAATCATCTTGTTACCACCATCTTAGTCACAGCTCAAATCCCGGTTACTGCGGTCTGAGGAAGCACTACCCTTCTGTACCCTCCCGCAAGAAGACAAGCTTTAGACATAAGCATTTTTCCGTCTATTCCCGGTCTTCTATAGGGAGACCACCGATGTCCCCACCGCCTATTTCGGTGAAAATTACACCGTATGTGTCTATCCCATATCTTCTTGCCTGAAACTATCGACAGTTTTTACCCGTCTCCTTGATGTGCCTCTTATTGCCTGAAACTATCGAAAGCACATAGCACAAACTGTTTCCAGGATATGTATTTGCTACATTACCCTGCCCTATTCTTAAAGCCTTCCACTCAAGGCACACATAGCAGAACAGGTTCAAAAGCAGCCGATTGTTTGCTCAATCTGCCCAATGTTCGTCCCGTTTTTCCCATTTTTCTGTGCGATTTGCCTCATTTTCGTAGTCAAGAGCGGTCACCTGGCCGGGATCGACGCCTTCAGTGCTTTCCGGCAGGAACAGGATCCTGACTGTTGCCAATACGATCTTTAGATCCTCGACAATACTTGGTTTTGCTATATACATCAGATCCATCTGGAGCTTATCGTAAGGAGTTGTATTATACTTACCGTACACCTGTGCATATCCTGTAAGTCCGGCCTTTGCCTGCAGTCTTAGTGCAAACTCCGGCATTTCCTTACAGTACTGTGCAGCGATCTCCGGACGTTCCGGTCTCGGACCGCATATGCTCAAGCTTCCTTCAAGAATATTTAATAGTTGCGGCAGCTCATCAATTCGGCATTTTCTGATGAAACGGCCGACCCTGGTTATTCTGCTGTCATTATCGCCTGTAGAAAGTCTTGCCACTCCGTCCTTTTCAGCATCGACTCTCATACTGCGGAATTTTAAAATTCTAAATTCCTTACCGTCCTTGGTAAGTCTTGTTTGTTTATAGAAAACAGGTCCGTGATCCTCTGCCTTTATCATTATCGCAGTTATCAGCATTATTGGACTTGAGATCCCTAATGCTATAAAGGACAACAATATATCCAGGAATCTCTTACAAAACAGATATTCCGGATTTGCCATATATCTTGAGACCTGCAGCATAGGCAGATGAAACATGTGCACATGTCTCGCTCCGCTCATGATGACATCCCCTACTCTCGGGATCACGAAAACACATTTATTATTTGCAATACAATATTTAAGTATGACATTGCGGTCATGACTGTGAACACCGCTTAAGAAAACAGTCTTGACATCTGACAGCAGGCTGATATCATTTAAAACCTCCTTTACTGTCAGCGTCTTTTTGACATCATACTTTTTGTTCATACCGTATTCGTTTATAAGTCCCTGCATTCCAAGACGTGTTTCATACACTACCGCAGTTTCTATAGGTAAAAAGGTCCTGAAATACCAGTGATTAGATGTGACAGCCCATATCACTGCCAATGCAAACTGAGTTGCAAAAACCATAAGTCACGGTATGAGGTTTGGCAAGTGCTTACTTAAAAGCCATATGATCAGATACATGATGCTGTCGCAGGCAGCTATAGTCAGCACCTGTGCATAGACTATCTCCGAAATACGCTGTCCCGATACCCAGAAAGCATCATAGATACGGCCTATCATTATAAAAAGTATCAGAAATATTGCTACAACCAACAAATTACCCTTGGCGTAGTAGGGTGAAGCTACATTTTTCGCATAATAAAGGAACCAGCATGCAATAAAAGGCAGTGTGATAATGCAGGCATCGGCTGCCTTGACAGCGCGAAGTGCCACATCATGCTTGAATGTATTCATGGTTAGTTTGTATTCCAATCCCGCCCTCGGCAAACTCTCATTATCTGCCGAAAAAGCGCAAAAAAAACAAATCTGTGCATGGCAGCACATACCGACAAACACAGACTATTATTTTATTATGATAAAAATTCACATTTTTCTTTAACTAGATAATATATCTGACAGTCAATCCTTACTGTTCCTGATGACAATACGATTGCCGTCAGATATATCATCTATAATTAAGACGAAGCTATTACTTGCGAGAAAGCACTATCATTGTAGAATACTTTGTAACATCAACATTAAGCTTTCCGTCAGCTGATGCTCTTGCTGTAAGAATATCGCCGTTAACATTAAGAGCGCCTTCACGTGTACCAGCCGCAAGCTGCTGCTGAAGTGCATCAATATCACCAAGATCTCCTGATATTGCTAATACGATATAGTCTCCGCCAGCCTTAATTCCAGGTATATCAAAATTGATGTTTGCAGTCTTTCCGCTTGCAACCTGTGAATCAGCTGCTGTAGAAGCTGTCATGTTGAATACTGAAAGTAATGTGTAATCAGCTGCCTTAAATCCAGGCTTTCTTGCAGCTATCTGTGTGCTCATCATAGGATTAAGCTTATTAAGGAAATCTGTAGTATTTCCGGCCTTTGCTGCTGCAGTATAAATTGCATTGGCATATGCATTGCCTGCATAGGTTACACCGTTTGCTGTAACCTGGTTTGCCTTATCAGCGTAGCTCTTGCCTGCATTTGCTGCATTGAATGTAGAGTTCGCATTTACAGACTCAGCAATATCTGTAACCTTAACAACAGAATCTGTTGTATTCTGAAGGTTATAAGTGTTATCTGTACCGTTCATGGTATTAATAACTCTTACTGTAGCGTTGCTTCTGCTGCTGTGTCCTGATGAGCCTCTTGAGCCGTGCTGTCTTGGGCTTCCTGTAGCTGCCATAACAGGACATGCTATAGCAAGTGTGAGCAATACTGCTGTTGCTGCCGCAATAGTTCTCTTTTTCATGATTTATTAACCTCTCTTTTTATGTAAACTTTTATTTCTTATAATATTTCTCGCCGTAGCCGTATTTTCCGTATGAACCGTAATATCCACCGGACTTTTTCTTCATGTCCACTCTGTTAAGTACAATTCCTAATAGCGGCGTTCCGGTCCTTCTCAATAGCTGTACCGAATTATCAACTACTTTTTTGCCTGTTTCATTGCTTCTTACCACCAGCAGTGTTCCGTCGCATACGGTCGCAATGCTGAGTCCGTCTGCTATTATTCCAAGCGGAGGCGTGTCCACAATGATATAGTCAAACTCATTTTTACATTCCTCTATCAGCTCTCTGAATCTGTCTCCTTCAAGAAGAATGGTAGGGTTTGCAACAGTTGACGCAACTGGTATCATATAAGCATTTCTTATATCTGTTCCGTAGATGACATCATCTTTCTCAGCCTGCTTTGAAAGATAGTATGCAAGTCCCATCATTTTATCCGAGCTTACAAGACCATAGGTCTGCCTCATTACGGAGCCTCTGAGATCACAGTCTATAAGCAGAGTTTTTTGTCCTGCTTCTGCAAGCTGCTTCCAAAGCTGGAGAGCAATAAAGCTCTTTCCTTCGTTCGGCATACTGCTTGATACCATAATCACCTTTTTATCCTGACCGCAGAATCTAAGATTTATGCGCAGCTGATTGAGTGATTCTGTAAGGTTGAAGGGGATCTCCGGCATATTTCCTATATTTATAGTCTTCATGCCTTACCTCCCTTCTTCTTTGCCGCTGACTTGGCGAATTTGCCGAGGTTGCCCTCAGGGGTCACAGCAAGCGGCTGAATGCCGAAATAGTTATATATTTCGTCTCCTGTCTTAAAGGTATCATTCATGAGATACTTTATAACTACTACTCCCAGACTTAAGACAAGACCTAACAGACCTCCCAGAACAGTATTCTTTGAATAGTTAGGGCTTGCTTTTCCGCTTGGCGGGATAGCGCTTTCTACGAGGTTGGGTTCATTTATCTCCATAACCTTAGGAAGATAAATATCTGCCTGATTTACCATCTCATTTGCTATTGCCGCAGCAATCTCAGGAGATGTACTCTCCGCCTCGATCTCAATGATTCTGGTACCTGACGGATTATTGATGGTTATTCTTCCGGAAAGCTCCTTATATGTAAGATTGAGTCCGAGTGCATTTATAACATCCTCAAGAACAGGTCTGCTCAGCATAAGCTTCTGATAGTCCGCTGTAAGTGATGTTCCGATCTGTAGGTCTGACAGATTGACTACTGAATCATTTGATGCCGACACAACATATATTTTTGAGGTTGCCTTATATTTCGGTGTTATCAAAAAGTAGCTTACTGAAAACGCTGCGATTGCCCCTATGATAAGTGATATTATTAAAAACCAGATATGATCAAGGCAAAGGTAGAACAGCTCTACAAGATCTATTTCTGTCGCAGCATTTCTCTGCTGCTGTATTTTGTTAGTATTTTGTGCTTCTGTATTTTGCTGCATAAGCTCTATGCACACTCCATGTTATTATTCTTTTTCATAAAAAAGCTGCAGCACCGTATCCTTAAGGCTCTCTTCGTCAAGATAATAAGCCCAGTGCTCATCCTCTATATAGCTTTCGCCGTCTATAGTAAGCAGTTCTTTTTCATCATAAAGTCTCAGCTTATTGGCAATAACTGATACTTTTTTATCTGTAAGGTCAGTGATCATATATTCTGTCAGCGCTTTATAAAGACGATCTGCCATATCACTGTCCGAATTTATAAGCTTTTCCTTGAGAGCACTAAGATATATCCTCTGTCTTGCCATACGCGCAGGATTTGTGCCGTCATCCACACTCATTCTTGCTCTCACGTATGTCAGGGCATCCTTGCCATCCAAAAATGCGCTCTCACCGGCCTTTAATACTAAGCCGTTATCATCAAAATCCGCTTGCGGCGTTATAGTAATTCCGCCAACGGTATCTGTAAGTACCTTGACTGCATCCATGTTCAGTGCTGCATACCCATCTATCGGCTGATCATAAAGCAATGCCGAAACTGTATTAACATTGTTTTCACAGCTTCTTTCTGTTCCGTCTCCGTACGAATGTGCAAGTGCCAGCTGCTGTCTTTCTGAGCTTACTACATCTCCGAATACTCCGAGGACCGGTACATCTGTTATGGTGTCTCTGTTGAGCTGAAGTACCTGCCAAGTCCTGTTTTTATCGTCAAGAATAAGAAGCATCTGCACATCGCCCTGTCCGCCTTCAATGTAGCTTCCGTTGCTTTGCACTGTTCCTTCCTGGTCTACACCGATAAACAGATATGACTCAATGTCGTCTCTTCGTCTGTACATATCGCCGTTATCTTCTATCTCATGCACTTCCGGTTTATTTATATTTGCTTCATATCCGGAATTGTCCACGGCATAGCTGTTATTTTCCCAAATTCTTAAGCCAAACGCAGTTACCGTCATTAAGGCTGCTATTATAAGGACTATGCCTATTGCCTTTTTCTTATCTTTTTTGCTGATATTTTTTTGCCTTCGGCTGTTCATATGTTAATGCTGTCGTATTTGCTATGAGCTGATAAGCCTATATGCATTATCCTCTATATGCTCAGCAAAGCTCTCTCCAAGTCTGCGGCAGACTGCTTTCCTTCCTGCTTCATAATTCGGCCTGCGCTTATCCATATTGTGGCAATCGCTTCCTATTAATGGCATGTCTGTAAGCTCCAAAATTTCAAACGCCTGCCGCCTTCTCCATATATCCGTAAGACTGCCTGCATTGACCTGAAAAGCAAGCGGCAGTGCTGCAATATCTCTAAGTCTTTCCTTGTTGATCTTTGAAAAGCAGAACCTTTCCGGATGAACTATCACTAACTTAAGTCCCTGATCATATATGAGGCTTTGAATCTCATTAATGTGAAAATCACTCCATTCACAAAATGGCATTTCCAGCATCAGTGTTTTGGTGTCTGTAATACAAAGCTTTAAAATCTCTTCACTCTCGATTTCACTGATTCCTGTGAAGTATGCAGTCTCTGATGCAGGGATGATCTTTGGAAGCCCCGATTCATCGTTTGCTGCTGCACAAAGCTTTTTATATGCTTCTTCTCTTCTTGCGGCAAAGCTTTCTATACTATTATCCTGCCTGTAATAATGGGGAGTTCCGCATACTGTCGCAATCCCCATATCAGACATTTGCTTAAGCATCAAAATAGATGTTTGTATGCTGTCACTTCCATCATCCATCCCGGGTAAAACATGTGTATGAATATCTGTTATAGGTGATTTCATATTTCAGCTTCCCGTCCGTCAAATAGTTTATTTAGATTGCCTATACAACTACAGAATACTCCTTCTGTGGTAAATACAATAAATTCCTATTGAGTCGATAATGAAAAGTTTTATAAATAAGACTCTCCATTACATATATAGGAAGAAAAAGCTTTTTTACAAAACGGCAAATTCTCTTCAAAGAATACTTGATTTTTATAATTGTAATGAAGCAATGTATAAAAAGTAGGCCTGTTTACAATTCTACGAATCAGGCCTTATTAATGTTGAATATAAGATAAAGAATATTGATAGTTTTTCATACAACTGAAAAATCACTCTTAATAATTGTTTATTTAACTATTTTAGAGTTTGGATGTATTGAATTGTGATGAACAAAATGCTAAGATTGTAACAAGTTAAATAAAAACATTATATAAAGCCTTGCACTATTACCACAGAAGGAGTATTCTGTGGTTTATCTATTGGTATATGCAACCACAGAAGGAGTATTCTGTGGTATTTTTTTTGCTTCTCTATCTAGTACGTATTAATGTTATTTTTTCTTCTTTACGCTTCTTATTTAGATTATAAGCTTCATTTTGTTTAATGTCCTTTCGTGTGCCGATGTACTTACCGCAAGATATATCCTTGTGGTTTCGATTCTGCTGTGCCCAAGTACATCTGCAAGATGTGCAATATTTTTTTCTACGCTATAGAACATTCTCGCGAACAGATGCCTTAGGTTATGCGGAAATACTTTTTTATCGTCAATTCCTGCTATAGGACAAAGCTTTTTCATCGCATGGCAAATGTTAGATCTGTCTATGCTTTTTCCATTTCTTGTAATAAAAACTTCGCCGCTTGTTATTCGTTTTCTTTTGGAATACTCTCATAGTTTGCTGCATAGTTTTTGGGGAAGCAGAACTGACCGTGTTTTTCCTTTCAAATAGATTTCTGCACTACGTCTTTTTATGGCTTCTACTGTTATAAACTTTAATTCGCTCACTCTTATTCCGGTACTGCAAAGTGTCATTAATATCATATACAGTCTTTCATTACCACTTTCTCTGGCAGCATTTAGGAGTCTTTTATACTCATCTTCATTCAGCTCTTTGTTTTCGTCAATAAAAGCTCTGTTCTGTACTCTTATAAGCCTTATCCGCATATCAGGTCTGCCCAAAAATTCAAAAAACGCATTAAGTGCCGTAAATATCCCATTTACAGTCTGAGCCTTATGCGTTTCCAATAATTTTCTTCTATAAAGTATGAGTTTTTCCCTGTTCAATTCTTCTCCATGGTATTTCTCTTTTATTGCTGTTATTGCATTTAAATATTTAGATATGGTTGCATCTGCTCTTTCATTTTCAAATAAATATTTTCGGAATTTCTCAATTTCATAGGACTCAATTATGATTCCGGCATTTTTGTTCTTCATCCAAAGTTCCTCCTTTGCTCACATGATATATGATTCATCATTGCAGTGTGCCTGATTTCATGGTATTTATATCAGGTAACGTTTTATAAAACTTCATTTTATTATTTCTTTTTAAAATGCTTTATAAAATGTTTCAAATCTTTAAAAAATACAGAGGTTACTATGGATATCAGATACGATATAGATAAAATTAAAGAGGATCTTCAGGATGAATATATGGCAGCAAGCTTAGTCGGCTTTACCGAGGATACCCCAGATCTTATGGATATTGAATTTTCAAATGCCAGAGAGCTTTTATCAATGGCAGAGCACTACGGACTTAAGCTTGAGGACTATATCATCCCTGACGAGGATGAAGCTGATAAATAAAATCAGCTGTACCGGATGCAAGTATGTAAAGAGTATTTATAAAAAATATTTACATCAGATGAAAAACTTTTATACCATCAAGCAAAATAAAAAAAGTCTTTTCTTCCTAATAATATATGCAGTATATATTTTACTGATTTTTCGTAATTCAATGGATCCAGCCGATACTTCTTCGGAGAAAAGCGGTGCTGTGTTATTAATGCTGAATAATCTATTATTTGGAGGAAAGGCAATCCTTACTGAGCATATAGTAAGAAAGCTGGCTCATTTTGCAGAATACACTATCGCAGGAATGCTCGGAATGCTGTTTTTCAGAAATCTCGGCTTCCCTGTGCTTTCCTTATTTTCAGGACTTCTGGTTGCTCTTACAGATGAAATTTTTGTTCCCGGCCGCAGCGGTCAGGTAACGGATGTGTGGCTGGATTTTGCAGGTGTATTAGCAGGAAGTGCTGTGTATCTTATCCTTTCTGTTGCTGCAGCTTACCTTCATACGAAAAGAAATAAGCAAGCATCTGAAAATCAGTATTAAAGGCAGTATAATAAATATCAGCTTTTAATAAAATAATGAGCCCAGGTAACTAATATAATTATTATTCCCGACTGCTGATCCTCAGCAAAAGAGTTGAAAGGTTTAGATTATGAATAACACTAACTCATCTATAGATACCGATACACCAAAAAAGCCTGCCGGTTCAAACGGCAGGCTTAAGCGCTTCTTTGCGATATTAGGTCTTATTTTTATCGCAGTTTGTATCATCGGTCTTATAGTAAGCATTGCTACAGGCTGTGAGCCTGGCGTTACTCTCATGTTCCTTTTCGGGCTCATCGTTGTACCGGTGATATTTTATGCATTTTCAATGACTATAAAGCTTATTCGTTAACAGAAACTATCTCTGTTCCGTCGGCTTTCGTCTCAGCCTGAGCGTCAGTGTCATTATCAGCTTCTTCATCATTATCAGCCTCGACACCGCCTACAGTCACTGTTATACGTCCTGATCTGGCATTTCCAACCATATCAGAAAAATGAAGCTCGATAACCTTTGCGGCAACCGGCAGCTGCATTGAAACGATTCCAAGATCCTTATCCACCTCAAATGGTGTGATCTTCTCATCTCCGTCAACTATGCCGTATATAGAATCATAATCAACTCCGGACTGAGTGTCATATATGTTGAATGTAAGTATTCCTTTGGAAATGCTTGCAGAATCCTCTTCTACCGAAGGCGCCGTGTCATCAAGAGTGCTGACATCTGCAAACACGGTTTTCTGCATGCCGTTTAGCGATGTGGCCTTTACTGCAAAGGTACCGTTCTGATTTGCCGTGCAGGTATATGTGCTGCCTGATTTAACATACTCTATCGGTGCGGATTCAAGCTGTACCTCAAGATCCTTTATAGGCATGAAGGATTTGACGGTGAATTTGACCTCTGAGGTAACATAATTGTTTGTATCCATGACCTCAATGTTTATACGAGGTGACGCACATACAAATAAAAAAATCAGACCGTTGATAACAAAATAAGGAAGTACCCAAAATAAGAGTACTCTCACATATTTATTGGTAAGCGGACTGCTCTTTACTCTTGCACCTCTGGCATCATACAAAATTCTCTGACCGTGAGGCTTACTTTTATATCTATGATTATTAGTAGGCTTTTTATTGCGCATGATTCCTCCTGAAAAACAAAGCTATTGTAACAAAAAGATTTTGGCGTGGCAATAAAGGCTGTCACAAATTAAGATAATTGACAATATTTATGATTGGGTTTAAACTAAGTTTACTTAATCGACAATTCTGAGATATCTAAATTACAAAGAGATCTATTTTGATAATCTTAAATTTCCTGAATTATTGAGGTATATAAATGAGAAAGAAATTGGAAACTCTGTCGCTTGCACAGCTTAAGGAATTTGCCAAGGCACAAAATATTAAAGTTACCGGTATGCGTAAGGCTGAAATTATAGATGTTTTAGCTGAAGCCGCCGAAAAAAAGCCTGAAAATAAGCCTCAGGAGGTTTTAAGCCGTGCTGCAATACCTTTTGAACAGACAAAGACTGCCAAAAGGATGCAGAATGATAATAGCGACAGACCTAAAAGAAAATATACCAGAAAAACTGTTGTTTCTTCTGCGACTTTGGATACTCCGGGTGCTTCAAGTACTTCATCATCTTCAGAGGGAGTCATTTCAGGACAAAGTAATTCCAATGAACAAGGCCAAAATCCACGTCAGCGCCAGACTCATGCCACGGAACATGCTCATCATGCTGATAGCACTGAGCGAAGGAATTACAGCTATAATTCAGAAAATGCACAGATTCCCTCTTCTGCCGCTGTTCGTAATGAAAGAACCTACCAGCAGGAAAGACCATATTCTTCCGATGAAACTGTAAATGACAACGCAGCTTCAAATTATACTGACAGCTCTGTACAGCAGCAAACTCAGTACGATATAAGAAATGCCAGACCTCTATCTGTTGCTGCTGCAAGTATGCCTGCGGCTGATATGAGTATGCTTGATTCAGGTCTTGAGGCAAACGGTATTCTTGAGGTAATGCCTGAGGGCTTTGGCTTCATCAGATGTGCTAACTTTCTTCCGGGTGAGAATGATGTATATGTTGCACCAAGCCAGATCAGACGTTTTAATCTTAAAACCGGAGACATTATCAGAGGGAACCGCAGAGTAAAGTCTCCTACAGAGAAATTTGCAGCGCTCTTATACATTACCAGTGTGAACGGATATCCGGCGTATGAAGCAGAGCGCAGACCGAACTTTGACAAGCTCACTCCTATATTCCCTAATGAAAAGATAAGACTTGAACAGGGAAGCGGCAGTCCTCTTCCGCTCAGAGTCATGGATCTGCTTGCCCCTATCGGAAAGGGACAGAGAGGTATGATTGTGTCACCGCCTAAGGCCGGAAAGACTACGCTCTTAAAGCAGGTTGCAAAGTCTATAATCCGCGATGAGAACATGCATCTTATCATTCTCCTTATTGACGAGAGACCTGAGGAGGTTACAGATATTAAAGAAGAGGTAGTAGGCAATAATGTCGAAGTCATTTACTCTACCTTTGATGAGCTTCCTGACAGACATAAGCGTGTTTCGGAAATGGTTATCGAACGTGCAAAGAGACTTGTTGAATACGGTAAGGATGTAACGATCCTTCTCGATTCTATCACAAGACTCGCGAGAGCCTATAACCTTGTAGTTCCGCCTTCAGGCCGTACTCTTTCAGGCGGACTTGATCCTGCGGCGCTGCACATGCCAAAGCGTTTCTTCGGTGCAGCAAGAAATATGCGTGAGGGCGGATCACTCACAATACTTGCCACAGCTCTTGTTGATACCGGCAGCCGTATGGATGATGTTATTTATGAGGAATTTAAGGGTACAGGCAATATGGAGCTTGTCCTTGACAGAAAGCTTTCCGAAAAGCGTATTTTCCCTGCTATAGATATTCTTAAGAGCGGAACCAGAAGAGATGATCTTCTGCTTAATCCTGAAGAAATGACAGCAGTCAATAAGCTGAGAAATGCCTTTGGTCAGCTGAAGCCTGAGGAATCTGCAGAAAAGGTGCTTGACCTGTTCTCAAGAACAAAGGACAATGCTGAGTTCGTAAGAATGGCTGAAAAATTAAGATTTTAACAAAAAGAAGCTGCATAGGCAAAATTGCTTAAAGCAGCTTCTTTTCTTGTACTACCACACACTATTTATACTTTTAAATTTAGATTTCAGGAAAATTTGCCATATTGAATTATGCTTAAACTCAGCAAAAGCCTAGTAATAGCATATTACAGGCATTCCTTTATAGACGAGCTCATATATCTGTGCCGCTGCATCTCTCGGAAGGTTTATACAGCCGTGAGAGCCTGAGTTTTTATAGATCTCGCCTCCGAAGGTCCTTCGCCAGGATGCATCATGAAGACCGATTCCTCTGTTAAACGGCATCCAATATTTTACAGGGCTTCTATAGCTTACAGAGCCGTCCTTGTTGTAGCCCGTAAGAACTCTGTTTGTCTGTTTAAATCTTATGGCATACATCCCTTCAGGAGTAGCTCTGTCACGAGTCATTCGCCCTGTGACACAAGGTGTTTCATACACACATTGTCCTTCTGAGAATATATAAACATTCTGCTCACCCATATCTATCTCGACATAGGTATTGCCGTAATCGGTATCACCGTGTACGGCAGCTGATTGCTTCCATACGAGATCAACATTAAACTGTGAGGTATCTATATCTGCTGCTTCCGCTCCTTCAGATAAGGTTGCTTCTGCCGCCCTCGTTATAAGGTCGAATATAACATTAAAGCTTGCTTCTTCATCAAGCAGCCAGCCGTAGCCTGTCTTGATCTGCTTTTCTTCGCCCTTATGAGTAATTACTGTTCTAATGCCGTCAGCATTTACAGTATTAAATCTCTCAGCATAATCGGCAATAAGAGCTCTGAGCTTATCTGAATCAGGACGTCCGTCAGCACCCAGGAAGCCAAAAAGCTTCTCTCCGTCAAGAACTTCGGTCATGTTTCCGCCAAGATTTAATACAGCTCCTGCTCTATTCAGCTTCTGCATGGTGCCGATATTTTCAGTGAGATAAGTATCATCAGCTCTGACCGCAGGTTCTATATACACGCCGTTCTGATCAAGATCAACGCTAAGCATTCCGTCTGACAGAGCTTTCTTTACGGCCTCTTCGAGCTTCGCGCGGTCAATTTCATTACCCTCTGTTTCAGGAATTATCCCGTACTCACCGGTCACAGGATCTGTGCCTGCATGCGCATCTTCGGGATAAGTGATATTGGCAGGATCAAGCATAGAAAGCTTATCTATTGCCTTAATAAGGGCTTCCTCATCACATAATACTGAGAAATTGACCTGCTCTTTATCCTTTGAAAGATATGCAGGAAGCCATGCAGCGTGGTTTTGAGCATTTATAGCATCTTTAAGAGAAGCTTCGGTTATGCCTGCATTCGCTTCGGAAAGATCCAAAAGTTCAGTACTATCACGGCCTATAAGTGTAATTGATTCAGCGATGCTTGACTTGGCAAGCTTTTCATCTGCTTCCTCTGCTGTGAGTCCGCCGATAGCTACACTTTCTGCATAGGTATTAGGCAAAAATCTCTGAGAATAATAATAAATTCCACCGCCATAAGCTCCTGCAGCAATCACTGTCACCGCTGCCGCTGCCATAAATGCTTTCTTCTTATAAAATGTGGCTTTATCTTTTTCTTCTTCTGAAGGCTCGATTGATTCAGCTGGTGGCTGTGACCAATCTGCCTCGGCATCATTTTCATTGCTTACAGCAGTCTCGGATGCGTTTTCCGACGATTTTTTCGAAGGATCTTCTGATGATTCTTCTGAGGAGCCCTCTGAGGAGTCCTCTGAGAAGTCATCTGAATTACCGTCTGAATCTGAATCAACGTCTGTAGTATGATCTGAATTTTCCTCTAAGTTATTATCTGTATCTTTCGGTTCAGAATTCAAATATGAGTTTGCCTCGGAGTTTGAATCGGAGTTTAACCCGGTATTTGGCTCTGAGTTTAACCCAGGATTCACGTCTGAATCCGAGACAGTCTCTGAATTTGTAGCTGATTCATTATCAGTATCAGCTTTTTTCTCTGCCTTAATTTTTTCTTTGAGCAGCTTTTCTGTGTCAGCTTTTAATTCCGCCAGGGCTCTTTGCTGTTCAGCTATGAGCTGTTCCTTTTCCTGCCTGATACGTTCGAGCTCTTCTAATTCTCTGTCTTTTTCTTCTCTGAGTTCTTTAAGTCTGGCAGTCAGTTCTTCTTCACGCTTTAATTTTTCCTTTAAGCGTTTTTCTTCAAGAAGCTTCTCTCTTGCTGCCTGCTTTTTTAATATTTCCTGCTCTTTAAGTCTGCGTCTTTCCTCAGCTTCCCTGCGTCGTGCTTCTGCCTCCTGACGCTTTTCCTCTTCTGCGCGTCTTGCAGCAGCCTCTGCGCGAAGTCTTCTTTCATTACGTTCATTAAGACTGAGTCTTTTTGACTCCTTTCTTGCTCTGAACGGCATGATATCCGAAGCTGCTTCGCGTTCTTCATTTTCGATATCTTCTCTTATTGTTCTGATTACAACGCTGTCATCATTAGAATCGTCAAGCTTTGGAGGAAGCTCTGAATAGCGCTTTTTCCTTGGCTTTCTCGGCATTATCTCTACAGTTCTAACAGGTGCCTGTACGCTAAGAGAAGCGTCAGTTTCCTCTTTCTTAGGCTTTCTGGCGCTTTTCCCTGCTCTGTTACGAATATCCGACTGAGTATTGCCTGCATTTTTATCTACAGTAAATTCCTCAAAGATATCTCTATTATTTCTGTTTCTTGTCCTGATTCCCATATAATAATGCTTATATTAAAGATCGATCACGATTCCGACAGGAGCATGATCTGAACCCATTACGTCCGTATAAATAACAGCTTCCTTTAATTTATCCTTGATACTGTCTGATATTACAAAGTAATCGATACGCCAGCCTGTATTTCTGGCTCTGGCATTCATTCTGTATGACCACCAGCTGTATTCCTCACTGTCAGGATGTAAATATCTGAATGTATCTGTAAATCCGCTTGCTAAAAGCTGTGAAAATTTTGCTCTTTCTTCATCAGTAAATCCGGCATTGCGATGATTTGTCTTATCATTTTTAAGATCAATAGGCTCATGAGCAACATTAAGATCGCCGCAGTATACCACAGGCTTTTTTGCGCTGAGCTTTACTAAATATTCTCTGAATGCATCTTCCCACTGCATACGGTAGTCAAGTCGCTGAAGCTCATTCTGTGAGTTAGGAACATATGCAGTAATAAGATAATGATCCTCATATTCAAGACAAACTGAGCGTCCCTCATGGTCGTGCTCTTCATCAGGAAGTCCGATGGTAACAGCTAATGGTTCATGCTTGGTAAAAATAGCCGTACCTGAATATCCTTTTTTCTCTGCGTAGTCCCAATACTGCTTATATCCTGGCATATCAAGCTCGATCTGTCCTTCCTGCAGTTTGGTTTCCTGAACGCAAAAGGCGTCTGCATCGACATCATTGAAAAAGTCCATGAAGCCTTTTGTCATGACGGCTCTGAGTCCGTTTACATTCCATGAGATGTATTTTTTCATTCGCAATCCGCCCTTCGTTACTTTTGGTTTGGTGGTGTAATAAACGCAGTTTCTTCGCTCTGCGAGCTTTCGAAACTGCTCGTTCATACATATTAATGTAATAAACGC
Source organism: uncultured Lachnospiraceae bacterium (assembly GCA_934438085.1). Taxonomy (GTDB): domain Bacteria; phylum Bacillota; class Clostridia; order Lachnospirales; family Lachnospiraceae; genus Avilachnospira. The sequence continues at coordinate 170,906 of CAKSBC010000001.1, forward strand.
AGTTTCTCCGTTCTTCGAACTCTCGAAACTGCCTAAACAAACATTCGCAATTCGGACTGCGTCCTCTTGCTCATGTTCGTTTACAGTTAAATACATTTGTCACCAAAAATAAATACATTTATTTTTGCTTCCAACTGTATTTCCCTATTTATTACGTCATTTTATAAAGATCCTCCGCCAGGCTTTCGTCGTAATAGAGGACGTCTTTCTGGCTTAAGTAGAGTTCGCCTTTTTCGTTTTTTTCTATTATTTCTGCTTCGCAGTTATAGAGTACTTTCGGTTTGTCGAAGTATTTAGGATCGTATGAAAATCTTCTAAGCATGCATCTTATTGCGCAGCCATGGCTCATTACGAGGATGTTTTTGTCCTGATAATCCGGTCTGCTGCTGATGTCATCAAGGAAGGATGATGTTCTTTTTATTACATCATCTATGGTTTCTGCACCCTCAGGTATGAACTCAGGTTTTCCTTCTCTGAAGAACTGATGGTACTGTGTTCTGTCTATTTCTCCCAATGCAGGATTACTTAATTTCCCTTCCCATACTCCGAAGTTAAGCTCCATAAGTCGGTCATCAAGCTTTGTGATAGCACCCTTTTCAATGTAATGCTTATTCCTTGAAAGTATGAGTCCGGCTGTTTCCTGGGCTCTTACAAGCGGACTTGTATAGCACAGATCGATCGGTATGTCTGCCATTCCGTCTCCTGCCAATGCCGCTATCTTCATTCCATTATAATTAAGATGTATATCGGTATGCCCCTGCACTCGGCCTGCTCTGTTCCAATCGGTCTCTGAGTGACGCATCAGATAAATTCTCATATATTTTCTCCTGCCAGCTTGCCGAGGAATGCCTTTGTCCTCTCATTGTCAGAATTCATGACTTTATCAGGTGTTCCCTCATCCACGATAACGCCTCCGGCCATGAAAATGATCCTGTCGGATACATCTCTTGCAAATGCCATTTCATGTGTAACTATAACCATGGCAATGTTAAGGTCCTTAAGTGACTTTATAACCTTGAGCACCTCCTGAGTAAGCTCAGGATCAAGCGCTGATGTAGGCTCATCGAAAAACAGTATCTTAGGATTCAGGCAAAGCGCTCTTGCGATAGCGACTCTCTGCTGCTGTCCGCCTGAAAGCTGATATTGGTAAGCATCAGCTCTGTCTGAAAGTCCCATTTTGTTGAGCAGCTCTCTCGCCTGCTTTTCAACCTCTTTGCTGTCACGCTTCTGCACGTGTATCGGCGCATCCATGATATTTTTAAGCACTGACCAATGCGGGAACAGATTGAACTGCTGGAACACCATGCCGAATGTTCCGTCAAAATTGATTTCTCCGCTGTCAGGTGTCTCAAGTCCGCATGCACATCTTAACAGTGTAGTCTTTCCGCTTCCTGAAGGTCCGATAACAGAAATTATCTCTCCGTCTTCAACACTTAAAGAAATATCGTTAAGTACCTCCATGCCTTCAAAGGATTTAGCTAAATTTTTTATTTCAAGTACCTTCATATATCACCGCATCCGTCAGAATCTGTAGTAATTAAGTTTTGCTTCAAAAATATCGAATGCCTTTGCAACGATAAAGTTAAATATATAGTAGAATACGCCTGCAACAAACAGCGGCATCATAGATGTCTGTGATGCTGCGAGTGCCTTCGCCATCGTAAACATTTCCATAACTGAAAGTGTAAATGCAAATGAAGTATCCTTTACGAGTGTGATGACCTCATTTGACACAGACGGAAGTATACGCTTAACCACCTGCGGGAGGATAATGCGCATAAATGTCTGTGAACGGCTGTAGCCTAATATGTGAGCTGCCTCATACTGTCCCTTTGGCATCGACTGTATGCCGGATCTGAATATTTCTCCGAAATATGCCGCATAGTTGACTGCGAATGCAATATAGATTGCTAACATTCTGTAGCTCGTTCCGAGACTTACTCTGAACAGATAATATGGTCCGAAATAAACACATATCAGCTGAAGCATGAGCGGTGTACCTCGCATAATAGATATGTAAATGCTGACGATGCCGCTTAGTATGCGGTTCTTACTCATACGTCCGAGTGCCACCAGAAGTCCAAGCGGCAATGAAAGCACTACAGTTATAAAGAAAATTTTAAGTGTTACGGTGAAGCCTGCAGCAAGCTGCATTAAAATGTCGCCGAAAGCCATAGTATGATCCCTTTACATAATAAAGCCCGGTGTTTTTCAACCGGGCCGGATGATGCCAGTCTAAACCTGTAAATAGTATTTACAAATAAATGTTTCGCGAAAGCCTAAGTCTATTCTTGCATTTCGCTATATTGCGGTATACCACAATATTTAGAAGCATTTATTTTATTATAGTACAAAATGTACTATGTGTCCAAACTGCCGTGAATGTATTTTGTATTTCTTTATGAAACCTGATTTACTATTATTTGATAGTAGTAACGTCTTTTGTGAACCACTTTTCTGAGATCTCAGCAAGTGTTCCGTCAGCTGCCATCTCCTTAAGAGTATCATTTACCTTATCTCTAAGCTCAGTGTTGCCCTTCTTGAATCCGATGCCGTATGTCTCTGATGAAACAGGCTCATCAAGGATGATCATATCAGCATTTCTCTGTGCGATCTGGTAACCGGCAACGATAACGTCCATGCAGATTGCATCTACTGAGCCCTGCTCAAGATCCATGAATGCTGTATTGTAATCAGGTGTTGTTACAAGCTGTGCAAATGTATCTGTAAGCTCAGGCTCTGCCTCAAGTGCCTTCTGGCCTGATGAATCGATCTGAACCTCGACAACCTTTCCGGCAAGGTCAGCTGCTGACTCAATTCCTGAACCGTTCTTAACTACGAATACCTGGCTGTTGTCCATGTAAGGATCTGACCATGTGTATGCATCCTCACGTCCCTCGATAGTAAAGCCGTTCCAGATACAGTCAATGCTTCCGCTCTCAATCTCCATATCCTTTGCATCCCATGCGATAGGCTGTGGAACAAATTCAAGTCCGAGTCTGGAAGCAACCTCCTTAGCAAGATCAAGGTCGAAGCCTGTGTACTCGCCGTCATCTCCTAAGAATCCCATAGGTGGGAAATCCTGATCGAAGCCAACGATAAATGTTCCCTCAGTATTTGCCGCCTCTGCAGCCTCTGTTTCCTCTGATGAAGACTCCTCTGCTGCTTCTGTGCTTGCTGCCTCAGTCTCTGCAGCTGTTGTCTCCGTTGATGAAGATGATGAACAGCCTGTCATCATAGCTGCTGCAACAGTCATGCCCATTGCTATTGCAATAATTTTCTTTTTCATAACTCTCTCCCTTATTTTCAATTAATCCTAATGTCTGTAAATGCTTATATATTGAATGTTTACTGACATTTGATATTTGCTTGTTGTGATAGTATGTTAGCACGCTAAAGTATTTTTGTCAACATGTATATTTTGTTATACTGTTCCATTTGACTTATATTCTGGCTGAATGTATAATTTTAAGTATAAAAATGCTACCGATAGACGGTTAGTCAAATTAATTAGTAGCTAAAAGAGCACTAAATCACTTGACGGGGCGATTAGTGCTCTTTAGTTATATCATATACGATCTTTACGATCGTTGCGATCATCAGCGTAAAAGCTATCAAATCACTGAACGTAACCATAAAGCAACACTCCCCTTTCATCAAAAGTAACTGTGGAAGCTGCTTATGATTCATCAGGGACTAACCGCCTACCGTTATTGGTAGCATTATGTTCATTATAATTGAACTTTTTCTTATAATCAAGTCTTACTATCTTATTCTATCCATGCCCCTACTGGGATTCCGTTCGACTCATATTCATTTAAATAATAATCTGTTCCGTTGATATTACGGTTTCCTGTAAGCATTGCTCCGTAGATTCCGGACGAAGTGCTTTCATTAAGATAATACCAATATCCGTTAAGCTGAACCCAGCCTGTACGCATCTTATGATCGTCACCGAAATAATACCATTCTGATTTTATCTTCTTCCAGCCTGGACCAGCAGCGACACCCTTCGACTCAAAGTAGTACCATGCACCGTCTATGTCCTGCCATCCGGTTATACCTGAGCCGTCCGTATCAAGATAAAGCATCTCGCCCTTGTTATTGCTCGTGATAGAGCCGCTGTCTGTAGAGCTCGATACCATTCCCTGCTTTTCTGTAAATGTTACCGCCTCACTGCTGAGATAATAAGAGCTCTTATTTGATGAAGCAACAGCCGTTATTTCAAACCTGACATTAGAAATCTCATCAACCTCAACATAATCAGCAGCATCAAGCTGGTTCTGATCAACATTAATACTTCTGCTCCTTGCTCTTGTGAGGTTTTCAGTCTCATCATCCTCTGTAAACAGAGTCAGATCACTGTTTTCTTCATATTCATACTCTTCGTCATAATATATTTTGACATTATAACGTGAAGCATTGCTCACCTTGCTCCAGTGCAGCACATAGCCGTTGTCAAGATATACCTTCTGCGGCTTTGCAAGCTTTGTCTTTGCAACATATTCAAATTTAGCAGTTCTTGTAAATGCATCACCGGACTGTGATTTATAGCTTGCATTTGAACCTCTGATCCTGCATCCGCTTCCGAACTGATAGCCGTTGATTGCTGCAAGAGTTATCGTGACATCAACCTTTGTACCCGGTGACCAGGTCTCCGGCTGCTTAGAATAATGTACGCTTTTAAGCTCCGTGTTTGACGGAACATTTATATCAATTGAACGAACTGTGCCCGGCGCAGCATTAGTATCTTCTTTAAATGTTACTGACACGCTTGTCAGCTGCTTTGTAGAAGATGAATACGTCACGCTGCCTACATCGGTTTTACTGAGCGCAGAGGTATTTGTATCTGAAATATTAGTATTTCCCTGCTTATCACCTGAAGCCTTGCTGTTGCCCGCTCCGCCCTGCCAAAGGTCACCGTCGGCATTAAAATAATAGTATTTTCCGTTTATCTGATGCCAGCCCGTAAGCATAATTCCGTCAGCTCCGAAATAATACCACTTCTTATTAATATTAAGCCACTGATTCCTTGCATATGAAGTTTTTGAAAGCTTATAGCGCCAGGTTCCGTTAGGATTGACTATCCAGCCAAGCTTTTCCTCAAGATTCATTGCTTTTCCCGGTGTTACTCCTGTAGAGCCTCCCGACGGCTTCTTATAATTAACCGACTTTCTGATAGCTGAAAGCATATCGCTGTCGACCTCTAACGGCTCATCAGAGACTACCTTAAGCGAAGCTCCGCCCTTTTTCGGATAAACCGTGAAATAATAATTGCCTGTGCCGTTTTGAGCTATTATAAAGCTGAGATCTGTCTGAAATTTTGATGTTGTTATAGAATTCTTTTTAACCTTATTGCTCTCTTTTATCGAACTTTTGTACACGTCAATGACAAAGGATGTCTTTTCTGCTGTCTCATCCCATACAGCAATAGCTCTGCCGGTGGAGTCATCATATTCCCAACCGCATGAGCCTATTCCGTAATCGACTGAGTTTACTGCATATGCAGGAATTGTGAATATCTCTGACGTAAAAGGTATTACTGCCATACTTAATGAAATCACAAAAAAGGCCATAAACGCCATGACCTTTTTACGTTTACTGCCATAATTTACAGTCACTCTATATAGTTTTCTGATTTTTCTTATATTCTTTTTATCCATACCTTTTACCCGCTGACTCTATCATCAAAAGGATTTTATATCAGAGTTCAATGCTTCCACAGCAAAGCTTTGGCTTGAAAGCTCATTTCCGGCGGCATCCATAACTTTAACCTTGCCCTTAAACACAGCATTCTTTGAAGGACCGCTTCCTGCAGTTCCTGCAGCTGAAAATGTCAACTCGGTAAGCTCTGCCTTTATCCCTTGAGTATAAGCTGAATCAGGTGCTAAAGCGATCATCTGCTCATCACTGCCGCTTCCAACGCTGATTACGATTTTGCCGTTTTTGTTTACAAACTTAGCCTTATTAAACCTCTCATCCTTATTTTTATCATATGTAAATGTCAGGTTATCCAGATTGGTTCCATCAATATTGTAGGAATATCTGAGCTTATCCTGAATTGCTATAGTCAGTGTACTGCAAAGGATCTTGGACTCCGACACTGTAGTCTCACGCTTAAGCTCTCTTGAAGAAGCCTGCATGGCAGAGCAAACAAGAGCAAAGGTCATCAGACAAAAAATAAGTGTGACCAGTAGCTCCGTAAGACTTATGCCCTTATTGCTTTTCAGTTTTTCAATTATTCTTTTTCTCATCTTTTAGTTGAGTCCATCTGTGTTCAGTTTGTCCAAGTTCTATTTGCCTTAGTTCAGCTCGAATTACTACAATATCAAGCTTACTTTAATTCGTAATAGCAGAAATTATCCGTAACGTCAGAGGTTCCTCTTTTATGCTTTTCGATGCTTAAGCTTGCATCAGCACTGAACTTAGTCGCTGAGCTATCGACCTCATAAACACCGTCAGAATCGGAATCATTTTCAGCCCTTTGTATCGTAACTGAGGTATCTTTTTTTTGTGTGATACCTTCGTCCATATCTATCGCCGTCACCATGTCTTCTGCTTTTTTATTGATCTTTGCAGATGTAACGACAGAGCCTGAAAACACAACAAATACCAGTGACATTACAAGTACAGCTACCAATGTCTCTGTAATGGATTCACCGCATTTTGAACCAAGCTTCCTTCCTATAAAGCAAGCCTTATTTTTCCTGTTCATAATGATTATTCTTTTTTTCTCTCTGCTTAAATAATCCATTATCTGTCTGTTATGAAGCTCCTCTTAATATCTTTGCGTTTTTTCCGCTTATAAAGCTGCATTCTGTTGTAGTTATGGTTGCGGTATAGGTATCAGTACCCCCGTCAACCGCCTCCTTTGTTCTTTTTTCTGTCGTTTTTGTAACAGAACAATTACATGTAAAAGGAAGTGTGATGTTCATCTTATAGTTTTCACTTCCGGCACTTTTATTAAGTGACAGATCTACAGTCATATTTATCTGAGTTGTTCCTATTTCGCCATCATTCTCACGAATACCCAAAAAGCCTGATCCGTTTGCATTTTCCACACCTGAAAGCCTTACTGTAACAAGGACGTCATCAAGGACACCATCCGATGCAGCAGCATCTGCTTTAATAATGTAATTTATGCCCTTTGAGCCGCCGGTGCCGTTTGAGCCTCCGAGCGGAGCCGCTTTATTCATATTGTCATGAAACCAGTCTATAAGCTCAGCCTTTAAAGGATTATCTCTGCCTGCTTTGGTATATTTATCCTTAAAATCTAAATTTATGGTTGAATCTGACTTATCACTATCATCTATTTCCTTATAGTTAATGCTGATGCCAACCAGACATTCCTCCATTAGCTTTGCCGCTGAGCTCACAGTCAGATAATTCTGCTCTGCCTGCTGGTTACGCTTTACTCTTCCGATGTTTGACAATGCAGAATTTAGCATTATTACAGAAACTACGGTGACAACAATCAGTGCAAAGAGAGCCATCGCAAGTGATGCCCCTCTTTGCTCCGATATTTTGTTTTTGATACATTTAATCATTCTCTGTACCGTATGTAATATCCTCGTCTGTAATCACTTCCGGATCGATTATAGAACGCACTGAGTTACTGCCTTCATCAGACATTACTTCTATAGCTTCGTCTATAGTCTCTGACATAATGTCATTGTCAGCATTATCTATGCCTTCATTCATAGTATCAGCTGCATTGCTGTCTGCACCATTAAAGCTCTGTACAGATGGCCCTGAAGTACCGACATTATTATGGTAAATAACTCTTGCTTCGTTTGAAATGCTTCCGCCCGGGCCTGCCGGTCCTATACCTTCTCCATTCTCGGAGTTTGGCAAAGAACTCTCCGCTGAATTAGTATCTGCATCAATTGTACTATCTTCGGCATTTTCTGCTGCAGCTAAGCTATCAGCATCAGCTGTATCTATTATGTCATTTGTCGCAATTGCGACAGCTTCTGCCCTTGCCATGCTGGCCGCAGACATTAATGCAAATATTTCATCCGCAGAAACATCGTATCTCGCATAAACCTTTGTCGGAACAGTATCACCGCTGTCCGTAATAAAGTGTCCTTCGGAATCGGTTATAGGCTCACCGCCGTCAGGCTCAGTCCAATATCCGCTGAATGTATCGATACCCACAGGTTCCTTGTGTGCCAGTGCATTTACTGCCGGAACAGTTAATGTGTTATCTGTATAAAATGCTCCGTCAAGGTAACAAAGTGTACCTGCTTTTGCATAGCTTCCGTTAGCTCCGATTTTGTCATAAAACGTAATTTCAGCACATTTCCATGCAGCAGAAGCCTTAACTGAAGATTTAAGCATTGCATCAGAAGTAAGTAACTCTCCGTTATCTAATACCCAGCCGGCAAAGCTTCTTCCTCTGTTTATCGAAGCATCATTTTTAACCATGCTTGTCCAATAATCAAGATTGGCCTTTGCTGTACTGTTATCATCTACTGCCTTAGCATAAGAAACATTTACATTATGATTTCCTCCTGCATCAAGACGTTCATCATCAGCATAAAGCATTACACTTACGGACTGTGCTGCTCCTTCTGGACGTGTCATAACCTCAAGCTCAAGCATTTTGTATCGTGCATTGACCGGCTTGGTGTTCTTTAAGCTATCGCTATCCCAGCGAGGATATATATCCTTACTTGAAACAATCACTCTTGCCTCGCCTTCATTTCGTCCGGTAACCTTTAAAAAAATGCTAAGCTTCTTTCCGGTGCTGTCTGTTTCCTCTGAAAGCTCACATTGTACCTTATTCTTGGACTCAATATTCTGGTAACCAACAGTCCAGTTAGCTAATGTCGTTGGGATTTCATCACCGTTCTTATTTTTGGCTGTTATTACATATTCAACCGATTCTCCTCCATAAAGAGTGGCATTCTTAGGATCTCGCGCATTTATCTCCACAGACATTTCGGCTGTTACTGATATCTCAAGCTCTTTTGTATAATCGATTCCTTCTGAATTATAGCTTATGGTTAATGTCTCATAGCCTTCTGAAAGTCCCTGTACCTTAAGTGTATAATATCTCTTTCCCGGTTCCTTTACATCGGTCATTTGCACAAAGCTGCATCTTACAGTATCAAAATTACCGCTTGAGGTTGATACACTTGGAGCAGCTGTCATATCAACAAGATTACCATCCTGATAATACTTAACAGCAATATCCTGCGTTCCGGTATCTGAAGTAAGCAAATCTATCTCCGCCGACTTGATATCAGTGAACAAGCCGCCGCTAAGTGGCCATGCACCGTAATGAACATAGACATTTTTCGCCTCGCCTGACATAGGGAAGTCTGCATCATAGAATGGATTTTCCTGAGTTACGATAGCCGGGAATGGGTAGTTCTCACCTTTAAGGAATTTATCAGCACCCGGGAAGCTGTACTTTCCGTCAATCCTTGCTCCGCCGTTTTCTGTAGTGGTTACATTCGCAAAGCCCGGTTCTCCGACCTTAAGGCTGTTTAACAGGTGACCGTTTTTCATATTATCATAGCTTAATGCCATCACATTCAGCAGATTTCCGTCAGGAATGGTAGTACCGTAGGCATTTAAGTATTGAATGTCATACTTTCCCTTATTTTCAAACTTAGTTGGTTTAATTACTATTGTTTCATCATTTGCATATTCACGATAATAATAGCAATTCTTAATTAATATCGTTTCTACATCAGCAGCACTGCTATCATTTAAATCTCCAACTGTAGCTATCGGTCTTACTACTTTGACATCGTCAGCAACCTTAGGCAGACTCATATATGTGTAGCTATTATATATTTCCGGCTGAGGTTTAATATATGATGAAAGATGTCCAATGCCATTCTCTAATGTTCCAAAATTTGTAAGCTTATCAAGTCCCTGTGCCTTGAACCATTCGCCTCCTACAATTCCGCCTATATATATATCTACATTTGAAGTTTCATCACTGCTGATACTTCCTCCACAGTAGCTTCCTGATATATTTCCGGGGCATATACCAACCATGCCGCCAACGCATATAGCCTGATTCTCTTTTTTCTGATATATGCTTTTTATTACAATATCATTAACTGAGCTACAGTTAACTATATTCGTACCGCAGAAGCCTGCAAGTCCTCCTATATTGGCATTTCCTGGGCCTGCTTTGGTTCTATTGTTTTCTATAGTATAGCCTGCTGAAGCGCAGTTTTTCACAACACCCTGAGCTGCAAAGCCAACAAGACTGCCAAGACTGTACCAGTTAGTTCCGTCTGCATTGGCACTTATCTTATTATTAGAATCTGAATACAAGATAATATTCTGAAGATTTGCGCATACCGCAGTTCCAAAAAGTCCTGCAGTCTGGGACTTACTGTTAATACTTATATTCTGAATCTTATATGATCTGCCGTCAAAATAACCGTTAAAATATGCTGTATATGGTTGTGAAAAGGTATCATATATCCAATCCTCAACTGTGTCTTTATTATCATAAAGACTTCCTATAGGAGTAAAAATATTACCTGATCCATTTGTATCGTGTGTTTGTGCCCAATAGAAATTATGAACATAATTACTATTATATCTAACTTCTTCATTATAACCTGGATGAAAAGCAGCAAACCAAGATAGATATGTGTAGTGGTCTTCAGTTTCTCTTGATTTGTAACAGTTATCAACCCATTGCCATTCCCATTCACTTTTCCACCAATTCCAAACTTTTTTATATCCACCTATAATCGATTCATTTGTTTCAGAACCAATATCAGCTGACGTCACCTCAGTCGTTGCATTAAGCTTATCCCATCTCCAGTTTATGTTCTGCAGCTGTGAGGTAGATCTTATCTCAAATGGGAATCCATTTTCCTTTGATGGTTTGCCATCTGCACCATAGCCTGTTCCGTGTCCGAGCTTCGCCTTTGCTTCATCAGGGGTAGTAATTTCATCCGCACCAAGTAAGACCATGCTCTTTCCGAAGAATGGTGTGAAAATATATTGAATTTCCTTTGTTCCGTAATTAAGAGTACACGAAGCATAGGCTGAATCTCCGATAAGGAACATTCCGCCGTCATCTGCTTTCTGTCTGCTTGTATTTAGTGTTTCAGGCGTTACACCGCTTTCAGTAGTTCTGTAAAGCTCGAATTTATAGCTTCCGCCAAACTGCTTTTCAAATGCATTTTTAGCTGCACCTACACAAATGGAATCTGTTGTTGCATCCTTAGCATTGACAAAGCGTGACTTATTCCCGAGATTTACATTATCCCAGTATGCTGAAGGACCTGAATCCGATGCATTTTCAGGCTTATAGTAAAATCCGTAGCCATAAGCAGTTATGACACCTCCGTCATCATGAGACTCACAAAGTGTAGAATACTCATTACCCTCGTCATCTATCATATAAAAATGATATCCGTTGTTTGAGCCTTTTTCTTCATGTTCCCAATAGATAAAGCCCATTCTTCCGAAGCTTGAATCATACGCCCATTCTCCGTAATGCACTCTTGTTCCGTCGTTCTTAGTAACGACAGCAGGATATGGATATTTTACGGAATTATCATTATTGGTGCATGCATGATAAAATGAATCCTCAGCATTTCCAAAAGCAGTGCTTAAATCATTTTCCAAGGTATAGGTAGTAGTATCACTGACATCAATAAGTTCTATAAGCTGAGCGCTTGTAGCAGACTGTGCCGGAAGGTTTGAATCTGTATCATAATTATATGGACGAACACTGTCTACATAGTAGTAGTTTCCTCCGTTAAGATACATGCATCTTTCCATGGTTCCGGTAATACCCTGACTGAATGCACTTATATTGCCGCTGCTTAAATTGCTGCTGGTATATGCAGCAGCACAGTAAGAGCCCTCTATCTTACCGTTGTTGATGCCGGCAAAGCCTCCGAGCTTAAATTCTCCGGAGGTATTCGAGGTTCCCGCATCTATATATGCGAGGCCGTAGCAGTCTATGATTTCTCCGCTTCTTGAATTATAAGCAGTAAAGCTTCCGGTGTAGGCATCGGAGGTTCCGTTTGAGAACACCTCAATAAGCGGAACATCTGCTGAGCATTTGCTTATTGTTCCTTCGTTATAGCCTACAAGTCCTCCGACATAGACATCTGAATTTCCGTATGCGTAACCGCTTATGCTATAGCTTGCTGCAGCACAGTTTGTCACTGTACTTGCACTGTCAATATATCCTGCAAGCATACCGAGATATGCTTTTTCACCGTTATTCTGTGCGGCTTTTATGTTAGTAATGCTGAACTTATCAGCACTGCTGTAATCGGCCGCTATGACGATATTTTCAAGCTTTCCTCCCTTTACAAGTCCGAAAAGTCCTGAATATAAGCTGTTACCAGTACTGTGTATGGAGAATCCGGTGATAATATGGCCTCTGCCGTTATATCCGGATCTGAAGCTTTCATCCTCGCTGCTTCCGTCAGCTATAGAACTTTGCACTCTGTTTTTTCCGATATCAGTAAGGCTTGTATATCCCGGACTTGCGCTCGCCCAATTATAATTTTTATAGTTAATGTCAAGCTCCTGATAGAAGTTCCTTCCCTCTACATCACCGGTCTTATTGTAGGCATCGTAGAACTTACTGAGCAGATACAGCTGTCTTGCAGATCTTATATAAATTCTTTCGTCCGCCATAGGTATCAGCTGTGCTGCCGAATCATTTTCTGCCTTATTGACAGACTTTGCAAAGTGCGGATTGAAGAAGTAATAATCTGTAGTACTTCCGTTTACAACTGATATTCTCTTATAGAAATGATCTATTAAATATCCTGTATCTATGTCTCCGCTGCCGTCAGTCTTAAGTCCGGCATTCGTTATTGCATCAGGAAGCAACAGCAGTACGGTCTTATCGTTCCAGCCGTCAGTTGTTGTAAATGCAAGCTGGCTGGCCTCAACTGTAACCTTGGTAAGTGCGCTTCTGTCATAGGTATTTCCGTTAAATGTAATACTTAAAGGAGCAGTATCGCTATATGCATCGGCATCATAAACAAGTGCATATCCATCCGATATGACACTTATATTGTTGTTTTCATTAACAACTGTATCCTTATACAGCGTATCTGAGCTATTGCCGTAGAATCCCCATTTTTCATATTTTCCATCAGAATAGTTCTCGAAATAAACAAGCGCTCCTGATTTGAAGTCCTTGTCTGCCCAGTCTCCGTAATGAACAGTTATTTTTGAATTGCTCTTTATATGCGGATATTCGTATACCTTAAGAGCAAGGCCGCTCTTTAAATTGTACGGTCTGCTGTTTTCTGCCTTGGTATCAAATTCAAATATGCTTTTAGCCTCTGCACAGTCGTTAAGTGCATTATTAAGCTCATTAAGAACTCCGTCTGTACCTGTGCTCTTGAGCTTAGCTGATGCTACAGCTACACCGCCCATATTTTTTTTGCTGTTATTACAGTAATAAACGTTTGTAAAATTAGGATAACTTGTAGCTACAGTACTGTACTGATGTTGATGTGCGCTTACGTTGTAGCTGCTGCCGGTATCAAATACTGTATAAGAGCCTATGATATCTGAAATCGTTGTAGCAGTCTCTCCTGAACCTACGAAGCCTGCAGCCATCTCTGTATCATTTTCAAATATTGCAAAGCCGGCACTGTAGGAGCCTATTATCTTGCTTTTTGCGTTATCGCCTCCTGCCGTATATCCGATAAGACCGCCTATTCGTCTTCCTGAAATGTAGCAGTCTGCATATGAACCGTTAATAATAAATCTTCGTTTTACCCAGCCTATAAGTCCGCCTGCACCTTTACCGTCCGTGCTGGTAGCAACGACCGGGTCAATACCGGCCCTTATAACTGTTGATGCAAAGCTGTTAATGATTTCAGTATTAACATTTGCAACCCCGACAAGGCCTCCTGAGCTGTTTTCTGATTTTATAAAGGCATAGCTTTCATCCTTACCGTCATAATCGGAGGTATTAAGATAGACCTTGCAGTTAGAAATGGTTACAGGCTTACCTTTTCCCTCCCAGGCATCACTGTCAGAACCCAACTTTGACGCTAATCCGCCGGCATTAAGGTTATTGCTGCCGTTGGCCTTTAGACCTGTAAGCGTTATGTTCTTAAGCTCGCTTCCGTAGAAAACGCCGAATAAACCTGCATTTACTGAATCATTCGACTTCGGATAGTTTCCTATATCTATACCGTTAATTATATAGTTAGCTCCGTCATAGCTTTTTAAGCCCTTGTCAGTGCTTTCTATTGGTGAGAATTTTCTGTTTCCGTATATTTTCTTCCAGCTAAACTTTCCTTCATCGGTAAAATCAATTTTCTCTGTCTGAACAGCAGAAACAAAGCTGAGCTTTTTAACTCCGCTTTTTGTATTCGGAATAGCTTCACCGATATGTGATGTGGTTGCGTCAAGATTCTGCAAATGCCTTCCGCAGGAAATCTTTGCAGTTGCGTCCTTATTTGAGGTGTCTGTACCGTCTGCAAACAAGCTGTTGACAACCTTGACATCAGGCATAGGTGAATTAATATTGTCGGATTCGTTTGTGCCTGTGACCTTGAAGCTTATCTCAAGATCCTCACCCGGAATAAAATTGCCTGTTTTTGATCCCGGTACATAGCTTATAGTCTGCCCCTTATCCGCAGAGCTTTGCTGTACGCTCGGAGCCTTACCGGAGCAGAAATTAGTATAGAACGAAAGATCATTTTCCGTTCCTATAGTATCCTCAGTTACGAGTCTGTCTATGATCAAGCTCTTTGTTCTCTTGGTATTTCCGCCCATTAAGCCAATAAGCTCATAGCTGCAAGAGCTTTCACTGGTCTTTCCTGTAATGGTTATATAGTAGTTGACCTTTTTATTAATAAGCTTTTGCGGAAGCTCAGTTACAAAGTTGAGCTTTAGCTGTTCAGAGTTCGCTCCGGATAAAGCAGAACCGCTGTCCCAGGAGATATAGTTTTTAATATCCTCTGTGCTTGAACCTTCTGTAATGCTGAAATTACCGAAGTAATATCCGACTCTTGCATCGGTATTGTTTATACGATTCGCCTTGCTCTGTCTTATGGCATCGGTATCCGTTGTTGAAATGCTGCTGCCGTCCGGTTCATCATAGAACTTGTCAGGTGTATGATCGTCGTCCTCGCTGTAGAATACACCGTATACATAACCGTTTTCAGGATTAAATTCTATGACCCAGTTGTTGTTATAAATTTCTTCACTGACAGCATTCTCAGGAAGAATAAGTCTCTTAAGCTCTGTATTGCTGTTTGAATCACTTTCGAAAATGTCAGTTCCGGTCGCTGCCTTTGTCCAATTCTTATCAGATCTTACTATGGTAAGAGTCTCTCCGTTCTTCCAGGTACTGCCATTTGTGGTTCCGTCATCCCAGTCTCCCGGGATAGTATTTCTTTTGATGACATCACTAAAACGAGCTGTATCCCCTGAAGAATACAGCTCTGTCAGTCTGTTTTGAGCCGCAGTATAGATAGTCCGGGCAGTTGTGTCCAGCTTCATCTGTCTAATACTCTTTATTTGACTGAATATTCCCCCGATAGAGATTGCTCCTATTATCGCAATGATAGCGATAACAATAAGAAGCTCTGCGAAGGAATAACCCTTGCGGGATCTTAGTTTATTGATCATCTTGTTTATTTACTTACTTCTCCTGCCAGACTCTCTAATACCGAGGTCTGATCATCTGCAGTTTTAGCATTGCTGCTGCCCGGATTCTTCCTGGCTTTCAGCGCTGCCTCCTGTTTACTTGTTACATACTCATAGTTTACAAGTGAAAGCGTAGAGCTCCACTGAGTATTCTGCTCATCACAGCTTGTGTTGAAGCCTGTTATGAGATATGTGTTTTTGCTGTCCTCTATGAGCTGTGCAATATATTCCGCAGCTTCTTTGGACTGTGTCTTGTAATTAATGGTAATTTCTCTGCGCATAACGCTGTCGGTGATAGTCTCGTCTCCGAAGCTTATGTCGAACTCATCTGCCATATCCATATAGACATTAAGTTCCTGAAGCAACACCTTATTATTGCTGTATGTGGCAAGTGACTGAGGATCACCGCCTGCTTTTTCGTATATTACATCAAGCTCGCTCTGCATTTTGTTCATCTGCATAGCCTTAGCTGATGCTACGTCTATCTCGCTCTGCAGATCAGCTCTCTGATTGGCAAGATTTAATGTCTCACTTGCAACCGGTCCCTGAACGACAAAATAATATGCCGCAAGTATGATCAGAATTCCAAGCAGTGCCAGCTCTCTTATAGATATTATTCTGTTCATTGTCCCGCTCCCTGTAATGCTGCCATGCCTTCCTCAAGTGTTGCAAAGCCCTGAGGTGCGCTGTCCGGGTTTGATCCTATGATAACTGTATCTCCGCCGATATTCTGTACCTCGACATTGCTGCCGTTTGTTCCTTTGTTTCCGCCTGACTGCTGCAAAGAGCCGGCATTCTGTGATGCATTAGCATTGCTGCCGCTTCCTACGCTGTTATTGACTGCGCTTAAGGAACCGCCGTACACGGCCTCAGCCTTTTTGGTATTGGCATCCTTATCGGCATTATCCTTAGCTTCTCTTGCTGCCTTGACCGCATTGGTATATTCTTCATATCTTGCGGCTCTTTCCTCTTCGCTAAGGCTGCTTACTGAGCCTGCTGCCAATACATCATCATCGTCTTCTTCCTTGACTGTAAAGATGATATAGCCTTCGACATCGATATTGTTAGTTCCCTTGGCTGTTGAAACCATGATCTCATCTATGTTGACCATGCTGTTTAATCTGTCCTGAATAGTATCGATATCCTCTAATGAAGACATGTCAACTATAACACCGACCTGATTTCCTTCGATGCTGATGCTTGTAATGCTTCCGATGCCGTCCGTGCTTTCATCAAGCATATCAAATATACGCTCTCTGCCTACAAGACCTGCC
Organism: uncultured Lachnospiraceae bacterium; assembly: GCA_934438085.1. Lineage (GTDB taxonomy): Bacteria > Bacillota > Clostridia > Lachnospirales > Lachnospiraceae > Avilachnospira. Next base: position 187,807 of record CAKSBC010000001.1, read on the forward strand.
TCATCCTCTGATAAGTAGCTTGTAGTAAATCTCCTGTATTCCTCTAAGACTTCGTCATAATCAGCGATTTTCTCGTCAAGCTGCTCAAGCTGTGTCTTAAGTGCAGAATTCTGCTGCTGCAGCTGTGCTAACTTTGCAAGTCTGTCAACAACTCCGAGTCTGTATACTGCAAATACCACTATAATAAGAAATACTGCAAGCGGAAGCACTACCTGAATGCTGTTTCCGTCCTTTTCTCTGACATAGAGGTTAATGTTTCTCTTTGACGGAAGCTTCTGTATGTTCTCTTCTTTTCTGAACTTTTCAAAAAATTTATTCATCAGCGCTCACCGCCCCTATAGCCAGCACACAGCGTGCCGCAAGCTCATCATCCTCAGGTTTGCCCGGCATCCAGTCCTCAATGCTTCTTTGCTTAAAGCCGATATAATCGAGAGACTGATCGATCTTATTTTCTATCCATTTACTGCTTCCGGTCCATGTCAGCTTATTAAGCTCTGAATCAGGATTCTCATATCTAAAGAAGTTGATAGTTTTTGTTATCTCAAGGCCGAGTCTGTCATATACAGAACGGCATCTGTCATTATCCAGAACATTTTCATAGTTTGATGCTCTGTAGCTTGCTGCAAGGAACGGATCTATGCCATATATCTCTGCAATGATGCTGTCTATCTGCTCACAGCCTATATCAATGACCTTAAATGCAGAAAGCTCCCCGTCCTTTATAATGCCGAGTATCGTGGAATTCATGCCTATGTTGCAGATGCATTCTTCCTTATCAAGCTTAGCTCCGTCCTTAACCGCTCTTCTTGCAATATTAAGGAGAGCCATCTCCGTCGGTATCGCTTCCTTAAGCTTAAGGCCTGATTTCTTCAGAACGGCGGCATAGTTATCAAGTGTTTCCTTCTGTGCCGCAGCAGCCATAAGCTCCATCGTCACCGGATCACCGTTCTCATCAAGCTCTATATTTCTTACAGCATAGTCAAAATTATATCTGAAGCTGTCACTTCCGACATAGTCCTTAAATTCATAAGGAAGATTAAGTCTTAACTGCTGATCAGACATGGCCGGCATTGAAATGATCCTAAAATATGCCGTACTTAACGGAAGCACAAGAGCACAGGCGCGGCCTGTAAAATGCCCCCTGCGTTTGATATCCTTTAAAAATGATGAAAATGTCTCCTGTGATACTATCTGATCATTCTTTACGAGATTCTCCGGCATGCGCTCTGAATACATGCGAAGTCCCTTTCCGTCAAACTGGGAAAGGCAGATCTCATTACTGTCAAACTGTATACCTATCAAATTCTTCATCAGTTCACCCGATTTTTGTTTATTAATATCACTGTCAGATTAAATAAACAGTGAAAGATACATATTTATTATCGGCTCTCCTATAAGTGCCGTGATCCATGCTGCTATGGCAATGGACGGTCCGAACGGAAATGCCTTGTTTGTTTTATTTTTACTGTTATAAAATGCTGCAAATATAAGTCCCGTAAAGCATGCTATTATCAGTAAAAGCAGTGTCTTAAGCGCTCCGAAGTGAAGCCCCAGCACCGCTATAAGCTTAATGTCTCCGCCTCCCATAGCTGTGCGTTTAAGTATCACCTCCATAATAAGTACAACTATAAGTAAAGGTACTGAAACAGCTAAAAAGCCTGTCAGCATTTCCTTTAAAACTGCCGTTCCTTCTAAAAGTCTCAAAAGTGATGCGGCGGCCATACCTATCAGCATACCGTCAGGTATCTCCATTATATCGATATCTACAAGCGATACAGTAAATAAAAGGCTGCCTACAAGTATAAAGCGCAGTGTATCAATAGTAAAGCCAAATCTTAATACGATACTTAAGTAAAGACACATGCAAATAAGCTCTGTCAGTGGATATCTTTTTGGTATTGATGCTCCGCAGTAACGGCAGCGCCCCTTTAAAAATAGCCAGCTGAAAAGCGGTACAAGATCTGTAGCCCTTAGAACATGTCCGCATTCCGGACAATGGCTCCTTCCCTTAGCAATACTCTCATTATTAGCGACTCGCCACGCCCATGCATTTAAGAAGCTTCCCATGCAAAGACCTATGACGCAGGTGATAAATATAAGATATAATGCTGCGCCAATGGAAAAATCAAAAATATACAATTTCATTACTTTATTATAACAAATAAAAGCCGCAAATGCGGCTCTTATCATACACAAATTAAAAAAATTTGCAGCTAAACCTCATCAAAATGCGCTGAGTCTGTACTTTCTTCCGTATTCTCTGAATTTTTCTCTGTAGTTTTCATCATCTGTGCGCATTTCTCTGAGTGCTTCATGCATATCAAGTTTGTTGTTTTTGCTTTCTATGATGCATACAGCTATATTTGAACAGTGATCTGCCACTCTCTCAAGATTGGTCAGAATATCATTTAACACAAAGCCTGAATCGACCGAGCAGCCGCCCTTTTGAAGTCTTATGATATGTCTTGATCTTATCTCCTCTTTGAGAAGGTCAATGTTTTGCTCCAAAGGCTCTACTGAAAATGCAGCTGACATGTCATTATCCTTAAATGCCTTTTCTGCAAGTCCCATTATCTCGATGACAGCATCAAAAATAACCCTTAAATCCCTGTTTGCCTCAACAGAAAAGCTGAGCTTCTTGTCCGTTATCTCGTCTGCCGAATCAGCCATGTTAAGACCGTGATCGGCTATACGCTCAAAATCTCCTATTAGCTTGAGATATTTAGCTGCTGTGGCAGAATCATCCTCATTTATCTGCCTTGAGCTTAGCTTTATAAGATAATTGTTGAGCAGATCCTCATAATGATCCGTCTTATCCTCAAGCTTCTTTATATTATTTATTTTATCCTCATCGTAGCGTGTAATACAAGATAATCCGTCACGCATTGCTTCAAGTGAATAAGCGGACATCTTTATGAGCTGATTTCTGCACTGGTCAAGTGCGAGTGCAGGTGCAGAAAGAAGTCTTTCATCAAGCTTTGTGATGGTGTCAGGCTCTTCATTATCCGGAACGATATGGCATACAAGTCTCTCTAAAGCTCCTGCCATAGGGAACAAAAGAACTACGCAAAGCACGTTGAATATAGAATGTGCTACAGCTATACCAAACATGTCCGCACTTTGATCAAAAAGTGCCGGGGCAAACAGCAGTTTAACTATGCAGAATACGCTCAGCCATACAAGAGTTCCTATTATATTAAAGGAAAGGTGCACAACAGCTGCTCTTTTGGCATTTTTATTTGTTCCGAAGGATGAAAGGATAGCTGTAATACAGGTTCCTATGTTTTGTCCCATGATTATAGGAACTGCGGCTCCGTAGCTGATGCCTCCGGTAGTTGCAAGAGCCTGAAGTATTCCGACTGAGGCTGAGGATGACTGTATTATTGCGGTCAGTGTCGCACCGGCAAGGACGCCAAGGATAGGATTTTTAAAGAGCAGGAAAAGCTGTGCAAACTGCGGCACCTCGCTGAGTCCCGATACAGATGAAGACATTGCCTCCATACCGTACATGAGCACCGCAAATCCTAAAAGGATAAGTCCGGTGTCCTTTTTCTTATCTCTTTTTGAGAACATATAGTACACGATACCTATAAGAGCAAGCATCGGTGTAAATGAAGTTGGCTTTAAAAGTCTCATGAAAACATTGCTGCTTTCAATGCCTGCAAGACTTAATATCCATGCTGTTACGGTAGTTCCTATGTTTGCTCCCATTATGACATTGATTGCCTGCTTTAATGTCATTATTCCGGAGTTTACAAAGCCGACTACCATGACTGTCGTAGCTGACGAGCTCTGTATTATTGCAGTAACTACCAGTCCTGTAATAAGTCCGGTAAACCTGTTCGTAGTCATCTTGGCAACCAGCATCTTAAGTGAGCTTCCTGCACGTCTTTCAAGTGCCTGTCCCATAAGATTCATACCAAAGAGGAACAGTGAAAGACCACCTATAAGATTTAAAATGTCAAAAATGTCCATATAATTACCCGTTAGCCCTCTTTTTTTCTATACTGTTAATTCTTAGTTTCCTTCTGGAAAGCTGATCGTAAATGTACTTCCTTTGCCTTCTTTGCTGTCAAGGCTTACATCAGCATTCATAATAAGTGCGGCATGCTTAACTATCGAAAGTCCGAGTCCTGTACCGCCGACTTCCTTTGAACGGCTCTTATCAACACGATAGAAGCGTTCAAAAATACGGTCAATGCATTCCTTCGGAATACCTATTCCGGTATCGCTTACGGTAAGCACAACTCTGTCCGCATCCTTTGCAAGTTTAATATTCACCTCTCCGTTTTCATGATTATACTTAATTGCATTATCACAAAGGTTATAAACTATGCTGTGCAATAGCTGAGCTACTCCGTAAAGCTTAGTGCTGCTTCCTTCAAGATTCAGCTTTACATGCTGGGTCTCAGCTTCGGATTCAAGACTGTCTATAACATTTTCAGCTATTCTGTAAAGATCTGTTTCTTCCCACTGATAGCCGTATCCGCCGTTATCAAGCTTTGTAAGGTCTATAATGTCCTCTACTAAAGTGCTCAGTCTGTGCGACTCGGAATATATCTTTTCAGCAAACGGCTTAATATCCTCAGGCTTGACTATTCCTGCTTTTATAAGCTCCGCATAGCCTGAGATTGCCTGCAGCGGAGTCTTAAGCTCATGTGAAACATTTGCTGTAAATTCCTGTCTTATCTGCTCTGTTTTTTCAAGTGCCGCTCTGTCTGCCTTTAGCTGCTTCTGCTGAACATCTATGCGCTTCATCAAAGGCTCAAGCTCTTCATATATTTCATTTTTCATCGGCTCATCCAGATCCAGAGTGTTTATAGGCTCAATGATCCTTTTAGAAAGACTCGTTGCCAGACACAGTGACATTACTATCGCAAGCATTGCCACTCCGCATATCGGAGCTGCAAATCCCATAAGAAGTGTCCATATCGTACTCTGAGCAAATGAAAGTCTTAAAACGGTTCCGTCCGGAAGGCGTCTTGCTGAATACAAAAGCTTTTCCGATAAGGTTGAACTGTATCTTGCACTTTCGCCGTATCCTGTCTCAAATGCCTGCTTGATCTCAGCTCTTTCCAGATGGTTCTCCATTTTTTCAGGATCGGCTTCATTATCATAAATAACGCTTCCGTCAGCATTCACCCAGGTAATACGATAGTCCGTTTTCTCGTCCAAACCTTCAAAGTATTCCTTGCCGTTAAGCATTACTCCCTGCGCTGCGAGATCCGTCTCATTTTTAAGCTGTCTCTTCTGTGAATTTGTAAAATAGCTTGTAAGCGCACCCATTATCAGGATAAGTGTTGCTATAAATACCGTAAGCGTTGCAAAGCATATCGATTTAAATATTTTTTTGTTCATACAAAACATCTCTTTTCTGTTTGAACTGTTGTCATTACAGTAATTGACACGGAATGCCAGGATTATTCCATTGAGGCATGTGCGCTGTTCGCCTAAACTCAGCCTTCTGCTGCTTCCTGATCCAATCTGTAGCCTACGCCTCTTACCGTTTTGATCACACTTCCTGCTTCTCCCAATTTCGTTCTGAGCGTACCGATATGAACATCAACAGTCCTGGTTTCCCCCATGTAGTCAGTTCCCCAGACTATGGACAAGAGCTGATCTCTGGTAAATACCTGCATTGGATTTTCCAGGAATAATTTAAGAAGATCAAATTCCTTTAACGTAAGTATGATCTCGGATCTGCCGACATTTACTATATGTCTGCCTATATCCATGCTTATATCACCGCAGGTTAATATCCTCTCGGTCTGTTTTTTTCCGGTACGGCGAAGCACGGCTTTAACTCTTGAAACCATCTCCATCATGCCAAAAGGCTTTGCAAGATAATCATCGGCTCCTTTGTCAAGTCCCATGACCTTATCATATTCAGTACCCCTTGCTGTGGCCAGAATAACAGGAATATCTTCTGTGATCGGTGAGCTTTTAAGTCTGTTCAGTATGCTGAGGCCGTCTTCTCCCGGAAGCATTATGTCCAATATGATAAGTTCCGGCTTTTTAAGCTTCATTGCAGCCCAAAACGGCACGCTGTCCGTAAAGCCTTCTGCTTCTATACCGCCTGCCTTAAGAGTGTATACCATCAGCTCTCTGATACTGTTATCATCTTCAACACAATAAATCATCTGCCTCACCTCTTTTTAAAATTTATATCTTATTTATGTAAAGCAGTTTATCACAGAAATGTAAAATTTATGTAAAGTACGGGTTTTATGGCTTAAAATCAGCGTTATAGGGGATTACTGCCGGTTAAAAATCAATTTATAAAGCTTTTGTAAAATCAGAAAATCCGGAGATTAAAAAAGATCAACACCACATAAAGGTGTCAATCTTCATAATGATATTTACATGAGTAAATAATCTAAAGAACCCGCTACCGGCTTTATAACCGATAACGGGTAATGTGATTATAATTATTCAGCTTCAAACTGATCCTTTCCTACTCCGCAGAGAGGACATTCGAAATCAGCAGGAAGGTCTGTCCAAAGAGTTCCCGGAGCTATGTCCTTTTCAGGATATCCCTTTGCTTCATCATATTCCCATCCGCATACTGTACATACATATTTCATTGTTAATTCTCCCTTCTTTTAATAATATATTTATAAAAATAAAACGCCAAAAACTATTTTGTATACAGCCATGTCTGTTAATAATATTTTATCCGAATATCCTTAAGATTTAAACTGTATATACTTTATTTTTGATATCTTTATTATATCATTAAAATTAGAATAAATCCATTATTATATATTATTAATATGCATTATTTTTAGAACATTTCTAAAAACGAATATTTACCGCTCAGGCATTACTTTTCCTCATAAAGTGAATTATAAGACCAATCAGATACCCAATCAAAGCCGGACAGAGCCAGCCAAGACCTATTCCTGAAAACGGTAAAATTCCGCCTATCATCTTAATGCTGCCGTCAAGGTTAAGCAGTGCTGTAACCTCTTCCGGCAAATTGCGGATAAGCTCATAAATCGCAGCTGCCAATGTAAAGCCTATTGCACTGTTTGTAACAAGTCTGTCGTGGCTGTATAGCTTAGCAGAAAGTGCCAGAACAATTATAACTATCGCCAAAGGATAAAGGAACATAAGTACAGGGATTGAGAACTTAATAATGCTGTTAAGTCCAAGGTTTGAGAATAATAATGATATTCCGCTGAATAAAACCACCCATTTCTTATAGGCTTTACCGCCTGTGAAAAGTGTAGAAAATGTCTCCGAACAGCTTGTAATAAGACCGACTGCTGTCTTAAGACATGCCAATGTTACGGTTGCCGCAAGCACGAATGCACCCAAACCTCCGAGATAATACTGTGCGATCTGATAGAGCGCAATACCTCCGTTTTCCGAAGTTTCCAATACGCCTCGGCTCTGTGTACCCATTACAGTTACAGCGATGTATATGATTGCCATAAATAAGCAGCTGAATACTCCGGCTTTTACAGTATTAACAGCTACCTCTCCGGGTTCTTCAATGCCAAGCCCCTTTATAACATTAACAACAACAATTCCGAAAGCAAGTCCGGCAAGTGCATCCATTGTGTTATAGCCCTCAAGAAATCCCGTAAAGAATGCCTTATCCACATATGCCCCTGAAGGAGCCACCTCCATAATATGTGCTGTAGGTGAAAGCAGTGAAACTATTAAAAGAACTCCGAGGAATGCAAGGAAGCAAGGGTTAAGTACCTTTCCTATCCATACAAGTATTTTTCCCGGACGAAGCGAGAAATAGAGTGCAAAGCCGAAGAAAACAACAGTGAAAAGGAAAAGATACAATCTTCCGTTTGCCTCCGGCAGAAGACGCTCAACGCCTACTGTGTAGGATGTTGTGGCACATCTCGGAATTGCGAAAAAAGGTCCTATTGTAAGATAAAGCACGACTGTAAAAAACATTCCGAACGGTTTATTGATCTTTGATGTAAGGTCGAACAGTCCGTTGCTGCGGCTTATGCCCAAAGCCGCAACACCTAAGAGCGGAAGTCCTACTCCTGTAATCAGAAAGCCGTCTATTGCGCCCCATACATTGCTTCCGGCAAGCTGTCCCATGAATACAGGGAATATAAGATTACCTGCACCGAAAAACATTCCGAACAGCATACTTGCCACATAAACATACTCTTTAAAACTCAGATTATGCTTCATAATGTCCTCTCATAACTAATAAAAATATATTTAACTTTAAGTATATACTAAAATTTGAGATGCGAGTATCTTTAAAGCAAATTATTATAACCACTTATTATGTGATAATCATATATGCAGTTATAGTTATTATCAATATATAAGCCTGCATTTGAAATAATTCTATAAAAAACAAAAAGACACGACCTTTAAAGTCATGTCCAATTATAATAATTAACACTGTTCAATATTAATTAATTTTTAGTTTATACTCATTCGATTTATATTATTACATTTATTTTAGATGTAACAGTCTATATCAATCAGGCTAAATGTCTGAAAAAATAATCCTGTATGGCATCATGCTCGATATTAAGCAGTTCAACCGCCTTCGTTATCTCCGGTTGCTTCCAGAATACCTTATTGCTGAGCTTTAAGCTGCAGGTGCGTTCAGACCAATCCATTGCTTCTGCAAATACCTTCTGATTGCCGTAAACCTCAACTATCCTGCCCTTCAGTTTTCCGTAGTCATACCTCATATAAGCGTTACCCCTGCTCTCAATGATGATCGTTTGTTCAATATCATTGAACATTTTTATAGTATCACTTCATTTTTTAAGTGTCAACACCACCAGGCTTGTTTAAACTTATTCTTCATTACTTATTCAACATCTCTAAAATTTTCGCCCTTTTCATATTTAATCAAAGATACATATCCAACGATTCCAAAAACTTTGAATTTGTTCAATTTTAATGAATAATTTCTTGAATTTATACTTGAGTCATATTAATATGATTTAAGGAAAAGAGGGATTCTCAATGAAGATCTTAAGCAAAAAAGCAACAACAGCGGACAGACTTGCCGAATTAATGGATGAAATGAATATTCTTCAGGCTGATATTATCAGGATGGCAGCTCCGATATGTGCAAAATATAATATGAAGCTGTCCAGAAGTGACCTTTCACAATACATTTCCGGAAAGACTGAGCCCGGACAGGCAAAGCTTACCATTATTGCAGAGGCTTTAGGTGTTTCCGAAGCCTGGCTCATGGGATTCGATGTGCAAAAACATCCTTCCGGCATAAGCCTTGCCGAACCTTCATCTGTAAACAACAGCAAAACTGTTTATCAAACTGATCAGAACAACCAGCAGCTTGTCGCTGACAGTGTTCCTCCTGACAGCTATTACGCAATGTCTCTGTTTTCACAGCTTTCCGCTGCTGATAAAAAGAAAATTACAAACCTGATGAGAAAGCTATTATCCGGGAAAGCTTTATTTGAAGAGTAAATAATATCTTTGTTTATACTTGATCCTATAAACAGAGTCGAACTGTTGAATACGTTCAAAGTAAGAGTTCAAATCCGGCATAATTCGGAGAACAACTTATAAATGAATTGAGGTAATAAATCTATGCTTATGAAAAAGGAGCGAGAGCTCATTGTAGAATTCGGAAAGAAAATGAGTAATGCCGGTCTTTGTCCCGGCACAAGCGGAAACCTGAGCATTCTTGACAGACAAAGCGGTTATATGGCTATAAGTCCTTCAGGAATCGATTATTTTGAAACTACTCCTAATGATATAGTCATACTTGATTTAGATGAAAATGTTATTGACGGATGCAGAAAGCCTTCAAGCGAAGCTTCTCTCCATGCAGAATTTTATAAGAAAAAACCGAATATTTCAGCTGTAGTTCACACTCATTCCATATACTGCACAGCTTTTGCAGTCCTTAACATGCCGTTAAAGGCTGTACATTTTGCAATAGGCTCTGCAGGTGCTCCTGAGGTTCCTTGTGCGCCGTACTGTCTCTTTGGTTCAAAGAAGCTTGCCCTTACGGCTCCCGAATACTGCAAGGACAGCAATGCTGTCCTCCTTGCAAATCACGGTATCGTCTGCTGCGGAACAGATATATCCTCGGCCTTCAGCCTTGCAGAAAATATGGAATATGTTGCAAAGCTTCAGTATCTTGCTATGTCCGTAGGTACACCGCAGCTTATCTCCGACTCCGAAATTGTTAAAGTATTAGAGCGCTTCAAAAGCTACGGTCAGTAACCAAAAGCCGCGTTGCAGCTATAACTACTCAATAAATCAATAAGTTAGGTCAGCAATATAGTTTTGATTATAGCTAAAAGCCCCGGAATGTTACGGCATTCCGGGGCTTTTGTATGTTACGGATATTTCTATCCTATGTAAGGGCTTATATTATGAAGTTACTTTACATAAAGTACGGCATCCAGCAACAGCTTGGTATAGTCGTGCTGAGGATGATCCATGATCTGCTCAGGTGTACCGATCTCAACGATCTCTCCATCCTTCATGATAGCCATTCTGTCACAGAAGGTTGAGCAGAGAGCCATATCGTGAGATACGAATATCATGGTAAGGCCGCGTTTTGCTCTAAGCTGCTGAAGATACTGAAGTATCATAGCCTGAGCTGAAACGTCAAGCGCAGATGTGATCTCATCGCAAAGGATCAGATTTGGCTCTGTTACAAGTGATCTTGCGATAGCCATACGCTGTACCTGTCCTCCGGAAAGCTGTCTCGGATAACGATCAGCAAGCTCCGGTGCAAGTCCCATGATCTGAATCATTGCCTCTATTCTTTTATCTGCATCATCCTGATTCTCAGCAAGAAGCTTGAGATTCTCATGCATTGACTGTCTTATAGTCATCTTAGGATCAAAAGCAGCCTCTGAATCCTGGAAAATTATCTGGAACCAACGGCATACATCCTTTGGCTTTTTGCCTGTATATTCCTCTCCCTTAAAGAAGAGCTGTCCCTTTGTCAAAGGCTCGAGGCAGGCAATCAGGTTAAGCAGTACAGATTTACCGCAGCCTGACTCTCCTATGATACCAAGAACTTCGCCTTCTCTTAAGGAAATGCTGAGATCTGTAAGGACCTTATGTTCCTTCTTTCCTCTTCCATAGGATTTTGCAACATTTTTAACTTCCAAAATAGGTGTATCCATCATAAGCCTTCACCCATCCCTTCCGAACAGCTTGCAAAATGATCAGGTTCAACTTCCACAAGATTATATTTTCTTGTCTTGCATTCCTTGCATGCATACTTGCAGCGCGGCATGAAATTGCAGCCTTCCCATTCTGCACCGTCAAGCGGCGGTCTGCCTTCAAGTCCTACCGGCATCTTCCTGTCCTTGCCAGGAATAGCTGCAAGCAATGCTCTTGTATACGGATGTATAGGATTGTTGATTATCTTCTTAATAGATCCGTACTCAACCATGCGTCCCGCATACATAACACCTAATTTATCAGCGATATGAGAAGCAACACCCAGGTTATGTGTAATGAAAAGGATCGACCATCCTAATTCATCTCTAAGCTGTGCAAGCTCCTCGATAACCTCCTTCTGAGAAGTAACGTCAAGAACTGATGTTGCCTCGTCCGCAAGCATAAGCTTCGGCTTCTGTAAAACCGCAAGACCTATAGCCATTCTCTGGTTCATGCCTCCTGACATTTCCCATGGCTGATAGCTTAAGATATCCTCTGCATCAGGGAAATTAAGTCTCTTAAACACGTCTACAGCGTCTGCCTTAACAAATGGAAGTCCGTGACAGTTCATAGTTTCCTTGTACTGGATCTCGTAGCTTCTGATATTGTTAAAGGAGCCTCTTGTATTCTGAGGAACATAGCCTATCTGAGTACCGAGTATCTGACGTCTTTCCTCAACACCGAGTCTTGTAATGTCACGTCCGTCAAGGATAATATTTCCTTCCTGAACCTGTGCTCCAAGCTGCTTAAGTCCCAAAACTGCCTTTATAAGTGTAGACTTTCCACATCCTGACTCACCGGCGATACAAACGATCTCGCCCGGCTTAACCTTAAAGGAAACCTCTGTAATTATCTTAAATTGTCCGTATGTAACCGTGAGGTTGTTTATTTCAAGAATATTTTCAGCCATATTACACCTCATTCATGTTTGCCAGATCGCATACGCACTCACCGAAGTAGTTGAACAGCATAACTGCTACAAGTATTGATGCTGCAGGAGCAAATACTGTCCATGGTGCAAGCTGGAGATATGCTCTTCCCTCTGAAACCATTGAACCCCACTCTGCTGCAGGCGGTGCAACACCGAGTCCGAGGAATGAAAGTCCGGCAATACTAAGCATTGTAGTACCGATCTCAAGTGTAGCATTTACAAGCATTGAACCGATAAGGTTCGGGAACACATGCTTTAAAAGTATATGAATGTCTCCGCATCCTGTCATTCTGACAGAGTCGATGTACGGAAGCTGTTTGATACGCATGGTATGGCTTCGTGCAAGTCTGGCATATGATGTCCAGCTTGTGATTCCGATAGCTATAAGAGCATTTACAAGTGATCCTCCGAGGATACCGGCAATAGCAATAGCAAGTACCAGCTGCGGAAGTGAAAGCAGGATATCTGTAATACGCATAAGTACGTTATCAACGATACCGCCGTAGTATCCGCAAATAATTCCTATTGTCGAACCGATTATAAACGATATTATTACCAGGAGAAGAGTTGCAAAAACTGAAGTTCTTGCTCCTACCAATACTCTTGAGAATACATCTCGTCCAAGGTAATCGGTACCGAAAATATGTGCTGCCGAAGGCGCTGACTTCATGTTAAGCGGATCTGTTGCATAAGGATCACACGGTGTGAAATACGGAGCAACAATACTGAGCAACATAAGCAGTCCGACTATAAAAGCCAATATTATCGTTTTTCTCTGAAGCTTATATTTTTTAAGCTGTTTTTTAGTAAGCTTTGATTTGTCAATTTTATTTTTTGCTGCCATCACTGCACCTCCTTACTCAAGCTCGATTCGCTTATCGATTATGCAGTAGCTAAGGTCTGTAACAAGGTTAACTAAAACCTGCAGCGTAGCAAGTATGAGAACCGCTCCCTGTACGACCGGATAGTCTCTCTTTGAGATAGAATCCATAATAAGCGATCCGATTCCAGGCCAACGGAAGATAGTCTCTATAACGATACTTCCTCCGATAAGAACTCTTATCTGAAGTGAGATAATTGTGATGATAGCACCAAGTGCATTGTGAAGTACATTTCTGTACAGAATAACTCTTTCTTTAACGCCTCTTGCATGCATACCGATAACATATTCTTCATCAAGCTGGCTGAGAACGTCTGCTCTCGTCTGTCTTGTGAACTTTGATGCCATAGGTATTGCCAAGGCCATAGTCGGCAGGAACAAGCCCTGTACTGAGCCCTTTGCGATAACCGGGAACATTCTTACCTTTATGCAGAAGAAATACATAAGAAGCAGTGAAATAAGGAAGTTCGGCATCGCATTACCGGTAAATGTAACTAATCTTGCGATATTATCAATGATGGTATCCTTTTTAATAGCTGTAAGGATACCTAAAGGTATAGCAACAACAACTGATACAACTGTGCTGGCTGTTGCAAGTACAAGAGTGTACTTAAGAGCTTTTAAAAGCTTTGGAAGGATCGGCATACCGTCACTGTATGTTGTTCCGAAATCACCACGAAGTATGTTAAGGACCCATTTCACATATCTTTCAAAGAATGGATCATTAAGTCCCATCTTTTCTCTTTCAATTGCAAGAAGCTCATCTGTAACTGCCGTTCCTTGAGAGGTAAGCTTCATCAGTGCAGGGTCACCCGGTGTCAGATAAAGAAGACCAAATACACCGAACGTCAATACCAGCAGGACCGGTATAAGATTTATCAGTCTTCTGATAGTAAATTTTAACACGTTTTCACACTCCGATCTGTCTTAAGTGTACCGGCAGCAGATATAGGCTGTCTGCTGCCGTATTTTTAAATAACTGCTTTTTTATAAAACTATCAATCAATGTTTGTATTAGCGTCAATTCCGTAGAACTGAAGAGGGTTTGTCTCTCCGAGTCCTGTAGCGCCTGCTCTGAGAACAGATGACTTATTGTACTGACCTATCATGAGGTAGTCATTTGATGCATAGAAGTTTGTCATGATCTGATCCGCAATCTCCTTCTGCTTTGTTTCGTCTGTCTCAAATCTAAGCTCTTCGATAAGTGCGTCAGTCTCTTCATTACCAAATCCGCAAATATCCAGGTACCTTCCTTTTTCAATCATGTTAAGGAAGGTGAATGGCTCGCCGGCCTTATCTGTAATTGATACGTAGAAGCCGATCTGGAAATCCTTTGTGCTCATGTATGTTCCGTCAGGATCCTCTTCAAGACCGATCTGAGCATCAATACCGATTGCCTTTAACTGCTCCTGCATGAGGATAGCTATTGTATCGATAGAACGCTTTGCATAGCAGCTTAAAACTATTGTAAGAGGCTTTCCGTCCTTCTCGTAGATGCCGTTTGCATTAAGCTTATATCCGTCTGCCTCTAAAAGCTCCTTTGCCTTAGCAACATCTGTCTTTGGTGCCTGAACTCCGCCATAGTATGTATCAGGTGAGAATGCGCCTTCTGTAGATGAAAGGAGTCCGTTCATGTATGCAGCAAGTGTATCCTTATCAAGTGCAAGCACGATAGCTGCTCTTACATTATCAGAAAGCTTATTGGCATTAAGCATAGCGTAAGCTCTTCTCTGTGTCGGAACTGTTGTAACATTGTAAAGATCAGGATCTGCCTCATAAATTTCTCTTGAAGCAGCTGAGATATCTACATATCCGTCGATCTCGCCGTTCTGCATAGCAAGTAGCTTAGATTCCTCGTCTCCCATGTAGTAGAATGTAGCTCCGTCAAGCTGAACGTCTCCGTCCCAATAGTTTTCATTGTACTTAACTGAGATGTCTCCCTCAGGAATAAACTTATCAACTACGAAAGGTCCTGTACAGATAGGGTTATTATCAAAGTCCTCTGTTGCATCAAGATCCACGATTCCGAACTCTGCTGTTGCAAGGTCGTTTGCAAGTGTAGGATAAATATTAGCTGTTGTTATAACTAATGTCTTGTCATCCTTAGCCTCGATCTGCCAGTCCTTTACGAAAGCAAATCTTGAGTTAACCTCTGCGATACGCTCAAGGTTTCTCTTTACCATATCTGCAGTAAGTGCATTGCCGTTTGAGAAGCAAACACCATCCTTAAGTGTGATAGTAGAAACATTTTCCTCTGTCTCGATGCTATCTGCAAGCCATGGCTGAATCTGCATTTCATCGTCTATACGGAACAATGTCTCTGAAATTCCGTAGAACTGTGTGTGCCATGAATAGTACTCTTTATGAACATCGAGTGATGCATATGGGAATGTCTCAACACTCTTGAAGATCTTAGATCCGTCATGAACCGGTGTTCCTGCCTCTGTAGTGCCGCTCTCTGTGCCCCCCTGTGGCTTGGTCTCTCCGGTAGTGCCCGATCCTCCGCCGCATGCTGCAAGCGTAGCCGTCATAGATGCTGCAAGTAATACTGCAAGTAGTTTTTTCATAACCTCTCTCCTATTCTTCTTTGTGGATAGCTTTTCCGTTTAAATACATTTTTCTATGCATTCTCCGCTTTAAACTCGCAGACCGGAAAAAAGTGTATATTAATACAACCGAAGCAGCTCTTCCTTTCCGAAATATGCACTCCCGAAATATTAATGTCATTAGGTTGTTAAAAATGAGCCTTGCTAAAAGTAACTGAAACTCTTACTGAAGTCTTTAAATGTTTCGTTTGTCTACGAATACTCATAGATAAAACTTCTGCTCTGTGTTGTTAAGTATGCCGCAGGGCATGTATTACATATTGTGACGTGTTGCGTTAAGATCAAGTACCGTTCATTTGTGATGCTGAACAGTGAAATGTAACATTGTTTCTTAATGTTCCGAACAACTAATTTGTTCTGTTGTGCATATTTTATATCTCATAAATCACTCTGTCAACGAAATATGGACACTTTGAACAGTTTTTATAAATATTCGTTCATTTTTACCAATATTAAAATGTCATGACTGTATATTTACTTTAGGACAACATCGTTGTTAGCTATGCACAACTTTTATGTTAGTTTTTGCTACATATTGTTAGCCTTGAGTTACATTTGTTAGTCATATGTTACTCAGCCTGCTTATAGACAGACAATGAGGCAGCCGGGCCACCGACATTTTTGTGGGAATCCGGCTGCCTCTTTTGTTTAGACAGATCTGTTAATTTTATATTTTTTTATTCCTCGTCCTCATCCTCGTCCTCGTCGCCGTCTCCGAAAAGATCGTCGAGATCCTCAAGTCCGTCTAAAATTCCGTGTTTTCCCTCATGCATAACAATTTACCTCCTGTTATTTTTTTTAATGCTTTATCCGTTATAAACGGTTGCTTATTAATTGAATTGTATACCAAACTCTGAACGTTTTGTATATAGATATTTATTTATAATTTATCAGCCCTTATATTTCCAGGTCAGCATTCTTGATGAATTAAGTACTACGAATATCGATGAGCAGTTATGTACAAGCGCTGCAGCTATAGGATTTAAGAATCCAAGGCCTGAAAGGAATACGCCTATTACATTTACGCAAACCGCAAATACTATAATATTCTGCTTTATCATGAAGTATGCTCTCTTACAGAGTGCAAATGCCGACGGAAGCATTGTTATATTATCTGACATAAGCGTGAGCTTTGATGACTCTATGGCAACGTCTGTGCCTGCTCCGCCCATTGCAATTCCAAGATCCGCAAGTACAAGTGCCGGTGCGTCATTTACTCCGTCTCCTACCATTGCTACCTTATAGCCCTTTGCCTGAAGCTCCTTTATTGCATCAAGCTTTTGTTCCGGAAGAAGATTTGCCTTAAATTCACTGATTCCCGCTTCATCGCATATAGCCTTTGCCGTATATTCATTATCTCCTGTAAGCATTATAACATGCTCTATGCCAAGTTTCTTGAAGCGTTCCATAGTTTCTTTGATTCCGTCACGTATCTCATCAGCTACAGATATTCCTCCGAGAATATTGCCGTTTTTCACAACAAGCATCGTTGTACGGCCCTTACTCTCGTTTCTCTTGATAAACTCATTGATTTCTGATGGGATATCACCCTTTATATCAGCAAGGCACTTCTTATTTGATACCTCATAGACATTGGCTCCGTCTAAAGTTCTTACGCCTCGGCCGAAGAGCATTTCATATTCGGCATTCGGTATTGCCGAAACATCTATGAAGCCGCCACCGTTAATGTGCTTCATTATAGATTTTGCTATAGGATGGCTGGAATTTTTCTCAACCATAGCTATTGCTTTGTAGTAATCCTGTTCAGTGATGCCGGGCACCATATATGTCTCGATTACCGCAGGTGTACCCTTTGTAATAGTTCCTGTCTTATCAAAGCAGATCGCGTTGATCTTCGCTGCTGATTCGATAGCATCGCCGCCCTTAACAAGGATTCCCTTCTTAGCTGCATTTCCGACTGCTGCAATAACAACTGTAGGTGTAGCAAGCATCAGAGCACACGGGCAGGCTATAACAAGCACTGACATAACTCTTATAGGGTTCTTTGTAAGGATTCCGACAATTACGCAGACCGTAAGTACCAAAGGAAGGAATATCTCAGAGAACTTATCTGCTATCTTCTGAGCATTACCCTTTTGATCCTGGGCACTTTTAACTGTGTTAATGATCTTACCTAAAACCGTATCTCCGCCCAACTTTTCGGTCTTAACTTCAATAACACCGCTTTCATTAAGTGTTCCTACAAATACCTCATCTCCGGCCTTTTTATCTACCGGCATTGATTCTCCGGTTATTGAGGCTTCATTGATCGCTGCGTTGCCCTTTGTGATAACGCCGTCAACTGCAATCTTCTCTCCGGTCTGAACCTGGATAATGTCTCCCTTTCTGACCTTTTTTATAGATACCTCTACAAACTGTCCGTCTACAAGCTTACGGCATTTGTGCGGTACAAGCTTCACAAGCTCAGCTACTGCATTCTGTGTCTTCATCATGGTGATATCTTCAAGTACTTCACCAATTATCATCATGAATGAAACTAAAGCTCCTGATAAGAATTCCTTACAGAAGATACAGCCGATAAGTGAAAGTACAACGAGCATTCCTGCCGTGACCTTCTTTTTAGCTATAGTTGCCTCTACTGCATCCTTTGTACATCTGTAGCCGCCGAAGACAAGCGGTATGATGAGAAAGGTTCCAACTTCCTGTCCTTCATAGTTTACAAGCCTCGGCATGAATGAGGGTTTAATAATGTAGTCGATAATGATACCTGCTATGATGAGTATTACCAGAACTAACGGATACCATATAACGCTAAGCTCCAATCCGAAAATCTTTTTTGATGATTTTTTCTCTGCCATAACACTTTTCCTTTCTGACTTTGTTCACCATAGCGGTGTTTCTTATGTTTTTATTATAAGACACTGTCAGAATTGCACAATTATCGAAGCGAAGGCTGAAATCCATAACAAAACGGCATGGGTGATAAAATCCTCTCAAAAAATACCACAGGTGATAATATCCCCACAAAAAAATGACATAGATGGTAAAAAGCCATCAAAATAAATGACATAGGTGTAAAATCGCATGAAAAAGACACAGCCAATTAAATGACTGTGCCTCGTTTAATAAATTCAGAATTCAAGCCTTATGCATTAAAATCAAAGTATGAGCCTATACCGGCTTTGAGTGCATTTTCATAAATAGCCTTTGCCATGGCAAGATCCTGTACACCCATTCCGACAGTATCGTAAACAGTGATTTCCTCATCATTCTCGCGGCCCTTCTTTGTGCCCATGATGATTTCTCCGATTTCTGCATAAATGTCGTCCTTTGTAATGACTCCGTCTTTAATTGCATTGTAAGTATCTCCGCAGCTTGATGCCGCCTCAATGCTGTCATTTACGATCTTTGTGCCATCAAAGCAGTTGGTGTAAAGCTCCTGCTTGCCGACAGTATCTGTGCCTATCTCGGTTATGTGAGTGCCCGGCTTAAGCCATTCCTTATTGATAGCAGCTCCCTTTCTGGCAAGCGTAACGCAAACAATAATGTCTGCCTTTCTTGCACCTTCCTCAGGAGTCTCACAGCCGTGGAAAATAAGCTCAGGGAATTCCTTGGACATCTCAGCTATAAATGCATCATTCTCACCATCAAGCCATCCGAAGCAGTAAACCTCCTTCAGCTTTCTTACACGCATTGTAGCTCTTAAAGCAGCTTTACCGATACGTCCGGTACCGAATGCAAAATAAACCTCTGCATCCTTTCTTGCAAGATAATTATTGGCTATAGCGGCACCTGCTGCTGTACGAAGGTTTCTTATATAGTTAGCCTCCATGACACATGATAAAAGTCCGGTTTCTGCATCATACAGATATACCATGTTAAGATTGGTCGGAAGTCCTTTTGCGGCATTGCCGTCAAATCCGCCGCCTGACGACTTCATGGAGAATAAGCCCGCACTTTCATCAAGACAGGTCTTAAAATCATAGCCTGTATGTGTTCCCGGCTTTATAAGGTTTTGTATAGGCGGCTGTACTACATTTCCGCTGTTAAACGAAACATATCCCTGCTTTACAGACTCATATATTTCATCAAGATCTATAAGTTTTCCAACATCTGAGTTATTTAAAAGTAATGTCTGCATTTTTATTTCCTCTTTTATCAATCTTCAGGTTCAACCTCTTCATCCTTATAGAATTTTCCTATAAGGTCAATGTCATAGTTGCCGGATGTAAGCACACAGGCAACATTTTCATCAGCCTCTGTCTTGATTTTTCCCTCAAGAAGTGCCGCAACAACTACTGCCGAGGTTGGCTCTGCAACAAGATGTGCATACTTTCCTATAATCTTCACAGCCTCTGCAATATGATTTTCTGAAACTATAACGATCTCATCTACATATTTATCAATGATCGGATAAGGATTTTCTGTAGGATATGAGCATCCTATTCCGTCAGCAAGTGAAGGCTGCGATGTCATTCTCGTAGGACGTCCGTTAAGTCTGCTGAGATAATAACCGCAGGAAGCTGCGACCTGAACGCCTATTACTCTTACCTTAGGATTGCTTTCCTTTATTGCAGTTGCAATTCCTGACATCAGTCCGCCGCCTCCGATAGGCACTATAACCGTATTGATCTCAGGCATATCCTCAAGTATCTCAAGTCCTATCGTTCCCTGACCTGCCATAACAGAATAATCATCAAAGCCGTGAACAAGTGTATATCCATGCTCCTTTATCTCATCGGCAACCTTTTTAACTCTGGACTGATAGTCTCTGTCCCACAATATGCAGGTTCCGCCACGTCTCTCACAGTTTTCGATTTTACCCTTTGGTGTATCTCTCGGCATAACTGCATAGGCATTAATACCGAACATCTTTCCTACATATGCACAGGCTGCCGCATGATTGCCGGAAGAGCTGAAAATGATTCCTTTTTTTCTCTCCTCTTCGCTCAGCATAAGGACCTTATTAAAAGCGCCTCTCGCTTTAAATGCACCTGTCACCTGCAGCATTTCAGGCTTAAGATAAACCTTGCAGCCAAGCAGCTCGTCCATATCTGCTTCTCTTAAAAGCGGTGTTCTGGTTACATATGGTTTGATCCTTGCTGCTGCATCCTTTATGTCCTGTAAAGTGAGCGGATTTTTTTTAACGTTCTCTGACATAACAAAGCTCCCCCATAATTAAAATGTTAATGTTACATTATTCAGACCTTAACGCCTTGTCTTTAACTGTCATTAGTATAATTCACTTATAAATCAGGTGCTACAGACAAAGATTTATGGTTAAGATATAACAGATCGTTATATCTTAACCGTCTGATGTAAAAATGCCTCTGACTGCAAGCAATCCGAGGCATTTTCATATCATCCGCTTTTATTCTATCATATGAACTCAAATTCAGTACCAAGTCCGGCTTTGAGTGCTTTTTTGTATATGCATACTCCCATTGCAAGGTCTTGTATTCCCATTCCTACTGTGTCATATACTGTGATTTCTTCGTCGTTTTCTCTTCCTGCTTTTTGTCCGGTGATTATTTCTCCGATTTCTCCGTAGATATCATCCTTTGTAATAACTCCGGCTTCGATTGCATTGTGTGTATCTCCGAACTGTGATGCCGCTTCTATGCTGTCATTTACTATTTTTGTGCCGTCAAAGCAGTTTGGATCAAGCTCCTGCTTACCCACAGCATCTGTTCCAATCTCTGTGATGTGTGTGCCAGGCTTAAGCCATTCTTTCTTAATAATAGGGCCTTTTCTTGCAAGTGTTACTGATACTATGATATCAGCCTTTCTTGCTCCTTCCTCAGGTGTCTCGCAGCCATAGAATTTAACATCCGGATATTCCTTTGACATTTCTGATATAAATGCTTCATTATCCCCATCGAGCCATCCGAAGCAATAAACTTCCTTGATGTCTCTGATGCGCATTGTTGCTCTTAATGATGCCTTTCCGATACGTCCTGTACCGTATGCAAAGTATACAGATGCATCCTTTCTCGCAAGGTAATTATTTGCAATTGCCGCACTTGCCGCCGTGCGAAGATTTCTAATATAATTAGCTTCCATGATGCATGAGCATGCACTTGTCTCTGCATCAAAAAGATAAACTAAATTAAATCCAGGCAGCTGACCGATCTTAACATTGTCATCAAATCCGCCGGAGGATGATTTCATTGAGAAAAATCCCGAGCCCATATCAAGACAGGTTTTAAAATCAAATGTTGCATGTGAGTCAGGCTTATTAAGATGCTGAATGCCCGGCTGAATAACCAGTCCGTTGTTATATGAAGCATATCCGTCCTTGACAGCGTCGTATATTTCATCAAGGTCAACCAGCTGTCCTACTTCTGCATTGTTTAAAAGCAGCGTTTTCATTCTTATCCCCCTTTTTTTCATCAGCCGTGTCCGCCAAGGGCACAGCAGTTTTATCCGGATCCATCATTGTTAATATCCCTATTTTTTATTATCCGTATAAAACGTTTAGCAGTTAAACACATAATACAATACATTTCTTATTTTTCATAGTCCAAAAATAATAAGTTCAAGTATTTTCCCCAAACAATATTTGCGTCATTATGCTATATTAGTTTTAATACTGAGTTTTTGAGGTAAATGATGATAGAACTTAAACAGCTACAATTTTTTACGGCATGTGTGGAGGAAGGCAGCTTCAGCAGAGCTGCCGAGATGCTCTATACCTCTCAGCCGAATGTAAGCAAGGTTATCAATGAGCTTGAAAAAGAAATAGGTATTAAGCTGTTTGAACGAGGCGGCCGCGGTGTTGAGCCTACCGAGGATGGCCGAAATCTCTATCAGTATGCTTATGAGATGATAAAAAAAGAACGAAGCATATCCAACCTCATCAAGAGTAAAAATAAGGATATGCTCCGTGTATGCTTTAACCACAGCCGTTCACTCGCTCAGGTTCTGGCAGATTATTATGATTATAAATGCGGCAACGTTTATATTAACATGCGTGAAGGCGACACAGATTTTGTTATGAATGATGTCCAGCATTTCAAAAGTGATATCGGCATGACCTTTATAATCGAAAAGCAGCTTCCTGCGTTTCAATATGCTTTGAGCCGTTCCGGTCTTGAAATGGAGATCATCAGAGAGGATCTGGCTCAGATAAGTATCGGTGAAAAGAATCATCTGAGCCGCATAAGAAGTATACGACTTGATAAATTGATTGATGAAAGCTTCGTAAGACATAGTGATGATTACTTTTCTCTTGAAAACGGCATCTGTATGCTTGAGCCAAGACTTAAGCCTGCCATTGATAACGCAATCGTGTCCAACAGCGTCCAGTTTGTCATAAATATGCTTACCGATGCCGGAAAATGCAATATCAGTGTTCCTACATTTTATAAAACCAAGCTTGCCTCCGGTGTCAGCCAGGTCAAGATCGATCCCCCTGTTAAGGTGTATCTTGTATGCATTTACAGATATAAGCCTGCCGACTTTGCTCTGGATTTTTTGAATTTTATAAAATCCCAGAGTCAGGCTCCGACCTATATGGATCCTGCTGAAAATATCTAAGCACACACAAAAGCGGCTCCCTTAGGAACCGCTTTAAAAACAAATATGGATGCCGGAGACCGGGGTCGAACCGGCACGAGTATCACTACTCACGGGATTTTAAGTCCCGGGCGTCTGCCAATTCCGCCACTCCGGCATATAAATAAAAAAATGGTTCCTCGGGGACTCGAACCCAGGACCGACCGGTTATGAGCCGGTTGCTCTAACCAACTGAGCTAAGGAACCGTATAGTGTAAATGCAATCTTTATATTAGAAAAAAGCCGATAGGGGGACTCGAACCCTCAACCTGCTGATTACAAATCAGCTGCTCTGCCAATTGAGCCATATCGGCTTAAGTGTTTGCTGTGCTTCCTGACAGCTTCTAAAGTATACTAAACCACAACCGGATTGTCAACATTTTATTTCAACTTTTTTTAATTTTTTTGAGGAACTTTTTGAGGAGTTTTTTTGACTGTTTTTTTCTAAAAAGTATTGACACCGATGTATCGGTGTGATAAATTGGTACTACCAATTGAAAATACCGTAACCCCTCTTACGGAAGGGAATGCCGCATACATGGTTTGTTCTGCTTAACCGTTATGCGGCATTTCTTTATACAAATCAGACAGGGAATATATATGGACGAGAACATACGTGAATATCAAAAGGCTGTCCGCTTCCTCTGCGATGAGATACGCGGCGGAAGCATTAATGTAGGTGACAGGATCCCTACAGAAAGGTCTATTGCGCAGGAACTCAATATCAGCCGCAACTCCACAAGAGAGGCTATCCGCAGTCTTGAAAATATGGGTATCATAGAAAGTCACCGCGGCTCCGGTAATTATTATACCGGTAATGTATCAAAGCATCTTACCGAGATGATAAATACCCTGCTTTCGATCAAGCACATATCATATATCGATATAAGTAATTTTAGACGAATTATGGATAAGTCGGTATGCATGACAATAATTAACAGTGACAGCTTTGATCTTTCAACAGCCTACGAAATACTTGACCGTGTTCCTTCTTCTCTTGATGATGAAATTAAAAATGATACTGATTTTCATTTTCAGCTCAATCTGGCGTGCGGAAACAAGCTATGGTCAGAGCTTATGTCTGCAATAGTCTATGTTTACGAAAATCTTATCAGACTTATTCTTGAGAATTCTGACACAGAAAACCGAGCTGAATTTCAGGATATTCACAGATGCATTCTTGATTCGATTTCAAAAAAGGATTGGGAAGCATGTGAAAAAGCAATTGACAGACACTACGATGCCGTAAAAAAGGAATTGCTTACTCTTTCCTCTCAGAATGAAAATATTCAATAGCATATATTTAAAGCCGAGCTGTTTTTTATCACAGCCCGGCCTTTTTCTTTTTCCTTATCCGATCACTCAGTTTCTGATCATTCAGTTTTCTTTCCGAAATTAATATTGAGAATAAATACTATGCTTAATATCATTGCTGAACCTATGATATCCACAACAGTAACCTCTGTTTTTAACCAAAAATATGAAAATACTGTTGCTGCCACAGGCTCTATAGTTCCTATCATGCTTGCCTTTATCGGTCCGCACATAGTTACTCCCATGATATACATGGTATAAGCAAAGGTAGTGCCGAGTATAACGACACCAAATATCGGAAGTATCATACTGCTGTCAATAACAACAGCCTGTCTGAAATTACCGCTTAACAGTCCGAACACTATTCCGCCTATAAGGAGTGCATAGCCAACCACAGGTATATTTCCGTATTTTACGGTAAGATCTCCGGCAGTCATGGAATAAAGCACGATTCCGACTGCTGACATAAGTCCCCAGAACAGTCCCTTAGGCGATAATGCCAACGAACCCGGGTCTCCTTTTGTCGCAACAAGGAATGTGCCTCCTAAGGCCAATGCAACGCATAAAAGCTGTTTTTTTGTCGGAAGCTTTTTTGTCTGTATACATACTACAAATACGATAATCGCCGGGCTAACCTCCTGCAATACCGTTGCAGTTCCGGCACTAGAATAATAAATCGCTGTAAGATATGAATACTGGCTTACTAAAAATCCGCAGAATGTAAATATTATCAGCCTTAAGGCATCCTTTTTATTCTTCCATATCTCTGTAAGGCTCTTATTTTTCGTCAATATACAATAAGCTAACAGTATTATTCCGGAAACTGTCATTCTCACCATGACCATCCAACCGGACTGTATTCCTTTTTCACTGAATAAAAACTGTCCGCAGGTTCCCGAAAGTCCCCATAATGTACAACCGATTATCAGTATTATCGATCCAAGCTTATCCTTTTTTGCATTCTCTGTTTTATTCATTCCGGACATCACTGTTCTCCTCTTCTGAAAGTCAGCATGTCGATGATATCACACCTTAAGGGGCATTTACAAGCCAATAAACTGTTTAGAGTTTTTTCTATACAAAAAGCGGCAGGTGCATTCTGCCGCTCATAATAACTTTTCTTATATAAACTTATCCTTCTATAAAATTATCCTTCGTTAAAGATATTTTTAAGTATCTCTACGCAATTATCCTCTCCTACTGTTCCCGAATCAAGGCATACATGATAATTGAGAGCATCTCCGAAGGTCATATCTGTATAGATCTGATAGTAAGCCGCTCTGTGCTTATCCTTGTCCTTAAGACGTTTCTCAGGATCAATATCACTCTCTCCGTACATCTTAACTATACGCTCTGCACGATATTTATTATCAGCATGGACAAACACCTTAAGAACATCATCTCTGTCTCCGAGCAGATAGTCTGCACAGCGTCCTACTATAACGCAGCTTTCCTTGTCTGCAAGCTCCTTGATATAGTTACTCTGTATCTGCCAGATCCTTTCTTCATTAGTAGGTCCGCTATATGACCAACGATTCATCATAGTGCCAAATATTCCGTTCGGTACATATTCGCTCTTCTCTGAGATATACTTTTTGTCAAAGCCGCTTTCCTCGGCGATCTGGTCTATGATCTCACGGTCATAGCATTTGATCCCGAGCTCATCCGCAAGCTTTTTTCCGATTGTACGTCCGCCGCTTCCGAACTGTCTGCTTATGGTAATGATTCTGTAGCTCATATAAATGCCTCACTATATCATTTATTTCATCAAAGCATAAAACCAAAATGCTTTAATGATTAATTATATTGTACACTTTTTTGGCGAAAAATGCATTCTTTTTCCGCAATTTGCATAAATTCCTTGATAAAGCACTTTTCACATTATCAGTGTTCAATAATCCACAAATGAAATATCCAGGTCAACGTCGCCCTCTATACCGTCAATACTTCCGCTGTCTGAATACTGTCTTAATGTATACTGATAAGGGTAATAGAATTCCGAATTATAGGCAGCGAGCCATTTATCATAGTCCTCAAGCTGTGTAAGATCCAGCATTAGAAGTGCACTTTCGATATTAAAATATATCATCGGCTTATAGCCTGCATCTTTAAGCTTTTCACAGTAATATTTAATAAGGCTGGTTCTTTCCTCAATACCAAGAGTATCCATACGACCTTCTCCGGCATTGGCCTCTTCTACATCTACAACGACAGGATAATCCACCTTATTCTCACCGACAAGTTCTTTAAGCATCGCTATCTCTTCATCTACCTCTGTCTCATTTACAGCCTGTGTAAATATATATACGCCTGCCTTTATCCCGTTCGCATCAGCTCCTACTATATTATTTTTAAATTTTTCATCCTCTACAAGCTTGCCTGATGAATAGCCTCTGTACAATGCTCTTATCATAGCAAACTCAACTCCGCTTCCTTTGACCTTAGCCCAATCTATATCTCCCTGATGTGATGAAACGTCTATTCCCTTATGTGAGATTACCTTGTCTCCGTCTGTATATTGCCATTCTCCGTTTTCTGACTGCTTGAGATCCTCGGTCTTATAGTTGTGCTTCTTCAGACTGTCATTTACAGGTGTGAATACATATCTTTTGTTCTTATATAAAATGAGATCATTCGGATAATATTTCCTGAGAGTTTCCATGACTGAATTTCCGCTTTCAAGCGAGCTTTTTATACCAAGCACAATTTTCTGATCGGCAGAAAGCGTATTGTCAGCAGCTATATCAGCTTCACTTCTTATAAAATTGCCGTACTCATCTGTTACAGCCTCTGCCGAAGCATTTCCGGATGAAGCTGTATCTCCCGATGCCGCACTACCCTTACCTGTTTCCTGCGTTAAAGCTCCGTATATTAGTACTCCTGCAATAATCAGCATCAGCAGGATGAGAACTATCTTCAGAAAAATAAAGTTTTTATTTTTTTTAGGCTTTTGGGACGCATAACGAGCATTCTGACCGTTTGACCTTACCGTCCTGCTGCCTGTGGAAGTTCGTACTCTGTTTCTGTCATTATTTCTGCCCTGCTCCGCATAGCGCACATTATCATCCTGCGAATAAGCGTTTGAACGCTGTGCATGGCTTCTTGATCTTATTCCCTGATATTCGTTGGGCTGATTTCCTCTGCCTCGCTGATCTGCCATATCTATCTCCGTATATCGTCAACTTTCATTTAACTGCAACATATATTTAAAGTATAACACAGCATGCAGTGTTGTTTATTTACAATTTACATAAAAACTGCCGTATTAAGGTCATATGGCCTCAGTACGGCAGTAATTATCTGCGATATATGATTTATTTAAGCTTCAGCTCCTTAAGCACATCCTCGACTTCATCTACAGGTATTATTTCAAGTGATTCCTTTACCTCTTCGGCAACATCTCTCAGATCATCAATGTTGTCTTTTGGTATAAATACCTTCTTAACGCCTGCTCTGTGTGCAGCCATGAGCTTTTCCGGAAGACCGCCTATAGGCTTGACTCTGCCCTGAAGTGATACCTCACCGGTCATTGCAGCCCTCGGAGTTACAGGTATGCCTGTAACAAGCGATGAAAGTGCTGTGGTAAGTGTAATTCCGGCAGACGGACCATCCTTAGGTGTAGCTCCGTCAGGCACATGTATATGAAGATCGTGGTCTTTGAACATTTCTGCCTTGTCCGGATACATGTTCTTTACAAGACTTACCGCAATGCGTGCGGACTCCTTCATAACATCTCCGAGCCTTCCGGTTATTATGATCTCTCCGCTGCCCTCCGTAAGCATGGTTTCTATAAACAGAACCGTTCCGCCTACACTTGTCCATGCAAGTCCGGTAACAACTCCCGGCTTTGCAGTATCTCCTACGGATTTAAGATGAATAGGATTAGTATCCATTATCTCCTTAAGATTGTTTTTTGTAACGCTGACGCTTTCTGCCTCACCGCTTACTATCTTGACCGCAGTCGCTCTGCATATCTGATCTATGCCCTTCTTAAGGCCTCTTACTCCGGATTCCATAGTATATTCACTTATGATCATATCTATAGCCTTATCACTGATTTTCAGCTTTCCGCGGCTTATTCCGGCAGTTTCCATAGACTTAGGAATAAGATGTCTTTTGGCTATCTCCAGCTTTTCTGTAGGTGTATATCCGTTAAAGCTTATGACCTCCATACGGTTTAAAAGCGGCTCCGGTATGGTATCTGTACTGTTGGCCGTGCACACAAACAGAACATCAGAAAGGTCATACGGCACATTGAGATAATGATCCGTAAAGTTAGCATTCTGCTCCGGATCAAGAACCTCTAAAAGAGCGCTTGCAGGATCTCCGTTATATGACTGTGAAAGCTTATCCACCTCATCAAGCACCATAACAGGATCGCTTGTACTGCATTTTCTGAGGCTGTCAATGATTCGTCCCGGCATAGCGCCGATATATGTTCGTCTATGGCCTCTTATATCTGACTCATCCTTGACTCCGCCGAGACTTACTCTCACATACTCTCGTCCAAGCGCTCTCGCTATAGACTGACCTATGCTGGTCTTGCCTGTTCCCGGAGGGCCTACAAACAAAAGTATTGAGCCTGTCTGTACGCCTTTTAATTTCATTACGGCAAGCTGCTCAATGATTCTTTTCTTGACTTTTTTAAGCCCATAATGATTTTCATCCAATATTTCTGCGGCTTTTTTAAGATCTATGTCAGATGTTTCTTCCTTCTTCCACGGAAGTGCCACCAGGGTCTCCAGATAATCCGTAAGCATTCCTGTTTCAGCAGTGTTCATGGTCTCTGCCTTAAGGCGCTTAAGTATCCTTCTTCCTTCATTCTTGGCTGTTTCATTAATCTCCGATTCTTCGAGCTTGATCTCTATGCGTCTTAAATCGGACATGCTCTCAGGATGCATTTCATCCAGCTCCTTCTGCAAAAATTCCATCTGCTTTCTTATGGCATTTTCCTTATAGGTGCGCTGATACTCTGCCTCCTGAGCATTTTGAGCCTTAAGCTTGACCTTGATTATCTCAAGGTTCTCAAAGATTATTTTCTCGAGCATATCAAAACGCCTGCTCTGGCTGTCCTCTGCCAGTATCTTATAGCGTTCCTCATTGGAAAGATCCAGCCACGGGGATATCGTTACTGCTACCTCTCCAATATTGCTCCAAGCATCTGAATAAGGTCTGAGAGAATGTTTCCACTCCATTTCCTCAGAAAACTTATTTATAGCCTCTTTTACTGCTGCAAATCTCGGCTTAGCCGACTCTTCATCAAGATCCTCAACATCCGGATGTCTGCGCACTTCTATGTCAATGCTTCTGTCCGGAAGCACCATGAGACTTTCTATATCCACTCGATTCATAAGATTTATCATCATAAATCCTGATTCGTTGATATCAGCGATCTCTCCGTTTATTCCGATCGGATAAAAGCTGTCGGCAGTGAGCTGTGTCTTGGTCACATCATTTTTTGCAACTGCAACCGTGACCTTATCTCCTATATGCGGTTCCCTGTTCACCATTGCCTTATAGGTATCTGTCTTGATGCAGAGTGCTGCATTCGGTGCAAGCAATATATTATAAACCGGTAATACTGCCATCTATATCATCTCCTTTATCTGTCAGCACTCGTTTGCTACGAGTGACAGACGCTTTGTATAAATATGGGTTCCATGTCCTTGCACTATACAATGTCTATGGAACCCGGATCATGTCTTTATATGTTATGTTGTCTAAGGCTGTCCTATGCTACCCAAAGCTCTAAAGCCTTAAAAATCATATATCCAAAGCCGCTTTATAAGCATACTATTTCACTCGGGTTTTGTCAACTCTGTGGAATGGCTGCTTTAATTATCACATTGCCAGAATCAGCTTTTCACCGACTCATTACCTTCTGCAGCGACTTGCTCTGATGTATTCAGAAGAGCTGCGGTTTTTTCTTCCTCTTTTCTTACTATATATCCGTGAAGCACGAACTGAATTATAGCTACGACCGGAACAGAAAGAAGCACTCCGGTAATTCCAAAGAGCTTGGCTCCGACTATGATTCCAAGAGTGATCCATACACCGGAAACGCCCAATGCTCCGCCAAAAAGCTTCGGTTTTATAACATATCCGTCTATAGTCTGAAGTATCAGCGTAAAAATAAGGAACAGAACAACTGACTGAGGACTTGAACACAGCAGTATCAGTCCCGCAATAAATGCACCTATAAAAGGACCGAAGGTTGGTATCAGATTGGTAACACCTACTACCAGGGATATAAGCACAAGGTAAGGCATTCCTGTGATCATCATAAATATAGCATTAATTATCGCTACTATGATTCCATCCAGAATATCACTGACTACATATGTAGTCATTATCATATTGCACTCAGACAAAAATGAAGTAGTAGACTTATATTTCTTTTCTGGCAAAATTGCATGAAGTATTCTGTGATAAGAGCTTATTACAGTATTCTTATATACAATAAAATAAACCGCAAGTATAAGTCCGAGTCCAAGGTTAAGCGCACTGCTTGTTGCACTGAGTGAGCCTTCTGCAATCTTTCCTGTATTTTCTGTTATGATAGATACAGCATCATTTAAAAGTCCTGTCGTGGATTTATCCAGGATGCTCATATCCAGATTATGACTTTCACCCATTTCAACGATATACTCAAGCATATCCTGAAGTGTTTCGGCATATGCATTAATGTTGCTTATAAACATTCTTATGCTGTCTATAAGCTGAGGAATAAGACCACTCATAAGAAGGATAAACAAGATACATACGGTTATCATTGCCGTAACATTTGAAAGCTGTTGTCTGACACCCTCCTTTTTTATGCCTCTATAAAGTGTCCTGTTAAGAAAATTAACAAGCGGTGATATCAGATAAGCTATAACAACTCCAAACACGACAGGTCGTATGAGTGTCATGAATTTCCCGATCTGCGCAAATATAGTATCAAGCTCGGTAAGCACCACAAAAAACAGTACGGCCGAGCATGCTGCAATGGTATACTGCAGCCATTTTTTTTCTTCAAAATAGTTCTTAAATTTCATTCGTTCAGTGTTTCTCCGTTTAAAGAACTGAAAGCATCGACACAAATCCGTGCCAAAGATTCTTAATAAGCGGCATACGGTTCTGAATACTTTCTATATCCTCAGCTCTGATCAGGCGCTCAATTGTGTTAAAGAGCTCACCAAGTTCATCATTACCGAGTTCAGTGACTTCTCTTCTTATATCACTAATTTGTGACAAAAGAAAGTCCCACATATCATCTCCGTCAGAAATTGATTCGATAAGTCTGTCAATTTTATCTTCTCGCATGGCAGAACTGTCTCTGAAACATTTTAAAAGAACTATATAAAGGTCTTCATCATCATTTTCATTGGTCAGTCCCATCTTGACCTTTAAGCCGCTGTGTTCCAGATATCTGAGTTTTTCTGTAGTACTGCTGTCTTTTGTGACAGGTTTTCTGTTGACTATAATATCATATACTGCTCTTCTTAATTCACAGGCATCTATAGGCTTGTATAAAACATCCGTAAATCCGCAGTTAATATATTTTTCCCTTGCATACTTATTCTCTGATGTCAGTGCTATTCCCGGAGTAAATCCGTTTGCACCCTGCTCATCTCTGTGTATCATATTAAATGCAGAAATTCCGTCAAAATCTTTGAGTCTGTGAGCCAATATAAGAATATCACAAGGTAACTCTCTGCAGGTCTGTATTGCCTCTGCACCCTCTTCAACCGTAATTATGTCGGCAGCGGTCCATCTAAATATTTCTTTTATCTTCTCAATGTCTTCATTACTGCGATCTGCCAAGAGCACTCTTTTACCGAGCATACTCTCCGGTGTACTGAAGAAATCATGAATAACCCTGTCCTCTTCACTCAGATTTCCCTCGTCTTCTAAAGACATGTCTGCCTCTTCCGGTTCATCCTCAGTATGATCTGAATTATTATTCTCGATTACTGCATCAAAAACTTCTGCCGGCTCTGTTACTTCAGCTTCGTTATCGCTTTCAGATTCATTTCCGTTTTTTTCCTCTTCTCTTTCGGTTTCAGACTCATTGCCGGTTTCAGACTCATACTCAGTTTCAATTTCATTTCCGGCTTTGAGCTTGTTTTCTACTTCAGTATCACTCTCGGTTTTAGTCTCTTTTCCAACTTCAGCCGCATCTTCAGTCTCAGTTTCATTTACTGATTCGGCAGAGTTCACGCCATTATTTACCTTATTACCGTTCTTTCCTGAAAATGTATTCTTAAGCTTGTCGATACCTGCATTAATTCCACTTAAAGCAGTCCCTGAGCCTGCAGTGCCTTCATCATAAAGTCGTTCTTTAACCTTAAAATGCCCGTAAAGGAATATTCCGAGGCTTATAAGCAGCATAAGCTGAGCTACAAAATGAAGCAAGAACCCAAAGGCTGCAAATATTCCGATGCCGCTAAGTATAAGCAGCATACCTATAATATATCCTATTACTGCCCAGACCATTCTTCTGCTTAACGCTTTAAGCTCACTGCTCTCAGATTTCTCTGCAAATATGCATATCACAAAGCAGAGCATTATAAAGATAAGTGACCACAAAAAACCGCATACATTGTAGATATTCGTTAAAACATACATTTCAGGCCTCCGGGCGATACTGTTTTATAAGTCTTGAAATTTCCTGATTCATAGCATTAAGAACTGACGGCGGGCCGATTATCTTTGCCCCGTCTCCAAGTGCTGTTATCCAGCCCAAAAACTGAGGGCTGACCGCAACCTTAACATTTACTCTGAAATGCTCATCATCTGAGCGTATCATCATAATATCCTTGCCGAATCTGTCAATGATGACACCTGCCATATCATTTCGGCATTCTATAGTAACATTTTCATCCTTGCCTCCGTACATTCCGAATACTCGGCTTGTATAAAGAGCCATATCGAAATCCTTGTACTCTTCTCCTCCCATATCTCTTTTCTTATCAAGAAGCGATATTCGCTTCATCTTATCTACTCTGTAATGCTTAAGTTTACTGCTGTCACTGTCATATGCTATGAGGTAATAGTTTTCATCATTCCAGCACAGAGCCCACGGACTTGCATAATACAGCTTTCCGTCATTTTTAGGTATCTGCTTCTTATCTGCACTCCATTTAAAATATATAAAGCTTATTCGCTTATTGTCGGCTATGGCTTCATTAATAAGGTCAACATTATTGTAAATGCTTTCGTTCATAGTTTTTACACGCTGCGAAACATATACCTGTCTGTGAAGCTTAGATGCCTCATAAATGCTCGCCATGCCTTCTATCTTTTTAATTAGTTCATCCGACTTTTTCTTAGTTATAAACTTTGCCGACTGTACAGTGTCCACAAGAAGCTTTAGCTCAGCAAGCTCAAAAGGTCTGCTTGCAACATGATAATAATAGCTGCGATTTTCCTGACAGCCTACTATATCCATACCATAGGCCTTAAGACATTCAATGTCATCATATATACTTTTTCTCTCAGCCTTCACTCCGCAGCTTTCAAGCTCTCTTATGATCTCAGGCATAGTGATAGCATGTTCATCATCTGTTTTTTCTAAAAGGATCTTCTTTAGATAAAGCATCTTAAGCTTCTGATTTGCCGATTTTGCCATGAGGCTTTCCTTTCCGACTGTACAAAACCATACTTAGATGTGTAAAAGCATAAATCGCGGCATGTCATAGTTTTGCAAAAAGCAATAAGTTTGCAGGCCAATGCACACATAGTAATAGTTTATAAAAAATAACAGGCTTATTCAAGTTTTTTATCACATCCCGACAACAGTTCAACTTAAACATCGTTTCACAAATACTTCACATATGAAACACAAGGACTTAACAATTGACCTTTATATTATAGCCATAAGATAAATAAAGGAGATGAACAAAACACACAACTCACACACGGAATATCCTTATAAAGGATTTTCTATAAAATTACTCATAACTCCCCCTAACAAAGAAGAAAAGACCGTATGAAGCGGTCTTTTTCTTTTATATAAAGCGCCGGTACCTTTTACGGCACCGGCACTATATAGAGATTATTATTCAGTAATTATCAATAGTCTTCAGAAAGCTCGAACTTCTCAAGATTTGCAAGACGCTCCTTGTAAGAGGTATCATATGCTTCCTCAAATCTTGCTTCCTTCTGCATAGCCTTAAGTGCTGCTGTAGAATTCTTAAGCGCTGCAATTGTTCCTGCACCTGAAAGGCATCCGCCAGGACAAGCCATTCCCTCAAGGAGGTATCCGTTATACTTTCCGGCCTTTGCAAGCTGAAGCATCTGACGGCAGTTCTGAAGTCCGTCAGCACTCATGGTCTTGATCTCGATATTAGGATCAATACGCTTAGCTGCCTTAACAACAGCTGCTGCAACTCCGCCTGCAGCTGCAAATCCACGACCATCAGCAGAAGCCTTCTCAAGAGTATCAATATCATCCGGAAGGAAGTCAAAGCTTACACCTTTTGCCTCGAACATGCCGGCAACTTCCTCGAAGGTAAGAACGAAGTCAACATAGCTTCTGATAGTACGACGGCTTGCCTCAAGCTTCTTAGCTGAGCATGGTCCTACGAATACGATCTTGCAGTTAGGCTCCTTTTCTTTAAGCAGACGAGCTGTAAGTACCATAGGTGTAAGTGCCATTGAAATGCACTTTGCCTGCTCAGGGAACATCTTCTTTGCCATCATTGACCAAGCAGGACAGCATGATGTAGCCATGAACGGAAGCTTCTCAGGAACTTCCTTTATGAAGTCCTGTGCCTCTTCAACGGTGCAGAGATCGGCTCCGATAGCAACCTCTCTCATATCTGTAAATCCAAGCTCCTTGAATGCTGCTGCAAGCTTCTCATTCTGAAGTCCCTTGAACTGACCTGCGATTGCAGGAGCAACTATAGCATAAACAGGAGTATTAGCATCCTTAATAGCTGTTATTGTCTGATAGATCTGTCCCTTATCGACGATTGCTCCGAAAGGACAGTTTACAAGACACTGACCGCAGGAAACGCACTTCATGTAATCAATATCAGCTCTTCCCTTATCATCTGAATGGATAGCTCCCATTCCGCATGCCTTCATACATGGTCTTTCCATCTTGATGATTGCATGATACTGACAAGCGTCAACGCACTTTCCGCACTTTACGCACTTCTCCTGATCGATATGTGATCTGCCGTGCACCATGCTAATAGCATGCATAGGACAGACTTCCTTACATGGATGCTCAATACATCCCTGACATCCGTCAGATACACGAACCTGTTTCTCAGGACAAGCATTGCAGGCAAACTTAATTACATTGATGAGAGGTGCCTCATAATACTTCTCTGCAATAGCACTGGCCTCAATGTTATCTGTAATCTTTCCAAACTCATCAGCATTTCTTACTGAAAGTCCCATAGCTGCACGTATACGCTCACCAACGATAGCTCTCTCAATGAATACATTAGCTCTGTACTCCGCATCTTCACCCGGGATGATCTTGTACGGAAGCTCATCGATCTTGTCAAGGTCAGTTCCCTCATAAGCCATTCTTGCAACTTCTACGAATACCTCATGACGGAGTCTTGTTTTTGAAGAATCAATTCCTCTCATAGTTTCCTCCTGATTTATATGTATTATTCCACAATAATTCCATATTAAAAATGTATATTTAAACTCTATTTATAATAAAGAAAAACCGCGGTTATTTCAAGCTGTATAGAGCCTGTTGCCGCGGTTTATTTTAAAATTTTGAAAATTTCAGAAGTATGAAGTTTCTCTTTTGTTATTACTTTCCTGCTTTTTTATCCCATACCTCAAGCTCCATGCCGGCAACCTCAGATGTATAGAGTGTTCCGTCATTCTTTTCAAAATGCTTTGTGGCATTTAATACATGCTTAAAGCCGATATAAAGAAGCGGTATGTTGCAGTATGCGATAAGAATATTCGCAAAATCAGAAAGATCCCAAAGTGATCCGAGATCCATACCTGCTATACTTGTCATGCAGCCGAATGCGATAACTACAAGGCAAAGGATCCTGATAACTGCGATGAAGCTCTTGCTCTCTGAAATACGGTTTGCGCATATCTCTGTGAATGACATAAATCCAAGCAATGTTGAGAATGCAAAAAGTCCGAAGCATACAGATACAAGCAGTGAAACAGCTGCATTAAATGCTGTTCCCGGTGTAAGCTCAGCAACCGAAGCTACGAATTTAGGAAGCTTTCCGAGCTCAAACCATGCTTCTGCATTATCTGTAAGCCAAACATGTCCCATAATAACAACAAAGGCTGTAAGTGTACAAATAACGATAGTATCAAGGAATACACCTATAGACTGAACACAGCCCTGATCACAAGGATGCTTTGCATCTGATGCTGCAGCTGCCATTGTGATGGTACCCTGTCCTGCCTCATTACTCATAAGGCCTCTCTTAACACCCTGAACAAGTGCTATACCGAAGGCTCCGCCGAATACAGCCTCAGGCTTAAATGCCTGTGTAAATACTGCATAGAAGAACCAAGGAATACGGTTAAAGTTGACAATTACAAGAACTATAACAGTAAGGATATAAATAACTGCCATAACAGGAACTACAACATCTGTAACTCTTGTGACCTGCTTGATTCCACCGAAGGAAATAATTGCTACTGTAATAAGAAGTATTACGAAGCTTACCCAGTAGAGCATTGAGTTTGTATCGATCGCATGACCGCTTACAGTCTCTCCTATCTGGCCTACGGCAGAAATCGTATTGAAGCCCTGTGCCGGGAAGCATAAAAGCGCATAAACAATATAAAGCACTGAAAGGAATATACCTACGCCTACAGAACCTCCCAAAAGCTTTCTTCCGTAGAATGAAAGACCTCCGACATACTCATCGTCCTTCTTTTCCTTGAATATCTGTGCAAGTGTTGCTTCGGTATATGATGTAGCCATTCCGAAGAATGCTGATATCCACATCCATAAAAGTGCTCCCGGTCCTCCGACAGATATGGCACCTGTAACGCCGAGAATATTACCCGGACCGACTCTCATAGCTGTAGAAAGGAAGAAGGCTGCAAGAGGTGATATACCCATCTGTGTCTTCTTGCTGTTCTTTAAGACTTCAATTCCGTATTTAAATTTACGAATCTGGATAAAACGAAGTCTGCATGTGAAATATATGCCCGATCCTATAAGAAGGATTATAGCCAATGAGAAATTTCCTAAAATAGGTATATTGGCATACCAATCGAAATTCGTCGGAAAGTCCCAGAACAGATCTGAAACCACCTGAATCTTTCCGCAAACAGCGTTAATAATGTCAAAAATTGCCTGCATTAATAAACTCCCTCCAAATAAATAATCTTGCCTATAAAAGGTCAATTCGTGCCGCATTTTAGGCACTATAAGTCTTTCCGTTCGTGCATAATCAAAAAATATTATACATAAACGAGCCGGTCTTACAAGCAATTTAAAAGAATATTTAATTTTTCATAAGAAAAGAGCAGATACTTTAAATATCTGCTCTCACACACCATAAAATGTGGTTATGTCTGATAATTATGCCTTTGCGGCACGCTTCTTCTCCTCTATCTTGTGAAGATAAGATACAAGGATAGGGCAAAGGATAGCTGTAACGATGATTGCAGCTGTGATCTGTGCTGTAGCAGCCTCTGATACTGCAAGAAGGCTTGCGTCTGCTGCTGCAACTGCTGCAGGTGTAGCTGCTGCGTTACCTGCTGTTGTACCGATAGCACCACCGACTTCCGGATAATCCATCTTGAGAAGCTTGTAAACAAGGTATCCTAAAAGACCTGTAATAAGAGTACAAGCAATACCGAG
Source organism: uncultured Lachnospiraceae bacterium (assembly GCA_934438085.1). GTDB lineage: Bacteria > Bacillota > Clostridia > Lachnospirales > Lachnospiraceae > Avilachnospira. Next base: position 226,017 of record CAKSBC010000001.1, read on the forward strand.
GATAATACCAGGAGCTCCTGCCTTGAAGAGGTTCATGATGTTAAGACCTGCTCCAAGAGGGAATGCGAAGAAAGGTATTGTCATTGTTGCACCAGGTGCACAGAACTTACGGATGTCCTCATCAAGGTTACCCATTATGATACCGATGATGATAGGAAGAACGCATCCTACAAGTGTAGCAAGCGGAATCTTTGCAACGCCGGCAGCACCTAAAGCTACCATTGTGAAGAAAGGTCCGTCGTTGATTGAAAGGATCGATACAGCACCTACGTCTGTAGCATCACCGAACTCACCTGCAAGTGAAGCGTAAAGTCCGCCGTTTGAGTTTGCAAGAGCACCTACGATAGCAAGTGTTGAAAGTCCGAGGAAACCATTCTCACCGAAAAGGTGTCCGCAAATAAGTCCTACTGCGATACCTGCAAGTACCTTAACTGCTGTGATAACAACACCCTTGTAAAGAGCAACTCCGGCACGCTTTACATCGATAGTAGTAGCATTACAGAAAAGGAACATAGCAAGGATAGGCATAGCACCTGTCTTCCAAAGATGTGTTGTGAATGTGCCGTCAAACTCGGTCCAGAGATATCCTCCGAAGCATGTGTTGATGATTGCGCCGAGTAAAAGCGGAACTACCATCAGTCCTCCAGGTATCTTCTTGATTGACTTTAAAATAGGCATAATAAACTCCCCTCTAAAAAATAATTCTTTATTACTTCAGAATCCTATATCCCAAAGGTTTCAGCCTCCGGGATACAGGTCTGCTGTAATCATTAGATCACTCTTTAACTATAACTGATACTCCGTCTGGAATAACTGTTACCTTGTAATCAGGCTTATTAACGATAGCCTTAGCCTTCTCGAGTGCTTCCTCCATGCTGTGAGCAGGGATCATATGAAGGTCTTCTACTAACTGATCATCGCAAGATGAAATAAAGATTACCTGAGCCTTAAGAAGAAGTCTTGCGAAAATCTGTGACTGCCACTGGTCGATAATAGTATCCTCAGGCTTTGTGTCAAGGAAGGTCTGCATCATACGGTTAAGATCCTTCTCATCACGGAATGTTTCATGGAAATACTTTCCGCCGTGTCCGTCAGCTGCCTTTGAAAGCATGATGATAACTCCGCCCTTATTAACGGTAGCCTCAGCTGCTGTCATTCCCTTTACTGACTGATAGATATTCTGATCAAGCGGATATCCTCCGTTTGTTGAGATAACGATATCAGCAGGAATAGCGTCTACCTGGCACTTTGACTTAAGGAATTCACGTCCTACTCTGTGCGCAAGATCACAGTCACCTGATACGCAGAAGATAGGGTCATGCTTAGCATCGATAACTACGTTGACAACGAAATCAAGTCTTGCTGCTCTTGCTGCATAAAGCATGTCATTGTGGACAGGGTTGCCATCAACAACTCCTGTTCTTGCATGCTCACTTGCAATGAAGCCTGCGTTATGGTTGTACATAACTGTCTCACGGCTTGCAATACCAGGAAGGATGCTCTTACGTCCGCCTGAGAAGCCTGCAAAGAAGTGAGGCTCGATAAAGCCTTCAGCTACAAGAAGATCAGCCTCATAAGCAAGCTTGTTGATGATGAGGTTTCCTCCTGAAGGAAGCTTTCCGATATAAACTAAGTTATCCTTGTCATCACAGTCATGAACAACGATCTTCTCATGCTCAAAGATCTCGTCGCCGAACTTAGCTCTGATCTCATCCTGAGTTGTTGCACGATGAAGTCCTGTAGAAATAAGGATAGTAATATCTGCATCCGGATTTCCCTTGCGGATCTCAGCAAGAAGAAGCGGCATAATGATATGGCTCGGTACAGGTCTTGTATGGTCAGAAGAAATAACTACGATCTTCTTCTTTCCTACTGCCATATCGCAGAGTCTTGGAGTTCCGATCGGATGCTCAAGAGATTCCTGAACAAGCTCAGCACCGCTCTTTGGGGCCTTATAGCTGTGAAGCTCCGATACAAGTACACCTGCAAGATGCTCATCTTCGATCTTAGCAGTAAGCTTTTCCTTACCGTAAGGCAGCATAAATTCTTTCATGATCAATCTGCTCCTTTCATTTTAGCAAACGATATTTAAGTATATCAGAACTGCATTCGATCTTTCGGCTCACTGCAAGCACAAAATATCGACTTTACAATGCAGAGTTCTAACAGCTTAATTTTATTTAATTTTTCTCCGCATTTCAACACTTAAATACACGATTGTCATCATATTTCTTATAGAAATTACAGCAATATTTGTGCCAATTTGCTGCAGCTTTATCTGCAGTCTCTGTTTTCAGTTCTGTTTAAGTCCTGAAATGTCATTTTTACTGTCAATTTTTTGTCAAATAATATTACGATTTAATGATTTTTTTGTTCGATTTATTACATTTATTTTACATTCAGAATATCATGTAACTGTATTTATTTGAATCATTTTTTTGCATTAAAAAGGCTGTGTTTCATTTTATTACTTCATTGGTAACATATTGAAACACAGCCTTATTGTATTTATTTACTTTTAATCATTTTCTGATCAGGTAAGTCTTTTAACCAGCTATGTATGCAATGATCAAATCACTTTGCTGCAGCAGGATTTACCTTCTTTGTACGGATCTCTTCCTTAAGCATTTCGCAGAACTCTTCCATAGATACTGTGGTTGAATCCTGTTCTCCGTGAAGTCTGTAGCTTACAGTCTTAGCTCCTGCCTCATTCTTACCTAAAACTACAAGATAAGGAACCTTGGCGATCTGAGCCTCTCTGATACGGTAGCCAAGCTTTTCTGCTCTGTCATCAAGCTCAACTCTTATACGATTCTCATAGAGATAGTCATAGAGCTCCTGTGCATAAGCATTGATCTCTTCATCCTCATTCTTAACAGGAAGGATCATTACCTGTGTAGGCATGAGCCAAAGCGGAAGGTTTCCCTTTGTCTCCTCAAGGATGTATGCCATGAATCTGTCAAGTGATCCTAAGATAGCTCTGTGAAGAACTACAGGAGTCTGCTTATTTCCTTCCTTATCTACATATGTAAGGTTGAACTTTGCAGGGAGGCAGAAGTCAAGCTGGCAGGTTGAAAGAGTATACTCATTTCCTACAGCAGGCTTAACATTTACATCAAGCTTAGGTCCGTAGAAGGCCGCCTCACCTATCTCTTCCGTATACTCGATTCCGAGATCATCAAGAACTCTTCTGAGCGCATTCTCGGCATTGTCCCACATCTCATCGTCATCGTGGTATTTAACCTTATCCTCAGGATCTCTGAGTGAAAGCACACAACGGAAATCCGTGATATTGAAATCCTTGTAAACATCGAATATAAGGTCAACTACCTTGCCGAACTCGTCCTCGATCTGCTCAGGTGTAACAAACAGATGAGCATCATTCTGACAGAAATGTCTTCCTCTTTCGATTCCCTTTAAGGTTCCGCTGGCCTCAAAACGGAAATCGTGCGCAATCTCACCTATACGAATAGGAAGATCCTTATATGAATGCATACGGTTAGCATATATCATCATATGATGAGGGCAGTTCATCGGACGAAGTACAAATGACTCTCCCTCAACTTCCATTGCAGGGAACATATTATCCTTATAATGATCCCAGTGGCCTGAAGTCTTGTAAAGATTAACTGTACCTACGCAAGGAGTCATTACATGCTTGTAGCCAAGCTTTCTCTCCTTGTTCTTTATGTAATTCTCAAGCTCCTGCCAAACGATATATCCCTTAGGAAGGAACATAGGAAGTCCGCGTCCTACAAGATCATCGTTCATGAAGAGCTGCATTTCCTTGCCGATCTTTCTGTGATCACGCTCTTTTGCTTCTTCAAGAAGCTTTAAATGCTCCTCAAGCTCTTCCGGTGTAGGGAAGCAGACTCCATAGATACGCTGCATTACATGATTGTTTGCATCGCCCTTCCAATAAACACCTGAATACTTAAGAAGCTTGAAGTTTTTGCAGAGCTTTGTATTGTCAACGTGAGGTCCGCGGCAAAGATCTGTGAAATCTCCCTGTGTATATACGGTAATATTGCCGTCCTCAAGTCCGTTTATAAGGTCAAGCTTGTACATGTCATCCTTGAAGAATTCAAGTGCATCAGCCTTTGACATTTCACGACGTACGATCTTCTTGCCTTCCTTGCAGCACTTCTTCATTTCCTTCTCTATTGCTGCGATGGTCTCATCATTAACCGGAGTGTCTCCGAGATCGACATCATAATAAAAACCTTCCTTTACTACAGGCCCTACCCAAAACTTTGCCTGAGGGTAAAGACGCTTTATAGCCTGGGCCATTACATGAGCGCAGGAATGGTTAAGCGTATTAAGTCTCTCATCGTTCTTAAAATCAACCATTTTATTTTCTCCCCTGGTTAAAAATTTTATATGTAAATATTTTATATTTGCAATACATAGAATTTTATTATAAGCCTAAAATTCGGTTTTGTACACTAACTGATTAATTAATTAAGCTTATTATCAGCCTTATGCACGGTTTTTATTTTCATTTTCCCTGATATACTGTTTCTATTTTTCGTTTCTGCCATATTTAAGCTTTGAAAACCGAACCTTCATGTTCCTTCAGAAGCTTTTTGTACAATCTGAAATAGAGAAATAATATCGTTCCTCCTGTAAGGATCCATGATGTCATATATACTGCCATAAGTGACTCAAAGGTCTTTATTGTCTTAAAAACTGTAACTAACCACAATAGTCTGAAGCCTACAGTTCCCAATATAGTAATTATTGCAGGCTCTAATGATCTTCCGAAAGCTCTCATGCCTGAGCCTCCGACTTCGTAAGTCGCAGTAAAGCCTTCCAGGCCACCGATAAAATGAAGTTTAACTGCAGCATAAGCAGCAACGCTTGCGCTGGAGGTATAAATGTAAATAAAGAAGTCCTGTCCTATCAGGAATATCGTAGACAAAAGCTGTGCAAAGAAGAAGCCGAAGGCCAGACACATGCAGAATATTTTATTGCATCGCTTTAATTTGCCTGCACCATAATTCTGACTCATAAATGTTACGGCTGTCTGTGCAAAAGCAGAGCTTATATCATAACCGAAATATTCAAATGTCAGCTCGAGGGATGAGCCTGCGATAGCATCAGCGCCAAATGTATTTATTCCGGACTGAATAAAAATATTTGAAAGTGAAAACATCGCACTTGATGCACCTGTAGGAATACCTATCTGAAGCATTTTCATTAACTGTGACTTCTTGATCTCAAGCTGTCTTAAATGCAGCTTAAATTCTCCTTCATCTCTGCAGAGAAATATTATTACAGCTGCTGCGCTGATAATATTTGAAATTGTGGTTGCAATCGCAACTCCTGCCACGTCAAGATCACATACTATAACAAAAAACAGATTGAGTACAACATTTATAACTCCGGTAAGAAACAGCACATACATAGGTCTTTTTGTATCGCCGAAGCTCCTCAGCACAGCGGCTGCAAAGTTATAAATAACTATAAACGGCATACCGATAAAATAAATGTAAATATATTTAAGCGCTGCTGCCATTATCTCCTCCGGAGTTCCCGAAAGCTCTAATACAGGCTTTGCCGTTACTATACCTATCAGCATCAGCAGAAATCCTAAAAGCGCGCCGAATCCGATAGCAGTATGCTCCATATCGTGGATGCCGCTCTTTTTGCCGCTTCCTATAAGATTTGCAAGTGCTGCATTAGGTCCTACCGAAAGTCCCACCACAAGGTTGACAAACACTCCGACAATAGCCACGTTAGCTCCTACCGCAGCAAGTGAATTGTCACCGCAGAACTTCCCGACTATAGCCACATCAGCTGAATTAAACAGCTGCTGAAGTATACTTGAGAACGCTAACGGAAGTGCAAAGAAAATAAGCTTTGCGGCAAGCGGCCCGTTCAGCATGTCTATTTCTTTTTTATTTGTCGACTTTTCCATTAAATACTTATCCTTTTTCTCATCTCTTTCGCCATTAACATTACCGAATTTGCCACCAAATTATATGCACTTTACCAATAATATTCAATATATATTTTTTATTTTACTGTTTTTTTAATTATTTATTTTTAAAAGATTGCCTATTCATAATATTGAACACAGTTTTCTGTGTATAAATTCCATTATTCTCAACTGTACCCGTAAAGCTGCCATTCACAACCCTAATGTGTCGAATCTGATATGTAAAAAGCCGCACGCTTATGTTTTGATAAACCTGCCGCCTTTTTAAGGTGATATGCAGATCTATAAAAAATAAAAGCGTGCAGCTGATTTTATATCATCAATTGCTTACAGCATTAAAAATATGAAGGAACAGGAGTCGGTCTTGCCTTATCAAATATAGCCTGGACATCATCAAAGAGATCCGAAAGTCTGCTATTCTGACCGCTTATCTGAAGCCACATATTATATCCGTCCAACGCACGTCGTCCCTGCCTCATATAAGTATCTCCGATCTGTACCCAATACTTATTATTGTCTACATTGCAAAAATACCTGAAGCCTAACTGATACATATAATTAAATCTTGCGTTGTCAGATGCATACGGATGCCAGTCGCCTATATCAGCACCTCTCGGGAAGATGATTATATCAGGCTGTTCACCTGTTGCTTCCTTAATAAGTGGTGCAACATTTCTGTTCCAGCGATCGCAGTCTCTCTTAAAACGATCAATATCGATCTCACCGAGATCCCTGTGTCCCCAACTGTGCGATCCGAGATCGTAGCCATCTTCATGAAGAGCTTTAAGCACCTCCACAGCTTCCTTTCGCTCAGCCTCGACATCATGCCCCTGTTCAAGCTTACTGTCATAGTATTCTGAGGAAGGGTCGTAGCTTTCATCAGTCCTGTATCCTAAAATTCCGTTATATCCGGTAAATACAAGACACGCCTTATGTCCCTTATAAGAGAAGTCCGGATGCTCATCAATGAAACTGTCAAGTATAGGAACTATGTCATATGCTCCGACATGCTCATTGCCGTCACCGTCAGTATAATGAGTGGTAGGCCTTCCGTCATCACCGACTATTATCCTGTCGGCAAATCCGGCACCCTTCATATATTCATAATAGCAAACATCATCCTCAGACATTACAAAGGCTTTTTTACCCGGCGGAAGCATAATGCTCTGTGCTTTCATCTTAACAGTGCCGTCTTCAGATCTTTCTTCCCTTGCAATATCTCGTATGCTCACAAGAACGTAACCCTTATCATAGAGCTCGTTCATCATTTTTTCGAACTCATCTACAGTAGTCATCAGCGCGTTATAGCCGCCTGCCTGCTTGCCCCATTTGGATTCATTAAAGGAGTTTTTAGGATCGACACAGAGAATATGAAAAAATATATGAGGTATCTCATATATATTCTGCTCTACAAGTGTGCTTTTTATTTCCTCATATTCCTTAACAGCTTCCTGTGCTTCATTGTTCTCACCGAAGTCTTCGGTGTTCTTAAGCAGCTCTATAGCGGCGTCATAGTCATACTGAGCAGCAAGAAGCTTCGCCTCAGAAAGTGCATTGACTTCGATTATGTCAGAACCTCCCTCAGGATCTTCCTCAAGCTCTCCTGATGCATTTTCCGACGCAGTCTTGCTTTGTTCTATGCCTTGGATACCACCGGAAGTATTTGCTCCTGCTGTATTTCCTTTTCCTTTCATGATCGCTCCTATACCGGATATAATTATCACAACAGCCACGATCACAGCTACGGCAAGGACTATAATAAGCTTAACATTCCATACACCAGAGCCAGAACTCTGCTGTGCATTGCAGGACGCATTTTGCTGTGCATTACGAGCTGACTTCTGCTTTGAATTGCCGGCTGATTTTCGTTGTGATCCGCCTGCAGATCTTACAGCACTAAACTGAGGGGGCACTTCTGCCCCCTCAATATCCTCTGATAAAGCAACGTCCTTAGGCTGATATGCCTCGGCCTGTTTATTTTTTTCGCCTCCCAGAAAATCAACGGTTTCTTCACCGTGTTTTCTCCTGTTCAGTTCAGACATTACATCACCCCAAATACATTATTTTTGCAGATTTCTATAATTATAGAGACTATTCTGAAATTCTCTCCTTATCAAAACGGATTTCCGCACTGAGGGCAGAATTTCGGAGGCTCTGAAGTGCCTTCAACCTTGAATCCGCATTTTGCGCAGATGAAGCCTTCCGCAGGCTTTGGCTGTCCGCAATTAGTGCAGAAGTTTCCTGTATTTACAGTACCGCAGCTGCATGTCCAGCCTGCTGCCGGCTGTGGCTTTGGCTGTCCGCAGTTAGTGCAGAACTTACCGGTATTCTCTGTGCCGCAGCTGCACTTCCATGCCTGTGCCGAAGGTGCTGCTGCCGCAGCTGCCGCTGCAGGTGCTGCTCCGGCTGCCGCTGCATTGTTCTTTCCTGCCATTTCAAAGAGGCTCTGAGCATTTACTCCGCCTGCCTGACCTGCAAGTCCCATGCCCATAAATGCCATAGCCGGGCCTGCATTAGGATTGGAAGCTGCTGCCTCCATAGCCTTAGCCTGTGCTCTTGTAACAGCACCTGCAGCTCTGCCTGGATCGGTATAAGCTGCTTCACGCTGCATCTCTTTGATAGTCTTTTCGTCTTCTTCATTAGCAGTAAGACTGGCAATGCTGAAGGATTTGATCTCTATTCCTCTGAGCTCCTTCCATTCTGCGCTGAGCTCATCGTTTAATGCTTCTGATATCTCCTTTGTATGAGCAGGAAGTCCTGAATATCTTACTCCTGTATCGCCTACTCTTGCGAGTGCCGGCTGAAGGGCATTGAGAAGCTCTCCCTTCATCTGCTCGGTTATCTGATCGGTATGATATTCACTTGTGACATTACTGCACACATTGGTATAGAACAGTACCGGATTGGTTATTCTGAAGCTGTAAAGTCCAAAGCACTTAATACCGATATCCATATCTATACCGGCACGCTCATCCACAACTCTGAATGGTATAGGATTTGCAGTTCCGTATTTATTACCAGGAATTTCCTTGGTATTAATATAGTAAACTCTCTGATCCTTTGGAGCTTCTCCTCCGAAGGTGAAACGCTTTCCTACATTCTGAAATACCTGTTTAATGCTGTCTCCGAATTCGCCTGCGAATACCGTAGGTTCAGTAGACGCATCAAATGTATACTCTCCCGGTTCAAGAGCGACTTCAACGACCTTTCCCTGCTCAACAATGAGCATTCCCTGTCCGTCGGCAACCGCAACAACAGAACCGGTGGTTATGATGTTATCATCACCGTGTTTATTACTTGAACGTCCTGTCTGTTTCTTTGATCCCTTTACTGCAAGAGTGTCGGCTGATATAGCTTCACAATAAAAGTATTCCTTCCATTGATCGGCAAGCACTCCGCCGCCTGCTCCGCCCAAAGCTTTAATAAGTCCCATATATCATTCCTCCGATTCTATTAATGACGAAATTGATACTGTTTGCCTTGTTTAATGATATCATACCTTATTTTTGCACAAGCTTCCATACAAAAAGCTAAATTGTGTTGAGAAATATCAATAAAAAACACAGACAGTTTGCTGATGGTGCTCTGTCTGTGTGAAATGTCGTATTATTTTTTAAGTCTAAGGATGATTGCTGCGGGCTGCCATAAGTCCGTATTAATACATATCAGGCCTCTGCGCATTTATTCATCTTGTTTTTCAAGTAAGTCAATTGCTGCCATAGTATTATCATGTTCAGCCTTGACCTGTTCATAAAGCCTGTAAGCTTCATCATAATTATCTCCGGAAAGGCCGTCCTCACGACCTCTCAAAAACTCCGTGAGTTCAGATGATTTCTGATAAAGCCTGTCAAAACCGAGATTTTGCGCTACACCCTTAAGTGTATGAGCTGCTCTGAATGCCTCGTCTCGATTTTTCTCATTAAAGGAAGTCTCAAGATTTCCGAAACTGTCATCCTTCTGAAAAAGAAAAACAAATTTGCTTACAAGAGCTTCTGTCATAAGACGTCCGAGTACATTGTCATAATTACTGCCTATGCTTTCATACATTTCTTTAAGTGTCATTTTTCTTCGCTGTCAATAAGACAGCTCCCTCACTTCGGTTCTCTGAAGATCCCCTCATAGCCCGAGATCATAAATGTATTCTATGACTTTTTTTGGCACTTTACAATAATGAAATGCTCTAAGGCTCCTGACAGCTCTTCAACAGCTTTCCTGAAAGGATGAAAAACAATACTGCCGTAAAGCTGACTGCAAGTATATCTGACACAGGCTCTGCCATATAGACTGCAGTTGTTTTATCTGACGAGAATATATGAGGCATTATGTATATCATAGGTATGAGCAGCACAAATTTTCTGACTATGGCTACCACTATAGAAGCTGCTGCCTGTCCCAAAGAGTTAAATGTTATCTGGCATGCAGTCTGTATTCCGAATATACATGAAACCGCCATGTATATTCTCAGCGCCCTTTTTGTGAATTCTATAAGCTCGGTATTTGATGTAAATGCTGCGGCAAAGGCTCCGGGCATCAGCATTACGAGTGCCCACATTACAGTGGAATAAATAACGCTCACTTTAAGCAGCAGAACAAATGTTTTTTTTACTCTGTCTATCTTAGCTGCTCCAAAGTTATAGCTCATGATAGGCTGTGCGCCCTGACCAACACCCTGAAGCGGAAGCATTGCAAACTGCATTACGCTTGTAAGTATTGTCATTGCACCAACAGCAATATCTCCGCCGTATTTAAGCAATGATGAATTAAAGCACACGCTCAATATGCTTTCGCTGGCCTGCATTATAAATAATGAGCTTCCGAGTGAAAGACACGGAAGGATAACGCAGGCTGACAGTCTGAGATTTTTCTTTTTAATGCGAAGTCTTGATTTATTTCCCGAAAGAAAGCTCATGACCCATATACATGAAACAGCCTGAGATATAATCGTTGCCAATGCGGCTCCGCTTACTCCCATCTTAAAGGCGAATATAAATATCGGATCCAGTATAATATTAAATACCGCGCCTATAAGTACTGACAGCATGCCCGTTTTGGCATAGCCCTGTGCGGTAATGAATGCGTTCATGCCGAGTGTCATCTGAACGAATATAGTTCCGACTGCATAGATATTCATATACTGTACGGCATATTCTATGGTATTTTCGCTTGCACCGAACATCAGAAGCAGACTGCGATTTGTTGTCAAAAGTATGGTTGTGAGAATAACGGAAACTATAACCATAGTCGTCACGCAATTTCCGAGTATCTTTTCCGCCTGCTCCTCATCTCCTCTTCCCATAAGTATTGAGGATCTCGGAGCTCCGCCGTTTCCTACAAGGCATGCAAATGCCGACACTATCATGATAAGCGGAAGACACACACCCAGTCCGGTAAGCGCAAGTGCACCTGTTTCAGGAATATGTCCTATGTATATACGGTCAACAATGTTATACAGCATATTTATAAGCTGTGCGCTGAGCGTAGGCACTGCAAGCTTAAAGAGAAGCCTGCCTATAGGTTCAGTTCCTAAAAACTCTCGTCCGTTGCTTCTGTTATCTGCATTTGATGCAGTCTTAGTCTCTTTTTCGATTTTTATATCTGTAATATTGGTCTCAGTATCAGAATCATTATTTCCCGTAAATGCCATCATTGCCCTCATTTCATAATATTGCCAAATTTTAACATGCATAACTTAAGGCATAAGTTTGTCTAAACTGTGTATGCCTCAGATAATGTATTCATTAACTATGCAATTTTCAGCTTGTAAAATGTCTGAAAGAAATATCCCAGTATATGCTCATTCTTCTGCCGACATAAGAAGACATACCGACAAAAGCAATAGGCATGACAGCCATATCATATGTATGCCGTAATACTTTGTAAGAACACCGCCTGCTCCGGCACCTAAAGTAAAGAAAAGAATAATTCCGAAATAATGCATCGCCTGTCTGAGCTGATCAGGCTTTCTTTCACGAAGATATACTGATAATGCATCCATTCCGCTTCTTAAATTTCCTGTACACATAGTACTTGCAAATGAATATCCTGCAACCTTTCTGAATGTCTGTACCTGAAGCGCGGCTGTAAACGCAACGATAACATTAGCGACAAGATTAATGCTCTCAGGGATGATTCCGACAAACGCCAAAAGAACTATCTCAAAAATCAGCATTGCCTGTCTCCAGTGAATTTTCTTGGCATATCTGAATATATGTCTGAAATTTTCCGCGGCAAATATTCCGAGTGCAAATGCAAGTATAGATACAAAATACTTTACAGCGCCATGAAAATCATATTCCATCAGCCTCTGTCCCATAAGCACAATATTTCCCGTTTCGGCATTTGCAAAAACGCCGCCTCTGCCGTTATAGGTATAGGCGTCCATAAATCCGCCCGACAAGGCCAAAATCGCACTTGTAACAAACGCCTCTGACATCTGATGCTCCGGCGAAAGGTTATTTTTAATTTTTTCTTTTATTCTCATATTAAGCCTCTTAATAGGTCGAAAATTGCGTTTCTGCCACATTATAGCACTTAAATTAATGAATATTTCATCAAAATTCATGTTTTTTTCTGTAAATATTATATATACAGCTTGACATTAGCTAAAGTAAATGTTATGACTATGAAAAATAAATCATAAAGCTGTCTTTGATGAGTATTCATCAGGCAAGATAGAGGAGCGGATGCTATTAGTATTCGGAACGAACGGCCGGCACGGCTGTTCCGAAAAAAGGAGACTTCCGCCGAAACCATGCTTCTTGTGCCATAAGCATGCGTTGGGCTGCAGTACTAAGAGGCTGCGGACTGTCACGTCTAAGTGAAGCGCTATCATATAACGTATAGACTGATATACATTTTTTCAGTATTTACGACCACGAGGTGTTGCTTAGATGCTTCGTGGTTTATTTTTGTATATACACTAATATTTTTCATATAGGGAGGAAATTATGACAAGATCAACAAACAAGGCAATTACAAAGGCCGCTGCATGCATGATGGCTGCAGTTATGGCTTTCTCAATGGCAGCATGCGGAAGCTCAGCTTCTACTGAAACAACAGCTGCTGAAACCGAGGCATCTGCTGAGACTGAGGCTGCTGAAGAGTCTGAAGAGACCGAGGCTGAGGCTGATGAAACAACAGGCGGAACTCTTAAGGTAGCTATGGAGTGTGCTTATGCTCCTTATAACTGGACACAGAGCGATGATTCTAACGGAGCTGTACAGATCAGCGGCAGCAAGGATTATGCATACGGCTATGATGTTATGATGGCTAAGAAGATCGCTGAGGATCTCGGCATGGATCTTGAGATAGTTAAGTCAGATTGGGATTCACTCATCCCTGCTCTTCAGTCAGGTAAGGTTGACTGCGTAATTGCCGGTCAGTCTATTACTTCAGAGCGTCTTCAGTCAGTTGACTTCACTAAGCCTTACTACTATGCTTCAGTAGTTGCTCTTACAAAGAATGATTCTCCTTATGCAGAAGCTAAGGGCGTTGCAGATCTTGCAGGCGGTACATGCACAAGCCAGCAGAACACTATCTGGTATGACAGCTGCCTTCCACAGATTGAAAACGCTAATATCCTCGCTGCTCAGGAATCTGCTCCTGCTATGCTCGTAGCACTTAAGTCAGGTAAGGTTGACTATGTAGTAACAGATATGCCTACAGCAAAGGCAGCATGCCTTGCTTACCCTGATTTCAAGATCCTTGACTTCACTTCTACAGATGATGATTTTGAAGTTTCTGATGAGGATATCAACATTGGTATTTCTGTCAAGAAGGGCAATACAGAGCTTGCAGACAAGATCAACGGTGTTCTTGACACTATGACTACTGATGATTATGAGTCTATGATGGATGAGGCAATCAGCGTTCAGCCGCTTGCACAGTAATTACAAAATAGCATTAATACATTAAATTTCCGCGGGGAAGCATTATAAATATGCTCCCCCGCTTGCGTGTTTGATAGGAGGATAATATGACTTTGCCTGACGGATTCCTGCCTCGAATAGGTTTTATATTACAGAATTATAAGGGCTCATTCTTAAGCGGTATGGGAAATACCATGCTTATTGCCGTTGTATCAACATTTATCGGCTGTGTAATAGGTCTTGCAGTCGGTATAGTACAGACTATACCTTCAGATCGTAAAGCAAATCCTGTATCATACTGGATACTTGCAGTTATAAAGTTTATGCTCAATGCGTATGTTGAAATATTCAGAGGAACGCCTATGATGGTACAGGCGATGTTCATCTACTACGGAAGCTCGATCGTATTCGATCTTGACTTAAGCATGTATCAGGCAGCATTCCTCATTGTTTCGATAAACACCGGTGCATATATGGCAGAAACAGTCCGCGGAGGAATCCTTTCTATTGATCCGGGACAGACAGAGGGTGCTATGGCTATCGGAATGACACACTATCAGACAATGACCTCTGTTATACTTCCTCAGGCTACCCGCAACATTATGCCGCAGATAGGCAATAACCTTATAATTAATATTAAGGATACAAGTGTTCTTTCAGTTATCGGTGTTATGGAGCTCTTCTATACGACAAAGGGTATCGCCGGTGCATACTACACTTACTTTGAGGCATTCACAGTAACAATGGTGATCTACTTCATCCTGACATTTATATGTTCAAGGATACTTAGAGCATTGGAGCACCGCATGGACGGTCCTGATAACTATGAGCTTGTACTTAATGATTCACTCACAATGGGCGAAGGAACATACAAAGTAAAGGCTGTTGACCGCAGTGAAATGAATTCAGATCTCAAGGAAAAGAAGCGCTTAGCTGAAGCAGGCAAGGCAGCAATTGATAACGGAAATCAGAGGGAGGGTCTTTAAATGTCAGAGCATATTATTGAAGTAAAACACTTAAGCAAATCCTTCGGTGATCACGAGGTTTTAAGAGATGTAGATTTTACCGTTGCTCCCGGAGATGTTACAAGTATTATCGGTGCATCAGGTTCAGGTAAATCCACTCTTCTTCGCTGCATAAATCTTCTTGAAAAGCCAAGCAGCGGTGAAATTCTTTTCCACGGACAGCCTATCATCGGCCACGGTGTAAATCCTTGCCAATATAGAGCTAAGGTTGGAATGTGTTTCCAGTCCTTCAATCTGTTCAACAACATGTCAGTACTTGAGAACTGTATGACAGGTCCTGTAAAGGTACTTAAAAAATCCAAAAACGAGGCAGAAAAAACTGCACTGCAGTTTCTTGAGAAGGTCGGAATGGCACCTTATATAAACGCAAAGCCAAGACAGCTTTCAGGCGGACAGAAACAGCGTGTTGCGATTGCAAGGGCACTCTCAATGCAGCCTGAAGTACTGCTCTTCGATGAGCCGACATCGGCACTTGATCCTCAGATGGTCGGTGAAGTACTTTCTGTAATGAGACAGCTTGCCAAGGAAGGACTTACAATGATCGTTGTAACTCATGAGATGGCCTTTGCTAAGGATGTATCAAATCATGTTGTTTACATGGCAGACGGAGTCATTTGCGAAGAAGGAACTCCAGCAGATATCTTTGAAAATCCGAAGGATCCTAAGACTGTAGAATTCTTACAGCGCTTTACAAACAGATAAATAAATACTAAAAACACGCAAAAATAACGGTCATGATCAATTACAGATGATCTCATCAAAGCTTAATGCTCACATAATCGATGAGATACTGTTTTTGAACATGACCGTTTTATTTTAAATGACAAAAGCTGAGGTTTCGTACAAAAGTGTTATTTTAAGCCTAAAATCAGAAATGAATACATTTAGACCATGCCAAAGTAATCGATCGATTAAAGGCTAATTAACAATTACTGAAACTTATTATTAAAGAACAGTGCCGTCTTCCTTAAGGAAAAGCTCAGCAGGTTTTTCTAATGAAGCAAACTGCATCGGAGTCATTACAGCAGCATAAGCTCCGGCATTAGTTATAACGATGCCGTCTCCCGGCTCAAGATGAGGCATAACGATGTCCTGAGCTATAATATCGGTTCCAGTACACAGACAGCCTACAAGAGTGACTGTTTCTGTTTCTGTATTATCAGTTATAGGTAAGAACTGGAAGGAGCTTCTGCCTGTATACATTGGCTCATACATAATCTCAGGCTCTTCGCCTCCTGTTACAGCTGCAAGCATGCGTGCCACTGAAGGACGAGCAAATCCATTTAGTGTGTTCTTAAGTATAACAAAGTTCTTTCCGTAGGAAACCTTTCTGTCTATGACCTTTGCGGCATACACACCGGCCTTACCGGACATATATCTTCCGGACTCTATTATAAAACGAGTATCCGGATGGTCCTTAATATATTCAGCTCTTTCAGCCTCAAAGGACTCTGCAACTGCAGAAAGATCAAGTGGCTTGTTGCTTTCTGCAAAGGTTATGCCAAGTCCTGATCCAAAGTTAATATAATCAAGCTTTGCTCCGGATCTATCCTGTATCCTTCTTGCAAGAGCAAACATCTTTTTATGATATCCGGAAAGAATATCAGCTGAAAGCTCCTGACTGTGAAGATGAACATGGATACCATTTATTGTAATGTTGCTGCAGCTATTATCCTTAATGAATGCAATGGCCTGATCCTCATCCACGCCAAACTTTGAAGGAGAGCCCTTACCTTCGCCAAAGAATGAGAAATCAGGATTAATACGCATTCCTACATTAACATGCATATTACGCGCTTTGGCAACGGACTGAATAATCTTAATCTCATTAATGCTGTCTGCAATTATAACGGCCTTGTCGATAGATTCCTCGATATCCTTAATCGTCTTTCCCGGACATGAAAAATAAATCATATCTTTAGGAAGTCCTCTGTCATATGCATAATAAACCTCAGCGAGACTTGCCGCATCAGCACCGATGCCTGATGAAAATACAGTGTCAAGTACATGAGTATTAGGATTATTCTTGACTGAATAGATTATAGTCTCGTTTTTAAAGCCTTCTTTAAGCTCATTAATATGCTTTTTTATGATTCTCTCATCATAAAGATAAAAGCTGTCATGACATTTAAGCTGTTCTCTGACAGCCTTCTCATTATAATCGTACATAGTAGATGCCCCTTTGTTCTCTAAAATACTACGGTTTACATTTGTATTGTTTTAATAAAACTCAATAAAACAATTTAATTATGCCCTATTAAACAGAAAAGAACAAGCACAAAAAAACCGGCTCAAAAAGAACCGGTGAAAACGCCCCAACCAGGACTTGAACCTGGGACCCCCTGATTAACAGTCAGATGCTCTAACCAACTGAGCTATTGAGG
>CAKSBC010000002.1 GCA_934438085.1 uncultured Lachnospiraceae bacterium
ATAAAAGAAGGACCTTGGGCTCTTATGTACCCTTGGTCCTTCTTTTTTCTGAGCTATGCTTTTTTCACAGCCCCTTTGTTTAAGGTATTAATTAGAGTTTTAGAAAAAATGTGGGTATATTCTGACCGTTTAGTATATCCGTTGTCCGTAAGTGCCTTCGTCAGGGTGTTTGAAGTCCTTTATTCATACGTTTATATACTATTTGGGCGAGCTCTTCCGGAGATTCCTTCATCCCGCCCTTTACCCAGGTCGTATAAATATTAAATAATGCCCCTGAATAGTAATAAAGAGAATAACGTCTGCCTATGTCAGAGCCTGTACCGGCAACATATCTGTCAAAATAATAGTTAAGCCCGTCCTGCAGTATGGATGAAAGGTTTGCCTTTATGAGACATTCCGCATAGGCATGATAGTCCTTAAAATATTTAAAAGCAAACAAAACGATCTCATATGACTTTGATGATATGCCCGGATATGTCTTCATGAGATCAGTTCTGAATTTATCCGCAAGCATATTCATATATTGTACCAGAATGTCATTCTTGGAATGAAAATTGCGATAGTAGGCCATGCGGGAAAAGCCGGCTGTTTTACATATGTCAGTAACGCTTATGGATTCAAATTCCTTTTCACGCATAAGCTGAACCAGGGCCTCACCGATGCATTGTCTTGCAAAGCTGCTCTGCTTTATCTGAGAGGCAGCTTCATTATTAATTGTTTTAGCTGAATTGATATCGTCAGTATTGCAGAATGTGGAATCAGAGACCGTATTAGTTATATCCGGTTTACTGTCAGTAGTTATAGAGATATTAATATTTTTGTTCATCTTATTCTCATGCATATCTTCTTATTCACAATTCGTATCTAAAGTTCATCGCTGATAATCTGCGTGTTACAAAACTCGACAATATGTCATAAACTGTTGAACAAAAGACGTAAAAATGTAACATCGATGTTTAATGCGCTTGAAACAACAAAAGTGTTTTGATAAAATTCGACTCCGTGCATTTGTTACAGCTGTAACTGTGACGATTGTAATGCTTAATAAAAAAAGATGCAACGCTAATCGTCAGCATGAATATCAGTACGTTCGTACATGGCTGTTCGATGAATATAATGCAGACATTTAAGTTTAAGAAGGATTCGGAAATATTATGAAAAAATCTTATGCAACATCAGGATTTAAAATGAAATTTGCAGCAGGAGTATTTGCAGCAGCAATGCTTACAGCAGCAGGAACCATAAGCGCTTTTGCAGCTCAGCGCGGTTGGGCAAACGAGGGAGACAACTGGTATTACTATGATAACAGCGGTGAGGCTGTTATTGACAGATGGAAGAGCTATAACGGTAATTATTACTATCTTGGTGAAGACGGCATTATGCTCACAGATGAACTTATTGAAGATGGTTCTGAGCGTTATTATGTTGATGCCAACGGTGTTATGGTACGCAATCAGTGGATAGCTGTTGCTGCTGATGAGGATGAAACTGAGGATGTTGACCACAGATGGTACTACTTCGGACCTTCAGGAAAGGCATACAGAAATACTATAGGAAAGACTGTAAACGGTAAAAAGTACGGCTTTGACGAAGAGGGCAAAATGCTCTATGGCTTCGTTGACAGCAAGAACTCACTCAGAATGATAAATGATGAAGAGGAGCCTATACTCAGAGCTGATTATTATTTCGGTACAAGTGATGACGGAGCTCGTCATACAGGCTGGCTGCGTTACGAGGACGGTCTTGATGAGTATGATAATGCGGACACTGATGTAAATAACGGCAACCGTGATCACAGCTGCTACTGGTTCTGGTATGGTTCAAACGGTGAAAAGCGTACATCAGCAAAGAAAATTAACGGTCACAAATACAACTTTGATGAGAACGGCGTTATGCTTACAAGCTTTGATGATGCAGCCACAGCTTCAGAGGCACTTTATTACTCAGCTGACATTGAAAACGGTTCTCTTCAGAAGAACAAGTGGATATGGACAAGTGCTCCGAAGTCATGGGGAATCGAGGATGATGATGAGCATTGGTTCAGAACTGACGGAAAGGGCCAGATCATCACCGGAACAACTAAGAAGATAGACAATAAGTTCTATGTATTCGATGATAACGGTATAATGCAGCACAGTCTTGTATTCCTTAAGGATGCCAAGAAGGCCGGAAATGAGATAGATACAAGCATTAACGGAAACGGTATTACAAATGGTGTAGTAGATGTTGATGTTGCAACTGCAGAAGATCTTCTTAGGGCAGGAATGATGGGCGGAAAGCTTTATTTCTTCGGTCATGTTGAGCAGCTTCAGGGACAGATGCAGACAGGAAAGAAGATCGGAATGCAGCTGGCTGATGATGTATATTACATGGGATTCGATAAGAATACCGGAGCTGCTTACAATAAGGTAGTTGACGGAAGAGCATATCTCTTCGGAATTCGTCTTGCTGCAAGAGATACAAAGTATGCTGCATTTAACTACGGCGGAAAGAATATTCTTGTAAATGGTGACGGAAAGATCCAGAAGAAGGGAATCTTCAAGGATGACGGCTACGGATACTATGCCGTAAAGGACGGAGAGCTTATCGCCGGAAGTCCTTTTGACACTAAGGAAGAAGCTGATGCAGCTATCAAAGCCGCAAACTGATAAATAAAATATGCACTCATAAATAATATGGCTGCCGTACGATTGGAATGAAGATTCCATAAGTGCGGCAGCCTTTTTTTTCTGATTTTACAGTCATCTATAAAAGTTTTTAAAAAGGTATGCAGTTATCTATAAAAAACTGCTAAAAAAGTGTGTAATACTCCATCAAAAGTCGCTTGAAATAATTTGTAATCCCTCAGGCTGTTTACTTGAAAAGATTTAAAAAGCCCCTTTTCTCGTATGGCTCAGAAGAAATTTTTCCACATATATAGCCGGTTGCATCAATAGTCTTTTTGACAGCTACTTCATCCAAAGAGCTTTCGGATAAGATGACAGTTTCTCCTTTTGAGTGATTCGATGAAACCTTTTTCACGGAAAATGCTTTGCGGATAGCATCGTTAATGTGTGCCTCACACATGGAACAAGCCATGCCGCTCACCTCTATTGTTGTTTTGATCATGTCTATACCTTCTTTTATGCGATTAGCCTACGCTAACTTAACAGTTAAACTCTTCCCTAATTGTTACTATTTGTGAACAATGGGAAAAGTAAAAAGAAATGTTAGCCAAGGCTAATCAAAATAATAGCACAGTTTAGAGATTTTTCAATATTTTTATCAGAGAATTATATCCATGCCTTCTCTTGCGAAAATGCAGCTTGTGTCTGATTTGCCGGCTTCAGCCGCAGCATCCTCCGCCTGTACCTTTAATATGTCATCGGTATATTCATCAGAATATCTGAGCATGAGGGCATTCTGTGAACCGGCAGCTGCTATAACCGGAAGCCAGCTTTTCCATGAGGAATGTCCGTCAGCATGCTTTATAAAGAGCTCCTCAGGAGAATATGCGCTGTCACAAACTGTGAGTACAGCACCTTCAATAAAGCTCTTTAGTTCGTTTGATGTAAATGCATCCGGTCCACAGGCAGAACCGTATACAAGACATTTTTTCATAGCAGCGGCATCTGACGCAGCTTCTTCTATACGATACATTATGCTGTCTCGACCATCGAGAGCACTTACAAGGAGTCCGAGGCTTCCTATAACAAAGCTTTCACCAGGAATTACTTTTCTAAAGTAGATGACTGCGGGCACATCGGCAAGAGTTTCGCGCCAGAACGGAGGCCTGAACAGCGTGCTCAGAGCTTCCGCTATATTCATGCCGCCCATATCGCTGCCATAGATATTAACAGTCACCTTATCGTCATTTAAAGGAAGAAAGCTCATAAGAGCTGAAACCGTATCAAGGCTTAGGCTGCTTATAAATATATGAAAGGTTTTCGGCGCAGATGCTCTTTTTTTGTCCTTTTCATACTCCTGAAGCATGAGCATGTTTTCAAAGTTATCAGCACCTGACATTTCCGGCATGCCGAACATAGCAGGCATTCCGGCACTCATGCCGCGGTCAAACGGAAACGAAGTATCATTTCCGAAAGAGGCATTGTCAAAAGGAAAAGGAATATCATCATTTTCAAACTGAGGCATATCAGAAAAGCTTTCGCTCATAAAGCCTGAGCCTGCAGCTCCATTTTCAAGACCTCTGAGGAGTTCATCATACATATCATCGCTGTAAGCTGATGAACCATTGCCAAAGGGTGAAACAAGATCATGCTCATTTATATCGGGCATAAGACTGTCAAAGCCTTGAGTGCCGCCTGGTATGGCGTCGTTATGTCCATACGGAGAGTTATCAGATGGATTTTCTTCATAGGCCTTGGCGAGGTTTTTACCAAGCTCTGCAATGCCGCTTCCTGCATCGAAAATCAGCATTTCATTTTTTATCTGCACAGAAACACAGGCTGTGTGTCCGCCGTAGTATTTATAATTTTCGCCTGAGGCAGGTGCATTGCTGCGTACTCCCCACACATGAAGCTTCCAATCTGAGGCTGCATTATCGTTATTATAATCCTGGAACATTGTTACCTCCGCAATATCGGCAGGCTGTTACTGCCGGATGAATTTTTTCTTTATTATTAGTCTGTTTTTGACCGAATTTATTGACTTAAAGTCCGATTTATGTTTTATCATCAAAATAGCATAAGGAAAAAACTATCGCAAGGAGTGTTTTATTATGCTTGTGCAGCTCTGCAGTTTCGCATACGCTCCGGTTTGGCAGCGAAAACGTCCTTTTAGGCAGCATACGCTGTGGTTTTCTATATAAAAAAGCCTTGATATGTGCTATAATCTAAAGACTTATGTGTATATGTCGCCTATGACATATATATTCAGCGAAGGGAGCATTCACATGAAAAAGGATGATTGCATTTTCTGTAAAATAGCAAACGGAGAGATTCCGTCTGATACAGTATATGAGGATGAGCATTTCAGAGCGATACTTGATCTGAGTCCGGCATCTAAGGGACATACTCTCGTTCTGCCGAAGGAGCATTTTGATGATGCACTGAGCGCGGATGAGAAGACCGTCGGAGAGATATTCAAAACAGCTGCCAAGATAGCCGCTGCCGTTAAGGAGACTATGAACTGCGACGGCATTAATATAGTTCAGAACAACGGAGAGGCAGCCGGACAGACTGTACATCATCTGCATGTGCATATCATTCCTCGCTATTCATCTGAAAAGGAAAAAATCGTTACATGGGTACAGCATGAGTCTGAACCTGCAGAGCAGAAGGATATTGCGGCGCGTATTGCGGCAAAACTTAGCTGAGATCATATGAAACTTGATGATCTGCGGCAGTATAACTGACGGAGGTATAAAATGGCGGATATTAATTCACCTAAGGAATTTCTGACAGAGCTTCTGGGTCTTACGGATCAGCTTGAAGCCGACAGGACAGCACTTATCGAATGCGGCGAGAGAAAGAAGAGTCTTGATAATGCCTTTGCCTCGATGAAGAACAGCATCGAAAAGGAAAAGAACAAGACGATAAGCGACAGACGCTCTGATATCGAGACAGGCTTTGACAAACAGCTGAAGGCAGTTAACTCTGAGCTTAAGTCTGCCGGAGATAAAAGACAGAAAGCCTTGAACGAGGGCATGAAGGCGAAGACCAAGGAAGCCACTAAGGGTGTTAAGCAGGAGGCAGATGCATTCAAAAATGCTCTTAAGGCATATGCCGGCACCAACAAGCTTCCGGCGATACTTAAAAGCCGTCTTTATTACAGGATCTTCTGTCCGAGCATATTCGGATATCTGGTTTATCTTGCCATATTCCTGCTCATAATGTATATCTCGGGCAGCATGACAAAGGCCAAAGCACTTGCAGGCGAGAGCACTACTGTTTACTTTGCAATAGGTCTGGTAGCGATAGTACTGCTTTTTGTTTATATCATGATATGGTCAAATACAAGAGTCAGATATCGTGATGAGATAAAGAATTGCCTTAATATCATTAACAGCATAAAGGCAAATGAGAAAAAGGCCAAAAATATAGAAAAGACTATCAAAAAAGCCGGCGATGACAGCAGCTATGATCTTCATGAGTTTGATACAGAGCTTGCGGGACTCAATCAGAAGAAGGCAGAAATCGAGGCACAGAAGGCCGGAGCTTTAAATGAGTTCGAAACTGTCACAAAGGACAGGCTCATGGCGGATATAGACGAAAATTATAAGGACAGACTTGCTGAAAAGACTGCCGAGATCAATGATGCCGCAGCCGAGCATAAGGCTGTCAGCGACAGGATCACTGCTGCGGAGTCACGCATAAATAAAGAGTTTGTATCCTATATCGGAGCAAAGAATTTAGATAGAAACAAGATAAATATGATGCTTGAAATGCTTGAAAACGGCACCGCCGCATCGGTAAGCGAGGCTGCCTCAAAGCTTGACGAGCAGTAAAAAAGTTATAGATATAAAAGGTATACGGAGGTAACGAAGGGCATACATAAAGCCTCTTCATAAATAAGAAAATGGAAAAATTAGTCACAGTCAGCAGACTGTTCAAGGAAACAGATAAATTTATCGGCAAAGAAATAAAGGTAGGAGGCTGGATCAGATCAGTCAGAGACTCTAAGACCTTCGGATTCATAGTTTTAAATGACGGAAGCTCTTTTGATACACTTCAGATTGTTTATCACGACACTATGGATAATTTTGCTGAGGTATCAAAGCTCAATGTCGGTTCTGCGATCATAGTTACAGGAACCTTAGTTGCTACACCAGAGGCAAAGCAGCCATTCGAGATACAGGCAGTAAAGGTTGAGATAGAGGGTGCATCAACACCTGATTATCCGCTTCAGAAGAAGAGACATACACTTGAGTACCTGAGAACCATGCCTCATCTCAGACAGAGAACCAATACATTTATGGCAGTGTTCAGAGTAAGATCACTCATCGCATATGCAATTCATAAGTTCTATCAGGACAGAGGCTTTGTATATGTTCATACACCGCTTATCACAGCGTCTGACTGTGAGGGTGCAGGCGAGATGTTCCAGGTTACAACACTTGATCTTGAAAGGATCGCTGCAGGTGATGCAAAGACAGTGGATTATTCCAAGGACTTCTTCGGCAAGGAAACCTTCTTAACTGTTTCAGGTCAGCTTAATGTTGAGACCTACATGCCTGCATTCAGAAATGTTTATACCTTCGGACCTACCTTCCGTGCGGAAAACTCCAATACAACAAGACATGCAGCGGAGTTCTGGATGATAGAGCCTGAGATGGCATTTGCAGACCTTGATGATGTTATCGAGGTTGAGGAGAGCATGCTTAAGTACATTATCAACTATGTACTTGAAAATGCACCTGAGGAGATGAAGTTCTTCGACAGCTTTGTTGAGAAGGGCCTTATTGACAGATTACAGCACCTCGTAAACAGCGAGTTCGGCAGAGTAACATATACGGAGGCTGTTGAGCTCCTTACGAAGTATAATGATAAATTTGAGAATAAGGTTGAATGGGGATGCGATCTTCAGACAGAGCATGAGCGTTTCCTCACTGAGCAGATATTCAAGAAGCCTATATTTGTTACGGACTATCCGAAGGACATCAAGGCATTCTATATGAAGCTCAACGATGACGGAAAGACCGTTGCGGCAGTAGACTGTCTTGTTCCGGGCGTAGGAGAGATCATGGGCGGCTCACAGCGTGAGGAAAACTATGATAAGCTTTTAGGCCGTATGAAGGAGCTCGGACTTGATCCTGAGGCATATGAATTCTATCTTGATCTCAGAAAATACGGTTCTGTAAGACACAGCGGATTCGGCCTCGGCTTCGAGAGAGCGGTTATGTATATTACCGGAATGCAGAACATCCGTGACGTTATACCGTTCCCACGTACAACCGGTAACTGCGAGCTTTGATCAAAAGTGCGAGCGGATTCTTTTAAAACATAAATAAATGCCTCCGAAACAGTCTTAAAAGCTGCCGGAGGCTTTTCGAGTCTTTAAGGACAGAAGTTTGGGTATATGAAATTTATACATTTAAGCGACATTTGCATAGGAAATCCGATCGAAAGCGGCAGACGCTGGGATAAGGACAGAAGTACAGAGCTTTTGGACAGTCTCAGAAATCTGCTGGCTAAGGCCGAAGAGGACGGAGTGGATCTTGTGATGATCACAGGAGGCCTTTTTGCGCATATACCTGCAATAGAGGAGCTTGAGGCAGTTAATGATCTGTTCAGAGCGCATAGCGGCATTTACATTGTTATAATTGCCGGCAAAACGGATATTGTTGCGGGAAGCAGCCCGGTAAGGAGCTTTGAATGGTCATCAAATGTTCGTTATGTGCTTGAACCTTCGGTGCAGAGAATAGTACTCGATAAGATAGGCACTGAGATATTTGCAGCCTCCTGCTGCAGTGTGCTTGAGGCAGAGGTTAATACCATTAAAGAAAAACCTCCGATACTTCCTTTCAGAGACATGCAGGAGGGAGAAGGCGAAGAGACGGAAACAGTGCTTGTTGAGCGTCTTAAAAATGCCGAACCTAAAAAATTCAGCGAAGCAGCCGAAGCCTATCCCGACAGCGAAGAGATAAGAATAGCGATGCTGTGTCCGGAGGATGAGTCGGAGGCGGAAAGAGCTTTTACAGGCTCTGAGTTCTCATATGTTGCCTTCGGCGGAAAAAGCAGTCAGAAGGAAATAATAAAGGATATGGCATACTGCCCCGGAACCTTTGAACCTGAGGATTCGAGAGATACCGGAGAGCACGGAGCTATGGAGGGTGAAATATACGAAGAGACCGGAAGGTTAGAGCATATTGAATTTTTGCCGCTTGCCGGACTTTCCTATGTGACTCTTAATATCAAGATAAGTCCGAAAACAACGGCCGAAGAGCTTACAAGCTCTGTCAGAAAAGAGCTTATAAAACGAGGCGAAAAAAATATATACAGGCTCAGACTTACCGGCAGCAGAGCACCGGAGGAGGATCTTAAGCTCGACAGCATAAAGGAAACGTTCAGGATCAATGAGGTAATTGACGAAACTGTTCCTGAGTATGATTATGTGGAACTGTTCAAAGAGCATCCGCAGGATATGATAGGCTTTTATATTTCCAGCATTGTTAACAGGAAAAAGGAAATGTCGCAGATAGAGAAAAAAGCGATGTTTTACGGACTTGAGGCTCTTTTAAAGACCTCTGAGAATGAGGACTGAGCTATGAAAATTAAAAAAACACATATTACAGGCTTCGGCAGATTCAGGGATTTCACGCTGGAGCTGAGTGACGGCATTAATGTTATAACAGGGCCGAACGAAGCCGGTAAAAGTACGATCCATCTTTTTATAAGATCTATGCTCTACGGGGCAGATAAAAAACGCCGCGGAGCGCAACGCCCTGTTTACGAGAGAATGAGACCGTGGCATACGCCTGATATTTACGGAGGAAGTCTTGAAGTCTCTGATGACGGAAAGAATTATCGTATAGACAGAGATTTTAATGTCTCTGCGGATGATATCAGGATTTATGATATAGATAATGACTGTTTCGTTGCTGAATCCGAAAATGAAGGTCTTATGAAGAGACTTCTGAATGATCTCAGCGAGACAGCCTATGTCAATACCGTGAGCTCCGGCCAGCTGCAGGCAGCGACAAGCAAGGATATGGCGGCTGAGATAAAAAGGTATGCGGCCAATGTGACCGGCACTGTAAATTCGGGACTTGATGCTGATGCGGCACTCAGGTTCCTCTCGGACAGAAAAAAAGAGCTTGAAGCAAAGCTTGATACAAATGCACAGACAGAATATAACCGTGTGCTTGTAAAAATCAAAAAGACAGAAGAATCTCTCAAGGATCCAAAGAGAAATAACCGCATCAGCGAAATATCAAGGCTTAATGAGGAGGCAGGCCGTTCAGCAGGAGAAACTGCGATCAGCTTAGGCGATAATGAGCTTAGGATAAAGGAGCTGAGCTCTGCGCTTTCAGCTAAAGGCTTAAACGGTGAAAGGGATGCCAAAGAGCTGAGAGAAAAAGCTGATGATCTCTACAGCGAGTATACGGATGTTAAAAAGGCTATTCCTGTCTATACAATGACAGCCTTTATCTGTCTTGCATTGGGAGTATTTTCAGTAGGCTGCCGCATGTGGGATATTATGGGAATATATACCGTCTTGGGAGAATATGCCTATGTTTTCTTTATCATTGCTATTGCACTGCTTATAGGTGCCGTCCTTACGACATTTAAGACTGTTCAGCTTTTGCGTGTAAAGAGAAATGATACAGCTAAGCTTTTGGAGCTTTTTTCAAGACATATTGATCCGGATCAGGAGACCTCATTATCAGATCAGGGAATGGAGCTTTTGAGAAAGAAGATCGATGAATACATTGCGAATGCAGGAAGGCTCAGAGAAGCAGAAAGCTGCAGAGACGAGCTTGTTCAAAGGCTGCAGGGTCTTAATACCGAGCAAAGACAGCATTTAAATGAGCTGGATGAGCAAAGGCGTATAAGGGATGCTGTCAATGACGATTTGCTGGTGCTTTCCTCACTTAGATCCGAGGCAGCCGTGCTCAAGAGAAAGGCTGAAACTAACAGAAGAGTAAGAGATGAGATAGATTCGGTGGATCTGGCAGCCGATACATTAAGAGAGCTTTCCGGATCTATCAGAGAAGCTGTCGGAACATATATCAACAAGGAAGCCTCACGCATGATAAGCGGCTTTACCGGCGGACGCTATAACAGCGTCAATGCAGGAGTGAACTTAAATGTTGAGCTCAATTGCCGCGATGGCATGGTTTCAGTAAATGATGTAAGCCAGGGAACTGCAGATCAGGTATATATGGCGCTCAGGCTTGCTGCAATCAGATTTATAGCAGGTGAAGCAGACCGTATACCGCTTATACTTGACGACAGCTTTGCATTATACGATGACGAGAGACTCATGGACTCCATGAAGTTTTTAGCTCATAATTACAAGGGACAGGTGCTTATATTCACCTGTCAGAAACGAGAAGAAGAGATACTTAAGCTGGCAGAGATCGAGCATGCAGCTGTATCAATAGGAGGAAATGATAATGAGTAAACTCAATAAATATGATGTTGTTATAATAGGAGCCGGCCCTTCAGGTATTTTCTGTGCTTATGAACTTATAGAAAAAAAGCCTGAGCTCAAGATACTCATGATAGAAAAGGGTCGTGCGATTGAAAATCGTTCATGTCCTAAGCGTGTAACAGGACGCTGCATGAATTGCAAGCCATGTAATATCACTACAGGCTTTGCGGGTGCGGGAGCATTCTCAGACGGAAAGCTTTCGCTGTCACCGGATGTCGGAGGACATCTTCCTGATATATTAGGCTATGACGAGGCAGTTAAGCTTATCCATGAATCTGATGACATCTATCTTAAGTTCGGAGCTGATAAAAATGTTTACGGCGTGGATAAGCAGCAGGAAATAGAGGAAATAAGACGTCGTGCGATCAAGGCTAACCTTAAGCTTGTTGAGTGTCCTATCAGACACTTGGGAACAGAGGAAGGCTATAAGATCTACTCAAGAATACAGGAATATCTCTTAGCAAAGGGCGTTGAGATGGAATTCCTTACTATGGTAAATGACATTATCATAGAAAACGGAGAAGCAAAGGGCGTAGTTACCAATAAGGGAGAGACTATAATGGCTGATCATATCGCGGCAGGAATCGGCCGTGAGGGCTCTGACTGGTTCTCACATATCTGCAAGGATCATGATATAGAGACACAGGTTGGAACCGTAGATATCGGTGTCAGAGTCGAGGTAAGAGATGAGATAATGGAGTTCTTAAACAAGAACCTCTACGAGGCAAAGCTCATTTATCATACACCTACCTTCGATGACAAGGTTCGTACCTTCTGCACAAATCCGTCAGGTGAAGTTGCTACGGAGTACTATGATAACGGACTTGCTGTTGTAAACGGCCATGCTTATAAGTCAAAGGATATGAAGACCAATAATACTAACTTTGCTCTTCTTGTATCCAAGAATTTCACAAAACCGTTCAAGACTCCTATTGAGTACGGCAAGCATATAGCAATGCTTTCAAATATGCTTTGTGACGGAAAGATAATGGTTCAGACCTTCGGAGACTTCTTAAGAGGAAGACGTACTACTGAGGAAAGACTCTGCAGAAATAACCTTATACCTACACTTAAGGATGCGGTTCCGGGAGATCTCAGCCTTGTACTTCCTTACAGAATAATGCTTGATATTAAGGAAATGCTCTTTGCATTAGATGAGGTATCACCTGGTATTGCATCAGCAGAGACATTACTTTACGGAGTAGAGGTCAAGTTCTACTCAAACAAGGTAGTTGTAGATAAGAAGTTCAACACCTCAGTAAAGAATCTTAAAACTATGGGAGACGGCGCATCTATTACAAGAGGTCTTCAGCAGGCAAGTGCGAACGGAATCATAGTTGCAAGAAATATTCTTGAGGAGATTAACTGATAATAAAGAGAATTAATGGAAATATATCTGATAGTCGGGCTTGGTAATCCCGATAAAAAATACGAAGAAACACGTCATAATGCAGGCTTCAATGCCATAGATAAATTGGCAGAGAAGCTTGGCACAAGGATAAGTGAAAAAAAGTTTAAGGGACTCAGTGCATCTGTTGTAAGAAATGGACAGAAGCTTTTACTATTAAAGCCGCAGACCTATATGAATCTTTCGGGAGAGTCGGTTGCGGAGGCTGCAAATTATTTCAACATTGAGCAGGATCATATCATAGTGCTCTATGATGATATTAATTTTGCCTGCGGCAGAATGAGAGTAAGAGGACATGGCTCAGCCGGTGGACATAACGGAATTAAGAGCATCATTGCCTGCATAGGCAGTGACGGCTTCCCGAGAGTTCGTATAGGTGTGGGAGCAAAAAGAGAACAGACCGATCTTGCAGCTCATGTACTCGGACGCTTTGCCGGCAAGGATAAGGAAACCATGGACAAGGCCTTTTCGGCAGCAGGGGATGCAGCACTTTGCATTATCGACAAGGGAGTTGCGGAAGCTATGAATGAATTTAACGGAATAGACTTAGCACCGCAGGCCGAAGAAGAAACCAAAGCTTAAAAATGTACGATTCACTGAGCACGATAAAGGAATACAATGACCTAAAGCGGGAGCTGATGACAGCTTCCGCTCCTTTTGCTGTCACGGGATGCATGGATTCACAGAAGCTGCAGCTTACGGCAGAGCTTTCTTCGGATTATAAGTGGACATTGTTTATAACGCCTAATGAACACTCTGCGGCGGAGACTGTTTCGGATCTGAGAAATTTTAGTGAGACGGTGTGGCAGTATCCGGCAAAGGATCTTCTGTTCTACAGCTCTGATATACACGGAAGCTACCTGGAGAATCAGCGTATGGAGGCCCTGAGGCATCTTATGGAGGATGAAAGCGGCATCATAGTCGCTTCGATTGATGCTCTTATGGATAAGATACCTGCAAGGAAGGCTATGAGCGCTGCAAAGCTTGAGCTTAAAGAAGGAATGGTCATTGATACCGCAAATCTTGCAAAGCTGCTAAGTATGCTTGGCTATGAGCGTACCGCATCTGTTGAGGCTATGGGAGAATTTGCCATAAGAGGCGGTATAGCCGATATTTACCCTATGGCCTCAGAGACTCCTTACAGAATAGAGTTCTTTGATGATGAGATAGACACCATAAGGAGCTTTGATACACTTTCTCAGCGTTCTGTTGAACGTATAGATAAGGTGGAGCTTTATCCTGCTGGAGATTCCGGGAAAGCCTTTGCAGCAGATAAAAAGGTTACACTTATAGACTATTTCGGAGCGGATACGCTGCTTGTAATGGATGATCCGGTAAAATCAGTGCTAAGGGCAGAAGCTGTAGAGGCTGAATTCTCAGAAAGCATTGAGAAAAGACTTAAAAGCGGGATCGGAGCAGACCTTAAAACAGCGCCGAAAAATGCTTCTAAAAAAAATGTCAATGCTCCGGTGCCTGGTGATGAGGATGAATTAAACCGTACAGTTGATATTATTTCAGCGGATGAGCTGATGGAGACTGTGCGTTCACACAGGAGCTTATATATATCAGGACTTGACGGAGCAGTTACGGGAACAGGCGCTGTAAAATCATTTCATTTTAATACAGCAGCTGTAGGACAATATAAGGACAGCTTCGAAATGCTGATTTCCGACATTAAAAGCTATCAGGAAAAAGGCTTTAGAATTACTGTGCTCACACCTTCAAGGACCAGGACTTCAAGACTTGCAGAGGATCTCAGAGGGTATGGAATCAAGGCATTTTGTCCGGATGAAAATAGTTCAGTAAGCTTAAAACCCGGCGAGACGGAGGTAGTCTGCGGAAGTCTCAGACAGGGCTTTGTATATACTGATATCAAGTATGTGCTTCTGACGGAAAGCGATATGTTCGGAAGAACATTAAGAAAAAAGAAGCGCAGGAAAAATACAGACGGCGAAAGACTCAGCTCGTTAAATGAGCTCAATGTCGGTGATTATGTAGTACATGAAAATCATGGAATAGGCATTTACAGAGGACTTGAGCATATAGTAAGGGATAATATAGGCAAGGACTATATTAAGGTCGAATATGCTGACGGCGGAAATCTGTATATACCGGCGACCAAGCTCGATCTGATTCAAAAGTATGCAAGCTCCGAGGCAGTTAAGCCAAAGCTCAACAAGCTAAACGGAACAGAATGGCATAAGACCAGACAGAGAGTGGCAAGAGCTGTTCAGGATATAGCGAAGGATCTGATAAAGCTTTATGCTTCAAGGCTCAATGCGGACGGCTATAAATACAGTCCTGACACGATATGGCAGACAGAGTTTGAGGAGCTGTTCCCTTATGAAGAAACAGAGGATCAGCTGAGCGCAATAGCGGCAGTAAAGGCCGATATGGAATCCAGCGGCATTATGGACAGACTTATATGCGGAGATGTCGGCTACGGAAAGACAGAAATAGCATTAAGAGCAGCGTTTAAGGCCGTACAGGACGGAAAGCAGGTAGCGCTTTTAGTGCCTACTACTATACTTGCCCAGCAGCATTACAAGACCTTCTGCGAAAGACTGGAAAAGTTTCCTGTTGAAATAGCAATGATGTCACGTTTCAGGACAAGTGACCAGAATAAAAAGACAGCCGCAAAGCTTAAGGAAGGAAAGGTTGACATTGTTATAGGAACACACAGACTTTTGTCAAAGGATGTGGAGTTTAAGGATCTGGGGCTTCTCATCATAGATGAAGAACAGCGCTTCGGAGTTGCTCACAAAGAGAAGATAAAGCAGCTAAAGAGCAATATAGACGTCCTTTCGCTTACAGCTACGCCTATACCAAGGACACTGCATATGTCTCTTTCGGGTATCAGAGATCTTTCGGTACTCGAGGAACCGCCGTTTGACAGAGTTCCTATTCAGACCTATGTGCTTGAATATAATGATGAGTTCGTAAGAGAAGCAATATCCAGAGAGCTTTCAAGAAACGGACAGGTTTTCTATGTCTATAACCGAGTAAAGGATATAGAGGAAAAATGTAATCATTTACGAGCTCTTATGCCTAACGCAAGGATCGAGTATGCTCATGGTCAGATGCATGAGCGTGAGCTCGAGGACATAATGATGGAGTTTGTGAGCGGAGAAATAGATGTGCTTATCGCAACGACCATCATAGAGACCGGACTTGACATTCCAAATGCAAATACGCTCATAGTTGACGGCGCAGAGCTCATGGGACTCAGTCAGCTTTATCAGCTGAGAGGAAGAGTCGGACGTTCCAACAAGACCGCCTACGCCTTCTTTATGTACAGGCGCAATAAGATACTCAGTGAGGAAGCGGAAAAACGTCTCAAGGCCATAAGGGAATTTACCGAATTCGGAGCCGGCATTAAGATTGCCATGAGAGATCTTGAGATAAGAGGCGCTGGCAATGTATTAGGCGCGGAACAGCACGGAGAAATGCAGGCAGTCGGCTATGATCTTTATTGCAAGCTGCTGTCGGATGCTGTGAAGATAATGAGAGGCATAAAGATAGAAAAGCCGGAATTTGAGACGAGCGTTGACTGTGATGCGGATGCCTTCATACCGGACAGCTATATAGGAAACAGCTATCAGAAGCTTGACATTTATAAGAGGATATCGGAGATATCTAATGAAGCCGAGCTAAGCGATATGGAGGATGAGCTCACGGATCGCTACGGTGATATACCTAAGGAGGCCGAGAGACTTTTACAAATTGCATTGCTTAAGGCTGAGGCACACGAGGCATATATTACCGAGGTGAATATACGAAACGGCGGCATGGAGCTTAAAATGTATCCGAAGGCAGAGATAAATGTCGATGCTATCCCTAAGCTTATTGAGGACGGAAAAGGAAAACTCAAGTTTATGACAGGCGCAAATCCGAGATTCATTTGGAACGGCGGCAGAAATGATGTGAAAACCACGGAGGAGCTTATAAAATATGCTCGTTCAATAATAGCCGCATTAAGGCCAAAAGCTTGACATAATACAGCAAAAATATTATATTTTTATATTAGAATTTGATTATATAACCAAGGAGGGTTACCATGAATAAGGGTGAACTTGTTGCAGCTATTGCTAAGGAAACAGGTGTTACAAAGAAGGATATCGAGCTTGTTATTAAGGCTCTTACATCTACAATAACAGCTGAGATCAAGGACGGAGGAAAGGTTCAGATACCTGATCTCGGATCATTCAAGGCTGCAAAGAGAGAGGCAAGAACAGTACGCAACCCAAGAACAGGGGAGTCAATGGAGTCACCGGCATGCACAGTTGCTAAGTTCACTGCAGCAAAGGCTCTTAAGGACGCTGTTAAGTAATTTAGACTTAAATGAGACTTGATAAATATCTCAAGGTATCCCGCCTTATAAAAAGACGCACGGTGGCATGCGATGCATGCAATGCCGGAAGGATCGTAGTCAACGGTAAACCGCAGAAGGCGTCATATGATGTCAAAGTCGGAGACCGCATAGAGATCGGCTTTGGCGAAAGATCTGTTGCCGTAGAGGTTCTTTCAATAGAGGAAACTCAGAAGAAGGATGAGGCAAAGGAACTTTATAAATACATATAAGAAGTGATTTTTGATGAAAGAAAAAAAAACGCATCGAAAGAAAAATCTGAACAGCAGTGCAACCATGATCGGGCTTCTGCTCATGGTGGGGATCATTGCGGGCACAATAGTGACCAATGAGAATGATATGCGCAAGCAGGAGCAGACGTATATTCAGAAGGAAGAATCACTTAAGAGGGACATAGCACAGGAAGAGAATCGCACAACGACTCTCAAGGAAAAGAAAAAATATGTTACTACCGATAAATATATAAAGGAAGTAGCAAAGGATAAGCTTGGACTCCTGAGTCCCGATGAGATACTTTTAAAGGAAAAGAACAATTAAATAAGCAAGACGTAATCAGGTTTATTCGTTCGGTTTGGTCAGACACCCGGAACATCAAGATGTGTTCCGGGTTTTCCTTTATAAGATTACCGGAATACGGTACTGTAAATGCAAAAAGACAGACGGTTTATGGACAGATTTACAAATAGAGTTTTGAAATTCATAAGAGAAAATGAGCTTATCGAAAAGGGTGATAATGTTATAGTCGGCTTTTCGGGAGGCGCTGATTCTGTCGCGCTTTTAATGGTGCTTTATGAGCTTAAGAGACTGCTTAGCATAAAGCTGTTTGCCGTTCACGTCAATCATGGACTCAGAGGAGAAGAGGCATTAAGAGACGAGGAATTCTGTAAAGCACTCTGCAGGAAATATGATATACCGTTTGAAGCATTTCACGAGGATGTCAGAGGCTATATGAAGGAGAAGGGAGTTACTGAGGAAGAGGCCGGACGTATCCTGCGCTACAGAGCCTTCGATACGATTGGAAAGAAGCTCGTTGAAGGCAGAGCAATAAAGGCTGTCGCACATCATGCAGATGATCAGGCAGAGACTATTCTTTTTAATATGCTGAGAGGCAGCGGACTTAAGGGACTTGGCGGCATGCAGCCTAAAAGAGATGACATTATCAGACCGCTTCTTTGCATTGGTAAAAAAGATATTACAGAATGGCTTAGTAAAAAGGGCATAGGATATGTGACCGATTCGACCAATCTTGAAAATGATCATACAAGAAACAGGATCAGAAATATTATCATGCCGGAGCTGAAGGCTTCTGTCAATGAGAAATCTGCGGAGCATATTGCAGCTGCAGGGCAGAAAATATATGAAGCAGACGAATTTATCCGATCTGAGGCCGAAGATTTTATACGGAAGCTTAATGAGCAGGAGGAACAGTCTGAAAACGGTGTAAAAAGGATCAGACTGGGCCAGACTAAGCTCAAAGAAAAGCCGCAGATATTCAGGATATATGTTATAATCGAAGCGTTGAGACTGCTTGATATTCCGCTTAAAGACTGGGGAGACAGGCATTTTCAGGACATAGATAAGCTGCTTTTCATGGGGAAGGGCGCTCATGCGGATCTGCCCGGCATGGCAGCTGCAGATAACGGATACAGGGAGACCTATATCACATACAGAGGAATGTAATTAAGCGTAAGCATTTACATAAAAATGATTAAACACGGAGGAAACTATTGTGTATACGATAAGTACACTTATATCTGAGGAAAAGCTCGTTGCAAGGATCAAGGAGATGGGTGCACAGATAAGCAGGGATTACGAAGGAAAGAGCGTTCATCTCATCTGCATCCTTAAGGGCGGAGCCTATTTTATGACAGAGCTTTCAAAATATATCACTGTTCCTGTAACTATCGACTTCATGCAGGTTACAAGCTACGGTTCAGGAACTACCTCATCAGGCATAGTTAAGATCGTTAAGGATCATGATGAGCCGCTTGAGGGACGTGAGGTCATCGTAGTTGAGGATATCATTGATACAGGCTATACACTTTCATATCTTTTAGAGATGCTTAAGGACAGAAAGCCTGCATCATTAAAGCTTGCAGCTATGCTTAATAAGCCTGACAGAAGAATAAGAGAGGTCAAGATCGATTACTGCGGATTTGACGTACCGGATAAGTTTGTTATCGGCTACGGTCTTGACTATGATCAGAAATACAGAAATCTTCCGTACATCGGAGTTGTTGAAGGACTTGACTAAGGCATGAACACTAATCAGAAAATGATGCGCAATACATGGCTTGGTCTGCTCATGTTTATGCTGCTGGCGTATGCCCTTACGCGAGGTTTCGGAAGAAATCAGATGACGGTAAACATTTCGAGCACTCAGATGGAGAGCCTGCTTACATCTGCCGATTCGGGAAGCTATGCAGTAACTATTACTGCAGCATCGGACAATAACAGCGGTACTGTTTCAGCCACAGATCTTACATCTGACGGCAGAGTGTTAAGTGCCAATGTTACCAGTGCGGACAGGTTTGCAGAAAAGCTTGAAACTGCCGGAGTGGATTACGAGGTTCGTAAGACCGGCAGCTATAATCTGCTTATCGCCACAGTGGTACCTTCGCTCATAAGCATTATCATGATAGTTTTCCTTATAAGGATGATGAGCGGAGCGGCCGGCGGACAGGGCGCAAAGATGGCGAACTTTTCAAAGAGCCGTGCGAGACTTTCAAGCAATGTCAGTGTCAAGCTTGATGATGTTGCCGGAATGGTCGAGGAAAAGGATGAGCTTAAAGAGGTCATAGAGTTTTTAAAGAATCCTAAGGCTTTTAATGATATGGGTGCGCGAATTCCTAAGGGCGTAATATTGGTCGGATCTCCGGGAACAGGAAAAACGCTTCTTGCAAAGGCAGTCGCAGGTGAGGCAAGAGTTCCGTTTTACAGCATTTCCGGCTCTGATTTCGTAGAAATGTTCGTAGGTGTAGGTGCTGCAAGAGTCCGCGATATGTTCGAAGAGGCGAAAAAGAATTCGCCGTGCATCATATTTATCGATGAGATCGATGCGGTAGCGAGACGAAGAGGCACAGGCCTTGGAGGCTCACATGATGAGCGTGAGCAGACACTCAATCAGATGCTTGTTGAAATGGATGGCTTTGAGAAGAACCAGGGCATCATAGTCATGGCAGCAACCAACAGAGTGGATATCCTTGACCCTGCCATCATGAGACCGGGGCGATTTGACAGAAAGATAACCGTAGGTCATCCGGATGTTGTGGCACGTGAGGCGATACTTAATGTTCACGCCAGAAATAAGCATCTTGCTGCAGATGTGGATCTGCATAGGATAGCGCAGACTACATCCGGATATACCGGAGCAGATCTTGAGAACCTTCTTAATGAGGCAGCTATTGAAGCCACCATGGAGAAGAAAACCGAGATCGATCAGAAGGATATTGAAGATGCCTTCATTAAGACCGGTATAGGCAAGGAAAAGAAGTCCAAGGTCATTTCAGAACGTGATAAAAAGATCACGGCGTATCATGAGACCGGACATGCTATCATTTTCCACCTTTTAAAGGACGTAGGACCTGTACATCTTATAAGCATTATTCCTACCGGAGAAGGCGCTGCAGGCTATACCATGCCGCTTCCTGATAAGGACGACAGTCATATTACCAGAGGACAGCTTAAGCATATGATGATGGCTGCCATGGGCGGACGTATTGCCGAGGAGCTTATATGTGATGATATAACCACAGGTGCTTCACAGGATATCAAGCAGGTAACGAAGATCGCGCGTGCAATGGTTATGCAGTACGGCATGAGTGATCAGATAGGCATGATAAACTGTGATGAAAATAACGGAGGGGATGATGTCTTCCTCGGTTACGATATCGCACATAACAAGACCTATGGAGAGGATATGCTGAGCCTTATCGACAGAGAGGTTAAGAAGCTTGTAGATGAGTGCTATCATGACGCTAAGGAAATGATTGAAGCACATAGGGATGTTCTTGAAAAGAGCTGCGCACTACTGCTTGAAAAGGAAAAGCTCAGCGGAGAGGAATTTGCAGGGCTGTTCTGACGGAGCGTATGGAGCTTATATTATAGCTCTCAGAAATATTTTAATAATGTCAGGATCATTATTTAAACGGTTATAATTCAAAAGAAAAGCGGTATCGGAAATTCATCCGGCACCGCTTTTAAATGTGCGCTCTGAGGCACACGTTTTTAAGTATTAACCAAGCAAGGTATTATAAGTTTAGATATGAATATCAAAACTCTATATCTGTCTTAACGTCACTTACTTCTACAGCCTTATCAATGAGGCCGGTCTCAAGCATCCAGTCGATGTTTTCCTGCCAGCAGTCATCTGTCTGTGAAAGGAACTCGGCATCAGCTGTCTCCATGAGAGGAAGAAGTACTTCGCAGCTCTTTTCTTCAACAGTCTTTGAAAGCGGGAAGTTTTCCTCATTCTGGTTGTCAAGAAGGATCTGGAGGCATCCGTCAGGATCAGCCTTGAAATCCTCAAAGCCCTTCTTTGAAGCACGGAGGAAGCCTGCAAGTACGTCAGATTCATTGGCTATCATATCGTCGCTTGCAAGGAAAACAGCCTCATAGTAATTAGGAATGCCGTAGTCATTAACCATGAAATAGTTAACATCAAAGCCTTCCTCCTCAAGCTGAGGAACTTCATGGTTTACAAGGCAGCCTATTGTAGCATCAACATTTCCTGTAGTCATTGAGCTCATAAGATCAAATCCGACATCGAGCATTGTTGTCTTTGAGAAATCTGCTCCGTCAGCCTCCATCATGGTCTGTACAAGAGACTCGCTGAGAGCTGTTCCGGCATAGCCTACGATCTTGCCTTCAAGATCCTTAGGGCGGTTAATATTCTCATCCTTAAGTGAAAGGATGATGTTGAGCGGGCTCTGTACGATAGCGCCGATACTCTTTAAGCCAATACCCTGATTTGCAACAGACTGAATGAGGTCATGCTGATAGTACATACCGATCTCAGCCTTTCCTGCAGCTACGAGGCTGAGAGCATCATTGGTATTGCTTGGAAACTGAACATTTACCTTAATGCCTTCCTCTGCGTAGTAGCCACGCTCTATAGCGGTGTAGATAAATGTATGAATGGCATTAGGATACCAGTCTAAAACCACGTTGATCTCACGAAGATCCTGATCTTCTGAGGCTTCTGCAGCATCAGCATCAGCTTCGGTTACTGTTTCTTCAGCCTCTGCAGATGATTCAGTGGAAGCAGATGATCCGCATCCTGCAAGTGAAGCAGCTGCAAGAGCGCAGGCTGCAAATAATGCTATTAGTTTTCTTTTTTTCATAATCTTTCCCCTTAATGTATAAAGTTTAAGTTTTAAGGAAGCATTTAAAGGATTCCTTGCTCTATATCGAATGCTGAAAGGTGAGTGGATCCGTTCTCACGAAAAAGCATATCAATATCTAAAATAAATTAAAGATCTTTTCTCCAGCATATGAGTTTCTTTTCGAAAATACCTACTATAGCGACAAGCACCATAGCCGCAATACTGAGAAGAAGTATCGGTGCGAAAACGCCGGCTCCGTCAAGCTGAGTCATCATACGTCGGCTGAAATAACCAAGACCGGACTGTGCACCTAACCATTCTCCTATTGCGGCACCTATGATAGAAATAGGTATAGCCATTTTGATAGCGGAGAAAAAGTAAGGAAGCACTGCAGGCAGCTTAAGCTTTAAAAATATCTGCTTTTTATCCGCGCCAAAGGTCTGCATCAGCTCTGTCATTTCGGTTTTCACCGATTTAAAGCCGTCGAAGACAGTAATAGTTATCGGAAAAAATGTCATCAGTACTGTCACTAACACCTTACTCCATATGCCGTATCCGAACCAGAGCACGAAAAGCGGTGCAAGAGCTGTAGTAGGAATGGTCTGACTGGCTATGACGAGCGGATATATCGCTTTTTCCACGGTTTCACTCATATCCATAATGACAGCAAGAAACAGTCCGAGAACTATCGAAATTGTTAATCCTACGGTCACGACCTCCATTGTTGCCGGAAGGTGAGCCTTAAATAACGGAACTCTGAGATCCCATAGCTTCTTAACTATTTGTATCGGTGAGGGCAGTATATACGCCGCGTTCATATGCATTGCCGCAGCCTGCCATATAATAAGAAGAGCAAACAGCAGGATGGCAGCCGGGAGATTCGCCTTAGCGTTATTTTTCATGCGGTCTCCTTTCTGAGCATGCTTATAAGTCTTTCCTTGATATCTGCTATGCCGGGTTCACTTAATGATCTTAAGCTTCTCGGATAGGCTGCCGGTATATCAACGCTGGTGAGACTATCTATAGGATAATGCTCGGCAACAAGTACGCGGTTTGATAAAAACACAGCCTCATCCACATCGTGAGTGATAAAGAGTATTGTCTTTTTATCGCGTTCCCATTGATCTAATAGCCATTCTCTTAAGGAAAGTCTGGTAAGATAATCAAGCGCCGAAAACGGTTCATCCAAAAGCAGCAGGTCACAGCCTGTAAGAAGTGTCCTTGCAAAGGCTGCACGCTGACGCATGCCTCCGGAAAGCTCAGACGGTGATTTCTGCCCCCAGTTTTCCAACCCTACGTTTTTTAATACCTCATTTACACGATCATCCATCTCGGACTTGCTTAAGCCTCCCTTGATCTCAAGGGGAAGCCTTACATTGTCGGCAACAGTGCGCCATGGGAAAAGCAGATCATTCTGAGGCATATAACCGCAGTAATTCTTGTGGTCTCCTATACTCTGACCGTCGGCATAAATCTCACCGCACTGAGGCTTTAACAGCTTATTTACAAGACGGAAGATCGTGCTTTTTCCGCAGCCGGACGGCCCTATGAGGCATACGAATTCTCCGCGTTTTATACTGAAGCTCAGATTATCTATCGTAGGTGCGGCTTCACCGCTGTAGGTAAGAGATACATTGTTAAATTCAAGCATTGCTTCGGGAATCATCCGCGCATCTCCCATGCCATATCCCAGAATGAGCCTTCATAGCGGGAACAATTAATAAATATCTGCTTAAGATGCTCTAACTGTGCATCGTTCAAATCTGCAGTAAGTTTCTCTGTAAGATCTATGAGCACCTTATTTGCCTTTGCATATTCGTCGGAAACATAGCCTCGTATCCATTCTCCGTAAAACTCATGATCTGCGGCAGCAGGGTTATTTGCAACTATATGCTTTGCAATGACCTCATAGCTTACGGCGCAGCTCAATATAGCAACGAGAACCTCGGCAGCTCCGCCTTCATAAGCCATTCTGAGCATGTAAGAGGTGTAGCTGAGATTGTCAAGAGCGAGAGGTGTGTGCTCAGCTTCTTCAAGACTTATGCCGAGTCTCTTCATATAACCTCTGTGTATGTCCATCTCGCCGTCAAGGATCTGATCAACATAGCCTGCACAGTGACGCATTGTCTCTTTATCTGAAGCCTTAGCAACGCCTAAAGCAAAAACTCTGGCATAATCGATCAGATAGAGATAATCCTGAATCATGTAATACTTAAATTTTTCCTTATCAAGAGTGCCGTCGGCGATGCCGGTTACAAACGGATGTCTGTCATAGCCATCCCATATGTCCTTAACAGACTCGATAAGCATATCTGTGTTCTTTCCCATTTAAAGCTCCTGTTTCTTCAAAATAAATAAATGTATCTGCCTTAAGCGTAAGCCCTGGGCATTAGAATTTTACTCGGCAAATCTGCTGTTAATGTCAAAATTATGCTGCATAGGACCTGAGCCCTTTCCGAGATCAAGCATGGCTGCAAGAGCTCCGCTGATGTATTCCTTTGCACGCTCTACGGATGTCTTGAGGTCATAGCCCTTTGCAAGATTGGAAGCAATGGCACTTGAAAGTGTACAGCCTGTTCCGTGTGTATTCGGATTATCTATGCGCTTTCCGTTAAACCAGTAATACTCTCCGTTTGCGCAGAGAAGATCATTTGCATCATTAAGACTGTGTCCGCCCTTACAGAGTACGGCACAGCCGTAGCGG
Source organism: uncultured Lachnospiraceae bacterium (assembly GCA_934438085.1). GTDB lineage: Bacteria > Bacillota > Clostridia > Lachnospirales > Lachnospiraceae > Avilachnospira. The sequence goes on from CAKSBC010000002.1 coordinate 24,900, forward strand.
CTGCTGATAATGCCTGCAGCTGTTACCATATCTTCGGAAGACCTCACAGGCATTTCTGCAAGCACTTCTGTTTCAGGGATATTAGGGGTAAGTACAGTTGCAAGCGGAAGAAGCAGATCCTTAAGTGCCGCAATGGCATCATCACTGATGAGCTTTGCTCCGGAGGTTGCTACCATAACAGGATCAACAACTATTCGCTCTGCCTTATATTCCTTCAGCTTGTCGGCGATTGCCTTGATAAGTCCTGTGGAGGAAACCATGCCTATCTTGACTGCATCCGGTCTGATATCGGTAAAAATGCTGTCAAGCTGCAGTGATAAAAATTCAGGAGTAACTTCATAGATCCCCTGCACACCTGTAGTATTCTGTGCTGTAAGTGCGGTTATGGCACTCATTGCATAGACACCGTTAGCGGTCATTGTCTTAATATCGGCCTGAACTCCTGCTCCGCCTGATGAATCGCTTCCTGCGATAGTTAATGCTGTATGAATCATATTCATTGCTCCTTTAATAATATATGATTGTTTGTTCAGGCTTATCTTTGAAAAAATAACGAAATGTCTGTATAACGGTTGATATACAAAATGTACAGTATCAGAGCCGGGAGTCTTCTGCATAAAGAGTCTTAAAAAAAGCCTTGCAAAAGAACAAAAACACAAGACAATATGAAATTTTTGAAAGCGCCTGAAGGTTGAAGATACAAGGTGGTGCCCCCAATGTACCCGAAAGTCTATAAAAGCCTATCCCGTTAAAGTACGAAACCATAAGCTTTATAAATGTAATAAAAAAGAGAAGCGCCTTTCCGGGAGCCTCTCCTTAGCGTGGATGATATTGAACATCCGAGAATCTAAAAGTATTTCCCTACGTTGGCATTATCCAAATCAGGTTATGGGTTACGGCGCTAACAGCCGAATCTCAGCCTGCTTTTTGCAAGCTCCCCTAATCAGTCAGACAGCCGATGCATAAGCAACGGACTTCTCTTAAATTATAAAAAACAACAGCCAAAATAAGCTAATGTTTACGCTTGCTACAATATGACAAATGCCGCAATTTGTCAATATATTAAGGCTTATGGACCTGAGAATATTCAATATTGTTTATATGAAAATGTATAAGTATTAATGATAATAAACAAACCAAAAATTATAGTTAAAATGTTTAATAAGTAAGATATCAGAAAAGCATTATTAGGAACAGACAGTTACATAATTAAATATCATGTAACAGGAGTGCGAATATTTCCACATCGGTTTTGCCAAAACCCTTGACAAAGTCTGCATATAAATCTACCATTGGATTCAGAAACATAACGGAGGGCTTATCCATGTCATATTTAATAGTATCCGATTCTTCCTGCAATATCTATGATCTGTATGGGGAGAATTATAAAACTGTTCCGCTGCACATCATGATAAACGGAAACGATTGGGCAGATACACCGGATACAAATATAGATGAATTTAATGATGCTTTAGATAATAATAACGGTGCTACATCAACCTCATGTCCGTCTCCGGATGAGTGGCTGAATGCATTCGGAGATGCAGAAGAGATATATTGCTTTACGATATCACACAATCTGTCAGGCAGCTTTAACTGTGCGGTGTCTGCAAAGCATATCTATGAGGAGCAGCATCCGGACAGACATGTATATGTAATTGATTCACTTGCCACAGGTCCAAAGATGCTGCTTATGATACAGCGCTTGCACAAACTGATTTCCGAAGGGATCACAGGTGAGGCTGCTGTCGAGAATATTACGGAATACAGAAATAAGGAGACGGCACTTTTATTCACGCTTCAGTCAATTAAGAGACTTGCCGATAACGGCCGTGTCAATCCTCTGCTTGTAAAGGCAATAGGTATTCTTGACCTTCGAATTATAGGAGAGGCATCCCCGGAAGGAACTATCAATTTAGTCGGAAAGCACAGAGGTGCGGCAAAGGTCCTTAAGGGAACCTATAAGCAGATGCTCAATCACGGTTATAACGGCGGCAAGATAATTATTTCACATAACCAGAATCCTGAAGATGCCAATGCTCTTGCGGATATGGCGAGAAAACAGTTCGGAAATGATGTAGAAGTTGAGATACACCGCACTACAGAGCTCTGCAGCTTCTATGCGGAAAAATATGGCTATATAGTTGGCTTTGAAGTAGATGAGAATGCAAAACAGCATCATCTTTTTGAGTAAGCATAAAGCCTGATGATTGATTAAAGAGGAGTAAAATGCAGGCCGATATCAAAAATTTCAGGATGCCGAGATCAGCGGAAGTTGCTTCCATAGGGCTGTATCTCGACCAGACTACAAAATATATTAATGAGGTGTTCCGGCCGCTTGGATGTGTGGAAGTCACACCATCCATGATCAGCAACTATGTAAAGAAAAAATATATCGGAAAGCCGATAAAAAAGCTTTACAGTCGTGAACAGATAATATGTCTTATGTTCATAGCCCTGGCAAAATTGGTGCTCAGCATGGATAACATTGACATGTTTTTAAAAACGGATCCTTTCCCGATGGACGGAGATGAATACGACAGCTTTTGCGACAGTTTTGAGAACATACTCGGGTCAGTATTCGGGTTCGGAAAGCTGACAGCTGCTGATGTAAGCCCGGAGAGCGAAAAGGAGCGCTTTGCGGTAAGTCTTATGACAGCCATAGCACATTATATATATCTTAATGATTGCTTCGAGCACATGAGCGCAAAACGATAAAGATCAGGTTTATAATAAACAATCGCAGTATAAAAATAAAAAATGAGGGCATAAAGATGGAAAAGTTAATATTTATCGGAGTATGCGTTATATGTGGTATTGCAGTTGCTGCAGCGCAGATGTTTCGTATGGATAAGGGCGGAGGCCAATCACGCGGAGCGAATAAAAATGCGGCAGGCATTTCCAAGATGAACCAGGCTAAGGGCAAGCCGGGACTCAGAGAACAGCTTGATGAATCCAAAAAGAGGATTAGAGAGCATAAGGATTGATTTAAGATCAATATTACAAACTAAAATCTATTGATTTTAAGACGGGTAGTCTTTAACCATCAATAATACTGTATTTCTTTTATACAAGATAAACCAAAACCGCGGACTGGCAATTGTTTAAACAATCAGCCTGATCCGCGGTTTTATACTACCGAATTATCTGAGTCCCTGAATAAGAATGATAACAATGAGGACAGGAAGCACAAACTGGAAGTAGCGCTTAAATGCATAAGGAATTTTAAGTCCTGTTCCCTCGTTACATTCCTTTATATAGTTATCAAATCCCCAGCCCCACTTTGTTACGCAGAACAGAAGGAATACAAGTGAACCTAAAGGAAGAAGCAGGTTGCTGACAATGAAGTCCTCAGAGTCGAGCACATCACGTCCGCCTATGATATGAAGATCACTCCATACATTATATCCGAGTACGCAAGGAACGCTTAATATAAGTATCATGATACAGCATATTACTGAGGCTTTCTTACGGCTGATACCGAACATATCCATTGCAAATGAAAGGATATTTTCAAATACAGCTATGACTGTTGAAAAGCTTGCAAATGTCATGAACAGGAAGAACAGTGTTCCCCAAAGACGTCCGAGTGCCATATTGTTGAATACATTAGGAAGCGTTACAAATATAAGTGACGGTCCTGCATCCGGATGAACTCCGTAAGAGAAGCATGCCGGGAATATGATGATACCGGAAACTATGGCAACAAAGGTATCAAGAATGCATATTCTTAAGGCTTCGCCTGCAAGTCTCTGTGATTTGCTCATGTAGCTTCCGAATATTTCCATAGCGGCAACACCAAGGCTGAGTGTAAAGAAGGCCTGGTTCATTGCTGCTGATATAACATGAGTTATTCCGCCGACAGCCTTGACATTTTCAAAGTTTGGTACGAGATAGAAGCTCATGCCTTCTCCGGCTCCCGGGAGAAGAAGACTGTGTACAGCAAGGATAACTATAAGAATAAGCAGGGCAGCCATCATAACGGTAGTTATCTTTTCAATACCCTTTTCAAGTCCCATACTGCATACAAGGAAACCGGCAACAACGGTAAGTACCATCCAGAAGCCCATTTCCTTAGGTGCGGCGAGCATGCCTCCGAAAACACCGCCTATGGCATCGGCATCCATACCCTTAGCGAAAGTTCCTGTAAGGAATTTGGCAAAGTAGTCTACCATCCATCCGGATACGGTCGTGTAGTACATCATAAGCATGATACAGCCGAATATAGCGACCCATCCGTGCAGATGCCATTTCTGCCCCGGCTTCTCAAGAGCCATGTAAGCCTGTACTGCTGATTTTCTGCTTGCACGTCCTACGGCAAGCTCCATAGTCATTACCGGAATTCCCATAATAAGGAGGAAAAGCAGGTAGAAAAGAACAAACCAGCCGCCTCCGTTAAGCCCTGTTATATAAGGGAATTTCCACACATTTCCGATTCCGATAGCACAGCCTGCGCTGACTAAAATGAAACCGAGACGAGAACCGAAGGATTCTCTTGAATCATTACCCATAATTTAATAACCCCTTCACGCAAAACTCATGATATTATAACAAAGAAGGATTTACTTTGGAAGTGCGGCGCTTAAAAGCGATAGAAAAATAAAGGGATAATACGGCACTGTGCGAAAAATATAAAAACGCTGAAATCGTATAAAAGAACAACACAGTGCTATACGAAAAACATAAAATACGGAGGGCATAATGAAATTCGTAATTCAGAGAACTAAAGAAGCTTCGGTAGTTGTGGACAAAAATGTAATAGGCGAGATCGGAAAGGGCTTTTTAGTCCTTATCGGTGTAAGTGATGAGGATAATGAAGCAATAGCCGACAAAATGGTTAAAAAAATGCTCGGTCTTCGTATTTTTGAGGATGAAAACGGGAAAACTAACCTTTCACTTAAGGATGTAGGCGGATCTCTGCTGCTTATATCACAGTTCACATTATACGCAGATTGTAAAAAAGGCAACAGACCTTCATTTATAAAAGCGGGCGCTCCGGATGAAGCCAACAGATTGTACGAGTATATAATAGCAAGCTGTAGGAATGTGCTTAATGACTGGAAAAAGGAGTCTGCGGAAGATGAAGCCGCTGTTTATAATGGAGCGGAAGATACTGCAATGTCTGAAAATAATAATTTAGCAGCTGCGGATAGTATAACCGCAGGGAATGAAACATTTAAACCTGATGGAATAACTGCAGAAAAATACTCCGTACAGACAGGTTCGTTCGGTGCGGACATGAAGGTCTCACTTATAAATGACGGACCGTTTACAATAGTATTGGATTCAGCGGAGATCTGCTGAAAAAAGCATTAAGCATTCTCTAGAGCTTTACAATAAATATGCCGCAGGATATGAACCTGCGGCATTAAAATTTTACTATAGTTATAACTTCTGTGAATCAGTCAAATATCAGCTGATCAATATCTTTATTTAAGCAAGCTCCTTACCTGTAAGCATTTTATATGCCTGGAGGTATTTGTCCTTGGTCTTCTGAACGATTTCCTCAGGAAGAGTCCAGTTGTTATCAGGATTAGCCTTGAGCCAGTCTCTTGCAAACTGCTTGTCGAAGGATGGCTGACCGTGTCCCTTTTCGTAGCCGTCTGCAGGCCAGAAACGTGAGCTGTCAGGAGTAAGCATCTCATCACCGATGATCATGTTGCCGTCCTCATCAAGACCGAACTCAAACTTAGTATCAGCAATTATGATACCCTTAGAAAGAGCGTAGTCTGCGCACTTCTTGTAAAGAGCGATGGTATAGTCACGAAGCTTCTCGGCATATTCTTGACCCTTACCAGGGAATGCCTTCTCGAGGTATTCGATACTCTGCTCAAAGGAAATATTCTCATCGTGGTCACCGATCTCAGCCTTGGTAGAAGGTGTATAAATCGGCTCAGGAAGCTTTTCTGATTCTTCAAGACCATCAGGAAGCTTAATGCCGCAGACCATGCCGGTCTCCTTATAGCTTGCCCAACCGCTGCCGGTGATATAGCCTCTTACGATACACTCAACAGGAAGCATTGTGAGCTTTTTGCAGAGCATGCTCTTGCCCTCAAACTCAGGTGTTCTGAAATCCTCAGGCATATCGTTAACATCAACAGATATCATGTGGTTAGGGATGATGTCCTTTGTAAGATCAAACCAGAATTTACTCATCTGAGTAAGGACAGTACCCTTTTTAGGAACTATATTGTGCAGTATAACATCAAAACAGCTTATGCGGTCTGTAGCGACCATGATAAGGTTTTCGCCGTTGTCATAGATCTCGCGGACCTTACCTTCCTTGACAGGTTTTAAATTGCTCATTTCTATGCCTTTCTGAAAATAATAAATAATGGTATTATTGACTATGATATTATAACAGAAATATTTGATACTGTGTGACAGAATGCAGTACTTATTAAAGTCCTATTTATTGTTAAAATATCCAATGATAATGCTGCAAACAATTATTATACAGAATTCCGGAGGGAAGAACATGAAGACTTATAATGAACTTATGGATGAGGCAAGAAAAAATGTAGGCACACTTTGCCATGCATGTCCTGTATGCAACGGCAAGGCCTGCGGCAACAACATGCCTGGTCCTGGAGCAAGAGGAGACAATGCAGTAAGAAACTTTGATGCTTGGAAGGAGATCAGAGTAAATCTCGATACAATAAATGAAAATGTTACTCCGGATACGAGCTTTGACTTTTTTGGACGCAAGCTTAAATATCCGATATTTGCAGGCCCTGTCGGCGCTATGAATATGCATTACGGAGATAAGTACAACGATCTTGAGTACAACGATATCCTGCTTGCAAAGTGTGATGAGGCAGGCATTGCTGCATTTACAGGAGACGGATTATATCCTGAGATAGTTATTGCAGCGACAAAGGCCATAAAAAAGCATGACGGTAAGGGCATCCCGACAATTAAGCCTTGGGATAAAGACACTCTCAATGAGAAATTTGCTCTTGTAAAGGAATCAGGTGCTATGGCTGTTGCCATGGATATTGATGCTGCAGGACTTCCATTCCTTCAGAACATGGAAAAGCCGGCAGGCTCAAAGACAGTCGAAGAGCTTTCAGAAATAATAAAGGATGCCGGAAAGCCATTTATAGTTAAGGGAATTATGACAGTTAAGGGCGCGCTTAAGGCTAAAAAGGCCGGTGCATCTGCAATAGTTGTTTCAAATCACGGAGGCCGTGTATTGGACGATTGTCCGGCAACAGCGGAAGTGCTTCCTGAGATCGCTGCAGCTGTGGGCGGTGATATGATGATACTCGTTGACGGCGGAATCCGCTCAGGCTGTGATATTTTCAAGGCACTTGCACTCGGTGCAGATGCGGTTCTTATCGCAAGACCTTATGTTACAGCTGTATACGGAGATGCTGAGAACGGAGTAAGCATACTTACCGAAAAGTTAGGAAAAGAGCTCAGAGAAACCATGAAGATGTGCGGATGTGCGTCGCTTACTGATATCGATGACAGCTGCATCTGGTAAAGCTTCAGATCTTATGTATAAAAGAGCTGACAAACAGGTATGATCTTCGCCTGAAGCTTTGCATTTATAACCGCCGATAGATATAAGCATATAAGGAGAGCTGCATTTGAAGGAAATATTATTTGTTGCACCTACCGAAAATGTCTATAAAAATGCAATGGAGATGAAGCGAATATATAACTTCGGAAACATTGACATCATAAAAGGTATATTAGCGGAGGGACTTGAAGCCGCAAGAGCTTACTGCAAGAAGTATTCTCCGGAAATACTTATATCCAGAGGCGGCACCTACAGCATGCTTCGGGATGCCATCTCGCTGCCTATAGTGGAAATAAAAGTCAGTGCCAGTGACTGTATTGCTGCCTACAGAGAGCTCGAGACCTTTGATGAAAAGGTCGCTATAGTGGGCTATAACAATGTTATCAATGACTTTCTTATGATGCAGGGCATCATTCGCGGTAATTTCACTTATATGACAGTTAATTCTCCGGAAGAGATACATGATGTCATAAAAAACTGCCGCGAACAGGGTATAACGAAGATAGTCGGAGACGTAACGGTCAGAGACATTGCGAATGAGCTCAACTGTACAGGAATACTCATAGAATCTCAGCCTGAGAGCGTTTTACTTGCAATGCAGCAGGCACAGAGCATGCTGGAAGCCTCCAAAGCCCAGATAAGAAAACGTGACGAAATAAAAAATGTCATCGATTCTGTAGGAGAAGCTGTCTTTTATACCGATACTAAGGGAGTGATCAAGCTTAGAAATAAGGCTGCTGACAAGCTTATGTCAAAGCTGGTAGTAAGAGACTCAGATGCCCGTATATCAGAAATACTTCCTATAAGAGAAATTACTGAGGATAAAACTACCGGTGTTGTATGCAATGTCAGAGGGCTTAAATATATCGTAAACAGTTCACCTACCTATGAAGAAGGCAGATTCAGCGGAAAGGTATTTTCGCTGCAGCGTTCAGACGATATCATGGATTTTGAGCAAAGCTTAAGACGCAGTGCGGACAAGAAAGGCTTTGTTGCAAAATATAACTTCGAAGATATCGTTCATGTCAGCAGTAAGGTCGATGCTGTAATAGAGAAGGCGAAAAAGTTTGCGCTTGTAGATTCACCGATACTTATATACGGAGAGTCCGGAACCGGTAAAGAGCTATTGTGTCAGAGCATTCATAATTACAGCAAAAGGCACAGCGGACCGTTCGTAGCTATAAACTGTGCGGCCATAAGCCCTTCACTCATAGAAAGCGAATTGTTTGGATATGAAGCCGGAGCATTTACCAATGCGCATAAAAACGGCAAGGCCGGAATATTTGAGCTTGCTCATAACGGAACCTTGTTCCTTGATGAGATAAGCGAGCTTCCGGTGGAGATGCAGAGCAGACTGCTTCGAGCTATACAGGAAAAGCAGGTAATGCGTATCGGCGGAGAGAAGATAATACCGGTGAACGTAAGGATCATCTGCGCAGCAAATAAGGATCTTCACAGTATGATGAAATCAGGCAGCTTCAGACCTGACCTTTATTTTAGAGTAAGCATCCTTAAGCTTAAATTGCCTGCGCTTAATGACAGACCGGAGGATATCATACCGCTTGCCGATTATTTCCTTAAGGACTATTCCAAAAAGTACGGAAGAGCCGGAATCGAGCTTAAAGATGAGGAAAAGGCATATCTGATGAAGCGAAGATATGAAGGAAATATCCGAGAGCTTGAAGGCCTTATGGAGGAAAGTGTAGTGCTTGATTCCTTTGAAAATATATATACATCCGAAAATATATATTCGTCCGAGAATGATGCGCTTACGGATGAAGATGCCGGAATTAAGTCAGGCCTTGAAGGATTGTATTTTGATGAATGTATGTCACTGGATGAAAATGAGGAAGCGTATATAAAATATATATACGAAAAAACAGGACACAGTGTATCTGAGACGACAGCTATTCTCGGTATAAGCAGAACAACGCTGTGGAGAAAGCTTGGATCTTCGGCAAATACATAATGATTTCAAAAAGCAACTATTGTGTTTCAAAATAACACACGAGTTGTTTTTTTGTTTTATATGATGTGAAACAGAAAATGACAGAGATTTGTCTGTATGAGTCCTAAAGCTGCATGTCAGAATGAAACATGCGGATCAGTTCAAATATGATATATGATTTTTACATAAAACTCTTTTGCTGTTTTTGGCAAAGTATGAAAATACAAAAGCAATACAAAGCATGGTAAGAAAAATGGCACGGTAGTTGCTTGTATATAGATGAGGATAAAGGAATTCCAAATTCTGTAGTTTGAGCATGCCGTTTATAGGCAGTATTCAGGCTGTATTGCATTAAGAGCTTTAAGAAGGAGAAGGATGATGGAAACAGTTTTAAAGATCGATAAAAAGGATAATCTTGTCACCTGTCTCAGAGCGGTAAAAAAAGGCGAGACTATAACAGTTGACGGTAAAAACATTACCGTAAATCAGGATGTGCCGCAGTTCCACAAGATCGCTGTGGAGAATATTGCAAAGGGAGAGACCTGCTATAAGTATGGACAGGTTATAGGTAAGGCCCTTTGTGACATCAAAGAAGGGGACTATGTACATGTGCACAACATTATCAGTGCCAAGGATTTTACAGCTTGATCTCGGGAGGCGGACAATATGAAGATAAAAGGATATAAGAGAGAAAACGGAAGATACGGAATCAGAAACTATCTTCTTATTTTACCTGCGTCGGTTTGTGCAAGTGATACTGCCGCACGTATAGCTTCTATGGTTGACGGAGCGGTTGCGATACCTAATCAACACGGCTGCTGTCAGATAGGTGAGGATTACCTCAATACAGTTCGTACACTTGTAGGCTTTGCAAAGAATCCTAATGTGGGAGCCTGTCTTATCGTAGGACTCGGATGTGAAGGAATCCAGGCAAATGTCTTAAAGGAGCAGATCGCAGAGAGTGGAAAGCCTGTTGAATCAATAATCATACAGGAAGAGGGCGGCACTATAAAGACTATTGCCAAGGGAACTCAGATAGCAGCAGCTATGGCAAGAGAATTAGGAAAGCAGAACAAGGTTGAGTTTGATATCAGCGAGATCGTTCTCGGACTTGAGTGCGGAGGAAGCGACCCTACCAGCGGACTTGCATCAAACCCTACTATCGGCGTAGCTTCAGACAAGCTTGTTGAGCTTGGCGGCAGCAGCATTTTAAGTGAGACAACGGAGGTTATCGGAGCAGAGCATCTTATAGCTGCAAGATTCAAGGATCCTAAAGACAGTGAAGTATTCCTTGAGATGGTTAAGGCTGTTGAAGCTCATTCTGCAGCATCAGGCAATGACTTAAGAGAAGGACAGCCTACACCTGGTAATAAGGAAGGCGGACTTACTACAATCGAGGAGAAGTCTCTCGGATGCATGCATAAGGCAGGACACAGCGAGTTTACAGGAGTTCTTAAGTATGCAGAGGAGATACCTGCCGATAAGAAGGGACTTTATTTCATGGATTCACCGGGACAGGACATTGATTCCATAACCGGAATGGTGGCAAGCGGAGCTCAGGTAATTGTATTCTCAACAGGAAGAGGAACACCTACAGGAAGCCCAATTGCACCTGTTATCAAGATAACCGGAAATACAGGCACATATAACAATATGATAGATAATATAGATATCAATGCCGGAAAGATCATTACTGAGGGCGTAAGCCTTCCTGATATGGGAGAAGAGCTTTTTGATCTTATGGTAAAAGTCTGCAACGGTGAACAGACAAAGGCTGAGTCACTGGGACACAGAGAATTTGGTATCTACAAGATAGGTTATACCTATTAATAACATTACAAGACACGGTTAAAGAGCAAAATTCAGGCTCCAAGCCGGCCTTTCATACACTCCATTTCTACGAAGAGATCCGTATCTGAAATAGATGCGGATTTTTTCATGGATATTAACTTAAGTTATATACAAGCAGAGGATATTTCGTTATATAATCTGCAGTAGAATAGAATAAAGTCAAAGTTGTCGGATGAGCCTTATAGAGCATTGTCAGATAATAGGTTAAGGGTACTGAATCGGAGGTATAAATGATACTTGATGCAAAAAAGACTATAGCAGTTGCGGTTGACTATCAGGAAAGACTTGTTCCCGCCATAGAAAATAAAGAGGAGCTTATGGAAAATTCCGCAAGATTCCTTACAGGACTAAAAATACTTAATATTCCTACATATATAACACAGCAGTATACCAAGGGACTCGGAATGACTGTCGCTCAAATAACAGAAGCAATAGGAAGTGATGAGTATGTTGAAAAAATAAGCTTTGGTGCAGCTTCAGAGCTTATAAAGGTCATTCCTTCACCGGAAGAAAAACCTTATGTTTTAATATGCGGTATCGAAAGCCATATATGTGTACTGCAGACTCTTTTAGGGCTTAAGGCAGCAGGATATACGCCTGTGCTTGTGACAGATTGTGCAGGAAGCCGTAAAAAGAAGGATTTTGATATGGCGCTTGAGAGAGCAAAGCAGGAAGGCATCATACTTGCAACCTATGAATCCGTACTTTTTGAGCTTTTACATGAAGCCGGAACAGATATGTTCAGACAGATAAGCAAACTTGTAAAGTAAATACCATATAGAGCCTGAGATACATTTGAATGTTCAAATCAGATATTAATAAGTGATTCTTTAAGGGGAAATAAACATGGAAGACATTATAAAGACAGATAAAAGATTCGGCTTTGGTCTCATGAGACTGCCACTTACAAACCCAAATGATGAAGGAAGCATAGACATCGAGCAGATGAAGCAGATGGTGGATATGTTTATTGCAAACGGATTTACATATTTCGATACAGCATACATGTATTGCAAGTATAAAAGTGAATCAGCTGTCAAGGAGGCATTGACCTCAAGATACCCGCGAGACAGCTACACCTTGACAACAAAGCTGCATGCGAACTATATAAAAACCAAGGATGATCCCGATAAGATATTTAATGAACAGCTTGAAAAGACAGGTGTTGATTTCTTTGATTACTATCTTATCCACAATATAGGAAGAGATCACTATAAGAAATTCACAGAGCTTGATTGCTTCGAATGGCTTAAGGCAAAGAAGGCAGCCGGACTTGTAAAGCATATAGGCTTCTCCTTCCATGATTCAGCCGATGTCCTGGACAAGGTGCTTTTAGAGCATCCTGAAATGGAATTTGTACAGATTCAGCTTAATTATCTTGATTGGGATTCATTAAGCATACAGTCATCTAAATGCTTAGAGGTCTGTCGAAAGTACAATAAGCCTGTATTTGTAATGGAGCCGTTAAAGGGCGGAGTATTAGTAAAGAATGTTCCGGAAAAGGCTAAAGAGATATTCCGCAGTGTAAGACCTGATATGAGCATACCTTCATGGGGTTACCGTTTTGCAGCAAGTCAGGATGGAGTAAGACTTGTTTTAAGCGGTATGAGCAGCCTTGAGCAGATGAAGGAAAATATCAGTTTCATGAAGGATTTTGAACCTTTATCAGAAAAGGAAGAAGCTGCGGTCAAGGAAGCTGTTGACATTATCAATGATTCGATAGCTGTGCCGTGTACCGGCTGCTCCTACTGTACACCGGGCTGCCCTAAGAATATACCGATCCCGAAATACTTCTCACTTTATAATGCGGAGATGCTTGAGCTGGAAGAAAAGAAATGGACAGCACAGCAGCATTTTTACGGCAGATTATCTCAGGAATTTGGAAGAGCCGGAGACTGCATAGGCTGCGGACAGTGTGAGCGTATATGCCCGCAGTACATACATATCATAGACATGCTTAAAAAGGTATCGGCACGCTTTGATGCCTGACAAGAGTAGTGTATAATGAGCTGTGATCAAAGAGAAGGAATCAAAAAAGGAAACATAGAGTGGATATAAACAAAGAAGAACTTGATAAAAAAATAAAAGAATTCCTGAATGTAAGAAATACAGGCGGAGACTTCGCTCGTGAGAACGGCATGATAGTAACAAAAGCAGAGGGCGGCTGTGCCATAGTTGAAATGGATGTCGAGAAAAGACACCTTAATCCGATAGGTTCAATACACGGCGGCTGCATCTTCACATTGGCTGATTCGGCATCAGGAACAGCAGTATATTCAATGGAGGGCTGCCGTTCAACATCAATAGATGCAAACATACACTACTTAAGACCCGGAATCGGAAAAACACACATATACGCCGAAGCACACGTCATAAAAAAAGGCAAAAACGTAGTCGTCACAGAAGTAACAGTAAAAGACCAGGATGACAACGAATTAGCAATGGGAATATACACAAACATGATCCTGCATTGAGCAGTGCTCAGATTGGAAGAAATGCGTCTCTGACTGTTTACAGTCAAGGACGCATTTCTTTCAAGATGAATAGGGCGAAAGCCCTCAGTTTCAAAAGAGCGAAGCGCTTTTGAAACTTGGCACTGCTTTTTTCTTCTTACAGGAAGCTTGATATAAGGATTTCCAAACCTATAAAAATAAGTATCACACCACCAAGTATACTTGCCTTTCCGGCGAGCTTTGTCCCGGCTTTTTTCCCTATATGCAGTCCGCCGAAGCATATGATAAATGTTACAATTCCAATAAGAAGACAGGCAAAGGTTGCTTCCACAAATTTATAATTTGATATAGTAAATCCTACAGACAGCGCATCTATTGAAGTAGCCACACCCTGTACTAAAAGATCTTTAAAGCTTACTGCCGGCTTTTCATCTTCATTTTCCTTATTTTTAATTCCTTCATACAGCATCTTTCCGCCGATGTATGAAAGCAAGATTAGAGCTATCCACGGAATGAATTTTCTGAATACTTCAAACAGATTTGCAACTGCAGAAACGCATATCCATCCGATAAGAGGCATTATAAATTGAAATACAGCAAATACTCCTGCAACAAGGCACATTCTGCGAGTCTTCATTTTTGATTCGTTAAGCCCGTTTGCAAGTGATACTGAAAATGCATCCATAGCCAGACCTACACCAAGAATGATATTTGTGATAAAAAAAGAAATTCCTAAGTTCATATTTTCTCCTGTTTTATGACATAAAAAATCCCAAGTACAGCAAACTATACTTGGGCATATATCGAGAAAATATAGACTTCATGCGTAGTTTTGCTATACATGAGTCTCGCAATTTAAAGCAAGCCAGACCTAAGGTCAGTATGTTGACTTGCTGCGTTATACGCATGCTACTCCCTCATAGGATATTTCAATGATGACACTTTAACATCTAAGTTTTTTCTTGTCAAATATAATCATTCAATATGGTGTATTCTTTTATACTCAACATTTAAGCATTAATACCTCAGAATCCGTTCTTAAGACTGAGATAAAGTCCGGCATCGGCAATAGCCTTATAAGGATATACATAAAATACACCGGCGATGCCGCAGGTAAAGGCTCCTAAAATATACCAGCCGATAAATGAAAGATCATATATGAATACTTCCATTTTATGTCCGTTCATCATTTCTATTGAAGTATTAAAGGCTGTAGCCATATCCGCAGAAGGATCCTCTGCAAGAATGTATGGTATCATTCGGTAGCTATAGCTCTTTATGATACCCGGTATAACAAAGAGCATAGTCCACAGGCAAAGGAACAGATCTCTGAAAAAAAGGATCTTCACCTGATTGAAATAGCTGTAGCTGTAAGGTGAGGCTATGATACCTATAGGAGGCACGCTGTCATATACATTAATGAAGAATTTACGGCAGCCTATCTCCAAAGGCTTCAAAAGGAATATTCTGACAGCAATGCTTATCAGAATGAATAGTCCTGCAAAACCTGCAATTAGAGGAAGCATTTCGTTAGGAAGCTCTGAAATAACTGACGATATGTCCGCGCCGGCAGCAATAGCGGCATCAGAAGCTGATGAGGCAGAAACATTGCCTCCGGAAGTATTGCCGGATCTTGCTGTAAAACCATACATTGAAAGAGTAAGGACGAGTGATACGGCAACACATTTAAAATAGCAGGTATTTAGTATCTGCTTTGCAATTCTTTTGATTTCGATAGTATTTAGCATATAAATTCCTCCTTAAACAAAGTGAACCTTAAGGTGAAGATGAGTAAAATATCTGTGTAAAAAGCTGTCAATGCATAAGTTTATGAGCATAAAACTACTTATTTATACAGTTCATAACATGAATTTGCGTCTGCAAATCACAGTAACCATAGTATAATATGGATTATAATGTTTATTAAATATAATTACAATTCCAGGAGGCTTTTCAATAAATCGAAGATCGATTTCATGAATTATTCAGAAGTTTACAATAATCTGTGAAATCAAACTGCGAGTCCTGAATAATGGACAGCTAAACCGATATAATCCTAAGTAAGAAAAATGATGATTCTTCTGAAAGGGGTTATAGATATGAAAAAGATATGTATTAAGGGTCTTGCGGCAGTTATGGGAGCGGTTTTTATTATTTCGGCATGCTTTCTGGATACGGATCTCACACCGCTTCCTATTATTATATGCATTATCAGCGGAATATTCACAGCGCTTTACGGCTATGCAAACGGTTGGTGCTGCGCTGATGATACGGAAGATAACAGGATATCGAACAGGATGAAAGGGAACTCTGTAAATGACAGAGATGGAGCCGATATTATTGTATTCAGAAAATCTTCCGTAAGCAGCAGACTTTTGGATGCATGAGCTGCCGGCAGAGTCATAAGATTTGACAGAAATGGCTGATCATTAATGTCAGAGCCTTAAAGCATATGCAGGATCAAAAGAGCCGATCAATAAAAAGAATATGACTTTATAATATGAGGAACATATACCATGAATAATGATAACAGTCTCATTGAAATGATAAGCAACGAATTTTCAAATCACAGATTTGAACGTATTATGCCGCTTAAAGCCATAAAGGCATCAGTGCTTATGCCGCTTGTAAAAAAAGACGGAGAGCTGTCATTGCTTTTTGAGGTGCGATCAAGAAAGATAGATCAGGGCGGTGAGATATGCTTTCCGGGAGGAAGGATAGAAACCGGAGAAAACCCTGCCGATGCAGCGCTGAGAGAAACTAAGGAAGAGCTTTGCCTTGAAGACGGCAAAGCAAATATCATTGCACCTATGTTTAAAATGATAGGCCCTGCAGGTGCGGATGTCTTTGCGTATCTTGGTCGTATAGATGAGTATGAAGGTACATATTCCGAGGCTGAGGTGGCGAGTGTATTCAGCATATCCATAAAAGAACTGATGAAGATAGAGCCGAAGGTAAGCGATACAGTATTTGTGCAGACGCCGCAGGAAGGTTTTCATTATGAGCTTATTCCGAATGGAAGAGATTATCCGTGGGCTGATATCAAAAAGCGCTATTTCTTTTATGAAACAGAATTCGGAGTTATTTGGGGTATGACCGGAGAGCTGCTTCATAAGCTGCTTGAGTCATTTTCAGCCGCAGGCATAGAGGCATATATATAAATTTTCAAAAAGTTCATTATTTTTAAATAATATATAATTCTATTGTAAGGATAGTTTATTGAATTTAAACTTGCCTTTTATTAGACTTTTCATGTATTTGAGATTGAAGTTCGTGTGAGCAGGTCGTATAATGCTCATCTTAGGAATATGTTAGATAAAAAGGCATAGGATATGGAAAGAGAAGAAAGAAACTACAGAAGACCTCGAAGATACCGCAATGTATCTGAGGATGATATTGAATTCAGAGATGATATCAACGGTGCATATGACAGAGATGATGATATGTATGACACAGATCGCTCTGAAAAAGCCGGATATGACAGAAATCTGAGAAATTCACGCAGAAATGACGGCAGAGTTATAGAGCACAGCAATCATGGGAATGCTGATCGTCGTTACGCTGATGACAGATTTGAACATGATCGTTATGATGATCGGGATGAGCGAGATTATTATGATGACCGAAGCGAATATTTCAGAGAGCGAGATCGTTATTTTGCGGAGCGCGACAGGTACTATCAGGAACGTGACCGTTACTATAACGACATGGATGAATATTCGCGCATAGCCTCATCTGCAGCAGATGAAGCCTATGATGACAGACAATATTCGCGCAGAAGGGATGTCAGCGAGCATAGAAGGGATGCAGGTGAGAGCAGTGCCGGGTACGACAGGCATTCACAGGCAACATCCGATAATAAAAGCGGAAAAATGCATGATCAGGAACCAAGAAAGAATTCAGCTAAGCCTGATGATGCTGTCAGAAGAAGTGAAGCGGCTGAAAAACCGGCAAGAAAGCTTGCAGGAGCACCGCAGGGAAATTCAGGTGCAAAGACCGATGCTAATAACAATACTAATGCTAAACAAAGCGCTTTAAAAACCTCAGCAGTAAACAATCAAAAGGGAACAGCTCCGGGCCAAAAAGGAAAAAAGAAAAAGGGAATACTTTGGATCATCCTTGCTTTACTTCTTATTTTCGTTGCTTTTGTAGGTATTAAGTTTGTAAAAAGGCAGAGCGGATACTATACGGTTGCGGTATTCGGAGTAGATTCAAGAGACGGCAATGTTGGAAAGGGTGCACTTTCGGATGTCAATTTGATAGCGAGAGTGGATATGGCTACCGGAGAGATAAAGCTTGTCTCTATTTACAGAGATACCTATACACAGATAGATAAGGACGGCAATTACCACAAATTCAACGAGGCATATTTCAGAGGCGGACCTGAGCAGGCAATCTGGGCATTGGAAAACAACACCGATGTCAAGGTCGATGATTATGTTACATTCAACTGGAAGGCAGTGGTAGATGCTATTAATATACTCGGCGGCGTGGACATAGATATCACTGATGCTGAATTTAAGTATATCAATGCTTACATTACCGAGACTGTTAACAGTACAGGTGTCGGATCTGTACAGCTGCAGCATGCAGGCATGAACCATCTTGACGGAGTTCAGGCGGTAGCATATGCAAGACTCAGAAAGATGGATAGTGACTATACTCGTACAGAAAGACAGCGAAAGGTTATTTCACTTGCACTCGACAAAGCAAAAAATGCAGACTTCTCAGTGCTTAATAACATTTTGGTAACAGTGCTTCCGCAGACATCTACCAGTGTGGGAATAAGCGACATACTTCCTTTTGCAAAGGATATAAATAAGTATTATATAGGAGAAACCGCAGGCTTCCCATTTGATAAAAAAGGACAGAATGTCGGAAAGCTTGATGCCGTAATACCAGTCACCTGGGAAGCCAATGACATAGCACTTCATGAGTTCTTATATCCGGGAGAAAGCTATACACCGAGCAAGCTTGTAAAGGAAATCAGTGCACATGTTGCTGAAAGAACAGGCTTAGGAGGAAGCGGAGAAACCTCTGTCAAGGTTGATGATCTTTCAACAGGGCAGGGCGGAAACGCTCAGGCTATCGAGGAAACTGTTCCTGAAAGCGAATCAGAGACCGAGACGATCGATGAATCAGAGAGCGAGTCAGAGACTATTGAAGAAATCATAGATGACAGTACCATTGATGAGGAAGAGGATAATGACTCCTACGATGACGAAGACATGGTTCCGGGAGGTTCAAACAGCAATGTGAATCATGGAGGAAACTCTAATATCAGCGATGAACCTGAGAGCACCTATGATGTTATCTCAAATGACAGCGGCATTGGACCGGGAGCACCGGGAAGCTATTCACCGAGCGGAAATACTGAAGACAGAAGTGATGCCAGAGAAAGTGTTGAAGCAACGAAGATAGAGTGATAAAGAAACAGTAAATATACAGAATAACAGGAGGAACGGATATGCAGTTAGCAACACTTCAGAAGGATATGATAGCAGCGATGAAGGCTAAAGATAAAAACAGAAAGGATGCCATTTCATCACTTATAGCAGCTGTTAAGAAGGCTGCCATAGATGCAGGCTGCCGTGACGATGTGCCTGAAACCATGGTTGATCAGTCTATTATGAAGGAACTCAAGAGTGCAAAGGAACAGCTTGATACCTGCCCGGCTGACAGAACTGAGCTTATTGAAGAATATAAAGCTCGACTTGCTGTTATTGAAGAATATGCCCCTAAGCAGCTTTCAGCAGAGGAAGTAGAAAAGATACTTACGGAAAAATTCTCTGAGGTGATAGCTTCCAAGAATAAGGGAGCAATCATGAAGGCGGTAATGCCTGAGCTTAAGGGCAAAGCTGACGGCAAGCTTATAAATGAGATCGTAGCAAAGCTTACAAAGTAAGATGCGCGGATATAACAGAAGTCACTGCGCAGTCTGAAAATATGTTTCTCATTTAAAACAAAGAAGCCAAATATTGAAATAAATAATAATAAATATATAAAATACCGTTAATTGTACATAAAAAATACATATAATATGTGCCTTTTAACGGTATTTTTATGCAAAATACTTGTATACAAACATAAAAAAATATAAAATGTACTTTAGCATGTTGAAATGTGTGCGGGAATATGTACACTGCGGATGCGGCTTATGTATTATTATTGTGCATGAGAGAATAATTGGATAAGAATATATGATCTGTTTTGTCAGGGGACAAAGGAGAACAGATTTTAGGGGGATATATTAATAAGCGGTTATAGGCATCTGCATTATGTGCGGCTTTGCCATGCGGCTTATTTTTGTACAAAAATTGCGACCGGCAGCATGTCGGGCGGTATTTTCAACTAACCATACGATAGAAATGGAGGATCGTTCTATGGGTAAGTTCAAAAAGGTTCTCGTGGCCAACAGAGGCGAGATCGCAATGCGAGTATTTCGTGCGTGCCATGACCTTGACCTTAACACTGTTGCAATCTATTCTAACGAGGATACATATGCCATGTTCCGTACAGCGGCAGATGAGTCCTACCTTATCGGCGAAAATCTGAGCCCTCTCGGTGCTTATCTTGACATCGACCGTATCATCGAGCTTGCAAAAATTCATCATTGTGATGCTATTCATCCGGGCTACGGATTCCTTTCAGAGAATGGAGATTTTGCCAGAGCATGTGAAGCAAACGGAATCAAGTTCATCGGACCATCATCAAGAGTCCTTGATATGATGGGTGACAAGCTTAGCGCAAAGCAGATCGCTATAGCTTGTGATGTTCCTATTACACCTGGTACAAGTGAGCCTTTAAAGAACCGTGAGGAAGCACAGAAGCTCGCCATGGAGTTCGGCTTCCCTGTAATCCTTAAGGCAGCAGCAGGCGGCGGCGGACGTGGAATGAGACGCTGCGAAACTGTTGAAGAGGTTGGAATTAACTTCGATCTTGTTAAGAGCGAGGCGCTCAAGTCATTCGGAAACGATGACATTTTCATGGAGAAGTATCTTGTAAACCCTAAGCATATCGAGGTTCAGGTGCTTGCCGATGAGCATGGCCATGTAGTTCACCTTTATGAGCGTGACTGCTCACTTCAGCGTCGTTATCAGAAGGTAGTAGAGTTTACACCTGCATTCTCAGTTTCAAAGGAGACCAAGGATAAGCTCTACAAGGATGCTGTTAAGATCGCAAAGCATGTAGGATACACCAACGCCGGAACTCTTGAGTTCCTTGTTGATAAGGATGAGAACTACTATTTCATAGAGATGAATCCTCGTATTCAGGTTGAGCACACTGTAACAGAGATGGTTACAGGCGTTGACCTTGTACGCGCACAGATCCTTGTTGCCGAAGGCTATGAGCTTTCAGACGAACGTATCGGTATAAAGTCACAGAAGGATGTTAAGCAGAACGGCTATGCTATTCAGTGCCGTGTAACAACAGAGGATCCGACCAACAACTTCGCACCTGATACAGGAACCATAACAGGTTATAAGGTATCAGGCGGCTTCGGAGTTCGTATGGATGAGGCTACAAGAGGAACCGGAGCTATCATTTCACCTTACTATGATTCACTCCTTGTTAAGGTTACAACATGGGATAATACCTTCGCTATGTGCTGCTCAAAGGCTGAGCGTGCCATCCGTGAGATCCATGTAAGAGGCGTAAAGACCAACGTTGCGTTCATTACAAATGTCCTCAATGATCCTACATTCCGCGAAGGAAAGTGCTATACCAAGTTTATAGATGAGACACCATCACTCTTTAAGATAGATAATCGAGAGGATCGAGGCACTAAGATGCTTAAGTACATCGCAGCAAAGAGCCTTGAGAATAAGAGTGTCAACCAGTCCTTTGATCCGCCTCGTTTCCCTGTTGCTACAGGTGAGCGCAGACCGGGACTTAAGCAGATGCTTGATGCCAAGGGACCTGCAGCTGTAAGTAAGTGGGTAATGGATCAGAAGAAGCTTCTTATTACTGATACTACCTGCCGTGATGCACATCAGTCACTGCTCGGAACACGAGTAAGAACACGTGATATCGTAAAGGGTATGGACGGAACCTCAGAGATTCTCGCAGATGCATTCTCACTTGAGTGCTGGGGCGGTGCAACCTTCGACGTTGCTTATCGTTTCCTGCATGAGTCACCATGGGAGCGTCTCGACATGATCCGTGAGAAGGCTCCTAATATCCTTCTTCAGATGCTCTTAAGAGGTGCGAACGCAGTTGGATATACTAACTATCCTGATAACGTTATTCGTGAGTTCATAAGAGAGTCTGCACGAAGCGGTATCGATGTATTCCGTGTATTCGATTCACTTAACTGGATCCCTGGCATGGAAATAGCTATGGATGAGGTACTTAAGCAGGATAAGCTGCTTGAAGCTACTCTTTGCTATACAGGCGATATCCTTGATGACACAAGAGATAAGTATACTCTTGACTACTATGTAAGAATGGCAAAAGAGCTTGAGCACAGAGGCGCTCATCTTCTCTGCATTAAGGATATGGCTGGACTTCTTAAGCCATATGCTGCAAAGAAGCTTGTTAAGGCTCTTAAGGAAGAAATCGGAATTCCTGTTCATCTTCATACACATGATACCTCAGGAAACCAGGTTGCTGCACTCCTTATGGCAGCAGAGGCAGGCGTTGATATCGTAGATACTGCTATTTCTTCAATGGCAGGACTTACATCACAGCCTTCTATGAATGCTGTAGTGGCTGCGCTTCAGAATACAGAGCGTGATACAGGACTTAAGCTTGAGGAGCTTCAGAAGCTTACAGATTACTGGGAGGATATCAGACTCCGCTACGTTGATTTCGATAAGGGACTTAAGTGCTCAGCTACCGATATCTATCGTTATGAGATTCCTGGAGGCCAGTATACAAACCTCTATCCGCAGGTTGCAAGCATGGGTCTTGCAAGCCGCTTTACAGAGGTAAAGGAGAACTATCGTAAGGCTAACCTTATGCTTGGCGATATTATCAAGGTTACACCTTCTTCAAAGGTAGTCGGTGATCTTGCTATATTCATGACTCAGAATAACCTTACACCTGAGAACATAGTAGAAAAGGGTAAATCTCTTGCATTCCCTGATTCTTCTCTTTCATATTTCTCAGGAATGATGGGCCAGCCTGAGGGAGGCTTCCCTAAGGATCTTCAGGAAGTTGTATTAAAGGGTAAAGAAGCTCTTACAGTAAGACCTGGCTCAATGCTTCCTCCTGTTGATTGGAGTGAGCTTAAGGCTGAGATGGAAGAGTTTGATCCTAACCCGACATGGAGAGCTGTTATTTCATATGCACTGTATCCAAAGGTACTTAAGGACTTTGTTAAGCAGAGAGAAGCAAACGGTTATCTTGTAAGACTCGGAAGCCATGTATTCTTCAAGGGTATGTCTATAGGCGAGACTAACAGAGTTAATATCCAGGATGGTAAGACTCTCGTTATCAAGTATCTCGGACCTGGAGAGCTGGATGCAGAAGGAATGCGTACAGTATCCTTCGAGCTTAACGGTATCCGCCGTGAGGTAAAGGTTCCTGATATAGAGGCTCAGAAGTACATCGTTCATGTACCAATGGCAGATCCTGAGGATAAGAGCCAGATCGGAGCATCTATCCCTGGAGCTATCTCATCGATCAATGTTAAGGTCGGAGACAAGGTTGAGGAAGGCCAGACTATCGTAGTTATCGAGGCTATGAAGATGGAGATCAATGCTCAGTCTCTTATGAACGGAGAGGTTACAGAGATACTTGTAAAGGAAGGCGACACTGTAAAGGGAGGCCAGCTCCTTGTAAGAATCAAGCCGGACTAAAATTATATATCGTATTTATTATCAGGCAGGGGGCTTATATAAGTCTCCTGCTTTTTAAATGGATTGCATTTTATGTTGCAGGAAATGAATGTAAATAATTCTTGGATTCAAATAATTATTAAGGATCCTTTGCCCAATCAATCACAACATAAAACATTGAAAAAACTGAATTTAATCAAGAAAAACAATGGAAAATCTTGAAAAAATTAGAAAATGAATAAATAAGATTGAAAAATCGCCTTTTTCAGCAGAATTTTCATCAAAAAACGGACATTTTTTCAGAAAAACTAAAAATCACATCAAAAACAATGAAAAACAGCGATACAAATACATAAAAAGTACAGAAAACAGTGCAAAAATAATGCGAAAAGGGCTTTCATAATTCAAATGAAGGAGTATAATGTAAACATCATCAGGTAAGCAATGGCGTTTTACAGTAATGTTGTTGAAGCCTGATTTTTTTTATAAAATCAGCAGCTTTGACATCGTAGAATGACAGGTCATATCAGATGAAATTCAGTTAAAGGCATGGAACTATGACAGGTACACCGCGTATAACTACACTTTGCTATCTTGAAAACAATGATAAATATCTGATGCTTCACAGAATCAGCAAAAAGGATGATGTGAATAAAGGCAAATGGATAGGAGTCGGAGGCAAATTCGAAGATGGCGAGGCTCCTGAGGAATGTATTCGAAGAGAGACAGCCGAGGAAACAGGATTTTCACTAAGAAGCTGCAGATACAGAGGAGTGCTTACATTTATATATGCTGATAAGGCACCTGAGTATATCTTCACCTATACAAGCACTGATTTTGACGGAGATGAATCAATTGTCCCGTCATGTGACGAAGGAGTATTTCGCTGGGTGGAAAAATCAAAGCTTTCAGAGCTGGAGCTGTGGGAAGGCGACAGATTTATGCTGAGATACCTTATCAAAGACAGGATAGAGCCGTTTTCGCTAAAGCTTGTCTATGATGCCGAGGATGTACTCCTGGAAGCATGGGAGCTTTCGGGAATTCCTGAGAGGCTTAAGTGATATATGGGAGCCTGGTACAGCTTTAACGATCAAATGAATGAGCTGTTTGGCGGCAAAGTCTACAGACTGTCTCTTTCATCAGGCTGCACATGTCCGAACCGTGACGGTACACTGTCTAAGGGAGGGTGTATCTTTTGCAGCGAAGGTGGTTCAGGCGATTTTGCCGAACCGTTTGCGGAAGAAATATTTTCTCAGATAGAAGCGGCCAAACAGCAGATATCCGGAAAAATAAGAAATAAAAGCTCCTTCGCAGGATATATGGCGTATTTCCAGTCCTTTACGAATACCTACGGTGATCAGGAAAGGCTTAAGGCTCTTTTCAAAAGAGCAGCAGAGCATCCTGAAATCAAGGCGATTTCCATAGGAACGAGACCTGATTGTATTTCAGATGAGATGATCGAAGTGCTTTCGGCTATTAATGAGAAAAAGCCGGTGTTTATAGAGCTGGGACTTCAGACTGTTCATGAGGATACTGCTGAATATATCAACAGATGCTATAAGCTTTCAGTATTTGAAGATGCTTTCAGGAAGCTGAAAAGAGCAGGGTTAAGAGTAGTCGTGCATGTTATTATAGGTCTTCCCGGAGAAAGCAAGGCAATGACAAAGGAAACTGTAAGATATCTGTCAGAGCTTGAATTTGACGAAAAAGATGCATTAAGAAATCCTGATAAATTCGACGAAGATGAAGTTCCCGATGCTGCGATGCCTGATTCTGAGATAAAAGAAATAAGCAAAGCAGGATGTAAGAAGATAGACGGCATTAAGCTGCAGCTTATGCATGTTCTTGAAAATACTAAGCTTGCAGCTCTATTGCCTGAATACGATACTGACAGAGCTTCAGAAGAGCCTGATATCAATAGATACGGTCTCAGGATAAGACATTTTGATGAAATCGGAGGCTTGGAGGCACTTAAATTTGGAAGAGGATTCACTGAATCAGAGCATGGCATCGTTTTAAAGGACGGGGTGCTGCTTCCACAGTATACCTTATCGGAATATGCCTCATTTATAAGAGAGCTTGTAGATATTCTTCCCAAGGAAACTGCGGTGCACAGACTAACAGGTGATGCACCTAAGAAACTGCTGATACTTCCGCAGTGGACAGCAGATAAGAAAAGAGTGCTAAACACTATTAAAGCAGAGTTTGATAATAATTAATCCAGTAATATAAGGAGAGGAAAAATGTTCAACGACAAATTCGGAAGCATGGTTTTTAATGAGTCTGTAATGAAAAGTCATCTGAAGGATGCAACCTTCAAGAAGCTCATGAAGATCAAGAAGGAAGGCATGGCACTTGACAGAGACATTGCTGATGAAGTAGCAGAAGCTATGAAGAATTGGGCAATGGACAACGGCGCCACCCATTATACACATTGGTTCCAGCCTATGACAGGAATTACTGCCGAGAAGCACGATTCATTTATAGAAAATGACGGAGAAGGCAATCCTATACTTGAGTTCTCAGGCAAGGCTCTTATTAAGCAGGAGTCTGATGCATCTTCATTCCCTTCAGGAGGAATCAGAGCAACCTTTGAGGCCAGAGGCTATACCGTATGGGATCCTACCTCAGATGCATTCATTAAGGAGGATACACTCTGCATTCCTACAGCTTTCGAGTCATTTAACGGAGCTATACTTGATAAAAAAACACCTCTGTTAAGAAGTATCAATGCTCTTAATAAGCAGGCACTCAGGGTCCTTGCGCTTTTCGGACAGTCATATAAGTATGTATTTCCTAATGTCGGACTTGAGCAGGAGTATTTCCTTATAAACAAGGAAGACTATGCAAAGAGAAGAGATATCATTCTCTGCGGAAGAACACTTTTCGGAGCGCCTACTCCTAAGGGACAGATACTTTCAGATCAGTACCTCGGAAATATAAGACCGAGAGTAAAGGCATTCATGGCAGAGCTTGATGACACACTTTGGAAGCTCGGTATTTTTGCAAAGACAGAGCATAATGAGGTCGCTCCGTGTCAGCATGAGATGGCAGCAGTTTATACAAAAGCATCTATTTCTATCGATCAGAACCAGCTTACGATGGAAATGATGAAGAAGATCGCTGATAAGCATGGCTTCTACTGCCTGCTTCATGAAAAGCCGTTTGCAGGAATAAACGGATCAGGAAAGCATAATAACTGGTCTATCTGCACAGATGACGGAGAAAACCTTATAAATCCGGGCAAGGCACCTTATGAAAATGTTAAATTCCAGCTTTTCCTTACTGCAGTTATAAAGGCTGTAGATGATTATCAGGATCTTCTCAAGATAGCTGTGTCAACAGCCGGAAACGATCACAGACTCGGAGGCCATGAGGCACCGCCTGCAATCATTTCAATGTATCTTGGCAGAAATCTTTCAAATGTTGTTGATGCTATTATATCCGGCACAGAGCTTGAAGCAGCTCAGGAAAAGGCAAAGAAAAAGCCTGAGGATGAGGATAGAAACCGTACATCACCGTTTGCTTACACCGGCGGTAAGTTTGAGTTCCGTATGCCTGGCTCTTCAGATAATGTTTCGTGTGCAAACTATATACTTAATACTGCAGTAGCTGAAAGCCTTAAGCAGTTTGCAGACAGACTTGAGCCTTATATGGGAAAAGCAAGTCTTCAGAAAGAAATGAAGAAGCTCATCAGAGAGGAATTAAAGGCTCATCAGCGCATTCTTTTTGACGGAAACGGATACAGCGCAGAGTGGGTAAGAGAGGCTAAAAAGCGCGGTCTTTTGAATCTTAAGTCCACACCGGAGGCATTTGCACACTTTGATGATGAAAAGAATGTTAAGCTTCTTATTTCTCACAACATACTTTCAATTGAAGAGCTTGAGGCAAGAAAGAACATCGGTCTTTCAAAGTATTCCAATATCATCAATATTGAAGCGAATACCATGCTGCTCATGACAAAGAAGGACATTATTCCTGCATGCATTAAATATTCAAGCGAGGTTGCATTTGGCATTGAGTCAAAGGATGCTCTCGGAATTGATGTTGAGCATGAAAAGAAGCTGCTTTCAGAAATCAATAACAGAGTAAAGGCACTCACACTTAACAATGAAGCGCTTGAGCTTGTAATAGAAAAACAGCCTGCAGACGATGAAAAGCGAGCACTCTATGATTATAAAAAGATAATTCCTGCTATGGCTGAGGAAAGACGTATCGTGGATGAGCTTGAGCTTCTTGTAGATAAGAATGCATGGCCTTATCCGGATTACACAGATCTTCTTAATTATGTTTAATTAAAATAGTCGATCATAGCGATTTGTATTAAAAAAATAATGTAAAATAATAAAACATCCCAAAATGAGCCGGATCACAGTCCTTTTGGGATGTTTTTGTATATGTCAGTAGGATAAGAATACCGGACAATTAATCATATATAGTTGAGTACGAATGATGGTGGAAAATATCCTATGCCGTAAACTGAATAAATGAAATCTTCATTAGTTTGTAAAACTGTTTAAAATAAAAGTAAGGACAGGATATAGGATCATCATATATAGTGTAGTTACAAAGTATTAGTGAAAATATAGTCGGCATTATGATATACGAATAGATCGTGTCGAAATAAACGATAAAGGAGGGAAGCCATTATGAAGAACAATAAGACATTTATTGATGTTATGAAGATAGGCGGCTATCTCGGAGGCGCAGTTCTTGTCGCAATACTCGGACTTTCAGGCTGCGGTGCGTCAAAGTACAGTTCTGCCTATGTCAGTGAGACAATGGCTGCCGATGCGGCAAGCGGCGGGTACAACTCTTATGGTTTATCCGGCAGTGCTAAATATGACAGAGCTGCCTCCGCAGACTCTGCTGAATATGAGATGGCAGAGGAGGCAGGATACGATAACGGAAGTATAAATGCAGGAGGCGTTACGGCTGACGGAGAGCCTGCAATAAGCGAGAATGATGCTGCCGCTGCTGAGCAGAAGGTATCTGCAAGAAAGCTTATAAGAAATGCTGATATTTCAATGCAGACGGAGCAGTTCGACAAGCTTACGGAAGAAATCGAAAAAAAGGTCAATGAATTAGGCGGCTATATAGAAAGCTCAGGAGTTTATAATAGCGGCTATAGAAGCACTGATTCAAGAGATGCAAACTATACGATAAGAATACCTTCAGATAAGCTTGATGAGTTTCTTAATACTGCGCTGACAGAAGGAAGAATAACGAATAAAAATATCAGCACAGAGGATATCACACTCAGATATTCCGATCTTGAGAGCAGAGTTAAATCCTTAAGAATAGAGCAGGACAGACTTATGGAGCTTATCAGCGAGGCAAAGGATGTTGATGCGATAATAGCTCTTGAGACAAGACTTTCAGAGATACGCTATGAGCTGGAAAGCATAGAAAGCTCACTAAGAGTATATGATAATCAGGTGACCTTCAGTACTGTCTATCTGTATATCAATGAGGTCAAGGCTGTAAGTGCTGCAGCAGAGGCTTCCTTTACTGAGAGAATTGCCGCAGGCTTCAAAAATAATCTCATTTCTTTAGGGGATTTTCTTGAGGATACAGCCGTATTTATCATTATAAATATTCCGGCAATACTTCTTTTTATAGTATTTGCGGCAACTGTCATATGCATTATGAGAGCTATACATAAAAAACTTTTTAAAACAGATAAAAATGCAGGAAAACCTGAAAAGAAGGGAATATTTAAAAAATCCGTTAAGGCAGTAGCTGAAAAGGAAGAGACCGTTTCAGATGCTGCGAACCAGACAGAGAGAAAAGAAGGATAATCAAACAGGCATAAGCCTATCAGGAGCTGCAAAGCTTTCTGAGCTTAGCATTGCTGCAGAGCATTCGGTGAGCCCTTCATCTGCATCAAGAAGATCTGCTTCAGCTTCGTTAAAGGTCCAATGATGAACAAAGCCTAAGTGGTCATAAATAGCTTTATCTACAGCTATAAGAAAGCACCAAGGCTCACCGTTATCCTCAAGCTGTCTCATGACGAGCTTCATGAGTTGATCCATATAGCCATTATGTCTGGCAGTCCCGGCGGTGGCAACATCCATTATGTAGCTGACATTAACGCGTGCCCCATCCGGCAGGACTGCAGTGACCGGCTTATAGTGAACCATGGAGAGAATATCGCCGTTTTCATTTTCAATAACTGCTATCTCGTGGGTGCGGATAGTTCCGGTGCATTCATTTTCACCGTCCAGCTCTCCGTAAAGCTCGGCAATATATTCCTCGTCATTTCCGAAGCAGTCTATGAACAGCTTAAGAGTTCTGACATATTCATATTTTTCAAGAAATCTTGTTATAAGCATATGCTACCTCATGGCTGCAGCGGTCACGGAGGTCACAACATAAACCATAGCGCGTCGCTGAGCTTATAATGAAAAATCAGTGAAAATTCTTCTGACTCAGTATATATTTAAGCTCAAAGCCAATAGGGTAATAGGAAAGCTTTGACTTTCTGAGTCCTTCTATACCTACATCGTCCTCACGGTTGATAATCAATGCATCCGGATATTCGTGGAGCGCAAACTGCTGGTTTATAACCTGATAAAGGCCGTTAATATCCTCATTAGCCTTTTCAACATCGATAATGGCCACCTTTTCAGCAGGGTTGTAGTCGCCTATAGAAAATGCCTCGAGCTTTCCGTCTATGTAAATGCCTCCTATGCGCATGTGGTCGAAGAGCTTTTCATTGTGAAGTATATCCTGAATACCGTTAAATTCTGCCTCAAGCTCCAAAACCGGGTCGAATTCATCACCGTTTTCGTTGACACCTTCACCTTCACCCAAGGCCTCCTTTTTATCCATCCAAAGCCTTAAAAATGAAGTTATCTCATCTCTGTCATCATATTTTAGAGTCCTGTATTCCCAACGATCTCCGTAGGTCTGATTAAATTTATTAATATGATTTCTTTTTTTGCTGTATTTCCTTCCGGCAAGTGTTCGAAGTGACTCGGCATCGTAGAGATAATCCTTGGATTCATCTACCTCTGTTACCTCATAGTTTTCAAAAACGCCGGCGTCCTTAAGCAATGCAACACCCTCTTCATCGGCACTTGTTATTACAAGCGGCATGTGAAGGATCTCATTAAAATAGGTTTCCTGCAGCTTGAAGTAATATTCGATCTTATCCTCCGTACAGTATGGGAGAAAACCGTATATTTCCCCGTCATCACTGCAGAACATAAGTAGCAGTGCATCATCAAAAAGGCAGTATCTGACTCTGTAATAATAGTTGTAGAGATACTGGCACAGCGGTGCACTGTCACAGCTTTTATTCGGTCTTAATGTATACATCGGTGCAAGCCTTATGACATCATCTGCCGTAAAAGGCTTATATTCCATTTGTTTAGCTTTATCAATAAGCTCTGTATGCTGGCTTGTCATTTTAATAACACCTTTCAATTATATATCAGCCGGTATATTCAGCCAGTGTATAAAAATACTGACAACAGCTGATAGGATTAATAATTATAGCACATAATCCACGGTTGTGATATTATTTGGTTTATGGGTATAAATATAGATACAACAGAGAATAAAAATATAAATGCTAATGTAAATGCCGGAGCCGGTAAGGACACTTTGTCGGGACAATTTAATCCATGGCCTACAGCAGGAGAGAAATTTAATTATCAGTCTATGAACTTTTTTCAGAGACTTTGGGGCCATTTCAAGACTATCTCAACTCACAAAATGTACGTTGCCAAGGGCTGCTTCAGGCTCGGACTTTATTGGCAGGGAATAATACATGATCTTTCCAAGTTTTCACCTACTGAGTTTTTTACCGGAGTGAAATATTTTGACGGACATCGATCGCCGAATGCGGTGCAAAGAGCTTCAACCGGCGGCTATTCCATGGCATGGCTGCATCATAAGGGCAGAAATAAGCATCATTTTGAGTATTGGATAGATTACTCCAATCTGCCGGGACGACTTGTCTACGGAAATAGAATGCCTTTGCGATATGTGGCAGAGATGGTATGCGACAGAAGAGCTGCCTGCATTACATATAACAAGGAGAATTATACTCCGGCTGCGGCCTGGAACCATTATCTCAGATCAAAGGATCATCTTATAATGGATGAGGACACGAGGATAGTGCTTGAAAACTGTCTGTGTATTATGAAGGATGAAGGCGAAGAGGCATGCTTTGCATTTATTAGAAAGCTGCTTAAGATAACCACCACTCGTGATTATACGGCAGAAGGCCTCGGGCTCAAGGATATAACAGGCATGAAGCGCCTTGAGGTCGATTAAACAGAATAAGAAAAGAGCCGCAGTTTACACTTTATTGTAACTGCGGCTTTTAATATGAATAAGATCTATAAGCTCCTGACGCCCTGCGACATTGACCTTTTGGAAGGCTGTGTGCTGATGAACTCTTACTGTAGCTGCAGAAATCTTCAAAAGCTCAGCTATCTCGGCATTGCTTTTTCCTTCAGCTATAAGACAGGTTATCTCAGACTCTCGTTTTGTCAGCTTATAGGCCTTGCAGAATTCTTCCAATCGTTCCTTGCAGATCTCATTTTCCTGTTCCTCTAAAGCCTGCTCGGCAAGGACCTCTTCTTTGTATTCCTCTTTGTATTCCTCCATGCGCTGCTCAAGCTCGGCTTCCATTTTCTTCTCAAGGTCGGCCTCGATCTTCTTCTTGGAAACGGTTTCTCCGACATGAGAGACACCAAAAAATATCATGAGTGAAAGAAGAAAATAATAAAGATCTCCGGATTCATAGAATTCAGGGATCAGATTTCTTACAAAAGGAATGTACAGCTTGGCATAGCTTTCGACGAATATTATAGGCAGCGCAACGAATGAAAATACAGCGTAGCGCTTAAAAATCTTGCTGCGTTGATGCCATGGGAATGAAAAGTACAGTGTTACTGAAAGAAGACAGAGACTGTCGCATACACTCCTTAAATACATCCATCGATAGGTATCAGGCATATAGAAGCATATTATCTCAAACAGAGAAAAAGCTACAATAAGCGCAAAGGCCCCGTGGCACTTTTTGATATCCGGGTCTCCTCCTGTTGTAAGGGCACTGAGACACAGTGCAATGAGTATATTTTCTGAGTTTTTGACTATGACTCTCGGAATCTGATAAAGCTTATGATCTGAAAGAAGTCTCGGAATGTAATAACCGACGTCACCTACAAATGCTTCATAGGCCACGGTCATAACCCATTCGAACAGAGTCAGTATAAAAAGGTACATAAGAATACGAAAAATCTTTTGTCCGGTGGTTTTGTATAGACGTTTACAGTTAAATGCTATAGCGGCATAAATTATGCCGAAAATAATAAGAATATAAAAGTTGGCAAAAATATCCATATATAAGCGCTTCCCCTTAAAGGCTTGTAGTGAATATATCTATTATAGACTGAAATACCTTTTTTTGCAGTACAAAATTATGTGTAATATTGTATCGATTATTTTCAAAAGACCCATTGCGAAATTTTTTCAAACTTGTATAATGATTACAGCAAATAGGGAGCTCAAATAAATGGGCTGAGAGTAGACCATATAGGTCTTGACCTTTAACCTGATTTGGATAATGCCAACGTAGGGAAATATGTGTCGCTTATTAAAGACATATTCGTCGATGCTCTCTGTTTAATGTGAACCGGGGGCACCACTTTTCACAGAATTTTAAAAGGCGCCGAATGACACTGTTATTGTGTTGTTCGGTGCTTTTTTGTTATGACAACAGGGCTAAGCCGCAGACATAACAATATTAAGGCGCTAAACCATCGAAAGGAGCAGTTTGTCCATGGTAAGAATTAATGGGGAAGATAAGGACCTTGCCGGCAAAAACATTTTGGAATATTTGCAGGAAACCGGATTTGACCCTGAGAGAGTGGTAGTGGAAATAAATCTCGAAATCATTTCCAAAGACCGACTCGGTGATTTGACGATCAATGATGAGGATGAGATCGAAGTTCTTATGTTTGTCGGAGGAGGCTGAAATAATGTCGGAAATTTGTGAAAGCATGAAGAAGCTTATTTCAAAAGAAGAGCTTGATAAGGCATTCGACTCGAGATTTCCTAAGGAAATGCAGGAAAAGCTGCGAGGCGCAAAGGTTGCGGTAGCCGGACTCGGAGGACTTGGGTCAAATATCTCAGTAATGCTCGCAAGAAGCGGAGTAGGAAAACTGCTGCTTGTGGATTTTGACATTGTTGATGTGACAAATCTGAACAGGCAGATGTATTTTATCGAGCACCTCGGTAAGCCGAAGACGGAAGCATTAACAGAGCTGTTATACAGGATAAATCCTTATATAGAGTATAAATCTGTATATGTAAAGGTTACACCTGATAATGCAAGAGAGCTTTTTAAAGATTATCCGATAGTCTGCGAAGCCTTCGACCGCCCGGATCAAAAAGCAATGCTTGTAAGAGAGGTTCTCGCTAAGTGTCCGAATACAATAGTTGTATCCGGAAACGGCATGGCGGGGTATGCGGATACAAATGAAATAAAAACAACGAAAATGATGCGAAGGCTGTATGTATGCGGAGATCAGAAAACTGATGTCGGAAACGGGATAGGACTGATAGCCCCGAGAGTAGCGGCCTGTGCGGCGCATCAGGCAAATAAGGTACTGCAGCTGATAATGCAGAATGATTAATATTTATAGAAAAGGGAAGAAAAATGGAAGATAAATTAGTATTAGGCGGAAAAGAATTCAAGAGCCGTTTCATCCTTGGCTCCGGAAAATATAACTTAAACCTTATCAAGGCAGCTATAGAACAGGGAGGTGCTGAGATAATTACACTTGCATTAAGACGTGCAAATACAAAGGAAAGCGAAAATATACTTGACTTTATTCCGAAAGGAATCACACTGCTCCCAAATACCTCAGGGGCTCGTAATGCAGAAGAGGCAGTAAGGATCGCAAGACTCAGCAGAGCTATGGGCTGCGGAGACTTTGTTAAGATCGAGATCATGCGCGATGCAAAATACCTTTTCCCGGATAACTATGAGACAGTTAAGGCAACAGAGATACTTGCAAAGGAAGGCTTTGTCGTACTTCCGTACATGAATCCTGATCTTAATGTCGCAAGAGATCTTCAGAATGCAGGAGCTGCGGCAGTTATGCCTTTGGCGGCACCTATAGGAAGCAACAAAGGACTTGCAACAAAGGCAATGATCCAGGTGCTTATTGATGAAATAGATCTTCCGGTAATCGTAGATGCAGGAATCGGAAAGCCTTCACAGGCGTGTGAGGCTATGGAAATGGGAGCAGCTGCAATCATGGCAAATACTGCGATCGCAACAGCCGGAAACGTACCTGAAATGGCATCAGCCTTCAAGCTTGCTATAGAGGCAGGAAGAAAGGCTTATCTTACAGGAATGGGTAGAGTGCTTGCAAGAGGCGGAAGCGCATCTGACCCGCTGACAGGATTTTTACGTTAAATTTGCATTTAAGAGGAATTTAAGTTATGAATGAGGAAAATCAGGTATATTTTGTAGACAGTGACAAGCTGCCGCCTGCTGCACTTGAGCGCAAGCACAGACTTGAACAGGATCCGTCCTTCCGTACCAACCATATGGAATATATGGAAGGTATGCAGATCATTGAATCCGATATAAAGGATAAGGTCCTTCAGGCAATGAAGGAGTATGATTATGATTCCTACACAGCTTCAGATGTCGAAAGAGCGCTTTCAAATGATTCCTGCTCTATAGAGGATTTTAAAGCCCTGCTGTCACCGGCAGCAGCTCCTTATCTTGAGCAGATGGCAAGAAAGGCCGAGGAGCTTACAAAGAATCATTTCGGTAATACGGTATATATATTTACACCTTTATACATTGCAAACTATTGCCAGAACTACTGCATTTACTGCGGCTTTAACTGCTATAACAATATTAGAAGAAAAAAGCTGACCTTTGAGGAAATCGAACATGAAATGCAGGTAATTGCAAAGACCGGTATGGAAGAGATATTGATGCTTACAGGTGAAAGCCGTAAATATTCTGATATAGAATATATCGGCGAAGCGGTTAAGATCGCCAAGAAATATTTCAAGAACATTGGAATAGAGATATATCCTGTAAATGTTGATGAGTATGAGTATCTGCATGAATGCGGTGTAGACTATGTGACTGTATTCCAGGAGACCTACAATACCGACAAATATGAAACTCTTCATCTTATGGGACATAAGCGTGTATGGCCATACCGCTTTGATTCTCAGGAGAGAGCTTTGATGGGAGGAATGAGAGGCGCAGGCTTCTCTGCACTTTTGGGATTGGATGATTTTCGTAAGGATGCACTTGCAACAGCTTTGCACGTATATTATATAAACCGTAAATATCCGCATGCAGAGCTTTCATTGAGCTGCCCTCGCCTTCGTCCTATTGTTAATAATGACAAGATCAATCCAAGGGATGTCGGAGAAAAGGAGCTCTGTCAGGTGCTTTGTGCATATCGTATATTCCTTCCGTTTGCCGGCATAACTGTTTCGAGCCGTGAAAGCGCTGAATTCAGAAACGGAATTGCCAAGATATGTGCTACAAAGGTTTCTGCAGGTGTATCCACAGGAATCGGCGATCATGAAGAAAAGTATGAGGGAACAGAAGAAGAGGATGTTGGAGATGAGCAGTTCGAGATCAATGACAGCCGTTCCTTCAAAAAAATGTATGATGACATGGAAGAAGGCGGCCTGCAGCCGGTTTTAAACGATTATATTTATGTGTGATAAAACAGCTCGATTCATGTGTGATAAATACAAAGATACGATAGTGATCACAAACCGCAGTCTGGTTTCCGGAGACTTTCTTGAACAAATGGAATATGTCATAGGGCTTCATCCTCATGCAGTGATCCTGAGAGAAAAGGATCTAAGCGATGCAGAGTATGAAGCTCTCGCACGAAATATTCTTAAATTATGCCGTGAGGCAGGTGTCAGCTGCTTTTTGCATTCAAGGATCGAGGCCGCAAGGAGACTTAACTGCACAAGACTGCATCTTTCTGTTGAGGCGTTGAAAGCAAAGAAATCAGATGAGCTTACTGATATGAAGAAATACTTTCATGAAATAAGTGTATCATGTCATAGCATGGAGGATATGGAAGCTGCAGTTAAGCTTGGGGCGACGCAAATCGTTTTAGGCACTATATTTGAGACAGACTGCAAAAAGGGACTTAAGGGTAAAGGCCTTGAATTTGTAAAAGAAATATGTGAAAAATGTTCTGTTCCGGTATATGCTATCGGAGGGATCAATATGGAACGTCTGTCTTTAGTTATAGAAGCAGGAGCTGCCGGGGGCTGCATGATGTCAGGGTTCATGAGAAAAAATACAATAAAAAACCTTGCGGCAAATGCGTGAGTTTGATACAATATCATGACGTGACAATTAACAACCTTGCTCCTGTGGCTTACAGGGGCCGGAGACCAAAAGGAGGAAAAACACACATGAATAAGTATGAAGTTACAGTTATTCTTAGTGCGAAACTCGAAGAGGAAGCCAGAACCGAGGTTATCAACAAGGTAAAGTCTTACATTGAGAGATACAACGGTACTGTAGGTGAAGTAGAAGAGTGGGGCAAGAAGCGCCTTGCTTATGACATCCAGCATCAGAGCGAAGGATTCTACTACCTCATCAACTTCGAGGGAGACTCAGAGACACCTAACGGAATCGAGTCTGAGCTTCGCATTTATGAGCCTGTTCTCAGATACTTAGTCGTTAAGAAGTAATTTCGGACTAAAGTAGGAGTGAATGAATGAATAAAGTAATCTTAATGGGCAGATTAACAAGAGATCCCGATATCAGATATACTCAGGGAGAGAACTCTATGGCAGTAGCCAGATTTTCACTGGCTGTTGACAGACGCCGTACCGGAGCTGACGGACAGAGAGAAGCAGACTTCATCAACTGCGTCACATTTGGCAAACAGGCAGAATTTGCCGAGAGATACTTACATCAGGGCACTAAGATCGTATTAACAGGACGTATACAGACAGGCAGCTATACCAATAAGGAAGGACAGAAGGTCTACACTACTGATGTAGTAGCGGAGGATCTTGAGTTTGCAGAAAGCAAAGCAGCTTCCGAAAACCGTGCAAACGGCTCGGGCAGCAGCTATGGCGGCGGTTATGGCAGCAACGGAAATTCCGGAAGCTATAACGGCGGCGGACGTCAGGCTGATTATTCTTCATCAGTCGGCGAGGGCTTTATGAACATTCCTGAAGGAGTAGAAGACGAAGGGCTGCCGTTCAACTAAGCACTAACGAATAACAAGGAGGAATACCGATGGCATTTCAGAAGGCAGAAGGCAGAGAAGAAGGCGCACGCCCAAAGAAGATGGGCGGCTTCCGCAGAAGACGTAAGGTTTGTGTATTCTGCAGCGAGAAGGCAAAGCCTATCGATTATAAAGATGTAGCAACACTTAAGAAGTACGTTTCAGAGAGAGGAAAGATCCTTCCAAGACGTATTACCGGAAACTGTGCAGAGCATCAGAGAGATCTCACTGTAGCAGTAAAGAGAGCAAGACATATCGCTCTTCTTCCTTACACAGTAGAGTAATCATTTATTACAGATCGGTCAGCCGATACAGAAAAACATCAAACATCAAGAGGAGCTTTTTAAAGGCTCCTCTTTTCTTTGTACTGAATTGTATTTTCATGCATACTTGTATTTTCGGTGAATAAATGTACAATAAACATGGGAAAATGTCAAAATTGAACTAATGCTTTAACATGGAGAAACACCCTATGGAACGTCAGACTCTGATGATCGTTGATGATTCATCTTTAAATCGCAAGATGCTCATAGAAATATTGGGAGACCAATACAATTACATAGAGGTGGAAAACGGACGTCAGGCCGTCAAACAACTTACTAAGGATATAATAGTTGATCTTATTTTGCTCGATATCAACATGCCGGAAATGAATGGTTTCCAGGTGTTGGAGCATATGAATAAATTGCGTTGGATCAATGAGATACCGGTTGTGGTAATATCGGCAGATGAAACAAACGAGTCACTTCATCAGGCTTATTCACTGGGTATTACAGATTATATACGCAGACCCTTTGATGTTTTTATAGTGCGCCGACGCGTTGAAAACACACTTAAGATCCATAATGAACAGAAGAGACTTATGAATCTTGTTGCCGACCAGATCTATGAAAGAGAGGAAAACAATGATCTCATAGTCGGAATACTCAGCCATGTTGTAGAGTTTCGTAATAATGAAAGCGGAATGCATATACGCAACATTCGCATCATAACAGAGCTTTTACTGCGTCAGCTGGTTCAGAAAACTGATGTTTATCAATTATCTGAAGAGGATATAGCACTTATTAAAACGGCATCAGCTATCCATGATATAGGAAAGATGTGTATTCCTGAGGAGATACTTAATAAACCCGGCAAGCTTACAAAAGAAGAGTTTGCCTTGATCAAGACACATACAACTGCAGGAGCAAAGATCCTGGAACAGATGATTTTTGGTCATGATAAACCACTGTTTAAATATGCTCTTGAAATATGCCGCT
This sequence comes from uncultured Lachnospiraceae bacterium, assembly GCA_934438085.1. Taxonomy (GTDB): domain Bacteria; phylum Bacillota; class Clostridia; order Lachnospirales; family Lachnospiraceae; genus Avilachnospira. The sequence goes on from CAKSBC010000002.1 coordinate 63,991, forward strand.
GGCACCATGAACGATGGGATGGTCACGGTTATCCTGACGGTCTACGCGGAGAAAATATACCGATCAGCGCGCAGGTAGTTGCTATCGCCGATGTATATGATGCGCTCACAAGTGAAAGATGTTACAAAAAAGCGTTTGATCATGACACATCTATCAGCATGATCATAAACGGGGAGTGCGGTGCATTTAATCCTTTGCTGCTTGAATGCCTGTTGGACATCGCGCCGCATCTTCGCATGCTTTCAGATGCCTCAGGAAGCAGGCACATAGGACGTTTAGAAATAAAACGATTGACTAATGAGATATTGTTAAATGCGGATATTCCGAGAAATGACCGCATGCAGAGAATAATCGATTGTATGCAGGATCGAATAAGATTTTTCTCCGAATGCAGCGGCGGAATACAATTTGACTATGATGCAATCACCAAAATTGCAGATGTTGTTAATTGGGATGAACCTCCGAAGTATCGTTATTCAGTAAAAGATGCAGCTAAACCGGAGTGTTTCGAAAGACTTAAGCCTGAGGTCTTTGAACGCATAAAGGAGGCCATGGCAGCCACGACAAGAGAAATACCTGATTTTTCCATGAGCATTTTGCTGGATTGCGGCAATGAACATCATTGGTGTGACTTAAAGGTCAGAACATTATGGTCGGAATTTGACAAGGATCATTATATTGCAGCAGTGGGACAGCTGATAGATCCGCAGCTTTATGACAAAAAATATTTGCAGATGACGGAGCCATACAGCGGTTCTTCCGATAATATTTCTGTTATTGCTGAAGAGATGCATCGCTTAGAAGCTGTATTTGATGTTGTAAGACTTGTTGACCCTAATTCTTTTTCGGTACTTGAGCTTGACAAGGATGGACTATTAAGACGCAGCGGCAAGCGCTGTGCTGCCTTTTGGAACAACGGAAACAGCTGTGCAAACTGCATTTCAGCAAGAGCTTTTGCACAGAAGGCAACACTTAACAAGCTTGAATTTACAAATACGGATGCATACTTTGTTGTTTCCAAGTATATTTGCGTAAACGGCACTCCATGTGTTTTAGAAATGCTTTCCAAGATGAATGAAGGCCGATGGATCGATTCAAACGGCACCAGACTTATTATAGACAGCAGTCAGGGAAAAATGTTGAGCTGTTTATGGATGCGGTTACAGGAACATACTCACGCAGATATTTTGAGGCCTACCGTGCGCATTTGGAAGGCATGGAATGCATTGCGGTCATTGACGTGGACGGATTTAAACAGGTCAATGATACCTTCGGACATCTTGCCGGAGATACTGTGCTCCTCGATATAGCTGCGGCGATCCATGCATCAATACGAAGTACAGATATACTGATACGTTACGGCGGTGACGAATTTGTGCTTCTGTTCCCTAAAATGGATGAAAAGATCTTTGAAAAGAAACGCAATGATATAAAGGAAGCAGTTAATAAAATCGTGTTTTCCGAATATCCGGGACTTAAGCTTTCTGTAAGCATAGGCGGAGTCTGCGGGGTACATCCGATAACTGAGGCCATAAGACAGGCGGATATATTGATGTATGAGGATAAGGAAAAGACATATACCGAGGCTTCTACCCCCCCCCGAATTATAAAAGGGAGAGGCACTGACAGAGTAAATTCAGAGAGTAAATTCAGGATCAACAAGCAAAGAACATAGAACAAACAAAGAACAGATATAAATCAAATGAAACACATTAAAGTACTTATTTCGACAATTTTGCTGGCCATAGGCATTTTATGCGGCTGTACATCAACGCTGGAAGTACAGCCTATCGGAGATCTGCCGAAAATATTGATAGGAAGTGATACATATCCGCCATATGTATATTTGGATAATAACGGTGATTCGACGGGTATCGATGTGGAGCTTGCCAAAGAAGCATTCAGACGTATGGGGTATCGTGCGGAGTTCATCAATATTGACTGGGAGCAGAAGAAAACACTTTTAGAAAGCGGTGAGATAGATTGTATATGGGGCTGCTTTTCAATGGATGGCCGAGAGCAGGATTACAGATGGGCAGGGCCCCATATATGGTTAGCCGTCAGATGATTGCTGTAAATGACGCCAGCGATATTTATACATTCGATGATCTGGACGGCAAAATTATTGCAGTACAGTCGACAGGAAAGCCTGAAGAAATATTCCTTACCTCAAAGGATCCGGACATACCTGAAGTTAAAGAAATCATTAGTTTGGAGGATAAAAGTGTACAGTATGCTGCACTGGACTGTGGCTATGTGGATGCTATTGCCGCGCATGAAACAGCTATTCTGCAGTATATGAAGAATTACAGAGCTGATTTTCGTATTTTGGAAAAACCACTTCTGATTACAGGTATTGGTGTAGCCTTTTCAAATGAGGATAACAGGGGACTTGAACAGAAGCTTAATAATACCTTTGACGAGATGCGAGAAGACGGTACGATGAAAAGGATAATCGGAAAGTACTTGGAACACCCGGAAAGCTGCTTGGAGGTCGAAGCCCTTGAACAATAAAAAAATGTATGAATTTTTTGATAAAAGATTCCGTTTTATTTGTCTTATAGGAGGCTTTTTGATCCTGAGCATTGTGTTCATGCTCTCAAGACGTGCAGATCTCATCAATTGTAAACAAAAGCTGACAACAATGATCGAGTTTGTCAAGAAACAGTCCTCAAGCTATATCAGAAATAATGACACAGCAATAGCAAAAAGCCTTGTTCGAGATACTACCGCTGCTCATATGCTTGAAGATTGTCGGCTTGACTGTGATGAGAAGGAGCTTGAAGACTATGTAAATAAGCTCTGGCTCACAGGAATTACACTACTTGATAAAAACGGAAATATTATTTGTGAATATACGGAAGACGATATTGGATATTCAGATCTGTTGTCCGACATAAAAAAGGAGTCTGTTCTGAGCGTTATCGGATACCCGAAAAAACTTACGTTAAGCGTGTTGGGTTTAAGGACGGATCCTATGCTGATGCAGCTGCTCACAGCTGCGCTAATGGTGAGGGCGTGGCTATTGTATATCGTCATACAAAAGCAGCATTTGCCAAAAGAACTGATCTGTCGATACAGGATCTTTTAAACGGATATGATTATGATTCGACAGCTGCAATATTGATGGTAAGAGAGGATCATGTCGAAGCATCAAATATACCGGAACTGATAGGAAAAAATGTCTCGGATATTGAGATCATTAAGTCTATAAGGAGAAATAATAAGGCTGAGCAGCTGGTAAGAGTCAATTCTTTTAATTTACAGACTTCGTACTACGGAATGTACAGCCACGGACGTGATTATTATCTCTATGCATATGTACCAAGCAGTCAGACCTATAACATTACCATATTAATTTTTGGTGCTTCTCTTATTGCTTATATTCTGCTATTAGCTCTTATTCAAGGTCTCAGATGGAGCTCTGAGAAGAATTTCAGCATAAAGCAGGAAGAAAGAGAGCGGGATTACAAGAGATCACTTGAACAAAAAAATGCTGAGCTTGAGCTTGCTGTCAAACAGGAGACAGCAGCCAATCTTGCCAAGCGCGAATTTCTTTTCAATATGTCACATGATATAAGGACGCCGATGAATGCAATTATCGGATTTACTTCATTGGCCGTGACACATATTGACAATAAGGAACAGATACTGGATTATCTCAAAAAGATATCCACAGCCAGTCAGCACCTGCTTTCACTGATAAATGATGTACTCGATATGAGCCGCATTGAAAGCGGAAAGGTTGCCTTGGAATTAAGGTCTGTACATCTGCCTGATCTTGTGCATGAAATTCGAGATATTATCCAATCGGGCATTACATCAAAGAGACTGTCATTGATTATAGATACCGTTGATGTCGAGGATGAGGACATAATTGCCGATCCTATGAGGCTCAACCAGATACTGCTTAATATTCTGTCTAATGCTGTGAAGTTCACACCTGCCGGAGGTACTATCTCATTGATGATCCGACAGATGAAGAATTCAGAGGAAGGGGTTGCCGAATATGAGTTCAGTGTACGTGATAACGGAATCGGCATGAGTGAAGAATTCAGAAAGCATATTTTTGAACAATTCACAAGAGAGAACAGCTCTACGGTGAGCAAAACTCAGGGAACAGGGCTCGGAATGTCCATTACAAAGCGTCTTGTAGATATGATGGGAGGTACTATAAGCGTTGAAAGCAAACCTGATAAGGGTTCAGAGTTTATAGTTTCTCTGAGCTTTCCTGTAAGCGAAAGAATGACGGAGACTAAACTGATCCCGCAGCTTAAAGGACTCAGGGCACTGGTTGCTGATGATGATACAGAGACCTGTCTTAATGTCAGTAAAATGCTGCGTTCCATCGGAATGCGTTCAGACTGGACTATATCCGGCAAAGAAGCTGTAATTAGAACCAAGGATGCATTAGAGCAGGGCGATCTCTTCAGTGTTTATATCATAGATTGGCTTATGCCGGATATGAACGGAATAGAGATAGTACGCAATATCAGAAAGCTTGTTGGTGACGAGATGCCGATCATTATTATGACGGCATACGACTGGACCGATATAGAGACTGAAGCAAGAGAAGCCGGTGTTACGGCATTTTGCGCTAAACCACTCTTTATGTCTGAGCTTAAGAATGTTTTATCAAAGCCGTTCGGAGGAGCTGAGGACGCTGATAAAGAGCTAAGTAAACCTGATTTTTCAGACAAAAAAGTTCTTATTGTTGAGGATAATGATCTGAATAGAGAGATAGTATCTACCATACTCAAAGAATTCGGTTTCAGCGTCGACGAAGCAGAAAACGGAAGAGCTGCTGTTGAAAAGGTTGAAGAAGCTCCGTCAGAAAGATATGACCTGATACTGATGGATATTCAAATGCCGGAAATGGATGGCTACGAAGCAACCCGCAGGATAAGATCGATCTCAGACAAAGAAAAATCAAGTATTCCTATTGTGGCAATGACTGCCAATGCCTTTGAGGATGACAGAAAGAATGCCTTTGATGTCGGCATGAACGGACACATAGCAAAGCCGTTTGACATTAAAAAGCTTATTCATGTGCTTACAGAAATAATGAAATAGCGAAAAGAAAAGGACTGCCGGAAAACCGACAGTCCTTTAAATTTTTTGAGTATGGTTAAATCAACCCTCAGAAATAGCACCAACTGGGCAAGCACCAGCACATGATCCGCAAGAAACGCAAGCGCCCTCGTCGATAACGTACTTTCCGTCTCCTTCAGAAATAGCGCCTACTGGGCACTGACCTGCGCATGTTCCGCATGCTACGCATCCATCACCAATAACAAATGCCATAGTTATAATACCTCCTATGATTTTCAAAATATACTGCTTCATGTAATATACAACAAAACACCGAATTTATCAAGCAAGCCTTGTTTAAATTTGCATACAAAAAGCGACTCACTGATCACAAATACATTGTTAAATTTAAATAATAACAAATTGAATATATAGTGTGATATAATCCTTCTATTATGAAAGGGAAGAATAATTCTATATTTTCACTTGCTGTATATCTGAGGTGGCCGCTTATATTGTCGGGGCTTCTTGTTTTGCTGGATATACTGCTTTTCGTGATCAACCCTGCAGCCGGAGCGGCAATGCTTATCTTTGTCGCTATTTTCGTATGCTTTTCTTTGGGACTTTATGTCTACAGCAGAAGAAACATTTATGCAGGGCTTATTGACTTTGCGCAGGGCTTTGAGAGTGCGGAAACAAAACTTCTCAATGAAATGGGAACTGCCTCAGCTATTGTTGATAAAAACGGAAGAGTTCTGTGGAAGAACCTGGCATTTGATGCAGCCTTTACTGACGGAGATGCCTCAAGCATACAGAGCATATTTCCTGATATAAGCAAGGATATCCTGGTAAACCTGGATGAGGCTTCACTCATTCACAGTAATTACGGTGACAGACGATATCTTATAGAGCTTCGCCCTTCTGTGCTTTCCGGTAATTCATATAATTACGACAGCTCATATAACGATATGTATGGTAGCGAGCTCAGAGAATATGCTGAAGATATGCGCTCAAACACGGATGCTGATAATGACGGCGAAGAGTCAGACATTGTTGGCGGCGACTATTATGAGCATGATACGGAAGCTGTTGAGGATCCTGATATACAGGATGATCTGCTTGCGGAATCCGACAAGACCGTTATTTTCATGACGGTAACTGACGAGACTGAAAGGATCCGCTACAAAAAGGCATACGAAGAATCGAGACCGTGTGAAGGTCTTATTTATCTTGATAACTATGATGAAGCATTGGCATCAGTAGAAGAGGTAAGACGAAGCCTTCTTACTGCTTTGGTCGACAGACGTATCAGTGGATATATTAATTCCTTAAACGGCATAGTAAAGAAGCTTGAAAAGGATAAATATTTCTTCTTCATGAAGGAAAAAGATATTCAGAGGATGGTAGATGACAGGTTCTCGATACTTGATGAAGTAAAGACTATCAATATCGGAAATGATATGGATATCACCTTGAGTATCGGCGTTGGTAAAGCCGGCAAGGATTACAATTACAATTACGAGTCAGCCAGAGCTGCTATAGAGTTTGCACTCGGACGAGGCGGAGATCAGGCTGTGCTTAAAGACGGAGAGAATGTTATATTCTTTGGCGGAAAGACCGAAGCCAAGGAAAAGCATGCCAGAGTTAAGGCCAGAGTTAAAGCGCAGGCGCTTAGAGATCTGCTTAACACCTGTGATAAGCTTATAGTAATGGGTCATAAGAATGCCGATGTGGACAGCCTTGGTGCTGCAATCGGTGTCTGGCGCATAGCGACAACCTTCGGAAAGAAGGCATGGATAGTTATAGGCAAGCCATCAAGATCGCTCGAACCGCTTTATAACCGTTTTAAAAATAATGATGCATATCCGGATGATCTTTTCATATCCGGAGATGAAGCATTAGAGCTAATAGATGCACAGACTGTCGTAGCGGTAGTTGACGTCAACAGACCAAGCATAACCGAAGAACCGAGATTGTTAAAGCGTGCCGGCAACATTACGGTAGTGGATCACCACAGAAAGACTACCGAAGCTATCGATAATGCTGTACTTACTTATATTGAACCATATGCATCATCAGCCTGTGAGATGATCACGGAGATAATCCAGTATATAGGTATGGATGTCGAGCTGACGCCGCTTGAAGCTGATGCCATGTACGGAGGCATTACCATAGACACGCAGAACTTCGTAAATCAGACAGGTGTGCGTACCTTTGAGGCGGCTGCTTTCCTTAAGCGCGCCGGAGCTAACATGACAAGAGTCAGAAAGATGTTCCGCGACAGCTACAATGACTATATGGCAAAGGCTGAAGCTATAGATAAGGCTGAGATATACAGAGATCATTTTGCATTCAGTGAATGTAATGCAGAGCTTGCTGATTCTCCTACTGTGATAGGAGCGCAGGCAGCAAACAGTTTGCTTGAGATAGACGGTATTAAGGCAGCTATTGTACTCACACCGTTTAACGGACAGATATATGTATCGGCCAGAAGCATTGATGACGTTAATGTTCAGGTAATGATGGAGAAAATAGGCGGCGGAGGACACATGTCTGTGGCCGGCGCACAGCTTAAGGATATTACCATTGACGAGGCCAAGGCAAAGATAAAATCAGTTATAGACGATATGATAGAACAAGGAGATATTTCATAATGCAGGTAATTTTAATTGAGGATGTTAAGAGCCTCGGAAAAAAAGGCACTATAGTAAAGGTTAATGACAACTATGCCAGAAACTATATCATACCGAGAAAGTTGGGTGTTGAGGCCAATAAGGCAAACCTTAACGATCTCAAGCTTCAGAATGCAAATGCTGAAAAGCTTGAAAAGGCAAAGGCAGATAATGCCGGCGCTATGAAAACCGCTATAGATAACAAAACCATAAAGATAGGCATAAAGGCAGGCAAGGACGGAAAGATATTCGGTTCAGTAACGGCAAAGGAAGTTGCCGATGCCATCAATAAGGAGCTTGGTGTAGACATTGATAAGAAGAAGATCGTCATGGAGCCTATCAAGAGCCTTGGCGTTACAGATGTACATATAAAGCTGCACAAGGAAATTTCAGCTAACGTAAAGGTTGAGACCGTAGCTGAAGCCTGAGAACGATAATGATAAAACGGCATGACGATAAAGTTATGCCGTATGTTTTGAGAATGGAGATATAGATGGCAGAAAGTGACAATATTTTACAGCGTGTATCACCGCAGAATATTGAAGCCGAAAAATCAGTCATAGGCTCAATGCTTATGGATAAGGATGCAATAGAAGTCGCCCTTGGTATACTTACCAAAGACGATTTTTATTCACGTCAGTATGCCATTATGTTTGAGGCTGTACGCGAGCTCTATAACAATGACAAGGTAGCGGATCTGGTTACTGTTCAGGAGCAGCTTGCCAAGGACGGTGCACCTGCCGAAATGCAGACGATTGAGTTTTTAAAGGATATCTATGAATTCAATGCTGTTTCCGTCAATGTCAAATCCTATGCGCAGATAGTGCGTGATAAGGCCATACAGAGAAAGCTTATAAAAACCTGCGGAGAGATCAGCCAGCTTTGCTATGATGACAATGAAAAAACTGAGGACATACTTTCTGAGACCGAGCACAGAGTGTTTGATATACTTAAGGTCGGTACGTCCAATGAAATCGTTGGCATAGATGATATTGCAGTCGAGGTATTCAATAAGATCCAGGAAGCATCCAAGAGCAAGGATCATATAACAGGCGTTGCTACGGGCTTTACTGATCTTGATAATATGACTACCGGTTTCCACGGCTCAGAGCTTATACTTGTGGCGGCAAGACCGGCTATGGGAAAGACTGCTTTTGTCCTTAATATACTTGAATATGTAGCTGTCAAAAAGAATCGTCCGTGTATGATTTTTTCACTCGAGATGAACAAGGAACAGCTTGTAAACAGATTGTTTGCCATGGATTCAGGCATAGATGCGCAGAACCTTAGAACAGGTAACCTTAGTGATGATGATTGGGAAAGACTTATGGAGTCTGTTGACCGCATAGGAAGCTCGAATATCATGATAGATGATACATCGGATCTTACTGTCACGGCGCTTCGCTCTAAGTGCAGAAAGGCAAAGCTTGAGTATGGTCTTGATATGGTCATCATAGACTATCTTCAGCTTATGAGTGGAGGCGGAACAAGAAAAAATGACAACAGGCAGCAGGAGATATCTGATATATCACGTGCTCTCAAGCTTCTTGCCAGAGACATTGACTGCCCTGTAATAGCACTTTCACAGCTTTCACGAGCTGTGGAAAGCCGTACGGACAAGCGGCCTATGCTTTCTGATCTGCGAGAATCCGGAGCCATAGAGCAGGACGCCGATATGGTAATGTTCCTCTACAGAGATGAATATTACAATCCGGACAGTCAGAAAAAGGGCGAGGCCGAAGTTATTATTGCCAAGCAACGTAACGGCCCTATCGGTACAGTCAACCTGTACTGGCAGGCACAGACCACACGCTTCGTGAACAAAGAGAAGACATTTACATAAGCAATAAAAAATCCCCCTGCGTGCATATTGTATGCTGCAGGGGGATTTAAATTATAATTATCTGTTCTTAAGAACCTCGTTGATATTATTTACGAGAGTGCTGCAATCGATACCGTGTACCATGCATGCTTCCTCTAAAGTCTCCATCTGTGATGCAGGGCATCCGAGACAATGCATACCCTCACGGATAAGGATTGGTGTGATGATTTCATCGACCTGAAGAAGCTCCCCGATCTTCATGTCCTTATTAATTGTTTTCATAGGTTTATCCTCCTGATATTCATTAATGCCTCATGGCAATTACTTAGCTGTTTAGTGTTAAATGCCGGCAAGCTTACCTACAGCACCGCCGGCAATGATAAGCTTATAGTGCTCTTCATAATATGACAGAGTATTCTGAACCGCCTTTATCATACGACCGTATTCTGCGATAACATTGCAGGTCTTTGAAAAGTCTTCCGGCGTCGTGCCAATGCATCTTACAACAAGCACATACCTTCCGTCAATAGGACTTTTGTACAGAGTACTTTCACCTGTAAATGCTGCTGCAGCCTTGGAAGCGCTTATAGCAAGATCAAGGCTTCCGAATGCAAATGCACGGTAGTCATTGCTTGGGATATCTGATACTGCGTCAGTGCTCTCAGGGATCTCTGAGCCTGCACTGCTTTCCTTAGCGTCAGAAGAAGTCTGCTTTGCAGCTGTATTCTGATCTTCAGCTGTCTGCTTAAGCTTCTTCAGCTGCTCTGCAAAGCCATCGGAGCCTTCAAGTAGTATGGAAGTAAGCTTATTGATCCAGTTGTCACCATCCTTCTTGACAGCGTTCGGGTTCTGCGTGAAGCGAGAAAATCTTGTATCAAGCTCTTCGGGATCAGTGACCTTTGAGATTATGAGCTTTATCGAATCACTGCTCAAAGGAATTGCCTCTATCATTATAGGTGTATTATCTGCATTAAAACCTACCTCTGCGCTTGCCTTGCTCATCATTTCCTCGAAAAGCTTCTTAGCTTTTTCAGAACCGTATGCAAGTTCGCGGAGGTTTAAATTGCGGACGCTTAAGTCAAAACTGGTAAGCGTACAGCTTATTGAATTTTCATTTATACGTTCTATTTTCATTATATCTATTGCCTCTTATTCACATGTATCATACACTAAACGATGCAATATATCAATGATACAAACCCCGTACTTTCTGAAAAAAGTGTGTATTGATGAAAAGTATTTTTAAAGTACGCTTTGACTTAATTGACTTAATTGAGCTTATGTATTATGCTGAAAAAGGCTTATTGATCCGTCGGTATTCACCTCCGACAATGCCGTATTCTAAAATGTCAGACTGACGCTTCAAGTTTTGCTTCTGTCAAAACCGCAGTCTGCAGTCATATTGATCAGGCTTTTTCGCCATCGGAATCCTATTGTTATTTTAATAAAGCCCAAACGCTGACTGATTGATGATTATTTAAAATATAAATGAATAAAAAACGGATCGTTCCGTACAGTTCTAAGCACAGTCTTGTCTTTAAGCCGGGCAGGAAAAGCATGCAGCTTAAGTCACGTACACATGCAGTGTAAAGGCTGTTCGGATAAGCTGAAAACACATTGCCCGATATTATGAAAACTGCCCTGATTAAAAAAATCGTAATGCCGGGCAATGTTGATTTGTAAGAGTGCACGATGCTATACTGAATATTCAGAAATCACTGAATATGTTGTATTTACAGGATAAAGGATTTTGTTTTTTGATCCGGAGGAAAAATGTCGAAAAACAGCAGAAAATCGCGAAAAAGGAATGATAAAAAGGCCAGGCTGGCAAAGCTTATAATGGTTTTTGCAGCCTTTGTTCTTGTGTTTGCCGCTGCAGGAATGCCGATCCTTAAACGATGGCTTCCGAGCAATGAGAAGAAAGATCTTAACGAATGGTTTGAAGTGAGCGGAAATGAAGTCAAGATATTTCTTGACGGAGAGGTGTGTCAGGATCATAAGGGAACACTTTATGACGGAGAAATATACCTTCCTTATGAGTACATATATGACAGCCTGAATGAGCGTTTTTATTATAACAGCAATGAACAGCTTTTGACCTATACGCTGCCGGATGAGGTCATAGATTATGATGCGCAATTTGAAGGCGAAAATAAGCCTTCATTTATAATAGCCGGCGATGAAGCTTATGTATCGCTCGGACTTGTAGCGCAGTATACGGACATTTCCTATGAGACATTTACTTCAGAAGAAGAGACTGCAAAAAGAGTATTTATAGTACACGGCGGCACTTTGGTCGAACAGGGAACTGTAAAGCATAAGGCAGTACTCCGCACAGCGGCAGATAAAAAAGCACCTATATTGACAGAGCTTGCAAAAGACTCAGTTGTAACAGTTACGGATCAGACAGGAAACTGGAGCCGTATAGTAACGGATACAGGCTTTGTCGGTTATATAAAAAATAATAGTCTTTCCTATACAGAAGGGGAGATGACATACACATATCCGGACACCTATAACGAACCGGAGGTGCCGCATGTAATGCTTGACAAAAAAGTTGTGCTCGGCTGGCAGGCAGTGCATTCAGCAGCAGCCAACAATAATCTTGATTCTCTTTATGAAAATACAAGAGGTGCTATTAATGTTATAGCCCCGCAATGGCTTCAGATCAACAGTGCAGCCGGAGGCATTACTGACTATTCAAGTGCTGAATATGTAAATAAAGCACATGAAAAAGGGCTTAAAGTCTGGGCAGTACTTGATAATATCAACCAGCCGGGTGGTGTAACAGACTTCAGCACAAGGGATTTCTTTGCCGACACAAAGAAAAGGCGAGATTTCATAGCTGTTCTTATGCAAAAGGCAGAGAGCTACGGGTATGACGGATTTAATCTTGATTTTGAAGGATTACCGAGCGATGCCGGACAGAGCTATACACAGTTTTTCAGAGAGCTCTCGGTAGAGTGCCATAAGCGCGGATTGGCACTCAGTATAGATAATTACGTTCCGTATTCATACAATGATCACTATAATCTCGAAGAACAGGGAGTTTTTGCAGATTATGTTATAATCATGGGATATGATGAGCATACAGGCAGCGATATAGGGCCTGTGGCTTCCATAGATTACACTGAGTACGGAATAAAAGAAGCACTTAAGAGAGTGCCAAAAGAGCGTGTGATCGAAGCTGTTCCGCTTTATACCAGAGTATGGCGCACCAACGACGGCGTAGTAACATCTGAATCCATGGGTATCAAACAGTCAGAGCAGTATGTATCCGATAACGGCATTATCCTTTCATGGGATTCAGAAGCCGGATCCTATTATGGGGAGACCATGATAGGAAGCGGACAGATACAGATATGGCTTGAGGAAAACAATTCACTTGAACAGAAGGTTAATAAAATAAAGGAATATGACATAGGCGGCATTGCTGCATGGAGACTGGGGCTTGAGCCATGGGATGTCTGGACTGTTCTCAATATTAATGCCGGAAACTGATATAAAAATCAGCAATAAAGCTGAAAAAATGGAAATAAAAATGGAAACTAAAATAGAAACCCAAATACTGATACTTGAAGATTATAAGAAAAGTGGAGTAATATCTGCAGCTGATGCCGAAAAAATTAAAATTGCGGCAGATATAATCAGAAACGGCGGACTTGCGGCAATTCCTACAGAGACCGTATACGGGCTTGCCGGGAATGCGCTTATGAAGGAAGCGTCTAAAAAGATATATGCTGCAAAGGGGAGACCTTCTGATAATCCGCTCATAGTGCATATTTCCGATATAAGTGAGCTTGGGTCGATAGTTAAGGAAATTCCGGAAAAGGCAGCATTGCTTGCAGAACACTTCTGGCCGGGACCTATGACGATGATATTTAAAAAGGCAGATATAGTTCCTTATGAAACTACAGGCGGTCTCGATACAGTTGCTGTAAGATTTCCGTCACATCCGGTTGCGATGATGATCATAAGAGAGGCCGGGGTACCGGTAGCAGCTCCGAGTGCCAACATCTCAGGACGTCCGAGTACAACCTCCGGAGAGCATTGTATAGAAGATCTTTCAGGCAGAGTTGATGCAATAGTTGACGGAGGAAGCTCTGATATAGGACTTGAATCTACAATAATAGATGTTACCGGAGATACGCCGCAGCTTCTCAGACCGGGAGCCGTAACCAAAGAAATGCTTGAAAATGTTCTTGGTGTTAGTGTAACTGAGGATATAGCATTAAAGGGTCCGCTTGCGGAGGGTGAGCGCCCAAAGGCACCTGGAATGAAATATCGTCACTATGCACCTAAGGCACCTATGATACTTGTGACTGCTCATAGTAAAGAAGATGTCTGCGGTATTTCAAAAAAGATACTTGAGCTTATAAAAACAAAAGAAGCAGAAAATAAAAAGACTGCGCTTCTATGTTCTGAGGAATGCTTTAATGAGATAAAAAATGAACTCGATAAGCTTGCTGAAAGCATAGATATTAAGATCACCGGAAGCAGAGATGATGTTAAAGGTATAGCGCACGGGCTTTTTGAATATCTGAGAGAGTTTGACTCTGATGGAATTGATTATATCGTGGCAGAGGGCTACAGCGAGGAAGAACTCGGCCAGGCCGTTATGAACCGTCTTAAAAAGGCAGCTGCATGGCAGCTCATTTACGTTTAATAGAATGAGTTATAGAAGCAGGAAAGGCAGTGGGGCGCGGGCGGCAGGCTGATGATGCCGAACGAGTTACGCAGGCGGTTAAGCGTAAAAAGCGTTAGCTTTTTTCGCTGAAGCGTCGAGTACGTGTCTGAGCGAACATCATCTGCCGTTGCCGGGGCCCCGCGCTTCGTAATTATTTTAAGAAATATCGTGTAAGTGTTTCATGGAAATAAATAGGACAGTCATGGCGAAGGAATCGAAAAAGAAAAAAGAAGAGCGCATAAAAGCCATACTTAATACTCTTGATGAGGTATATGGAACAGAGCTTCGCTGTGCGCTGGATCATAACAGCGCATGGGAGCTGTTGGTTGCGACGATATTAAGCGCACAATGCACCGATGCAAGAGTAAATATAGTTACAAAAGAGCTTTTCAAGAAATATCCGACACCGGAGGCATTTGCAGGAGCGGAACTTGCAGAGCTTGAACAGGATATACACTCCACCGGCTTTTACCATAATAAGGCCAAAAATATTATTGCGTGTGCGATACAGATCCTTGATAAACACGGCGGAGAGGTGCCGAGCGAACTCTCTGAGCTTACAGCGCTTGCCGGAGTGGGCAGAAAGACTGCCAATGTCATCAGAGGAAATATTTACGGAATCCCGAGCGTTGTTGTGGATACCCATGTTAAGCGAATAAGCAGACTTTTAGGAATTACAGATACCGATGACCCGACAAAGGCTGAATTTGAGCTTATGGAGCTTCTGCCGGAGGATCACTGGATACTGTGGAATGTGGATATAATAACCTTAGGAAGGACTATCTGCATAGCGAACAGACCGAAATGTTTAGAGTGTTTTCTGAGAGAATATTGCCCTTCGAGCAAGGCTTAAAAATAAAATATATAAATCGAGGACTTGAACAAAAAGTCGGTTTTATATAAAATGGTAGATATTTTTGTTAATCAAAGAAATATTTTTAGTTTTTACGGAGAGATAAAATGGGTCCTAAAATGAGAAAAGTATTTGCGGCCTTCATCGCTATAATCCTTGTTTTTGCAATGGTTGTTCCGATGGCTTTGTCGTTTTTAAGATAAATGGATATTGCAGTCACCGGCTATGCCGGGTATGAGGGCAGCAGATCAATATATGCAAATAAGGATTACAGAGACAAGCTTTTGAATAGATATTCTGAAAGCTTTTTTGGCGTATTAAAAGAAGATGTGTATGAATATTCATCTGCCGAAAGAAAGGGATATGACGCACTTTATGCAAAAATGAGTGCGGAAGGGCTTGCGGCAGACTCCGGAGACGGAGGGGTGCTTTCGGCACTTTGGAAGGTCATGAAGAGCGCAGGATGCGGAGGCACATACAGCCTCAGAGACATCCCTGTAATGCAGCAGACTATAGAGGTATGTGAAATGTTTGGCTTAAATCCGTACAGACTGCGTTCACCTGAATGCAGAGTATGGCTTATGGAGGATATGGGCGCACTGCAGTATGAGGCAGCAGGAGCGAGGGTGCCCTTAAGGGTGATAGGCTTCACAACTAAGGGCGTAGCAATTAAGAGAACAGATACAGAGCAGGATTCGTCTTTGAGAAGACCGGAGCCGGATGAGCTGTATAAACTGTTTCCCGCAAAGTGATGTCGGATGAAGGCGGAAACGCTGAGTCATTCGATGCAATAATTAAAAAAGGAGATATATTATGAGAGAAAGAATCCTTACCGTTTTGGAGAAAAATGCCCGCATAAAGATAGATGATTTAGCAGGTGTGCTCGGAGAAGATCTCGATAAAGTAAAAGAAGAAGTCAACAATATGGAAAATGAAAAGGTCATCTGCGGATACCACACTATCATCAACTGGGATAAGTGCGGTATGGAAAAGGCAGATGCTTTTATTGAGGTCAAGGTTACTCCTCAGAAGGGAACAGGCTTCGATCAGATGGCTGAGCGCATATATCAGTATCCTGAGGTAAGCAGTATTTTCCTTATCAGCGGAAGCTGTGATTTCATAGTGTTCATTGAAGGCAAGTCTATGCGTGAAGTAGCTATGTTCGTTTCAGAGAAGCTTTCACCGTTAGACGGAGTACTCAGCACTACTACACAGTTCATTCTTAAGAAATACAAACAGGACGGTTTCATGGTTGAAGGTCCGGAAAGAGATAAGAGGACAGAGATATCATGAGAAATCCGTTAAATAGTTATATTGAAGCAGTTCCGCCGTCCGGCATTCGTAAGTTCTTTGATATGGTTGCCGAAATGGACGATCCGGATGTGCTTTCTCTTGGTGTAGGCGAACCTGACTTCGATACGCCTTGGCACATAAGAGGAGTCGGAATCAACACACTTACAGAAGGAAAAACCTTCTACACATCTAACTCAGGACTTATGGAGCTTCGTAAGGAAATCTCCAAATATATGGCTAAGAGATATGATGTTGAGTATGATCCGGCTTCAGAGATACTTATCACAGTCGGAGGCTCTGAGGGAATAGATGCCTGCATAAGAGCAATGCTTGATCCGGGCGATGAAATGATCATTCCGGAGCCATGCTTCGTTTCATACAAGCCATGTGCTATTTTTGCAGGAGCAAAGCCTGTAGTTATAGATTTAAAGGCTGAGAATGAATTCAGACTTACACCTGAAGAGCTTGAGGCTGCTATTACACCTAAGACAAAATTAGTGCTGCTTACCTATCCGAACAACCCTACAGGTGCTGTTATGAGAAAGGAAGATCTTGAGAAGATAGCTAAGGTCATCATTGATCATGATCTTTTCGTGCTTTCCGATGAGATTTATTCGGAGCTTAACTATGCTTCTGACGGACCGTCAACATCTATTGCTTCACTTCCGGGAATGAGAGAAAGAACAGTAGTTATAAACGGCTTCTCAAAGGCATTCGCCATGACAGGATGGAGAATGGGATGGGCAGCAGGACCTTCAGCAGTCATTAAGCAGATGATGAAGATACATCAGTTTGCTATAATGTGCCCGCCTACAATGTCACAGTATGCGTCAATAGAGGCTTTAAGAAACGGTCTTGATGACGTTACATATATGAAAAACGAGTATAACGGAAGAAGAAAGTTCCTGCTCAAGAGATTTGCCGAGATGGGCATACCATGCTTTAATGCTCAGGGTGCATTTTATCTGTTCCCATGCATAAAGAAATTCGGAATGAGCTCGGATGAATTTGCAGAAAAGCTGCTTGCAGAGCAGAAGCTTGCTGTAGTTCCGGGAAGTGCATTCGGAAGATCCGGAGAAGGCTTCCTGCGTATATCCTATGCATACTCACTCAAGAGTCTCGAGAAGTCTATGGACAGGATCGAGAAGTTTATAGCTAACCATTCATAAGGTATAAATGCAGAACGCAATAGAAGTAAAAAACGTAACAAAGATATACAGATTGTATGATAAGCCTGCGGACAGGCTCAAGGAATCACTGAGCATAACCGGCAAAAACTATCATAAGGATTTCTATGCATTAAAAGATGTATCCTTTGAGGTTAAAAAGGGAGAATCAGTAGGCATTATCGGCACTAATGGTTCGGGAAAATCCACTATACTTAAGATAATAACAGGTGTGCTTACGCCTACCGAGGGCAATGTCAGTGTAGACGGCAGAATATCTGCTCTTTTAGAGTTAGGAGCAGGCTTCAACATGGAATACACCGGTATAGAGAATATCTATATGAACGGCACCATGATGGGCTATTCCAAAGCAGATATGGATGCAAAGCTCAAAGAGATATTGGATTTTGCCGATATCGGAGATTTTGTATATCAGCCTGTTAAATCTTATTCTTCGGGTATGTTCGTGCGTCTTGCATTTGCCGTTGCGATCAATGTAGATCCTGAGATACTTATAGTCGACGAAGCATTGTCAGTAGGAGATATTTTCTTCCAGTCAAAATGCTACAGACGCATGGATGAGCTCAGAAAGAGCGGAACGACCATACTTATGGTAACGCATGATATGAGCTCGGTGCTTAAATACTGCGACAGAACTGTACTTTTAAACGATGGAGTAAAGGTTGCAGAAGGAAAGCCGGGAGAAATGGTGGATCTTTACAAAAAGATCCTGGCAGGTCAGTACGGTCAGCTTGAGGATATGCAGGATAACAATTCACAGGCTTTCGGTATAAATAACGGAAAAGCTTCTGAAAATGGCGGGAATACAGCGAATGCTGCCTCTTTAAGTGAAGCAGGCAATGAACACAAAGACGCTGTCATCAAGCATGCCGGAGCTTTGATGAGAGATTCCATGACAGTCAATCCGGATGTCAATGAATACGGCAATAAAAAAGCTGAGATATATGACTTCGGAGTGCTTGATAAGAACGGAAGGCTGACGAACCTTGTTTTAAAGGGAGAATCCTTCACAATAAAAGAAAAGATACGTTTCTTTGACCACATTGAGGCACCTATATTTACATATACGTTCCGAGATAAAAAGGGAAACGATCTTACAGGGACAAATACTCTTTTTGAAAACGCAGATGTTAAAAGCGTTGAAAACGGAGATGAGTACGAGGTCAGCTTCACACAGAATATGGATCTGCAGGGTGGGGAATATCTGCTCAGCATGAGCTGTACAGGCTTTGAGCAGGGCGAACACGTTGTATACCACAGGCTATATGATATTCTGAACTTCACCGTCATTTCCAATAAGAATACGGTTGGCGTATATGACATGAATTCAAAGGTTACGGTCAGGAAAAGCTGATGAAAAATATTTATGAGGATCTGACAACACAATACAGAGTCGGATACGGATCAGGCGGGGTGCTTAACGGCGCTGCGCCTGATTTGAGTATTCTGAAAAATACTGAAGACAGCGATTGGTTCCATGCTTTAAGCCCGGACCGTGTTAATGTCTTTGAGTTTTTCGCATGGAAAAAGGACATGAAGGTCCTTGAGCTGGGAGCCTGCTTCGGCGTATATGCAGGGCTTTCGGAAAGAGTAGCTGCTTTTGATATACTGGATGAAGAGCCTTCACATGCGGAGCTTATAAAATATCGTTATAACCTTAGCTTAAGTTCATGCAGCAGCGAGGGGGCTGTTAATACTGATTCTGATAAGGAGCTGCTAAATAACAGCAGATCCGGCGAAAGATATGACAATCTGAGAGTCATATCAGAGGCTGAGCCTGAAAGCTATGATGTAGTTATAGCTTCATTTCTTGACGATGCATTCGGAGGAACTGCTGAAAACGACGCAGAACATATATCGGGTGAGCTTAAATATGCTATGAGCTTTCTTAAAAAGGGAGGCACTCTGCTAACTGCCTGCGATAATATTAAGGCTCTTAAATTTATGACAGGCGCAAAAAGGCATGAAGACAAGGTTTACGGAGAGCCCGCACTTTTAAAAAGACTCGAGCAGGAACTGCCTTTTGCAGATGTCAGATACTACTATCCGCTTCCTGAGGCTTCATATGCAAAAAGTATTTTCTCAGATAAGAAAATGCCCGGAGCCGGTGATTTCCGAGGCATAAGCGAAAGCTTCGTTGAAAGCAGATATATTCTCTGCAAGGAAGAGGCTATGTACGGTGCATTATGCGAAGCTGATGCCTTTAAGACATTTGCACCATCCTTTATGGTAGTATTTTCGGGCTTTGGAGAACAGTCTGAAGCTGAGAAGGAACTGAACCTACCGGTCTATGCCAAATATAATCGCATGCGCGCTCCGGAATATGCTCTTAAAACAGAGCTTTTTGAACGAGACGGCAGAAAGACAGCAATAAAAACAGCATTAACACTTAAAGCTAATGCTCATATTGAGGCATTTACAAAAAGAGCAGCGCTGTTAAATGCTTCGCTTCGAAACGGACTAAAGGTGCTTCCTGCACGCATATCACAGAATGAAGCAGGAATGAACCTTGCGGAGTTTGACTTTGTTGAGGGAATGGATCTTGCAAAGAAGCTTTCTTTAAATATAAAGGAAGGCAGAGCTCCTGAAAATGAAATCAATAAGGCTATCAGCATGCTGCTCGGAGATGGCACGACAGGCTGTCATAACATGGATGCTCTTTTTGAGAATGTTATAGTCGGAAATGACGGCAGTTGTACGCTTATAGATTATGAGTGGGTATTTGATGATGAGTTAGACAGAGAATATCTCAAATATCGCATATTAAAGTATTGGTATGAGGCTTACAGCGGAATGCTTACTGCATATGAAGGACTTGATGAATTTTTGTCTGAATTTAATGTTGATCTTAAAGCCAAGGCTGAGTATGAGGCAAAAGAGCTGTCATTCCAGGAGTTTGTAAGAGGTGACGGCAAGCTTATCGACGAAAAGTTCGCAAAGGAGCAGATATATGCTCAGGATGTGCGAGAAAAGGTCGATCAGCTTAATGAAAGTCTTGAACGCATAGAGATACTTAAGGATGAGATCTCAGAGCACAGGACAGCTCTTTCCAAGGAAAGAGAAGTGGAACGCCTGAGTCAGAATCATATCAGAAATATCGAGCTGATCAACAGTGATCTGAAGGCTCAGCTTGAGGCTGCAGGAAACAGACTTGCTTATCTTGAAAGACATCAGAGTCTAAGCTCAAAAGTAGTAAGAAAGCTTATTGCAAAGCTTGATGCATGGGCTCCGGCTGGTTCAAGAAAAAGAGTGCTTATACATTATCTTAAGGATACTCTAAAGCATCCTGCTAAAATGCTTTCAATGCTGCTTAATGGAAACGGCAGACTGCTTATTTCCGGAGAACTTGAGATAGGCGGAGAATTCAGAGACGGGGGATTATTGGAGCTGCCTCAGACAGACAGTCCGCTTGTTTCTATAGTTATACCTGCTTACAATCAGGTTGCATATACCTATGCATGCGTGCGCTCAATAATAGCAAATACAGATTTTGAAGAAACTCCGTATGAGGTCATACTTGCAGACGATGTTTCAACAGATGCAACAAAGGACATCTCAAAATATATTAAAGGAATGATCATCAGCAGAAATTCCTCAAATATGGGATTTCTTAAAAACTGCAATCAGGCTGCGGCTAAGGCACGCGGAAAATATATTTTCTTCCTGAATAACGATACTAAGGTTCATGAGGAATGGCTTTCATCCCTTGTTTCATTAATAGAATCTGACGAAAGCATTGGCATGGTCGGATCCAAGCTCGTATATCCTGACGGAAGACTGCAGGAGGCAGGAGGTATCATATGGTCCGATGCTTCAGGCTGGAATTACGGCAGATTGGATGATCCTGAAAAGCCTGAATATAATTACGTAAAGGATGCAGACTACATCTCCGGTGCTGCCATAATGCTTTCAAGTAAGCTATGGAAGGAGATCGGAGGCTTTGATGAAAGATTTGCTCCGGCCTACTGTGAAGACTCTGATCTTGCCTTTGAAGTAAGACGCCACGGAAAGAGAGTTGTTTACCAGCCAAAGTCTGTCGTTACGCATTTTGAAGGAATTTCAAACGGCACAGATGTTACAGGTACCGGGTTAAAGCGTTATCAGGTAGTTAATGCCGAGAAGTTTAAAGAAAAGTGGAAGGATGAGCTGAAAAAGCAGTGCGTCAATACCGGAGATCCGGATCCGTTTACAGCAAGAGACCGCTCTCAGGGTAAAAAATGCATTGTTATTGTAGATCATTATGTACCTACATGGGATCAGGATGCCGGCTCAAAGACAACATTCCAATATATAAAAATGTTCTTAAAGAAGGGCTTCAATGTCAAATTTGTCGGAGATAATTTCCGTAATAACGAGCCATATTCTTCAATACTCGAACAGCTGGGAGTAGAGATACTTTACGGACATGAGTATGAGAACAATATTTTAGAATGGTTCAAAAAGAATTCTGCAAATATTGATGTATGCTATCTCAACAGACCGCATATTGCAGTGAAATACATTGATTTCCTTAAAAAGGAAACCGATATAAAATGTATTTTCTACGGACATGACCTTCATTTCTTAAGACTCTACAGAGAGTATGAGCTTACAGGAGACATTTCTAAGCTCAGAGAATCCAATTACTGGAAGAGTGTTGAGCTTTCAGTAATGCAGTCGGCGGACATGGTCTATTATCCGTCAGAGGTTGAGATAGAGGCTATACACAAGCTTCACCCTGAGATACCGGCAAAGGCCATAACAGCATATCTTTGGAACGAGTTTGAAGATAAAGAACAAACTGCAGAGGACTTCACCAAACGAAAGGATCTGCTGTTTGTCGGAGGCTTCAAGCATCCGCCTAACTTAGATGCGGTAAAGTGGTTTGCAAAGGATATATTCCCGGCAATCAGAAAGGAGATTCCGGATGTGAGATTCCTTATTGCAGGTTCAGGAGCAGGCGAGGATATACTCTCACTTAATTCGGAAGCAGACGGAATAAGTGTGCTGGGCTTTGTTACGGATGAAGAGCTCAACAGATTATATCAGGACACAAGGATAACTGTAGTTCCGCTTCGCTATGGTGCCGGAGTAAAGGGCAAGGTGGTAGAGGCTATTTATAAGGGCTCTGTTATAGTCACGACCTCGGTAGGTGCCGAGGGTATTCCTGATGCCGCAGAGGTCATGACAGTTATAGACAATGATCCTGACAGTCTTTATGAGCATGCCGCAGAGGAGGCAAAGGTATTTGCAGAGGCGGTAACAGACCTTTATAACGATCCTAAGCTTTGCGCTGAGCGCAGCAGACTATGCGGTTCTTATATAAGAAAGCATTACAGTCTGGATGCTGCATGGTCTGTCATAGCTGAGGATTTTGAAATTGGTAATGCCTCAGGGGCTTATAATAATTAAGAGAGTGTAACGAGCTGATGGATGACAGAGAGCTTATAAAAGCCATGCTTACAGATGCCGATAAGAGAGCCTTTGAAAGAAATATTCCGGTCTCGACAGCCTTTTTAAGCATGGATGAGCAGAATATCTACTTTGGACTCTCGCAAATGTTTAAGTCAGGGCTGCATTTTCTTGACGGAGGGCATGAGGATCCTGACAGGGCAGCCGCATTTTTCCTTCCGGATTATGCAGACAGAGGATTTGAGACAGCTGAGGCGATCAAAGCAGTCAGAGTTACGCCGCTTAACGATCGCTTTGCCGAAGAATTAAGCCACAGAGATTATCTTGGTGCGCTTATGAATCTCGGGATAGAACGTGACACTATAGGAGATATACTGACAGGGGAGAAGGAGTGTTTTATATTTGCGCTTTCTTCTATAGCCGAGGTGATAGTAAATGAGCTTTCAAGAGTCAGACACACCTCGGTAGCCTGTGAGATCGCAGACAGAGAGTCCGTAAACATTAAACCTAAATTCGAGGAGCTTTCGGTAAATGTTGCTTCTGAAAGAGTGGATGCTGTTATTGCCGCAGTATATAAGATATCCAGACAGAGAGCGGCACAGCTCATTGATACGGATCATATAGTAATAAGCGGCAGACAGTCGGTAAATTCAGCAAAGAACCTGAAGGAAGGAGACAGAGTCTCTGTCAGAGGCTTTGGTAAATTTATATACGGCGGAGTAAACGGAAGCTCACGCCGTGGCAGACTTTATGTAGATATACGTAAATTTGCGTAAACAGATACAAAAAGGTGAATATCATGAAGGATACCGTAAAGAAAATATTGGATGAGCTTATAGAAAGATATCCGGTGCTCGAACCATGCAGAAAGGATATAGAAGAGGCCTATGAGATACTTAAGGACTGCTATGCAGCAGGCGGCAAGCTGCTTATAGGCGGAAACGGCGGATCCTGTGCGGACAGCGGACATATAGTCGGAGAGCTCATGAAAGGCTTTGTCAAGCCAAGAAAAATAAGCGATGAAATGAGGGAACGTCTTATCAAAGCCGATGCCGATATCGGTGCGATACTGGCAGGCACTCTTCAGGGAGCTTTACCTGCAATTAATATTACGGATCATAATGCCCTTAATACAGCATACGGCAATGATATAAACGGCGGAAGCTATATGGCTCAGCAGGTCTTTGGCTACGGCAGGAAAGAAGATGTGCTGCTGGGCATTTCGACCTCCGGCAACAGCGGTAATATTATCAGTGCTGCAGTGACAGCAAGGGCAATAGGAATGAAGGTCATTGGTCTTACAGGACGTGACGGAGGAAAGCTTAAATCAAAAGCAGACTGCACGATCATAGTCCCGGAGCAGGAGACATTTAAGATACAGGAGCTTCATCTCCCGGTATACCATGCTCTTTGCTTAATGCTTGAAGAAAACTTTTTCGGTTAAAAATATGAAACATACATTTTCGATATGCGCATACGGTGACAGCCCGTATCTTGAGGACTGCATCGTTTCACTGGAAAATCAGGCTATAAAATCGAATATTATCATATGCACATCTACGCCGAGCGAGTATATAAGCAGTATTGCAGGAAAGCATGGCATACGTCTTTATATAAGAGACGGCGAAAGCTCACTTCAGGCTGATTGGAATTATGCAGTAGAAACAGCTGTTAATGAAACCGGTGCCGAGCTTGTGACTCTGGCGCATCAGGATGACATATATGAAAGAAATTATACGAGAGCACTTTCAAAGGCCGTAAGAATTTATCCGGATATGTCGGTATTCTTCACAAGATACCGCACGATCGATAAAAACGGAAAGCAAATTAACGGCAAGGCAGAGAAGGTCAAGCGTATTTTAAGAAGCCTGGTCCGAATGAGAAGGATAGCTGATAAGCGTATAATAAAACGCTCCGCACTCATATTGGGAAACGGCATATGCTGCCCGAGCTGCACATACAATATCAAACTTACAGGACTTCCTGTTTTCAGAAACAGCGAGCATTTTGTTATAGACTGGGAAACTCTGCTCAGGCTGTCAAAGGAGCCGGGAAGATTTGTATGCGTTGAGCGTGAGCTTATGTCTTATCGTGTTCATGATGGAGCAGAAACCAGTAAAAACATACAAAATCACAATCGTGAGAAAGAAGAGTATGCTGTATTTAAGAGCATTTGGCCTACTCCGATTGCGTGGCTTATTATGAGATTTTACAAGCTTTCTTATTCTGCTTACAGCGAATAAGTCATAATAATAAAGCGGATATCTGATATATAAAAATATCTGAAAGAGCGGATTTAAGGAGAATACAGATAGGATTAGACATAGTTTAAGAAGAGTGCAGAGAGGAAAGGCTTGGAGTTTATAAAACTTCTTTTAAATGAAGAAAATGTTCGCATGCAGTATGAGATCGCAGCAATGCTGCTCCTTCTCATGATGTCAGCGATAAAGGCGGAGAACAGAAAGAGGCTTGCTTTTTTATGGGCAGGTATTTTTCTGTTCTTTATCTATATTCACAGAGCATTTCTTCCGTTTGTGATTTCAGGAGCTTATTTCTTTCTCCTTGCAGGAATCCTCGACAGCATAATTTTTTTAGATATAAAGAATATTATCAGACCGTTCAGGCTATTTTGCAAAAGACTTTACGGTATGCTTCAAAAAGGGCTTTTGCCGTGCACGGCAATTATTTTGCTGATATTGCTTATTCAGCTTTGCAGGATGAATATATGCATAGACTATGATTCGCTGCGCTACGGGCTTCGCTCTGATGTGCTGCTTTCCGGCAACGGAATCAGAGGCTTTTTTGAAAATACGGGGCTTGTGAATATAGTTTATACCTATCCGAAGGGCTTTGAGCTTATCACGCTGCCGCTTAATTTCGGACATACCTACGGTTATGTTCTGTGCTTTAATATATGGGTATTTATTGCTGTAATAATGCTTGCAGGGGAAACAGCAAAGCTGCTCAGCGCAGATAACGGCATGCGGGCATTTACATTTACATCAATGCTGACTGCCCTTGTACCTGGCATCAGCAATATGTCGGTGACAGCAAAAAGTGACTTAAGCACGCTTTTATGTCAGTCAGTGTTCATACTCTGCGTTGTTAAATATTTCTCGGAAAATGATACAGTACAAAGTACAGTCCATAAGGCTTTAAGCGGCATAGGTGCAGGTGCACTTATACTTAGCTTTTCGTTTAAGCCGACTGCAGTCGTATTTTCATCCTTGATAGGGATTTGTGCGATACTATTCTTTGCTGTGAAGAAAAAGCACATATTTATTAATGCCGCAGGCGTAAGAACGTTGCTGATGATGAGTGTTTTCACCCTTATCATAATGCTTAGAACGTTTCTTATAAGCGGACAGCCTGTAACGAGTGTGTTCAGCGGAGTATTCGCAAAGCTTGGCATGACGCTTAAATATCCGTTCATGGAGCAAAACCTTGCGGGAAATGCCGTGGACGAGTCATTTACAGAAAGAATAAAATTCTTCTTATCAAGAGTACTGCATTTTATGTTCTGTCCGACGGGCGTTGATATGGAGCATGTCATAATGGCATGGGGCGGAATCATTTTCATAATAATGCTTATTGCCGCACTGCTTCTTAGAAGCAGGACTCTGAAAAATATCAAAGCACTGAGGCTGCTTAATGAATTAAAAACATCTGAAGTAAGCTGTGCTTTAGAAGAAGGCTGTGTTGATGCTTACAGCTTTATAATGATGTGCCTCTATGCGGTTACAGCGGCATCTCTCATAAGTCTCTGGATGCTGTACCAGGTTGACGGAAACTATTTTGAGCTTTTATATCTGATTTCCGTGATTGCCGGAGGAACTGCGATATCTGTGCAGCTTTCCGTTGAAGGCTCTGAGCTTGGGATAAAGGAAAAGCGAATATTCGGAGGAAGCAGCGGGATCGGATTTATAGCAGTGACAGCTGTGTCGGTGTATTTAACTGCCTTAACCGGCTGGAACGGTGCGGTTGGCTTTACTCCTGCAAAGCTTGTCAACAGAGGCTATTATAATCATGAAGTCGAGACAGGCATCAAGAATCCGCTCGGCTGGGATAAGCATGTAAGAGTGGCAGCCTTTGCGAAGGAGCCGGATTGCTATAAGCTTAAGGGCAGAGTGGAGAGCTATGTTGACATAACAGGCTCCTGCGGAAACATTTATCTTGTGAAGAACCTTAACATGTTCAAGGAATATTTAAGCTTTGCAGATATTGATTATATATACGCTGATATGGATTATCTTGCCAATACCGAGGATGGTGCAGTCATGCGGGCAGCAGAGCTTTTTCGGGATCTTATTTATGATGGTGACTTTGAGGAAATAGTGCTTGAAGAGAATTCATCAACACTTTTATATTGCAGGATAGATAAGGAACGTGTTTCAGTAAGCTGGGAAACGCCTATGTCTGAAACGGTAAAGGAAAGGACCAAAAAGCAGGAAATGTTTTACAGACAGCTGAATGAATAATATGGATATAGATAACAGGAAAAAAGAAAATATTATAAAAAGAGTGTGGCAGAGCTATTGTTCTATGAGTTTGCCGCTTAAGCTTTTAGAGCTTATAATGCTTGCAGTTATAGTCTGGTTTGCATTTTATGTAAATCGCGACATAGTTATAAAGGGATTGTACATGGACGACCTATATATGTGGTCCTGCTACGGAGAACAAAATCTCTGGGAGTTTGCATTTCCGATAGGAACCTCTACAAGATTCAGACCTGTGTACTGGCTTGCTACTTATCTGCAGATGGCAATAATAGGAAATCATATAGACAGATTTGTTGCCTTTAATATCATCGTAAACATATTTGTTGCAGTCGAGCTTTTTTATATGGCAAGGTATCTGGCATCAGGCTGCAGACTTTCAGGAATGATAACAGCCATTTGCTATCTTTCAAGCAGATTTGCTTATTATCAGATAGGGCAGGCACTTGGATTGATGGAGACTATGGCGCTTGCAATGTCAATAGCTGTAATGTTTCTGCTTATAAAGGCTTTAAGGGATAATGCATGCGGCAGCAGCTATTATGCGGCGCTTGTCATTTACTTTATGTTAGTATTCGTACATGAAAGATATATAAGTCTTTTGCCGCTTTTTTATCTTGCGCTGTTTGGCATTATAATAAGGAACAGGATAAATAAAGAAAAGCTGAGCCGTACTGCGGCAAAGACTGCAGCAGAATGGGTATCACCGCTTGCAGTGCTTGTATTGATCGTTGCAATAAGGACTTATGCAATAGGAAAGGCACTTCCTGCAGGTACCGGGGGAACAGAGGTAACGGACACCTTCAGCATTGCGCAGTCAATAGGCTTTTGCTTCGATCAGGTGCTTTATATACTCGGAGTCAATGCAGGCCCTGAATATCTTTGCGGTCTTCCATGGGAGGAAACTCCGTGGCAGATAAAGAGAATGACAAAGTTCGGGATTCTCTTCATAGGGCTTCTTAGCATTATTTTTGCGGGACTCATTATTTATGAAATCATTAAGATCGTAAAGGATAAAGATAAGAAGGCTTCCGGCTTATTATATGATAATATCACCGTAAGCATTATGTTCTGTGCCTTTATTGCTCTTTGCATAGGCTGTTCATCCGTAACCATAAGACTTGAGATGAGGTGGATATATGTTTCCTATGCAGCAGCACTGCTGTATGCCTCATATATGATCGGGCGAATAAAGGACAGCCTTGGAAGCTCACATGGCAAAATAGTGCTTTATGCCGCTGCGGCACTGTTTACGGCTTATGCATTTACAGCTGTAACTACAAATATTTTCTACAGAGGATATTTTGACAGGATATACTTCTGGGCAGATCAGGAGAGGATGAATTCACTGGCTGAGGAGACCGTGGAAAAATACGGCACGGACGGAGTTTTCGGTAAAAACATCTATATATTAGAAAACAGCTACCAAATGAGTGATTTCTATGCAAGAACGTTTTTTAAGACCTTTGATAAGGATAAGAAAGCGGAAGGCACGAAGGTAATATTTGTTGACAGTATTACCGACGTTCCTGCCGATGAGGTCAGGGAAGGAAATGCGCTTGTACTTGAAGAGGTTCCTGCTGAAAATGCTTATAAGGATATAACGGAAGATATCAGATAAATGAAAAACAGTGAGATAATTAAAAGACTTTCATATTTTATAATGCCGTTTATCGGCACAGTCTTTCTTTTATGGTATGTTAAGGCAGCGGGGGCAGATGCGGTCTACTCGGATTATATAAGGATAATCGCACAATATCTGCCGGATGTCGGGGACATAAGAAAGCTCCTTGTGCCGGATGTGCTGACGAGGATACCTGCGACATTTCTTGAAAGATACATAAATGTCAGGGCATTCAGCTATTCGGTAACCTTCGACAGAGTGCTTGGTGTTATAGGCATTGCCATGATGGCGGCAGTGCTGGCTGTTTATTTCATGAAGTATGAAATCAGCTTCAAGTGGCAGACTGCTGTATTTTTAGTGTTGTTTTCACTTACAAAATGGGAAATAATATTGAACGGAACAGCATGGGCTCATATAATGAGCTTTGGGTTGTTCTTTGTTAATTATTATATAGCGGATCGCATGTGGAGAGGCGAGACTCTTGCAAGGGAGGAGCTTCTGCTTTGTGTGATGCCGGTAATGCTTTTGCTTATAGCAGGAGAATATATCGTCTCATATTGCGTGACCATGATATTGGTCAGCATATTTGGTATACTTATGGGAGGCGTGAACAGCTGGGCAGTAAAGAGAGGCCGCAGGATGTTCAGAGCTATACTGATCACGACCGTTGTTTCACTGTGCATATATGTCCTGAGCAGACATTTTGCAGTATGGGAGCATTCAGGTGCGACAGAAGCAGGACTCCTTGAGGTGATCCAAAAGAAACCATTCTTCATAGTAAGATTTTTACTAAAGAGCTTTGCGGGTGCAGTTATAGGACAGGAAACCATAGCAAACTTTTTCGGTCCTGGAGCGGCACTTAACGATGCTGTTGTCATTTTCATAGGAATAGTGATACTTGCAGCATATGTCTTTGCATTTTTCATTTATATAGAAAGCGAGCTTTTTGAAGAAACGGTATTTCCGCTTGTACTGCTGATATCAGGCTTCGGAAATCATCTGCTTGTTGCGCTCGGACGCTGGATCTTCTTAAAGGAAAATTATGCACTGAGCTCAAGATATGCGGGACAGTTTATGATAGGTCTTATCGGCATACTGCTGATATTTGCCATGTACGGCCGCAGGAAGCGGGCGTTGAAACGCTTTGACCAAAGTACGCAGAGCTTTATGAGAGCGGCAGCTATAGCCGGAACAGTTTTAATTATTTCAGGAAACTGTTATACTACATATCAGGAGCTGATAAAGGCACCATACAGAGAAGAAAACTATGTCCGCATGGGTGAGGCGATGCTTCATTATGAGGACTACGATACAGATGAACTTAAGCGTATTTTGGAATGGACAAAGGATGATGAGACCATGTACAAGGCGCTTTCGATACTAAAAAATAACAGGCTCAATGTATTCAGCCATAATTGATGATACGGAGGAAAAATGAAGGTAGTTATTCTTGCGGGTGGACTCGGAACGCGTATAAGTGAGGAGAGTCATTTAAGACCGAAGCCGATGATAGAGATAGGTGAAAAGCCTATACTGTGGCATATAATGAAATACTATTCAACATTCGGCTTCAATGAATTCATTATATGTGCCGGATACAAGCAGTACATGATAAAGGAATATTTTGCGGATTATTTTCTCCACAATTCAGATGTGACCTTTGATCTTGCAAATAATGCAATGACTATTCACAACAATAATTCCGAGAACTGGAAGGTCAGCGTTATAGACACAGGACTTAACACTATGACAGGAGGAAGAGTCCGCCGCATAAGACCGTATGTGGGGGATGAGACCTTTATGCTGACCTACGGAGACGGACTGTGCAATGTTGATCTCGACGCACTGCTCAAATTCCATCGTGAGGGTGGAAGGACAGCTACGCTTACCATGGTCAACATAGCAGAGCTTAAGGGCGTGCTTGAGGTAGGCGGAAACGGAACTATAACCTCCTTCAGAGAAAAAGAGGACTGCGATTCGTCACTTATCAACGGCGGTTTCATGGTGCTCAATAAGGAGATCTTCAATTATCTCGAATCTGATGCAACAGTGCTTGAAAAAACACCGCTAAGCCATCTTGCAGAAGAAGGACAGCTGGGCGGCTTCTACCATGACGGCTTCTGGCAGTGCATGGACACACAGAGAGAAAAGCAGAAACTCGAAGAGCTTTGGGCTTCAGGAAAGGCTCCTTGGAAGATCTGGGAGTAATAATCTCTATTATGAAAGAAAATGAGGTGCAGAGTTGATAGATTTTGATGAGCTTAGCAGCTTTTATAAGGACAAAAAGGTCCTTATAACCGGACATACAGGATTTAAGGGAAGCTACCTTACTGTTATTCTCGGCATGATGGGCGCAAAGGTCTACGGATATTCACTGAAACCGAATACAGAGCCGTGTCTTTTTGACATTCTTTACGGAACCGGCATGTCATCAAGAAATGAAACCGAGCTTGGCATTAAGTTAGACAGCGTAAAAAACGTAGTCGGAGATATTGTTGAAAGCCATATTGCTGATATACGTGATTTTGACGAGCTTTGGAATTTTTACAGCAGAGTTGAGCCTGATATAGTCCTGCATCTTGCAGCACAGCCTTTAGTCAGAGAAAGCTACCGCATACCGAGAGAGACCTATGAGATAAATGTCATGGGTACAGTAAATATTCTCGAATGCATCAGACAGAACCCATGCTGCAGTTCATTCCTTAATGTTACTACCGATAAGGTATATCTTAATGAAGAAAAGCCGGACTATGCCTATAAGGAGGACGACAAGCTTGACGGATATGATCCTTATGCCAATTCAAAGTCATGCTCAGAGATCGTTACTCACAGCTATGCAAGCTCATTCCTGAATGAGGCAGGAGTGGCTGTATCGACTGCACGTGCCGGCAATGTTATAGCCGGAGGTGATTTTTCACTTGACCGCATTATACCGGACTGTGTAAAGGCTGTTATAAACGGACAGCCTATAACAGTCAGAAATCCGGGCAGCATCAGACCTTATCAGCATGTATTTGAGCCGCTGTTCGTATATCTTACAATAGCTATGAGACAGGCATTGGATCCTGCATATGCAGGCTGGTACAATGTCGGACCGGATGCGGAGGACTGTGTCACTACAGGAGAGCTTGCGGAGATGTTTGTAAACGCATACGGCGGAAATGCCTCATGGCAGGCTCCGGAGGGTGCAAAGGGACCTCACGAGGCAGGCCTTTTAAAGCTTGATAATTCAAAGATAAAGAGTGTTTTCGGTTGGGAGCCTGTATGGCATATGGAAAGAACAGTTCAGGCCATAACCGATTGGACAAAGGCATGGCTTTCCAGCAATGAAGCTGCCAATGAGGAACTCATAAGGCAGATAATAAGCTATGCAAAGGAAATGAAAAGGGAACAATAATGTCTAAATACAGCAGCTTTTTTGACGGTCTTGACGAACAGACCGCTCATAATGAAATACTTGAACTCGTAGGAGAATACTGCGACAGATATCATAATCTTGATAAGAATCAGCCTTACAAAGAAGGCGACAGGATACCTTATGCCAAGAGAGTTTATGATCGTGCAGAAATGACAAATCTTGTAGACAGCGCACTTGAATTCTGGCTGACTATGGGAAGATATACAGATAAATTTGAAAGAGGACTTGCAGAATATATAGGAGTTCCGTTTGCAAATGTTGTGAATTCAGGTTCATCTGCCAATCTGCTCGCATTTATGTCACTCACCTGTCATCAGTTAGGTAATAGAGCCATAAAGCGCGGCGATGAGATAATTACAGTAGCAGCAGGCTTTCCTACAACTGTAACTCCGGCTCTTAATTTCGGTGCAGTGCCTGTATTCGTGGATGTCAAGATACCTGAATACAATATTGATGCATCAATGCTGGAGAACGCACTTTCAGAAAAGACCAAGGCAGTCGTGCTTGCGCATACTCTCGGCAATCCTTTCGATCTTAAAACAGTATCTGAGTTCTGTGAGAAACACGGACTATGGCTTATTGAGGATAACTGCGATGCATTGGGAAGCAGATATTTCCTGAACGGAAAATGGCATATGACGGGATCTGTAGGCAGTATAGGAACCTCATCCTTCTATCCGCCTCACCATATGACAATGGGACAGGGAGGCGCTGTATATACCAGGCATCCTGAGCTTCAGAAGCTTTTACTCAGTATGAGAGACTGGGGACGTGACTGCATATGTAAATCAGGACAGGATAACCGCTGCGGTCACAGATTTGACGGACAGTTCGGAGAGCTTCCTAAGGGCTATGATCATAAATATGTCTACAGCACCTTAGGATACAATCTTGGCATAACCGATATGCAGTCGGCAGTAGGCTGTGCACAGCTTGAGAAATTCCCGGCCTTTGTTGAAAGAAGAAAGCATAACTGGGAGTTCCTTAAAAAAGAGCTTGCAGATGTTTCTGACAGACTCATACTTCCTGAGGCTGAAAAGGATTCAGATCCGAGCTGGTTTGGCTTCTGCATGACAGTCAGAGAGGGCATAGACAGAAATAAAGTCATCAGATATATTGAGGATCACGGCGTTCAGACAAGACTTTTGTTTGCGGGAAATCTTATTAAGCATCCATGTTTTGATGCCATCAGAAATGATCCTAACGCATACAGAGTGGTAGGAGAGCTTAAGAATACGGATATCATCACGGAGCGTACCTTCTGGGTTGGCGTATATCCGGGCATGACCGATGATAAGCTTTCATATATGGCAAAGACTATAAAGGAAGCACTCAGACAGCAGTAATATGACAGAGCAGGAGGAAGATCAGGAAGAAATAATGATACCTGATTATGATAAGGAGAATTTAAAAAAGGCACAGGATATAAGTCTTAAGATCCTTCTTGAAGTCGATAGGATATGTCGTAAAAACGGCATAAAATATCTTATGGATGCAGGAACACTTCTTGGTGCCGTAAGACATAAGGGCTTCATTCCGTGGGATGACGATATAGACATTGCCATGACCAGGGAGAATTTTGAGCGTTTTAAAAAGACTGCGCCGTCGGTACTCCCCCCGGAGATGGAGCTGGTCCTCCCGGATGAATACAGAAACGGCAAGGCCTTTTATGACTTTACACCGCGCATTATATATTTAAAATCAAGAAGACACTCGGATTCGGATGAAATGAGATTTTATGACGGAAAGCTCAATCATCTGTGGGTGGATATTTTTATCTTGGATAATATTTCCGACAGCGCCATTTTAGATAGACTGACCAGATTCAAACAGAAGATTATATACGGATTTGCAATGCCGAAGCGCTACAAGCTTGATATGTCAAAATATAATGGCACAGACAGATTCAAAGTGAGTGTACTCGCAGCAATTGGTAAATTTGTAGATATGCGCAGTATCTTTAAAAAGCAGGAAGACTTATCGATAAAGTACAATTCATTAAAAACGAGAAATATGTACTACTCCAATTATCAGCCGGATTATCTGCATGATACCGTTAAGAGAGAGTGGAGTGAGGAAATCACGGAGCTTTCCTTTGAGGGACATATGCTCATGGCACCTGCAGGCTATGATGAGGTGCTTAAGGAAATATACGGAGATTATATGCAGCTTCCGCCTATAGAAAGCCGTGTGCCTTCACATTCGGATGATATAGAAGTATTTGACTGAAAAAGCGTTTGAGGATATGTATGAATATAGTATTGCATGAGCCGGGGATCGCACTTAATACCGGCAATATAGGCCGTACCTGTGTGGCAACAGACACCGGACTGCATTTAATAAAGCCTTATGCATTCAGGATAAGCGAAAAAGAGGTTAAGCGTGCCGGCATGGATTACTGGCCGAAGGTAAGACTCTCGGAGTATATTGATTTTGAGGATTTTCTTGAGAAGCATCCGGAAATAACGGATGAAGCAACAGGATCTGATGATAATCCGCATCTCTGGTATGCAACGACCAAGGCACATCAATGCTATACGGATGTTCATTTCGGCAAGGATGATTATATAATGCTTGGAAATGAATCCAGAGGCATTCCGGAGGAGATACTTATAAAGCATCCGGAAAGATGTATTCGTATCCCTATGTGGGGAGACATAAGATCCCTGAACCTTGCAAATTCGGCGGCCATCATTCTTTATGAGGCACTGAGACAAAATAATTTCGAGAAAATGGAAAGATACGGAGAGCTGCATCACCTGCACTGGTGATACAGCTTTTCTTCTTGAGTTTTTTATGAGATTTATGTTGACAAATCAGTGCGCAGAGGGTATTATGTTCAAAATTATTTGAAAATAATAAAAACTGAACAAAACTATTTGAGAATGATAGAATTGAACACACTTACACTGTTTTCAGATTATAAAAAGGAATTACAATGAACAAGCTTAAAAACATCGATCCGTCAACAACCTTCATACCGTTTATTATCATACTTGCCTGCTGCTTCTTTTTTATAACAGATCCTAACAGTTCTTCGGCAGTATTGGGCAGCATAAGAGGCTTTCTCGGTGATGAGCTCGGAGTTTACTACCTGATTATAGGACTCGGAGTGTTTTTCACTTCTTTATATATGGCATTTTCAAGATACGGAAAAATCGTACTTGGTAAGAAGGGCGAAAAGCCACAATATAATTTCTTTACCTGGGGTGCGATGATGTTCACATCAGGACTCGCCGCAGATATTCTTTTTTATTCTCTGTGTGAATGGGTACTCTATGCAGGAGAACCTCATATAGAGGAGCTTGGAGGCGTTCAGGACTGGGCTTCGACGATCCCGCTGTTTCACTGGGGTCCGATTCCATGGAGCTTCTATGCGGCGCTTGCGGCTTCCTTTGGATTTATGCTTCATGTAAGGGGCTGCAGCAAGCAGAAGTATTCGGAGGCCTGCAGACCGATTTTAGGAGCATTAACAGATAAATTACCGGGAAAGCTGATAGACGTGATCGCGGTATTTGCGCTGATAGCCGGAACCGCAACGACTTTTTCACTTGCCACACCGCTGCTTTCGAGGTCTATAGGAGTACTTACCGGTCTCGGAGATTCCAAATGGCTTACTATAGGTATTTTGCTTGTAATATGCTTTATTTATACCTTCTCTGTCATGAACGGCATGAAGGGTGTTAAATATCTTGCACATATATGCATGTATGTGTTCTTTGCATTGCTTGCTTATGTACTGTTGCTCGGAGGACAGACAAGATATATAATCGAGACAGGCTTTACAGCTATCGGAAATCTTGCACAGAATTTCATTGGCTTAAGCACATGGACAGATGCACTGAGAACATCTTATTTCCCTCAGAACTGGACGATATTCTACTGGGCATACTGGATGGTATGGTGTGTTGCCGCTCCGTTTTTCATGGGAAGCATTTCAAGAGGCCGTACTGTTAAGCAGGTGGTGCTCGGTGCCTATATATTCGGACTTGGCTCAACTTTTACATCATTTTTAATACTCGGAAATTACTCTCTGGGGCTTAATATGCACGGAGTGCTTGATATAATATCACTTTACGCTTCAAACGGAGATCTCTATGGTACGATAATCGCGATACTTAATCAGCTTCCTATGCCGAAGCTTGTACTGATTTTGCTTATCGCCGCAATGATTGCCTTTTATGCGACTTCGTTTGATTCAATCACATTAGTGGCATCTGCTTATTCATACAAGCATATAAATGACGGAGAGGAAGCCGGAAGCGTGATGAAGCTTTTCTGGGCCGTAATACTTATAATGCTGCCTATTGCACTGCTGTTTTCCGAAAGCAGCATGAATAATCTTCAGACAGTGTCAATAATAGCTGCTTTTCCGGTGGCGGTTATAATCATAATGATAATAGCAAGCTTCTTTAAGGATGCCGGCAATCATATTTCGACGCTGTAATGACAAAAGGGACAGTATTGAGTATATATCTTAATCCTTGTAATATAAGTTCATTACTGTATAATTGTTTTAAATTAAATCGGAATTGAACAGATTCGAGGAAAGGAAGCTTATTTCATGAAGAAATTTATAGAAGAGTTCAAGGCATTTGCCTTAAAGGGAAATGTCATGGATATGGCGGTCGGTGTTATTAT
This sequence comes from uncultured Lachnospiraceae bacterium, assembly GCA_934438085.1. Lineage (GTDB taxonomy): Bacteria > Bacillota > Clostridia > Lachnospirales > Lachnospiraceae > Avilachnospira. The sequence continues at coordinate 101,106 of CAKSBC010000002.1, forward strand.
CGGAGGTGCATTCTCAGGAATAGTAACAGCGCTTACAGATAACTTCATCACTCCTATACTTAATATGATAATGGGCGCACAGTTCTACTCAATAGGAGAGATAAAGAGCTTTGGTGCAAATTTTGTTTCTGCCGTAGTAAATTTCATTATTATGGCCTTCATCCTTTTCTGCCTCATGAAAGGACTCAACAAGCTCCTTTCAATAGGAAAGCATGAGGAACCAAAGCCTACAACCAAGAAATGTCCGTTCTGTATGTCTGAAATACCTATAGAGGCAACGCGCTGTCCGCACTGCACCTCTGTTCTTCCGGAGGAAAAGCCTGAAGCAGAAGCTGCTGACGCAAAATAAGAGCAGTTTATAAAACTATTAAGAAAAATAAGCCGATTCCCTGATTGATCTCAGAGATTCGGCTTATATTATTTCTGGCTTTCAAAAGCTGGAAATTTGCATTTTTAAGTATTTGGCTTGATGTTATAATCAGCCGCCAAGCTCTACCATGCGCTTTATGCAGCGGCCTGCGCCTTCGATGATTTCGTCAGAAAGCTGAATCTCTTCACCGCCCTTACCGGTAAGAGTATCATAAATGTCTACAAGTGTAGTGAGCTTCATGTTCATGCAGGTAAGATTTACGCTGAGAGGATAGAAGCGTTTGTCCGGGCAGGAATACTGCAAATGCTCTACAATGCTGTTTTCTGTGCCGATGATAAATTCCTTTGCATCCGACTTTTCCGCAAATGACATTATGCCTGTTGTAGATCCGACATAATCGGCTGCGGCAGTAACCTTAGGACGGCACTCAGGATGAACTAAAAGCAGTGCGTCAGGATGAGCCTTCTTTGCTGCGAGAACTTCATCATATGAGACAGCAGCATGTCTCGGACATCCACCATGCCAGAAGGTGAATTTCTTTTCAGGAAGCTGTGAAGCAACATAAGCTCCGAGATTCTGATCCGGAATAAAGAGGATTTTATCGTTTTCAATAGCCTTGCAGATTTTTACGGCACTTGAGCTTGTAACACATACGTCACACTCTGTCTTAAGCTCTGAGGTAGTATTAATGTAGGCTACTACGGCATGATCCGGATATTCCTTTTTAAGAGCACGTATGATCTCCAGGTCGACCTGATCCGCCATAGGACATCCGGCCATAGGGTTTGCAAGCCAGACCTTCTTATCGGGAGAGAGCACCTTGCAGGTCTCTGCCATGAATCTTACTCCACACATAATAACGCCGTCGGCATCCGTTCCCTGAGCATTGACGCTAAGCCCGTAGGAATCGCCTATATAATCGGCTATTTCGAGTACTGCATGGCTCTGATAAGCATGTGCAAGTATACAAATATTTTTTTCTTTTTTGAGACGAATGATCTCGTCCTGTATTTCGCGTACAGTCATAATTAAACTCCGTTTTCCTTTTCCCATGGTGTAAGAGGTGCAAGAAAGCCTGCCTTATCCAAAGCTTCCTCGATCATATCAAGTCTTTTTTCACTTGAAGCCTCTATAAGATGATAATGATAACCTCCGGTTACGGTTGAAAGCACAGTAGATGCTGCTCCGTCCAGAGCCTTGGTAAATTCTAAAACATCCTGTCTTGAGCTGATATCAAGCTCGACACTTATCCTTCCGTATACTCTGTGGCTGACACTGATGTTCTTTACGCGTCCTCCGAGGTCGACTATAGTATTGAGCTCATCAGCTGCCTGTTCAGGCTTGTGACGCAGCTTGAATTCTCTCATGCAGAAGGTATTTTCCTGACGATTTTTAACATAGCCGCGGTTAGTCGAGATTATATCTGGATGAGAAGCTCTTATGACTGCAAGATCCTGAACTATGACCTGACGGCTTACCTTAAATCTTGATGCCAGTTCCTTAGCGGCAATAGGCTCATCAGCAGAAATGAGCAGGCTTAGGATCAGGTTTCTTCTTTCGTTCGTACTCATTTCAAGCCTCCTTATCTACAGGCTTAAGCTCCTTCATGGAAAGATCCAGTATCTGGGCAGAATGAGTGAGTGCTCCGCTGGACACATAATCGATGCCGATACTTTTAAGTCTTGCAATGTTGTCTAATGTAACATTGCCGGAACATTCGGTCTCGGCACGTCCGTTTATGAGCTTAACGGCTTCGCGCATGTCATCGTCGCTCATATTGTCGAGCATGATGATATCGGCACCGGCCTCCACTGCTTCTTTGACCTGCTCAAGGGTTTCAGTCTCAACCTCTATTTTTCTTACAAAAGGAGCATAGGCCTTTGCCATGCGGACAGCCGCACCGACCCCGCCGGCAGCACCTATGTGGTTATCCTTTAGCATCACACCGTCGGAAAGACCTGTGCGGTGATTGTTTCCTCCGCCTATTTTAACGGCATATTTTTCAAAAATACGGTTATTAGGAGTTGTCTTTCTTGTATCAAGAAGCTTAATACCGCTGCCCTCAAGCGCTTTGGCGGTTCTGTGAGTATATGTTGCAATGCCGCTCATACGCTGAAGATAATTGAGAGCTGTGCGTTCTCCGGAAAGCAGTACTCTTATATCGCCCGTTATAATACAGAGAAGATCTCCCGGATGCACCATGTCTCCGTCACGGAATTTAAAGTCAAAGCTTGTAGTTTCGTCAAGAAGTGTGAATACTCTGGCAAAAACGTCAAGACCGGCAATAATGCCCTCCTGCTTAGCGATAAGCTTGACAGTACCGAGCCTGTATTCAGGCATTACTGCATTAGTGGAGACATCCTCTCCCGGCATATCCTCTCTTAAAGCATCAAGTATAAGTCTGCCGGCATTGAGTCTAAGATTAATATCATTCATGGCTTGCTTTCATCCTTTCTATAGCACTGAGAACCTCACTGCGGTATGCATCAAGCAGCGGTTCCTGTTCTCTGTAAACAGCGAGCTCAGGAGCCTTGCCGTTAAATTGCTTTTTATCTCCGAATAAAATATCATCGGCAGCACGTTGAGCAAATACCAGTGACTCAAGGAGTGAGTTGCTGGCGAGGCGATTCCTTCCGTGAACTCCGCTGCAACTTGTTTCACCGCAGGCATAAAGTCCGGAAAGATGCGTACGGCCGCTTAGATCCGCTTTAATTCCGCCCATAAAATAGTGCTGAGCAGGAACTACCGGGATCGGCTCATGAAGTGCATCGTAGCCTTCTTCGGCACAGCGTGCAAGTATATTAGGAAAATGCTTACGGATCGTTTCCTCTCCGATAGGTCTCATATCCTCTAATACATATTCTGTTCCGTCTTTTTCCATCTGCTCACTTATAATGCCGCTCAAAACATCTCTCGGCTGAAGCTCATTGGTAAATCTTGCACCGTTTTTATCATAAAGCAGTGAGCCCTCGCCTCTGACGGATTCTGATATAAGGAAGCGTCTGCCCGGCTTTTTGGAAAAAAGGGTCGTAGGGTGGATCTGTATATAGTCAAGATGTTCTACGGCGACATTGTGGCGCATAGCTATTGCTAAAGCGTCTCCGGTTATGTGGGAATAATTGGTGGAATTTTTATAGAGACCTCCGATACCTCCGCAGGCAAGCACTACGGAAGCTGCGCCTATGGCATAAGGCTCGCCGTCAGGGCCTGCCGCAACTATGCCTCCGCAGGCATCTGAGTCAGTTATTATATCAAGCATGACAGTATCCTCACGAAGAGTGATATTGTCCTTTGTTTTGACCTCATTTAAAAGAGTCTGAGTGATTTCTTTTCCTGTTATATCCTCATGAAAAAGTATTCTAGGTCTTGAATGCGCACCTTCACGGGTGAATGCAAGGCTTCCGTCAGGATGTCTTGTAAAACGAACTCCGCGAAGCAACAGATCACGAATAATGCTGTTGGAGGAACGGATCATGAGATCCACGGCCTTTACATCATTTTCATAATGACCGGCATGCATCGTATCTTCCATATATGACTCATAGTCACTTTCGCCGCAGAGCATGCATATTCCGCCCTGCGCAAGGAAGGAGTCGCTCTCATCAGCTTTTTTCTTGGTGATAAGCAGTATCTTCATACGCTCCGGAAGATTGAGAGCACAGTAGAGGCCGGCGGCTCCTGTACCTACAATGACTGTATCAAAATATTCATTCATATCAGACATATCAGATGTCCTCTTTTCTGGTTTATTGTGCTTAAAGAAGAGTTCGGCAAAATCATAATTACCTGTCCGAATTCGTCACCTGTATACGATGACTGTTTTAAGCAGTGACGTGATTGTATCACTGTAGTTTACAGGTGTCAAGACACATGTAATACTAAAGTGTCAACTCACACCATAAAGCCGCTTAGAAATGGATAAGATTTTTTGACTAATAAAGAATATATAGAGTATAATCAGCATGAAAATAAATCAACGGAGATAAAGCATGTCAAAGCTTATAAGCCTCATTGTTTCAGTATATAACGAGGAAAACGGACTGAAGCAGTTTTATGAAACAACAAAAAGCATAATGGATAAATTTACCGCAGACTCTGCGGCAGAGGATAAGGAGTACAGCTATGAACTGTGCTTTGTAAATGACGGCAGCTCGGATAACAGCGGCAGGATCCTTACAGATATCAAGAAAGAGGACAGCAAGCATGTCACGCTCATAAGCTTTTCAAGGAATTTCGGACATGAGGCTGCCATGACAGCAGGACTTGACTATGCATCGGGAGATTATCTCATATTTATGGATGCAGATCTGCAGCATCCGCCGGCACTGATACCTGATATCATTGCACGCTTTGAGAAAGGTGCTGAGGTCATCAGCATGGTAAGAACCAAGAATGAATCAGCAGGAGGCCTTAAGAACCTTACCTCAGATCTTTTTTATAAGCTAATAAATGAAATATCAGAAACAAGACTTATACCCGGAGCCTCGGATTTCTTTGCAATAGACAGCAATGCAGCCAAGGTTTTAAGAGAGAACTACCGTGAAAAGGTGCGTTTCTTAAGAGGCTATGTACAGAATATTGGCTTTAACAAGGACACCATAGAATATGAAGCTGCGGCAAGAGTCGCAGGACACAGTCACTACAGTATTAAAAAGCTTTGGAAGTTCTCTATGGACACAATCATTTGCTTTTCAAATGTTCCACTGAAGCTGGGCATATATGCCGGCCTTGCTTCGGGAACGCTCGGAATACTGCTCATTATATATACGCTTCTGACAAGAAACGGAGCACCGAGCGGCTATGCCACAATAGTTATTGTCCTGTGCTTTATGTTTGCAGTACTTTTTATGCTGCTTGGCATTTTGGGAAGCTACATAGCGGTGCTGTTTAGGGAAATGCAGGACAGGCCTATTTATATAGTTAAGGATGTGGAAAAGGCAGCAGGAGGCTGTATTAATGAAAAGATGTGTGATAGTAGGCGGAGCGCCGATTGAAAATTATAACAGAATTAAAGGCTATCTGAGAGACGATGACTTTATCATATATTGTGACTGCGGCCTTAAGCATAAAGAAAGACTTGAAGCAAAGCCTGACCTTATAGTGGGAGATTTTGATTCCTACGAAAAGTCAAAGCTGGGCGGTATAAGCATTAACATGGAAAATGCTACCGCAACGGATGAGGATTCGAGTGAGGTTATTGAGCTCTGCCCTGTCAAGGATGATACAGATACTTCACATGCCGTGACAGTCGCTCTTGAACGCGGGTTTGAAGACTTTCTGCTTGTAGGCATGACAGGAAGACGCATGGATCATACCCTGGGTAATGTCTATATTCTTCACAGACTTGATGAGCTTAATAAAAAAGCACTGATGGTAGATGATTATTCTGAAATGAGTATAGTGAATAGGGAAACCGTTTCAATAGATGACAGCATGCCATTTTTCTCACTTATTAATATTACCGGAAAAGCAAGCGGGATAACGATAAAAAATGCAAAGTACCCGCTTGAAAACAGTGAGATAGTCCAGATCCACAATGATCTGGGAGTGAGCAATGAGGTTCTGCCGGGAATGATGGCAAGCATCAGCGTTAAGGAAGGTAAGCTGCTTCTGATACGTGATATCGTAGGCTGATGAGCAGCGTACCGTTTTGACAGGGCTTACGGCACGCCTTCAAGCTTAAAGGACGGCGTATATTCCTCCTTTGCAGAGCTTTTTTCCTGCATGAAGCCGTTTAAGTTAAGCCGAAGAGCTTCTTTAACGACTGAATCATATTCATAGCTCGTGATGCGGCGGTTTATATCCTTATAGCTGCTGTCAGAAAGCACTTTATAAAACGGGGTGTACTGGCTCATAAGGCTTATAAGGAAGCTGTCAGGATCAAATATTGAAGCTATGGCATTAAGCATTGCTATCGAATCAGCTTTGTGCTTAGGAAGCACCATATGTCTTATAATTACTCCGCTTTTCATGCTCTGCACATTTGTGGCAGAGCTTTTTTCTAATATTGGGGCACCGGTCTGCGCTATCATTTCCTTTACTGCTATAACAGCAGTCTGAAAATAATGAGGGGCAGCGGAAAAACGTACTGCAAGCTCATCGGAGTAATACTTGATATCGGGAAGATAAATGTCAACGTAGCCATCGAGCATGCGCACAGTATCAACATTTTCATAGCCGCCGCAGTTATAGACAACAGGAATATCGAGCTTGTGCTTAACAAGGTCAAGCGCTTCTATAACTGACGGAAGATAGTGAGTTGCGGTGATAAGGTCTATGTTCTGAGCACCTTCATCCTGAAGCTTAAGAAACACCTCTGAAAGCTCCTTTACGCTTATTTCCTTACCGAAGCCCTCGGCGCTTATGTCATGGTTTTGACAAAAGACACAGCGAAGAGTGCAGTTAGAAAAAAACACTGCACCTGAGCCGCCGGAAGCACTTAAAATCGGCTCTTCCCACATGTGAAGAGCCGCTCTTGCTATCTTTGGAAGCACACCTGCACGGCAGAAACCTGCAGTCTCATGCCTGTTGACACCGCATTTTCTGGGGCACAGTGTGCAGCCAGAATATATTTTTTTTATCTCATCTGTATTCATACTCAGTCTTCATCGCCGGCCATTTGAGCCACAATACTGCTGATAGCCTTATCGGCGCTCCAGAAGTAGTGGTCTTCGCCGATCAGCTCGGTTATTCCGGCTCTGTTAAAATAGCTTCTGACATTTTCAGACATACCGCAGAAATATATGCTGTGTCCTTCTGAAAGCATTTTCTGACAATGCTCAAGAACTGTTTCAGCACCGGAAACATCGATATTCGGCATACCTCTTAAGGACATAATAAGTGTGTCATAGGTATCAGGTCTTTCCTCCATAAGACGGTTGAATTCGTCGGTAGCTCCGAAGAAAAGAGGCCCTGTTACATAGGCAACGCCTATACCGCGCACATCACCGTCTTCTATTGTGTATTCACCGTCAATGTTTTTAAGACGATCCGGGTCAATAGCAGAGAAGCTGACATGGATCTTGCTGGTTTTTGCAACGTATAAAAGCGCAGAATATATGATGCCTACCATGATAGCAACGGTAAGATCAGCGACCACGGTAGTGATCATGGTAATGAAAAACTGGCTGAGTCCGGACTTAAATCTGTGTTTAACAAGATAGGAAATGCCGGCCCAGTCATTCATGCGCCACGCTGTTACCATAAGTACTCCCGCAAGGGCTGAAAGCGGAAGCTTTGCCATAAGGCCGCCCAGAAGAAACATTGACATAAGCAGGAATACAGAATGGAAAATGCTGGTCATACGAGTCTGCTGTCCTGACTTAACGGCAACGCTGGTACGTGCTATAGCCGCTGTAGCAGGAACACCTCCGAAAAACGGCAGTAAAATGTTGCCTACGCCCTGGGCGATAAGCTCCTGATCCGCATCGAATTTTTCGTTCTTCATTCTGCTTGCGGAAGCTCCGCAAAGCAAACTTTCTATCATTGCAAGTGCGGCAATGGTCACGATAGGTGAAGCCAGACCGCTTATCATTTCAAGGTTTATACCGCTAAGAGACAATCTGTCGGAAAGCATAAGCGTACGCGGAATGTCGCCTACTAATGCAATGTCATCCATTTTAAGGATAATGCTTAAGGCAGTAGCGACAATGATTCCTATAAGAGATCCCGGTATGCGCTGCCCCCATTTTTTTGGCCATAGGAGCATGATGAAAACTACTAAAAGTCCAATGAACATGGTGTGAAGATCAGGATGAAAGCCGAGAGTGAAATATGAGGCTAATTTTTCTATATTATCTGAGCCTGAGGATACCGTTCCGAAGAAATTGTCGACCTGACCTAATGCTATGATAATTGCTATACCTGAGGTGAAGCCCATGATGACAGGCATCGGAATAAAGCCTATAAGACGTCCGAGTCGGAGTATTCCGGCAATGAGAAGGATGATTCCGGCAACAAGGCAGGCGATGAAAACACCGTTCAGACCATATTTTGCAACAATACCAATGAGCACAGCACTCATAGCTCCGGTAGGTCCGGATATCTGATAGGATGCACCACCAAGTATTGCAATGATTATGCCTGCAATTATAGCTGTAACAAGTCCTGAGGCAGCTGAAGCACCGCTCGAAACTCCGAATGCAAGTGCAAGCGGAAGTGCTACCGCACATACTGTAAGACCCGCAAGTGCATCCGCACCCAATCGCGCCGCATTATAGCCTGAAAATTCAGTCTTCAGGCTGTTAAAATACTTTCTTATCATTAAACCGTTCCCCCCTGTAAGATAAATGTGAAAGTTTTTAAGCCAAACGCTGTCTAATATAGCATAATTTCTAAGCCTTCTTCAATGTGATAAGGCTGCAAGAGGGAATAAAAGCCGGATTGTATCTGATAAAAAGCGTTTCTGAAAAAGTGCATTTCTGAACAAAGTGTAAAACTTATGGCTGTTTGCTTGATAAACAAAAAAACGCAATATATACTTTATTCATATTTATAAAAGGTAACTTTTCAGATAGGAGTAGTATGGCAAACCTGGGCAATATTTTTGATTATCAGAATGATCCTAATAAAAGCAAATATGACGGCAGCAAAGGAAACGGAAGATTCCCGAAACCGAATAAGCCGATAATGATATACTACATAGTGGCACTTCTTTTGCTGCTGCTTATTAATACAATGATCTTTCCTTATTTAAAGGAAAAGAGCATTATATCAACCTCCTACAGCGAGTTTCTTACAGAGTTAGATAAAACCAATGTGGATCAGGTAGAGCTTGATGACACTACCATAACCTATACGCTTAAATCCACAGGCGAGGATACTGTATATAAGACAGGACGTATCAATAACTATTTCGGTGAAGTTGACCGCATGTATAAAGCCGGTGCAAACTTTACCGAGGAGATACCGACCTCAGTATCGCCTATATGGCTTATTTTATATAACCTTCTGCCATTCATACTTCTTATGTGGTTTGGGTCAAGGCTTTCACGAAGGATCAGCCAGATGGGCCCGGGAGGCGGAGGCTTCATGGGCATGGGCGGTATAGGAAAGTCTAATGCCAAGGTCTATGATAAGGACAAAACCGGAGTTAAGTTCAAAGATGTAGCAGGAGAAGAGGAAGCCAAAGAGCTTCTTGCTGAGATAGTTGATTTCCTGCATAATCCTAAAAAGTATAATGATATAGGCGCTAAGATACCTAAGGGAGCCTTGCTTGTAGGCCCTCCGGGAACAGGTAAGACACTGCTTGCAAAGGCAGTAGCCGGCGAGGCTGACGTTCCGTTCTTCAGTATTTCCGGTTCTGAATTCGTTGAGCTTTATGTAGGTATGGGTGCGGCTAAGGTCAGAGACCTCTTTAAGCAGGCACAGGAAAAGGCGCCTTGTATCATTTTCATAGATGAGATCGATGCTATCGGTAAAAAGCGTAACAGCAACGGTATGGGAGGCAACGACGAGAGAGAGCAGACCCTGAATCAGCTGCTTACAGAGATGGACGGCTTTGACGGTTCAAAGGGAATCATCATTCTTGCGGCAACCAACCAGCCTGATTCGCTTGATCCGGCACTCCTTAGACCGGGCCGTTTCGACAGACGTGTACCTGTAGAGCTTCCTGATATGCAGGGACGTGTAGAGATACTTAAGGTTCATGCCAAGGATGTCAAGATGGCAGGCAACATTAACTTTGACAGCATTGCAAAGGCTTGTCCGGGTGCATCAGGCGCAGAGCTTGCCAACATGATAAATGAAGCTGCGCTTCGTGCAGTCAAGGCAGGACGTGAGAGAGTCAACCAGCAGGATCTTGAGGAGAGCATCGAGGTCGTTATGGCCGGCTACAAGAAAAAGAACAATGTGCTTACCAACAAGGAAAAGCTTATTGTTGCTTATCATGAGGTCGGACATGCTATGGTAGCAGCTATGCAGAACAATTCTGCACCGGTTCATAAGATCACTATCATTCCGCGTACTTCAGGAGCCCTCGGCTATACCATGCAGGTAGAGGAGGATGGAAACCATTACCTCATGAGCAAGGAGGAGCTTGAGAATAAAATCGCAACTCTTACCGGAGGGCGTGCCGCAGAGGAGCTTATTTTCAAGAGCATCACCACAGGCGCTTCCAATGATATAGAGCAGGCAACAAAGATCGCAAGAGCCATGTTTACGCAGTACGGTATGAGCGAGGACTTCGATATGGTTGCGCTTCAGACTCAGAATAATGCATACCTTGGCGGCGATATGTCCATAGCATGCTCTGAGGAAACTCAGAAGAATGTTGATGATGCTGTTATAGCTCTTGTTAAGGAACAGCACAGAAAGGCCTATAAGATACTTGAAGAGAATCTTATGAAGCTTCACGAGATAGTTAAGTACCTCTATGAGAAAGAAACCATAACCGGAGAGGAATTTATGAATATCCTTAATTCAAAGGAGAATGCTATCGAGGAGCAGGCAAGGAATGCAGCTTCGGACAGCACAGACTGATAATTGACTAATTAAATCAAAAAATATTCATATGATTGCTTAAACAAAAAAGGCTCCGCCGCAGTATAATGTAAATATATTGTGGTGAAGCTTTTTTAATGCTGTCTTTAATTATTGACAATCATAATAAAATAGCTATAGTTAAATCGTGGTTTTCAATACTGTGCATATAAAAATGCATAAAAATGAGGTGCAAAATGAAACACATATCCAAAGTTTTAATATTCAGCTGGGCATTGACAGTTCTGTTATCCTTTAATGTATATGCCAAGGCCAATGAACAGTACAGCAACAACGGGACTATTCTGCATTACGTACTTGAAGATGGCAAAACTGCTCCTGAACATTGGGAGAAGAAGAACGGAACATGGTATTATTATTCTGAAAATAACATTGCATTCAAGGATACGGTAATTGCTGCATATGATGACAAGTATTATACTTTCGATAAAAACGGAGCAATGCTTGCATCGACAGAAACTGAAATCTCGGGAATACCATATATTATTGATTCACACGGAGATGCAAGGGTCAAGCTCACAGATTCTGAGAAAGAGCTTGAAGAATATGCAAAGGAACTTGCCGATAAATTGACAGCAGGTTTATCTACGGATGAGGAAAAAGTAACAGCATGTTTTAAATATGCTTATAATCTCCGTTTTGATGCAAATGCCATAGGCGGAGACGGAAGCAATATTCAGGATGCTGCAGCATATGCATTTGATACAGAAAGCGCTAACTGCTTTGGACAAGCCAGCGTATTCCATTATTTGTGTCAGGCAATAGGCATAAAGGATATGATCATCCATACAAAAGATCCAAGAGACGGATATCTTGATCATTGGTGGAATTTGATCAAGATAGGAGATCACTACCGTCATGTTGACTGTACGCCTTTTACAGGGTTTAAAGGTTGGGATCAGGTTACGACAGATGAACTTGAAAGCACAAGCGCATCAAGCAATGAAACGCGCAGACTTCATCAGTTTGATGAAAATGATGTACCTAAGGCTTTTTAAAAATCTGTAAACAACATAATATAAGGAGAAAAATACAATGAAAACTTTTAAGAAATTGATAGTTGCTTTAACTTTAGCAGTGTTCTGCTTTGGAACTATTAGCGCATTTGCAGCACAGGCTTCAAAAAGCTATGGATTTACTTATAATAAGGTTAGATATGAGATAGGAATGAACGGAAAGACAGCGCTTGAATCACTCGGAAAGGAAACAAGCAGCCGAGATGTGAATTCCTGTGCAAACGGATATGTAAATAAGGCATATACATACGGAAAAAATAAGGATGTTGAGTTTTATATTCAGCAGAATAAAACACAGTCAGGAGATGAGGTAGCAAGTATTACACTTCTAACATCCAATGTTGCTACTGAAGAAGGCCTTAAAGTCGGAGACAGCACAGACAAAATAACTAAGGTATATCCGTCTGCAGCAAGCGGACTTGGGGCTTACAAGATTAATGACGGCAAGGTCGAGATCTATATCAAGACAAAGGATAATAAGGTCAGCTATATCGCATACAGAACCTACACTGCAAAATAATAAAAGCTTGTGGTAAAAATTTACCTGACTATATTTGATATGTGTAAAAAGGGATCCTAAATATGGTTTTTGCGTCAATGCCGTTTATCTGGCTATTTTTGCCGATAACATTGGGACTTTATTATTTAATAGGATTTTTCAGGAAGCATAAAATTCAAAACTTTATGCTTCTTTCTTTAAGTCTTATTTTTTATGCGTTCAGCGGACCGAAGTATATCATTTTGTTATGCATATGCGTTTTTGTAAACTATGCAGGCGGCATTATGATAGATGAATTTGATAATGAAGCAAACATGGCTGCAAAAAAAACAGCTTTAGCATTAACAATAATTATCAGTTTGTCTTTTTTGGCTTATTTTAAATATGCAAATTTTACTGTAAATAATATTCAACGGTTATTGGTAAAAACCGGGCATAGTCCATTAAATTGGAAAGAGGTCGTGCTTCCTGTAGGAATATCATTTTACACATTTCAGGCTCTTTCATACAGCATAGATCTATACAGAGGAAGATGTAAGGTTCAGAGATCCTTCGGAAAACTGTTGCTGTATGTGTCGTTCTTCCCGCAGCTTATTGCCGGGCCAATAGTAAGATATTGCGACATAGCTGAGCAAATAGACGATCGAACGGTATCGATAGAGAAATTTTCTTACGGAACAAGCCGTTTTATAGTTGGCCTTGGCAAAAAGGTTATACCTGCTAATACATTTGCAAAAACAGCTGACGTGATATTTGCAATAAGCTCAAGCGAAAGAACTTTGCCGGCTGCATGGCTTGGAATTATCATGTATACGCTGCAGATATATTTTGATTTCAGCGGATATTCAGATATGGCAATAGGAATGGGAAGGATGTTTGGATTTGATTTCCTTGAGAATTTCAAGCTTCCTTACATTGCATCATCTATAACAGAATTCTGGAGAAGATGGCATATTTCATTATCAACATGGTTTCGTGAATATGTATATATCCCGCTTGGCGGAAACAGAAAGGGCAATGTACGCACGTATATTAATCTTATAATAGTTTTCTTTGTTACAGGATTATGGCACGGAGCAGGCTGGACCTTTATAGTATGGGGATTGTTTCATGGTGCCTTCATGCTTATAGAACGTATGGGATTTAAATCTGTACTTGATAAGAATGTTGAGCGCGGAGGCTTATACAGGATTTTAAATCATATATACACAATTCTTGTAGTTATGATAGCGTGGGTATTTTTTCGTGCCGATAACCTAACAGAAGCATTAAAATATATAGGCAATATGTTCTCAGGAAGCCTGATTTCAGAAACTTACAGCATAATGGAGCTTGCAGGAAACAGAACTATAGTGCTTGGTTTATTAGGCATTATCCTTTCGGGATTTATTCCTGAGAATGTTTTAGAAAAAATAGCAGGATCATGGTTCTTTAAATGCATTATCCTTCCGATCATTTTTATTGCTTGTATTATGATACTTGCAACTGACAATTATAATCCGTTTATTTATTTCAGGTTTTAAAAATGCGTAAACATAAGCTATCAGATATATTTTTAATTGTAAGTTTTGTAATTCTGTGTATGGGATTGCCGGCAGCAGGGGCAGTTATACACAGAATAAACGGTTATGAGACTAATGATGAAAACCGAAGGCTTTCAGAATTTCCAAAGATTAATTCAGTTAAAGATATTGAAGAGTTTCCTTCAAGCTTCTCAAACTGGTATTCTGATCATATGTTTCTCAAGCCGTCACTTGTTAAAGCGAAGAATGAAGCTGATATAATGCTTTTTAGTGAGCTTTCATCAGACGATGTAGTGCTCGGAAAGAATAAAAACTGGTTGTTTTATAGATCTAACGATGGTCAGCCGCTTGAAACGTATAAGCGCACCAATCTCTTCTCGGAAGAGGAACTTGAAGCAGTTGTGGATAATCTTATCAATCTGAAAAATGATGTTGAAGATTGCGGCATAAAATTCGTTCTTATGATAGCGCCTGACAAAGAACAGGTATATGGAGATGAACTCATGCCTGATCGGATAAAGGTAGCTGATAATAAGGGCATCACGAATCAGCTATTGGAAGCATTAAAGAATGCAGATCCTGATTTTACTGTAGTATATCCGCTTGAAGCGCTGAAGGCCGGGCGTACAGAACAGCAGTTATATTATGAAACTGACACACATTGGAATATGCCGGGAGCAGAAATTGCATGTTCAGAACTTTTCAATGTGATACTTAATGATTCAATCGGATCAGAAAGTGATCAATTAAAAGCTTCGGACGATATAAACACATCTGCTGAAGAGAATGTAATACATAGAAATACATATACATCAGAGAAAAGTAAAATAGGAGATCTGCAGAAGCTCGTTAAGCTGGGAGATAAGTATAACAGTACGGAATTTAATCCTGTTGATGATTTTAAAAGAAAGCTTATTTCTGAAGAAAAAGATAACAATAACGGAGAGGTAATATGGGAACATTACAATAGTCTGTCAGAGTCTTCGGTTCCGATAAAAGTGTATGTGACCGGCGATTCATTCAGATGGCACTTATCTCCGTTTATAGAGCAGACAGCACAGGATACTGTAATAACTTCAAGGTATTATTTTGATACTGACGATCTCTTAAATGAAGAGCCCGATGTTTTTGTATATGAAACAGCGGAAAGATATATACATGATCTCGGAATGATTCCAGGATACAATACAGCAGCGCTTGTTAATAATTGAAATTTATAAAAGTAAATGGCAGAGGGACATTCTTCTGCCATTTACTGTATAATTACAGCGATTCCAATAATGTACAAGGGGATAGGATTTATATGAGCAGAAAGATAGGTATTTTGGGCGTTCAGGTAGGATTGACAGATGATAAGCATGACAATCTTATGCGTGCAATAAATTTGATAGAAGAAGCATGTGAAAACTACAATAAGATAGATCTTGTATGTATGCCGGAGCTGTTCTATTCAAATCCGACCAAGGAAAACAGAGGCTTTATAGGGGAACATTTGGATTCGAAGTTTTTTTATGAGTTTTCTGACTGTGCAAAGCGTCATCATATCAATATTATTACAGGAAGCTATCCTCTGATAAATGGGGAAAAGCTTTGTAATACGCTGCTTTGCATTAACAGAAACGGTGAGCTCATAGGGGAATATTCCAAAACACATCTGTTTGATGCTTATGCATTAAAGGAATCTGATGCTGTTGATCCGGGAGACAGACTCGGCGTGTTTGACTTTGATTTCGGAAGAGTCGGGACAGCCATCTGCTATGAGCTTAGATTTTCAGATTATCTTAGGACGCTGTGCCTTAAGGACATAGACCTTCTTGCAGTTCCTGCTGCATTTTACACACCGAGACATGATGCCTGGGATATACTTGTAAGTTCAGCCGCACTCGGCAATCTTCAATATGTGTTAGCTGTTAATCAGTTCAGCTCGCAATGCTTCGGGCGTTCGTGCATTGTTGATCCGTGCGGTATTATAACAGCAAAGGCTTCTGATAAAGAGACGACAGTTTATGATCTCATAGATCTTGACTATCAGAAAGCAGTAAGAGAACAGGTTTTGACCTATAAAAACAGAAGACCTGAGCTTTATGACCTTAAAACGCGGTAAGTGCGGCATACTTGCAAACAGAGCGCCGTTTTTGTATACTCAAGGCTATGGAAGAAAAAACACTTAAAATACTTGAATACGATAAAATAATAGAACGTCTTGCCGAGCATGCAAGCTCAGATGCAGGACGTGAGTATTGTCTGAAGCTGAAGCCTTCTTCAAGCTACAGACATATTTCAGAATGGCAGAAAAATACCACCGATGCATGTACAAGAATAAGACTTTCGGGAAGCAGTGTATCCTTCAGAGGTGTTAAGGATATCGCAGCTACACTTAAGAGACTTGATATCGGAGGTGTGCTTTCATGTGCGGAGCTTTTAAAGGTAAGCTCTGTGCTGACTGTTTCTGACAGAGCAAAGCGCTTTGACAGCTATGATGCTGAACATGAGGATTCTCTTACCGAGATGTTCTCGATGATAGAGCCGCTTGTAAATATAAACCGAAGCATTCAGAATGCAATACCGGATGAGGATACGGTGTCAGATGATGCCTCAGCCGGACTTTTTAATGTCAGACAGAAAATAAAGCGTACTGAGGCGTCTATACATGACACTATGGCTGCAAAATTAAGCTCCTGCAGGGATTATCTTACGGACGCGGTAATCACGCAGAGGGACGGCCGCTGGTGCCTGCCTGTAAAGTCTGAATATAAGTCTAAGGTGCCGGGTATGGTGCATGATGCATCATCCACAGGTCTTACGCTCTTTATAGAGCCTATGGCTGTGGTAAGCCTTAACAATGAGCTCAGAGAGCTTGCTGTAGAAGAGCAAAAAGAGATAGAAAAGGTTCTTACAGCACTTTCAGAAAGCCTGATGCCTTATACAGACACGATAAATGACAATATTAAAATACTTAAGAAGCTGGATATGATTTTTGCGAAAGCACTGTTTTCAGCAGAAATAGACGGTACAGAGCCTAAATTCAGCCGCGACAGAAGCATTGATCTTAAGGAAGCAAGACATCCGCTTATAGATCCTAAAAAGGTCGTTCCGGTCAATGTCAGACTTGGCAATGAGTTTGATCTTCTTATAATAACGGGTCCTAACACAGGAGGAAAGACAGTATCCTTAAAAACTACAGGACTTCTTACGCTTATGGCTCAGTCAGGACTTCATGTTCCGGCGGCAGACGGCTCCGTTATGGGTATTTATGATAATGTCTACGCCGACATCGGAGACGAGCAGAGCATAGAGCAGAGCCTTTCAACATTTTCAGCTCATATGACGAATACAGTGCACATTCTTGAAAAAGCAGATGCACGTTCGTTATGTCTTTTTGACGAGCTGGGGTCAGGAACAGATCCTACAGAGGGTGCAGCACTCGGTATTGCAATATTGGATTTCCTGCATAATATGAAGGCAAATACCATGGCAACAACACATTATGCCGAGATAAAAGTATATGCACTTGAAACTCCGGGAGTTGAGAATGCATGCTGTGAATTTGATGTAGAAACTCTTAAGCCTACCTACAGGCTGCTTATAGGTGTTCCGGGCAAATCCAATGCATTTGCCATATCTGAGAGATTAGGGCTTCCGTCATATATAATTGACGAGGCAAAGCAGCGTATAAATGCGGAAAATGAGAACTTTGAGGAACTCATAAAGAAGCTTAATGAGGACAGGATCAGCGCA
Source organism: uncultured Lachnospiraceae bacterium (assembly GCA_934438085.1). GTDB lineage: Bacteria > Bacillota > Clostridia > Lachnospirales > Lachnospiraceae > Avilachnospira. The sequence continues at coordinate 118,752 of CAKSBC010000002.1, forward strand.
GAGAAGGCAAGGGAAGACGCGGACAAATATAAGGCTGAGGCTGAGACCTTAAGGAACAGACTTAAGGCCCGCGAGGAACGTCTTGAGACTAACAGGGATAAGATACTTGAGGATGCAAGAAACGAAGCGCAGCGTATACTTAGAGACGCTAAGGAAACTGCAGACAGTGCAATCAAGAATATCAATAAGCTGAAGTCAGTAGAGGATCATGCCAAGGCGGAGAAGGAAAGAGAACGTATCCGCAAGAATCTGAAGGAATCCGGCAGCAGACAGATCATCGGAGAAAAGGGACCTTCAAAGCCGGTATCACCGAAAAAGCTTCAGATCGGAGACATTATCAGAGTAATGCCTATGGGAGGAGTGACAGGCACTGTCAGCACACTCCCTGATAAGGACAACAATATATTCGTTCAGATAGGATTTATGAAGTCCAAGGTCAACGTCAAGGACATAGAGTATGTACAGGGTGCGCAGAAGGAACAAACTGTCACTAAGGGCGCTACAGGCTCTTCATTGGGCGGCAAAAAGTCCAAGGCATTTTCACCTAAGGCAATGAGCGTGAGTCCGGAGGTCAATCTTATAGGAATGACGACTGATGAAGCAAGACCGGTGCTTGAAAAATATCTTGATGATGCATATGTAGCTCATATCAACCAGGTGAGAGTAGTGCACGGAAGGGGTACCGGAGCCCTCAAAAATATGGTTCACGGATATCTTAAAAAGCTTAAATACGTGGATTCGTATCGTCTCGGAGTATTCGGAGAAGGCGACACCGGAGTAACTATAGTTACATTTAAATGATTAAGAGTTATCTGCAAAGGAGTTACAGCAAATGGCAGAAAAACAAAAGGTCATGATAGTTGATGATGATCCGTCGATTGCGGAGCTTATCAGTCTTTATCTTATAAAGGAATGCTTTGATACACGTATAGTTAATGACGGAGAAGAGGCAGTAAAGGTTTTTGGTGAATATGAGCCGGGTATTGTACTGCTTGATCTTATGCTGCCAGGCATTGACGGTTATCAGGTATGCCGACAGCTTAGACAGAGCTCTGATACGCCAATCATAATGCTGAGTGCAAAGGGAGAAGTTTTCGACAAAGTTCTTGGCCTTGAGTTAGGTGCAGACGACTATATTATCAAGCCATTTGACTCCAAGGAGCTTGTGGCAAGAGTCAAGGCTGTATTGAGACGCTATAATAAAAAGCCTGAGGAGAAGAAAACAGATTCTTCAGATAAAGATGTTGTGGAATATCCGGGACTAAAGGTGAGCATGTCCAATTATTCTGTTATATATAACGGAGAAGTTGTGGATATGCCTCCGAAGGAATTGGAGCTTTTATATTTTCTTGCTTCATCGCCTAATCAGGTATTTACCAGAGAACAGCTCCTGAATAATATATGGGGTTACGATTACCTTGGAGACACCAGAACTGTGGATGTCCATATAAAGAGACTCAGAGAAAAACTTCCTGACGGGGACGGATGGTCACTCGGAACCGTATGGGGAATAGGCTATAAATTCGAAGTCAGGCCGCAGCACAAATGATATTTTGCATGCCAAAGATTGTATAAATATTAGTACAAAATATTGTTTTTATTTTAGTACATTTGTCAATAGATGAAATCAGATACCTGTGGTATCATAAAGACAACTTAAGAAAGAACTTATTACTCAACAAAAAGCATACAGAGTGATAAAGGACATTCATAAGCGGACTGCCGATAACTCAATATCTGTAGAACATACAGAAGGAGAGATTGATATTAAAAATGTATAACATACATTCAGCGTATCAAATGAAGGGCAACAAAGGGATATTGATATAGACAGAGGATGTAGAGGTATTTGATTATTATAGATCCTTTATCATATCTTAAAAGCTTATATAAGAGAATATTTCTTCTTAAGGCAACAATTTAACAGCCATGGAAACCTGATCATTATTCGGATATACTTCAAGCCAATGAAGAATATCAGGATAAGCCAAAGAGAAAGGCGGAAAGGTAATGATCACATTACAAAACCGGAAAGGGGAACAGTCCGATGGCACAAATCGATCGATAGGGGCTTCTGTTAGTACCATACAGCAGGAGCTCCTATCATTCTGTTTTACTTTTATAGCTGTGAGCAAAACAGCTGAAACGAAATATTGAGTGTTTAATTATATAGAATAGAACATTTATCGTATCGTTTTAGTACAAATTTCATGTTGTAATTTTGTGAAAATTATTCTAATATATCATTTCTGAATTATATAGTTCTTAAGTTTTAAATCACAGATATACAGAAATAAAAACATGGAAAAGGAAATTAAACTCAAAAAAGACACTGTTAAGGATATGACCTCAGGGTCTGTTACAGGACATATTATTGCATTTGCTATACCGATGTTCCTGGGATATCTCTTTCAGCAGTTTTACAGCATGGTAGATACCATAATCGTCGGCAAATATGTCGGAGTTCATGCATTGGCGGGAGTAGGTTCCACAGGAGCTATCAATTTCATGATAATCGGCTTTTGCATTGGCATATGTGCAGGATTTTGCATACCGGTATCTCAATGCTTCGGCGCTAAGGATTATGAGAAGATGCGCAGATATATAGCCAATGCAGTATGGCTTTCAGCATTTTTTGCAGTAGGTCTTACACTGATCGTATGTGCTCTGATCGGAAAAATACTCCATATTATGAATACGCAGGATGACATTTACATCTATGCGTATACATATATTTTTATAGTGTTTGCAGGAATTCCGGCGACTATACTTTATAATCTTGCATCAAGTATCATAAGAGCCTTCGGAGATTCGAGGACGCCGGTGTATTTTCTGCTTTTATCATCGGGTCTTAACATTGCACTGGATCTTTTAACTATAGCTGTTATAGGGATGGGTGTAGAAGGTGCAGCATTGGCAACTGTTTTCTCGCAGCTTGTATCGGGAATTCTGTGTACTGTCTATATGTATAAGCGCTTTGATATAATACACTGTTCTAAAGATGAACGAAGGATAAACGGTAAATATCTTAAGGATCTTACATTTATGGGAGTACCTATGGGACTCCAGTATACGATAACTGCGATAGGTTCAGTCATATTGCAGACAAGCGTAAACGGCCTTGGTTATATGGCTGTTGCGGCAGTCACTGCCGGTTCAAAAATAAGATTATTTTTCTGTACGCCGTATGATGCGCTGGGCGGTACGATGGCGACCTTTGCCGGTCAGAATGTTGGAGCACTTCGCTTTGACAGAGTGAAGGAAGGCGTGAGAAAGGCAACAGTAATAGGTTTTATATATTCAGCAATAGGAATAGTGCTCATGCTTCTATTCGGCGGTATACTCTGCAGAATGTTTGTGGATTCTTCCGAAACAGAAATAATATCAATGGCGAAATATTTCCTTGTAGCAGATGCTGCGTTCGGCTTTTTCCTTACAATGGTCAATGTTTTCAGGTTTGCAATGCAGGGAATGGGCTTCAGCGGTCTTGCCATACTTGCAGGAATTATGGAAATGTTCGGAAGAAGTATTGTAGCATTTGTATTCGTTCCTATATTTGGTTTCAGGGCAGCATGCTATGCATCGCCGGCGGCATGGGTCCTTGCGGATATTTTCCTTGTTCCGGCATGCTATTGGTGCATCAGAAAGCTCAAAACACAGTTTAAATAATTAAAATGCTATAAAGCCCAATTCGTTTTATGATAGCTTAAATTAGGAAATGCCTAAGGTTTAACCCTTAAGCATTTCTTCAAGTTTTTCCTGCAATTCGAAATATCTTTCCATTTTCTGGTCAAGTTCTTCATCTACAGTATCTTTTTCTTCAGTTAATTCTCTGAGCTTTACATAATCAGAAGCGGCAGTAAGTATCTTTTTGGATAGATCATCGGATTTTTCAGTGAGCTTATCTATATCAGCTTCAAGGCTGTCATATTCACGCTGCTCCTTATAAGAGAGCTTTTTTGTTGAGTGCGCACCCTTGGCGTTTGCTTTTGCTGAAGCATTGCCTGCCGCTAAAGCAGCTTTTTCTGCCAGCTCGTCTTTATGGAGAAGATATTCTTCATATCCTCCTTCGCTTTGCATTATTTTTCCACTATGTTCAAATGAAAAAATGCGGCTTGCGACACGGTCAAGAAAGTATCTGTCATGCGATACGGATATAACTATGCCCTGAAAGCTGTCAAGGTAATCCTCAAGTATCTGCAGAGTGATAATATCGAGGTCGTTTGTCGGCTCGTCAAGTATAAGTACATTAGGTGAACTCATCAAAACCTTGAGAAGATACAGGCGCCGCTTTTCGCCTCCGGACAGCTTCGCTATAGGTGTATACTGCATTTTACTGTCAAAAAGAAAGCGTTCGCACATTGCTGATGCTGTTATAGTTCCCTCATCGGTTTTTATGTACTCCGCAACATCTCTTACACAGTCTATAACTCTTTCCTTAGGATCAAGAGCTTCATTTTCCTGGCTGAAATAACCGAAGCGAACTGTCTGTCCTATAGTAATGCTTCCGCTGTCAGGCTGCTCGATGCCCATGATGATCTTCATGAGCGTGGATTTACCGCAGCCGTTCGGGCCTATAATTCCTATACGGTCAGTCTTAAGGAAAATGTAGGTGAAGTCATGAAAAAGCACTCTGTCGCTGTAGCTTTTTGATATGCTGTTGAGCTCAACCGTTGTCCTGCCGAGTCTTGAGGACATAGAAGAGATAACTGCCTGCCGTTCTTCTATAAGCTTTTCTCTGTCTCTTAAAGCTTCAAAGCGCTGGATATGTGCTTTTTGTTTAGTAGAGCGAGCTCTGGCACCTCTGAGCATCCATTTAAGATCCTGCTTGTATAAAGTTGCTAATTTTCTTTCAGCTGCTATGGCAAAATCAAGGCGCTCCTGCTTTTTCTGAAGATAACCGGAGTAGTTTGCCTGATAGCTGTAAAGCTCAGCCTTATCAAGCTCCCATATTCTGTCGGTTACTTCATCCAAAAAGTATCTGTCATGAGTGACCATGAGCAAAGCGCCCTTGAATGATGAAAGCCAGTCCTGCAGCCACTCTATCATATCGTGATCAAGATGATTGGTCGGCTCGTCAAGTATGAGCAGATCGCAGGGAGTGAGAATGGCAGCAACAAGAGAAGCTCTTTTTTTCTGTCCTCCGGAAAGTATCGATGGGGAACAATCCGGATCTGTGATACCGAATTTCATCAGCATAGCCTTTGCTTCGCCTTCAGTGTCCCAGTGATCGGCTTTTCCGTGAATTATGCTGGCAACATTGTCAAGGACGGAAAGCTTATTATCAAATTCCGGGGACTGTGATAAATAAGATATTCTGAGACCGTTTTGTTTTATAACATTTCCGGTGTCTGCTTCATATGCTCCGGCTGTAATGGAAAGAAAGGTGGATTTGCCGGCACCGTTGATGCCGATAACGCCTATCCTGTCTCCTGCTTCAATGCCGGCAGTGATATTTTTCAGTATTACACGTTCTCCGATACTGACATTTATATTTTCAAGGTTTAAAATACTCAAAGTTTTTTGCTCTCCTTATCGTTAATAACACCTTCCAGACCGTAAAGTGATGCTCTTGTAACCATTTGTGCAAGCTCTTCTATTCGAAGCGGAAGTCTTCCGCTTATCCACATGCTGTATGAGGCTATAATACCTGACATAAAAAACTCGGCATATATATGAAACTGGGTCTCCGTGAGACCAAGCTCATCCTTATATTCTGTTACTATCTGACGAATAAGAGTTTTTCTCAGCTTTTCAAACAGCGTTTTATCATCACTCCTTGCGGCAAGTATCTCAAAGATATCTAAATTCTTGGCTATCATTGCGGTGATAAGATCAAACAGGTCTTCGACGGATAAGCGCTTATTTTTATCTTCAGCATTGTTTTGCATGGAATCAATCGTTTCGGTCACAACACTGTCATAAATCTCATCAAGAACAGCATCTGTAGTGGCATAATGCAGATAAAAGGTCTTTCTGTCAATGTTTGCTCTTCGGGCAATTTCTGCAACGGTTATCCTGCCGGCCGGGCTATCCTTTAAAATATCAAGATATGCATTTTTGATGGCTGTGCAGGTCTTTCCGACACGTCTGTCCATACCGATTCTCCATAATGTTCAGTGTTAAGTACAGCCCAGTTTATACATAATTGGGGAATAATCCGCACATGAGAATAAACTGGTAATTGATATAGAACACTGTCTAAGATAATCTACACATGTGGAAAAGTCAATAATGAAGCTAAACCGAGTGTTAGGATGCTATTAAGAGCTTAGAAAAAGGAATAGTACACGGCATAGTGTAAGGATAAATAAGATAAATCAATAGCATAGATAAGTATATAAAAATATATAAGAATTTTTGGCTTTAGGAGGTTTGAAATGTACGTAATATTTACAGATATGTCGGTTGATATAGACAAAAAGGCGGCAGAGCAGATCGGAATTAAATTTGTGCCGATGGAGGTTACTGTCGGAGATGAGACATTTACAGCAACAAATCCTTCAGGGCTTGAGGAAATGCACCTTTACTATGATAAGCTGAGAAAAGGTGTTACTACAGGAACGAGTCAGATTACTCCATACAATTATGTTGAGACCTTTGAGCCTTATATTAAAGAAAATACGGGGATACTTTATATTTCGCTTTCAAGCGGCTTAAGCAAGACATTTGAATCCGCTTCACTTGCTGTAATGGAGTTGAAGGACAAATACGGTGATGCGGCACAGATAGAGATCGTCGATTCACTCGGAGGAACCGGCGGCATGGGACTTCTTTGTGAGGCAGCAGGCATTAACAGAGACAACGGAATGAGCATTTCAGAAAATGCTGAGTGGCTCAGAGCTCATGCGACAGATATAAACTACTGGTTCATGGTTGAGGATCTCATGTATCTTAAGCGAGGCGGCAGAATATCAGGTGCAACTGCACTTATCGGAACGGCGCTCAACATAAAGCCTATACTTCATATAAAAGCTGACGGACATCTTGATGCCATAGGCAAAAAACGAGGCAGAAGACTTGCGATGAAGTATTTAACAGATTGCTATAAAGACAGTGCATATATCGGAGAAAATAAGACCGACGGCAGTTATACCGACGGTCTTGAAGATCTTGTATATATCTGCTGTGCCGACTGCATGCAGGATGCAGAGCTTCTTAAGCAGATGGTGATTGCCATAAATCCTAAGGCAAATGTCAAAATAACCTCACTCAGTCCGGTCATAGGAGCTCATACCGGCCCCGATATGCTGGCACTTATACATTTCGGCAGCGGACGCAGTTAAAAAATACATAAAGCATTTTAATAATGAATCAGCAACACGGCGGGTATATGCAGAGGATCAATAATTATCTACATATACTCGCTTTACTCTGTCAGATAGATAAAGCTGAAGTATTGAGCAGTTACCGTCAGAGTATTTTGCGACCTCGGCACGACCTAAAAATGCATCGGAATATTTATCCTTGCCGTATACAGTGACTTCGTCACCGATTTTACAGTCGATACCTGTGATGTCTATTATGGTCTGATCCATTCCGGCATCTATATAATGAGCATGCTTTCCCTTTATAAGAAGAGGCCCGTTATTCATTGTCTGTCTGCGGTACATACCGTCGCAGATGCCCATTGAAATGCAGGCGACCTTTTTGTCTGAGTCAAGAACTGTGTCGGTATAGCCGAGAGTATCTCCGGCCTTAAGCTCGATGATGTTGGTAATGAATGTGCGCAGTGAAAGAGATGGCTTATTGCCGTAAAAATAGTCATAGCCTATATTGTCAACATAGGCGATATAGCCCCAGCCAATCCTTATGTGGGTGCAGATATCCTCATCAGGAAATTTGATATTTGTACTGCAGCCTGAGGAGATGTATTTAAACTGATAGCCTCTTTCCTTAAGATCGGTAACGATTGCTTTAAAGGAATCATACTGCTTTTGTATCTTTTCCTGAGAGCCTTCGGTGTAATGCGTCATAATGCCGATTATTTCAAGATTGCCGGCTGCCTTTATATCCTCTAAAAGTGCATCAAGCTCAGCAGGCTGGACACCGGCACGGTGAAGGCCTGTATCTATCTTAAGCTGTATAGGGAAGCTTTTAAGTCCGGCTTTCTTAACCTCACGGCTTAATATTTCAACGGTTTCCCTGTTAAATACTGTCATAAGCAGCTTGTATTTTACAACGTAAGGTATGGCATGGAGCGGAACTCCGGAAAGTAACATTATAGTCTGTGATGTAAAACCGGCTTCACGAATTTTTATAGCTTCACATATCTGAGCAACCGCAGTTATATCGTAGCCTGCTTTATTAAAAAGCATTGAAACTATAGGAACAAGTCCCTGACCCCAGGCATTGCCCTTCGTAACGGGAATTATTTTTCTTTGGCATTCAGCCTGCATGTTTTCCAGATTTTTTCTGATTTGTCCGAGATCTACTTCCGCATAGGAGTAGTAGTAATCAATGTCATTCATAGTAATTTTTATCTCCGTATGAAATGATAAAATGCTGAAATATACTTTTCGAAGTTCTTTTATACTATACTTTGAGCAAATTAATATAAAATAAATAAGCTGCGTAAATAGTTCATTATATACAAAAACGGCCACCTCCTTATGATACTAATTTAAGCTTTCTGACTTATAAGTCGGAAAACGAGACACATAAAGAAGGTGACCGTTTCAAATCATAAATATAATTCAGAGGTTATCAGTCAACAACAGCGATAACTTCTACTTCGCAAAGAAGGTTCTTAGGAAGTGTCTTAACAGCTACGCATGAACGAGCTGGCTTCTCTGTGAAGTACTTTCCGTAAATCTCATTGAATGTACCGAAATCACCCATATCAGCAAGGAAGCAAGTTGTCTTAACGACCTTTGTGAAGTCTGTGCCAGCCTCTTCAAGGATAGCCTTAAGGTTATGCATAACAGCCTCTGTCTGCTCTTCAATAGTAGAACCAACGATAGAACCGTCTGCAGGGCTTAATGCAACCTGTCCTGAAGTGAAAAGCATTCCGTTAACTACCTTAGCCTGTGAATAAGGTCCGATTGCTGCAGGTGCCTTAGGTGTGCTGATTGTCTTAATCATAATAATACCCTCCAATAATAATAAACAAATATATGTACATTCTGAAGCTTAGAAAGCTGTCAGGTGTCCACATAATCAACATTATCAATATACCTTTTCCTGCCGGCTTTTTCAAGCTTAACTGATAATATTTAAAGTTATAGAATTCATTAAATTTTGAAATGAAGTTTAGTAATTAAGCCATAGACATAATGTAATTATAACTAAAAACAACTAATCGCCCAGTCAAAGGAGATTAGTGGTTTTTATGTGACTTTAAGCCAAAACAATCTTAAAAAAACCTTAATTTGAGCTATATTGTAATTTTTTGGCATACATGTTATCACTTAATAGGAAATTTTTAAAACCTGAGAATAGTATCGAAAGACAAATATATGAAGAAAAAAATCAACATAAAAATGCTGCTGTCAATGTCACTGGCTGCGCTTATGGCTATTCAGCCCATAGGCACAGTTATCAGTGCTGATGCGGCAGTGATATATCAGCCGGGAGTAAATCCGGGAGTAGGACCCGGAGCAGCAAAGAATAATACTCCGAATCAGACATCTCCGGATGCCGGAGACTATGCCGCTACGGCAGGCACTGCCCAGGGAAGTATGAGCATAGACAGGAATGTTCCGGCAGGCTGCCTTGATGCATTTTCATTTGAAGCAAAGGATCCTATAGTTACGACCAAGGATAAATACAGCTATGAGGATATGGAAAAGGAGCTGAATGCTCTTAAATCAAAGTATTCCTCAACTATGACTATGCGTTCATTGGGAACGACAGCAGACGGACGAAAGATATATGAAGCCACAGTCGGCAATATGAATGCAGGAACTCATATCCTTATAACAGGTTCCATACATGCAAGAGAATACATCACCACCATGCTGGTAATGAGACAGCTTGAATACCTGCTTTCTGCATTAAATAATAATGCTGCATTTGATAAGAAGAGTGTTAAAAGCTGGCTTAATGATGTTTGTGTGCATTTCGTCCCTATGATCAATCCGGACGGTGTTGCAATAAGTCAGTTTGGGCTTATTGGAATAAAGACAGAGGCATTAAAAAAGACAGTAAATGAAGCGTATGCCAATGATCTTGCACTCGGCAGGACAAGCCTTGAGTTTGAGCCTTATCTTACTATGTGGAAGGCAAATGCCAACGGCGTTAATTTAAATGATAATTTCAATGCACTGACGGGGTCAATAAGCCGTAAGACAGATAAAGTATCAGGCGATGCTTATTTCGGAGTTCCGGGTTCTGAGGCAGAGACAAAAGCACTGCAGGATCTTGCGGACTCAAGGCATTTCAAGGCTGTTATAAATTATCATGCGACCGGAAGTGTTATTTATTGGAATTATGAAGGCAACAGGCTTGTTGAGCATTGCAGAGATCTTGCCAATAATATCAAGGTCCTGACGGGGTATACAATGCTCAGTACCGGAGAAGAGGGCGGCTCCTATAAGGCTTACCTCGGAACAAGAAGACAACCTGTTACAGCTGTAACGGTTGAGGTCGGAAAATCCAGGGCACCGGTCAATTTTTCTGAATTCCAGACAATATGGGCACAAAATAAATTCGTCCCTCTCTATACAATGAAGTGGGCAAAGGAAAAGGGAAAATAATAATGAAGATAAAGCTTGCAAAATATGCAGCAAAGCTGCTTGTTCAAAACGGCATCACTCAGTGCTTTTCGGTCACCGGAGGCGGAGCTATGCACCTTAATGACGGCTTCGGACACGAGCCGGGACTTGCTACATTATACATGCATCATGAACAGTCCTGTGCCATCGCGGCAGAAAGCTATGCCCGCATATACAATAAGCCGGCACTTTTGTGCGTAACAACAGGCCCCGGCGGAACCAACGCCATAACCGGAGTTCTCGGAGCATGGCTTGATTCTATACCTATGATCGTTATTTCCGGTCAGGTCCGCTATGATAATACAGCCAGATGGTCAGGAGTCGGAATAAGATCCATGGGAGATCAGGAATTTGACATCACCAGATCAATCGACTGCATGACAAAGTATTCCAAGATGATAGTGGATCCATATTCTATCAGATATGAGATAGAAAAATGTATATGGCTCTCACAAACCGGAAGGCCGGGTCCGTGCTGGCTCGATATTCCTGTAAATATTCAGGGAATGTACATAGAGGATATGGATCTTAAGGGCTTTGATCCGGAGGAATATTTAAAGGAGAAGGAAGCAGAGCTTGATCGTATAGATGCTGATGAGGAAAAAGAGCACAGCATAGAAAGAGATGAATTTGCAACTTCAGATATCAATGACGGACTGCTCAACATTTCATTCAGAAAGCAGAGATATCAGTCTGAGCCCGGACATGTTACTAAGGATTCTCCGGTTATTGCAGAGATTATCGACAAGATCAAAAATGCAGAGCGCCCTGTTTTGTACACCGGAAACGGTATCCGTATAGCAGGAGCAGAGGATCTTTTCCTTAAAGCAGCAGACCTTCTGGGAATTCCTGTAGTGGTAGGCTGGAACGGTATAGACATTATTCCTGAGGAGCATCCGCTTAAGGCAGGTCAGCCGGGAGGACGCGGAGACAGGCCGGGTAATCTTGCAGTTCAGAATGCCGATTTTATACTGTCGGTGGGTTCAAGACTCAGCATCAGGCAGGTTGGCTATAATTTCGAAACCTGGGCAAGGGCTGCATTTACAGTAGTGTGTGATATAGACGAGGAAGAGCTCAAAAAGCCTTCGGTGCATATTGATATACCTGTACACTGTGATGCATATGAATTCCTTAAAGCCATAGTGGATAAGCTTGAGGATATGGGCATAGAAGGTCACGGAACATCCTATAACAAGACTGAGGCACTTAAGGAAAACGGATACGGCGACGGACACTCACTGTTTGACGGCGGCAAGGGCAAAAACGGCATGAGCTGGCTTGAGCAGTGCAGTATCTGGAGAGAAAAATATCATCCGTATCAGGAAAAATTCGCAGAGCACGGAGATGACGAGCCTGCAAATGTTTATGAATTCCTGCACAGTCTCAGCTGTCACGCATCTGAAGGACAGATAACTGTAGTAGGAAACGGATCACCTTGTGTTGCCGGGGCTCAGGTCTATAAGATAAAAGACGGAACAAGATTTATTTCTCAGGATGCTGTAGCTGCAATGGGTTATGATCTTCCGGCTGCTATAGGTGCATGTGCGGCATGCCACGATGTATCAGGAAAAACCTATCCTATAATGTATGACGGTTCGGAGGATGATGAGGACAGAGAGGTTGATGATAAGGTCAAGGCCTTGGGAGAGCTCGAAATGGCTCAACGTTCACATTATTGGGCAGGAAGACATGAGCATTACCCTGCTTATTATGCCCATGACGTTATACTTCCGACAGGCGATGGTTCAATCATGATGAATTTGCAGGAGCTGCAGACTATTGTGAGTCATCGCATGCCTATAAAGATATTCATGATAAATAACGGCGGTTATCATAGTATTCGCCAGACTCAGACGAATCTTTTTAACGGCGAACCGCTTGTAGGAATAGGCGTGGACAGCTTTGACTTAAGTTTCCCTGACTTTGAAAGGATCGCGGCAGCCTTTGGCATAGCATATAAGAGAATAGAACATAATTCTGATATAGATAAGGTAGTACATGAAGCTTTAGATTTCAGAGGTCCGGTATTTACAGAGGTATTTGTGTCACTGGATCAGCCGTTTGAGCCGAGCAATGTGGCAAGGAAGCACCCGGACGGAAGCATAAGCTCACCGCCTTTAGAGGATATGAAGCCGTTCCTGTCCGATGAGGAAATGGATGAGAATATGTATATTCCGAGAATTACAGAATAAATCATTTAAATGTAAAATATTAAAAATGTTTAGCTCTTAAAATAATAACAAAGCAGTGAACTCACGATCGTCATTAAAACCGGTGATCGTGAGTTTTATCATTATCATAAATAAGATATATGGCATACTAAAGTCAGATATTATATAATAATTATTAAATCGAATCGTGATTTAAAAGGAAAAAATTTATTCACATTATAAATTATGGATCGGAGAGGCCAGATTTGAGATTTGTTGTAACCGGAGCCAGCAGCTTTCTTGGAAGTGCTGTTGTAAAAAAGCTCAGAGAAGAAGGACATAAAGTAACAGAATTCAGACATAGCTACGAGGAGGATGAGGATGATCTTCCGCACAGAGCCGATGCCTGGATACATTTTGCATGGGCAGGTAAGGGAAGCGAAGGCAGACAGGATGAAGAAGTTCAGGGCTACAACATAGGTATGTCTATGGGAGCGCTTGAAAAGGCGATAGAGCTGAACTGCAAAAAGTTTATATTTGCCGGCTCACAGGCTGAGTACGGCAGAGCGCAGGACGGAAGCCTCAAAAACGAAGACGGACCGGCAGAGCCTGTAAGTGCATACGGAGATGCCAAGCTGATGTTTTCTAAGCTTGCAAGGACCAGGATCGATGCATATAACAGAGAGGAAAACTGTCCGAGACCTATGAGATATGTACACATGAGATTTTTCTCAGTTTATGGACCGGGAGATCATAAGGAATCACTTATTAATACGCTTGTTAATAAGCTTTCCAACGGTGAGAGTGTTGAGCTTGGTAATTGCGGGCAGCAGTGGAACTATATGTATATAGATGATGCTGTTGATGCAGTATTTACACTGTGTACAAAGTTTACGGGAGATACCTATAACATCGCGAGCGAGGACACAAGATCTCTGAAGGAATATGTTGAGGAGGCTGCGAAGCTTATTGCAGCTTATAGGGAAGAAAAAACAGGAGAAGCTGTAAATGCTTCAGAGCTTCTTCATTTCGGAGCTCGTGAGGACAATGCTGAAGGTGATGCAGATCTGAGTCCGGATACGACAAAAATCAAGGCATTAGGCTTTGAGACAAAGACCTCCTTTGCTGAAGGAATCAGAAAAATTCTCGAGACTATGTGAGAGTAAATGAAAGCATTTGTATTTACAGAAAAAGGAAAAATAGAAGAAAAACAGCTGCCGGAGGTGAGGCTTAATGAGGAGCTTGAGGAGGACAGTTATGCTGCGATCCTTAAGCCGCTTTATGTTTCTCCGTGTTCTTCAGATGTGCATACGGTTTTTGCAGGAGCCGGACCAAGAAGAGCAGATCTTATTCTTGGGCATGAGGGGATCGCTGAGGTAACAGCTGTCGGATCTGAGGTTAAAGACTTTAAAGCAGGAGATATCGTTGCGGTCTGTGCAGTTATGCCAGAGCCGGGAGATATTGCCGGACATAAAGGCATGCCGTTTTCTGCCACCAAGTTAGGAAGAAATATTGACGGTATGTGGGCTGAACGCTTCAAGGTGCCTATGGCGGATATTAATCTTGCCAATATTCCGGATGGGCTTTCTATGGAAGCTGCTCTGATGGCTGTGGACATGATGGCGACCGGTTTTACGGCAGCAGAGGAAGCGGATATAGAAGAAGGCATGAGCGTGCTTATTATCGGCAGCGGTGCAGTAGGCCTTATGGCTGCTGCCGGAGCGATGCAAAAGGGAGCCTGGCGTTCCTATGTTATAGGAACAGATAAGAGTACAGCAAATATTGATGCAGCTGCAGCTTTCGGAGCTGATGCATATATTTCATACAGAGACGGACATCTTATATTTGCAGATGACGAGGCGAAAGAAGCATTTTCAGAATGGGAAAGCCTCAAAATACCTCACAAGGATCCGAGAGCAAACTCTGTCGGAAGCAAGGCCGTCGATACGGTTTTTGCACTTACAAGAGGCGAAGGAGTCGACCGCGTGCTCATATGCGGCGGAGGCCATGAGGCACTTGCAGAGGCATGCGACTGCGTGAAATACGGAGGAGGTACTGTTGTGAATGTTTCCTATATAGAGGGAAGCGACAGCATCGGACTTCCTATATTCTCATTGGGAAGAGGTATGAGCGGGAAGAATTTCAAGTTCTGCCTTTCAAGAGGCGGCAGGGCCTGGACGGAAAAAATGCTTAACATTGCATGGGATCGTGAAAAGAACCAAAATACACAGCCTGATTTGTATGAGAATACAGATAATGTTAATAATATAGAATCAGAGGAACAAAGCCCGGGAAGACTTGTGACTCACAGACTTTACGGCTTTGACAGTATACCGGAAGGGCTCAGACTTATGCATGAAAGGCCTGCCGGACTTATAAAAATCATGATAGAAACAGGGCTGTAAGGACAGCTTTAACACGGAGATTTAACATGAAAAAAATCAGCATAGTAGTGCCGTGCTACAATGAACAGGATAATGTAGAAGCATTGGCAGCGGCTGTAAAAGATAAATTTGAAAATGTCGAGATACTTAAAAAGTATGATTACGACATTCTGTTTATGGATAATGACTCGCATGACAACACAAGGGATATACTGCGCCGTATGTGCAGCGAGGATAAGCATCACATAAAAGCAATATTCAATGCCAAAAACTTCGGTCAGTTCAATAGCCCTTATTACGGAATGCTGCAGACAGACGGAGATGCTACGATGCTTATGGCAGCAGATTTTCAGGATCCGCCTGAGATGATAGAGAAGTTTGTGGCAGGCTGGGAAGAAGGCTACCGCATAGTTATAGGCGTAAAGGAACACAGTACTGACGGCAGATTTATTTATGCCATAAGATGTCTCTATTATGATCTTATACGAAAATTCTCACAGGTTGAGCAGATTGAGCATTTTACCGGCTTCGGACTTTATGATAAAGCATTCATTAAGGTCATGAAAGATCTTGACGATCCGACTCCTTTCCTGAGAGGAATAGTTGCAGAGCTTGGCTTTAGACGTAAGGAGATCCCATATGATCAGCCAAAGCGAAGAGCCGGAAAGACATCTAACAATTTCTATACGCTTTATGATGCGGCGATGCTTTCATTTACATCATATACAAAGATAGGCCTCAGAGTGGCAACATTTGCCGGAGCGATATTTGCAGCCCTTTCAATGATCGTGGCAATCATTTACCTGATAATGAAGCTCATTTGGTGGGATCGTTTCCCTGCCGGCATGGCGCCGCTGCTTATCGGAATGCTGTTCCTCGGAAGCATACAGATATTTTTTATCGGTTTCCTGGGAGAATACGTACTGACGATCAATCAACGTGTAATGAAACGACCGCTTGTGGTAGAGGAAGAGAGATTGAATTTCGATTCTGATAAGGAATAATGCTGCAGCAATAGGGCAGCTTTAATAATATTTGCATGGAGGAAACATGAACAGTCCAAAAATAAAAGGAAGATGTCTGGCATGCGGAGCCGTGCTTTCGGAGCCTGTATTTGTTTTAGACAACATGCCTGTAGGAGCACAGGCTATGCCGTCAAAGGAGGAACTTTCCGAAGATAAGGGAGTTACTCTTCCGCTTTGCTGTTGTCCTGAATGCGGTCTTACACAGTTTGACTGCGAACCTGTGGAATACTACCGTGATGCAATCAGAGTTGTAGGTCTTTCAAAGACGATGCAGGATCTTAGAAGAGCAGATTATGCTTATCTTATTGATAAATTCGGACTTGCAGGTAAAAAGTGGCTTGAATGCGGCTGCGGAAACGGCGACTTCTTAAAGGTGCTCACTGAATTTCCTGTGGATATTTACGGTACGGAAGCAGGTGAGACTAATGTCGCTGAGGCAAAATCCAAGCTCTGCGGCGGTGATGGATGCCCTGACAGTCATATCATGAAGTTTTTCCCGGAAAGAGCGGATATGGATATTCCGGGAGGCCCTTTTGATTGCTTTTTATCCTTTAATTTCTTAGAGCATCAGCCAGATCCGCGCAGCATGCTCGGCTGTATTTACAATAATCTTGCAGAGGGAGGCATAGGACTTATAACGGTGCCTTCATATGAGTATATCCTTGAAAAAGGCAGCTATTATGAACTCATAAGAGATCATATTGCAAACTATGACATGGATTCACTCGAAAGACTTGTTGTGACATGCGGCTTTGAGGTGCTTGAAAAGGCTCGCATAGGCATAGGCGATACCTTGAGAATGGTCGTTCGTAAGTCATCAGCTTCATTAAATAGCGAGAAGGCTGACCAAAATGTGTCAGCTGCCGATATGGAGAAGTATGATCAGAAGAGCTCTCTTACCGAGGAAAAGGATATAAGCAAAAGCAGTGTACTTGCCTACAATTATCTCATGATGAAAAGAGATATAGCGGGTTATATGGAGGATCTTGAGAGGAAGGGAAGAAGCATTGCTCTATGGGGAGCCGGACATCAGGGCTTTACCATAGCTTCAACTACTGCGCTAAAGGATAATGTAAAATATATCATCGATTCATCTCCGAAAAAGTATGGAAGATATGCGCCGGCATCTCATCTTGAGATAGTTTCACCGGATACATATTTTGAACATCCGGTAGATGTGATAATGATAACGGCTCCGGGGTACGCGAAGGAGATAGAAAAAACCATTCGAGAAAAATACGGAGTAAGAGGCAGAGGGCCGGGAACTCCGGCAATATGTGACATTATAGACATGACAGAACGCTGAATCAGCCAAAGTATCTAATTGTCACAAAGAGAAAGGGCAAATAACCTCAAAAAGACAGCAAAATACCTAAAATATATCCAATGGCCGATACCAAAATCGGCCATTTTATGTTATTTTTTTGTCATTGGCGCAAAGCTCAACAAAAAAACAGAATAAAAAAATGCGGTATACGGCATATGAATTTATATGACTTACTGATAAAATAGAAGTTAAAGGAGTCATATATGGATTTTTTTCATTATTGTTATAACGTGTTTTTTATACTGATATTTGCCTTTACTGTAAGCGTGTGCTACAGAGTGTATGGATTAACTGACAGATTGCTGTTTAAGTATTCCGGTGAGCTGATGCTTTTATATATTATTGAATCTATATACCAGGGTTCGATTGAAATATTCGGGACAAGCTATATACAGTTTACAGCTTTTTTAGAAGCAGGCTTTGATTTTTATATACAAATAATACTTACATCGATAGAGGCATATGTTTTTGCCAGACTTGTATGCAGCATGCTTGATGTATATAAGAAGAAAGTGCCGGTCATCACAGCATTTACAGTTATTGTTATAGCAGGTGCAGGATATTTTCTTCCGGGTGATTCAGGGCTGATGCTTACAAGTAATGTTTACGGCTTTATAATGGCAGGTCTGAGTGTTTATTATTTTGTTAGCGTGAAAAACAAAAAGAATTCGGAAATGCCGAAGCAGGACAGCGAAGCATTCGGGTTTATTACAGGCCTTATGGCCATATTCGGATTGCTGGTTATAGTTGAGAATACAAACTATATATTCCACAACAGTACAGATATAGATGTAGTTCTTCAGTTTTATACAAGGCTCATCAGATGGGCAGATGATATATTTTCTGTTTTCCTATCAGGCTGGCTGGTATGGTACGGAAACTATTATTCTGACAGGTATATGAATGAAAAACTGGAAATGCTGCTTTCTGAAAGATTGATGGAATTCAATTTTCCTGAGAAGAATATTGAGGCAAGGATCAAGCCTGAGGATACAGACAAAAAGAAAAAGCTCGAAGAATTCTGCAGGCTGTATTCATTAACAGGAAGAGAGAGTGAAATCGTAGTTCTCATGCTTGAGGGAAAGAGTAATAAAGAGATTTGTGAAACATTAAGTTTGAGCCTTGGAACTGTAAAGGTACATGTGCACAGCATACTTACAAAGCTGAGTATATCCAGAAGGACGCAGCTCATGAGCTGCTTTGACAGGACCTTCAGCTGATATGTAGGCTGAGCTTAGTCAGAACCGACGGGCATATTCCTTCACAGTATTTCCGGATAATAAGGTATCTTACGAGGAAACTCATTAAAGATAAAGCAACTTCAACAAGAAACAAGGAGGGCAATTATGAAAAGAAAACTCTGTGCATTGCTTTTTGCAGGAGCTGTTGCTGTAGGAATGACTGCCTGCGGAGGCGGAAAAACGGCCGAGACACCAGGTACTACAACTGAGAGTCAGGCTGAAGATGATGCTTCCGAGGAGAGCGGATCCCTTACTATTATCACAAACGGTGTTGTAGAGCAGATCGAGGGCGATGAAGAAGCCGGATATACAGCAGTCGTTTTACAGGACGGAAAGATAGTCTATGTAGGTGATGACGAGGGCGCTCTTGAGTACAAGACAGATGATGCAGAGCTTATCGATGCAGGCGGAAATACTATAATGCCGGCTATGACAGAGGCACATTTGCACTTCTATACAGGTATTTCAGCAAAGTATGAGATCGATCTTGCTGATATCATTGCTATAGAGGATATGCAGGATATTATCAAGGAATTCATCGAAACTAACCCTGATCTTGAAGAATATGTCGGTACAGGATGGCAGGTATCAAGCTTTGAGAACGGAAGCCCTACCAAGGATATCCTTGATGAGGTATGCCCTGATAAGCCAATGATGCTTCAGGAGGTTGACGGCCACGCATACTGGGTTAACTCAAAGGCTCTTGAGGCTCTTGAAATTGACAAGGAATATGCTAAGGAATACAACGATAATTATATCCAGAACGGCGGACGTATCGTAGTTGATGCAGAGGGTGAGCCTACGGGACATCTTAAGGAAGCAGCAGGAAACCTTGTAACTCCTTTAAGACCTGTATATTCAGTTGAGCAGATCAAGGAAGCTATGCTTGAGCAGCAGGATTGGTTTGCAAGCCTCGGCTTCACATCATTCTTTGATGCAGGAGTTCTCAACATGGGTCCTGAGACAGCAGAGAACTATTACACAGCAATGTCTGAGCTTGCAAAGGAAGGAAAGCTCAATGTAAGAGTACACAGCTCATTCTGGGTACAGCCTTATGACTTTGATAACTTCGAGGAATGCAAGGAGTACATTGATGAGTGGCTCGTAAAGGCTGAGGAGCTCAACGAGACTGAGTATTTCAAGGTTAACACAATAAAGATGATGGCTGACCAGGTTCTTGAGGAAGGCACTGCTTACATGAGCGAAGGCATGTATGCCGATGGCGTTCTTGAGAATGATGATATTGAGAGTAATAACATTTGGTCAGGCAAGGAAGACATGCTTGAGCAGGTCATCGAGTATGGCGCAGAGCATGGTCTTAACATTCACATTCATGAGATAGGTGATGCTGCCGCAACAATGGCACTTGATGCAGTTGAAAAGGCAGAGGAAACTTATCCTGAGCTTAAGGACGACAGAGTAAGTCTCGTACACTGCCAGTTCATCGACAGAGATGACTTCCCACGTATGAAGGAGCTTGGCGTATCTGCTATAGTTGCACCTTACTGGGCAGTTATGGACGACTATTACTGGAGTGTTTATCTTCCGCTTATGAGCAGCCAGGAGGCTCTTGATACTCAGTATCCTATGGAGAGCCTTGAGAAGGCAGGCATCAACGTTGCATTCCACAGTGACTATGTAGTAACAAAGCCTGATATGGGATGGCTGTTCTACAGTGCACAGACAAGAGTACTTCCTCAGAAGATGTTTGATCTTTGGTATGGAGAGGATTCTGACGAGTTCTTCCGTTCAACAGATACATCCGTTTCACAGAAGCCTGAGGATAATGTAGATAAGGTTCTGATTGGGCCTCTTAAGCAGTGGGATGAAGTGCTTTCACTTGATGAGACACTTCAGGCAGCTACAATTAACGGTGCAAGAACAATTAATCTTGATGACAAGATCGGTTCTATAGTGGAAGGTAAGTCTGCAGATATCATGATCCTTAACATGAATCTCAGAGAAGCTCCTATTGAAGAGCACGAGAATGTTGCACCTATAAGAACATTCTTCGAAGGAAGAACAGTTTTTGAAGCTGAATAAGCAGAATAAGACAAAAATAAATAGGGGCTGTGAAAAAAGCATAGCTCAGAAAAAAGAAGGACCAAGGGTACATAAGAGCCCAAGGTCCTTCTTTT
>CAKSBC010000003.1 GCA_934438085.1 uncultured Lachnospiraceae bacterium
ATCTATAATGATTTAATTGAAACTCCGCTAAAATGCGGGGTTTTCTTTATATATGGTACTCATGTTTGAGTGGTTACAATATATCTTTGTTTCTTCCTAATATATTCCTTAAGAATGAATTTTCAATATTTTCATCACTATCATCTAACCAAAGCTTTTTCATTTTCTTTATCCTTTACACATGCATTTTTATGTTGTTGCCATTTCATAAAATCATCAAAATGATCCAACGTATACTAAGTATAAAACAACTGCGTTGAATCCTCACTCAACGCAGCGGTTTTTTACAGTTTCATATCATTATGACTTTACTTATTCAATAGTACTTATTACATTTCAGTATGTCTCTATAATCTCCAGATTAAAATTCACTATATAGAAAGCACAATACATCACCAATATATCAGCCATTTTTTCTCAAATATATTTGTTTGGAAATATATTTTTTTCATGACAATTGTATTAAACAAAATAAAACGTATGCCATGAAAAGTAACCGTTCATTAACCAATACGCTGAATGCTGATTATTTTTAGCTTCTCTTAATTCTATAGAATCGCTTCTCTCCTTCTCCTGATTCCTTGAATTCCTTTATCCAACCTCTATTTTTAAATGCACATAAAAGATTTTTATTTAACTCATCGCATTCAAACCTTGGTCTTTTATTTTTATCAAATATTTCGACATACTTACTTAATTGCAGCTTTAAAAGATATTCTTTTACTTTTCCTTCATCTAATTTATGCAATGCTGCTGTAAATAAGCTAATTAATTTCTCATATTCGACACCCGTTGATGATATAAGTGAATCAATAAGTGCATTTTCGGCAATATCTGGTGAGCTTATAATATTATCAATATTTTCTTTTGCATTATCTAAAATTAGAGTTTGTATCTCTTTATCCTCTTTGCTATAGTTTTGATAAAGGTATTGATCCATATCACTTTGCATCAAATCTTCTTCAAGAATTGCTTTCTTAATAGTTGTTGTATATGCTTTACCTATTACAGATATCGGCCCATCTATAAATTTCAAAAGCCTCAGCTTAATACTGTCTTCCACATCCCATGACAGAATCTCTATAATTTCATCATAATCTGCAAGAGTCCACGTCATTATTTCTGCATATTTAGAAATATTCTTTTTAATAAATTGATTTGTACGATTTGGATATGTTTCTCTTATATTCTTTAGATTATCTTCATTCATCACGATAATTTTATCATTTACTAAAATATCAACTTTTGACGCACTCAGTTCAGCTATATCAAAATATTCTAGTTTAGTTCCAATTGAACTAATTATTTGTTCATATTGCTTGTCATTAATGTCATTACATGGAATTATAGTGTCAAATAACCTTTCTTTTTGATCATCCGAAATACTTATATTCTTGTCTGAAAAATCCAGTTCCTTGTCTGCTTTGTTTATAAACATTTTCAACGGTTCATCAATCTGTTCTACTTTTTCAAAGTATGCTATTATGTTTTCTTCACAATATTGAATTTTTTCAGCTGAAATCAACACTGACCATATACTTCCATCTTTAAATACTCCAATATTGTCAAAAACTGTATTTATACAACTTATATATTCTTTCTTTAACTCTAAATGAATATCGTCTCTATTAAGGACATCAATAATTGTCTGCTCATCATCAGTTATAAGATTATCGCAATTATGTATTATTACATTCAGATATTCGGCAAAATCCTTATTGACTCTTATATAGAATGGGCTGTCTGTATCACTCATGACTATAGAATAATTTCTATGCTTTATATCAGCACTATCAGTTATCCCAAATATATACTTAGTAACACTCTCAATATTTTCTTTATTTATATCATATAAATTAGTCTCATAAACTTTATTGAACAGTTCTTTGTCAGCGCTAATATAATCCATTTGCTTAAAGCTGACTTCAAGGAATTTGAATCCTTCAATTAATTTTTGTATTAATTCTTCTCTATCGAAATTATTATCGCTTACAATTTTTTCTATATTCATATAGTCTTGAGAATCCGCAATGAATTTAGACAAAACCTCTTCTGTATTCATTAATCTTAGTGTATCCTCATCTGTCACACACAAAGAAATAACTGAATACTCTTTAAGCTGCATATAGTTGAAAACACCATTATTCTTCATTACAGCAAAAAAGTCATTCCAATGAGTATTGAAAACACTAACAAATTCTTTTTTGTTTACCGAAGCCATGAAAAATTCTTCTGCAAACTTATACTTCTCATTAGCTCTAATTTGTTTAATTAAAACCTCTACTTGTAATTTATAACTGTTAGTGTTCTGAATAATATAATCACAAAGTGCAAAATTCAAAGTCTCTTCTTGTTCAAAATCTGTAATTCTCAACATTGAAAGAACTTTTTTTATGTCTACTAACTTATAATTCCAGTCCTCTCCTTTTTTGTCAGTTACTCTTCTTAAAAATATTTTATCATTTCCACTTAAACTATTTTCATAAAAATATGTCATATAATCTTTATATGACTCATCTATATAGCCATATCTAAGTAAGTATTTCAATAAGTCAAAATATTCACTTCGCTTTACATCGTTAAACTCTTCTATTTCTCCAAGCTCATTAGTATAAGAATACTTGAATATGCTATCAATGTTTTTTCGCGTGATTATTTCTGATAATGAAGCGTTTTCAAGGTGTCTGAGTTTTTCCATTTTCTCCTCTTCAGATGCCTCTGATGTTTCAATATCTTTTTTTAAGTCCTCAATAAATTTCATTTTGACATTAAAAAGCAAGTACACAAATCCTTTATTCATCTGCAGATCATTGAAATCTTTTGGGAATAAATTTTTATACACAATTAAAGCCAACATCTTATTAGGATTCAGCTCGATTGTATTGATGCGTTTATAATAAATAATGAATTCATTGTATATATTTTTTAAAAGACGCATGTCATCAATATATAAAGAAATGCCCTTTAAAAAATCCTTATCAAATTGTATCATCTCAATTTTATCAAAATATGAGAGCATCTGATCGTATGAATTAGAACTGTCTAACACCGGTACAATTGGGATAATGTAATCAAAGAATTTTGTTCTGTCTTTGGACAAGAATATATCATCTTTAAGTAAATAGAAAAATTTCAGCGGTTTTTTATTATCAGTATCTTTGCGCATATTTGCCAGCATATTTATTTCTCTTAATCTTGTAAATATACTGTTAATTTCAAAACGGTCTATATCTTCAAAAACAATAACATCAGCTCCGCAATTTTCAAACAAATACACAACTTCATGGAGATACTTGTCAAAATATGACTCCTTACTTTCTGAAAAAACCTCTATTTCATTTCCTTTTATATTTAACTTACGCAAAATATTTCTGTCTTTTTGAAGTTTTATCAGCCTATATATCCATAAAGAACCTACGGCAATGCAAATTATAATGCTTACTACTCTTGAAATATTGGCCCTTATACAGTTGCAAAAATTAGAATATATGCTGTAGTCATTACCTGAATAATCGAATATGCTTTTAAGCTTATCAAAAAATACTATGTAAAAAAATGGTATTATTAACAGTATAGTCATCAGTGTATTTATGGCTACATCATATTTTTTATCTGTATTTTTTATTCTAAAATCTGTTTGTGGAATATTTCTCTTTGGAATCTGATGAATCAGCTGATTTATAACCTTACCCTCAAGTACACCTTCTGAGATGTTTTCTTTTTCACTATTCCCATCAGCTTCATTGCCCGTATTTTGAAAATGCGCAAGTGATATATGTATAAATCTATACTCTTTATGTATTTGCTCATAAGATAAAAGCACACTGCTTTTACCGGACCCATATCCTCCGGTAAAAGCCACATTTCTAATATCATCATCCATTAACGCAAAATCAATCGCATCTTTATAAATATTAATATCTGCGTTTTTTATAGGTGTTAACTTTTGAAATCTAAATCGATTTGAATTGCTCATGTTCGCCCTTTTCTTTTACTTATTTAAGTTCACCTATATTATATCAGATATATTATCGCTTTATTATTTTTTGAGTATTCAACATTTTGTTGCTGTGCTTTTCAGCATCTAACTGTAGGAAATCCAGTAAAACTATGCAATCCTTTTCAATTTCATACACAGTCATTCAAATAAAAACAGCCGCATCAAGTTCGCACTCAACGCAGCTGTCTTTTACGGCCTCATATCCTTAAGCCTTCGCTCTTTTCTTTATCATCATAAGCACCGCGAATATCATCACTATACCTATCGGCAGGCAGATGACCGCGCTTCTTACGAAGCCTGTTATGATGTAACATATAAATGTAACTATTGCCACAGTCAGCGCATACGGCAGCTGTGTGGAAACATGCAGCAGGTGATCGCACTGTGCTCCCGCAGATGCCATTATGGTCGTATCTGATATCGGTGAGCAGTGATCTCCGCATACGGCACCGGCCATGCAGGCAGAAATGGCAATGATCATAAGCTCATTGGAAAGATCTCCGCCAAAAACATTAACAACTATAGGAATCAATACTCCGAATGTGCCCCATGAGGTTCCGGTTGCAAATGCCAGGAAGCAGCCGATTAAGAATACCATTGAAGGCAGGAAGCTCATGATAGCTTCATTTTCAGCTACGACTGCCACGAGTCCGGCAACATACTCCTTGGCTCCGAGCGAATCTGTCATAGTCTTTAATGACCATGCAAATGTCAGTATAAGTATCGCCGGCACCATACTCTTAAAGCCCTCAGGCAGAGCATTCATGCACTCCTTGAAGTCAAGCACTCCGGAAGCAATGAAAAACACCACTGTTATGATAAGTGCTGCTACAGAACCGATTGAAAGTCCGACTGAAGCATCTGCTCCTGAGAATGCCTCTACAAACGAAGTTCCGTCAAAGAATCCGCCTGAATATATAAGTCCTGTAACACAGCAAACGATAAGCACGCATATAGGAAGAACCAGATGTATAACCCTGCCCTTTGTGCTTACCGGAGGCTCCGGCTGATCATCAGCGCCTGTAATATTAGGAGAAGGCTCTGGATCAGGTGCCGAGTAATTGAGGTTATTGGTTCGCTCAGCAGACTTCATCGGACCGTAGTCAAAGTCTGTGAGTGTGAGTATCACCATCATTGCCACTGTAAGCAGCGCATAGAAGTTATACGGGATGGCACGGATAAAAAGCTCAAGACCGTTTGCATCCTCAACGAAGCCTGATACAGCTGCTGCCCATGATGACACCGGTGCGATGATGCATATCGGTGCTGCTGTAGCATCTATAAGATATGCAAGCTTTGCTCTGCTGATTCCGTGCTTATCTGTAAGCGGTCTCATTACAGACCCTACTGTAAGGCAGTTGAAATAGTCATCTATGAAGATAAGGCAGCCCAGAACTATTGTTGAAAGCTGAGCTCCTATCTTTGTTTTGATATGCTCCTGTGACCAGCGTCCGAATGCCGCCGATCCGCCTGCGCGGTTCATAAGCATTACCATAGCTCCGAGCACTACCAGGAACACCAATATGCCGACATTGTATGGATCAGATATTGAACCAATGATTCCGTCTGTCAGCACATGCTCTATTGTGCCTGTGAAGCTGAAACCTGAATAAAGCAGTCCGCCGCACACAATACCGATAAACAGTGAGGAATATACTTCCTTGGTGATCAGCGCTAAAACGATCGCTACGACCGGAGGCAGCAGCGACCAGATAGTATTTATAAACATAACACCCTCCAAAATATTATTACGGTTCGCAGTATATAATATATGATACCTTACGTCAAATACACTTTTTGCATTTTGATGAATATTTGTCGTTATTTACTGCAAACCGCCTAAATACTGAGTGAATGCGCTGTTTTTTCGTTGTTTTTGCGCTGTTTCTGTCCTGATCACACATTTGGGATCGGCCTTTTCGGTAATGCCCTTTCGCAGGCTGCAGCAATTTTCAATAGCTCATGATCATCCATAATTCGGCCGACCAGATTAAGTCCTACCGGTGCACCGCTTTCTGATATGCCGCACGGAATAGAGATAATAGGATTTCCGGCTGTTGCAGGTATTCCCTGCGCTGTAACCCCCGGCAAAATAAGAGCGTCAAGCTCATATCTATCAAAAGCGCCCCATATACCACGCTCACCGCAAATATCAAGATCGTTTGCTCTAGCTTCTACAAATGCCATATTCATGATCGGATCTTCTCTGTTTTCTACATATTCCAGATAATCCTGCCCTATCGGTATCGCCTCCGGGTGCTCTTTGTTCCAGGCGATAAGCTCTGCAAGACTCCTAAACGGCATATCCTTTTGTTTTGCCAGATAGTGATTTAATCTCACCTTAAATCCGTCACACATAACCACATCATTGAGACGCTCCGTATGCTTTTCAGGCTCTTCCAATGCCTCCGCATGCAAGAATCCCTCTATATCTATGATAACTGCTCCGGCCTCTTCAAGCATCTTTACAGCTGCTTCAAGCACTTCTTCTTCATCGCTTACCATACCGCCTGCCGCTGACATATATCCGGTTCTCACTATTCCTATACGTTTTCCTGATAATTCAGCATCATCAAGTCCGTCTGCAAGCTTTATTGTACTCTGCCTGATTTCTTCGGCACAGAAGGTATCAGGATCCTCTTCGTCCCTTGCTATGATGACATCCGCTATGATTGCTGCATCCTTTACACTTCTTGTAATAGGACCCGGAACGTCCTGACACATAAGCACAGGTAACACTCCTGTTCTGCTCACAAGTCCTGCTGTTGGTTTATATCCTACAACACCGTTAAAGCATGCCGGTTCGAAGATTGACCCGGCTGTATCTGTACCGATTGATGCTGCTGTAAAATCCGCTGCAACAGAAACTGCACTTCCGCCGCTGGAACCACCCGGTTTCAGTTTTTTATCTTCCTTGCTGAAAGGATTTATAGGTGAACCGTTTATAATTCCACTGTAGCAGTTGGGTGAACTCATTGAGACAAAGCCGTAGTATTCAGATAGATTATTCTTTCCGAGTATTATCGCGCCTGCCTCTCTAAGCCTTTTAACTAAAAATGCATCTGCTTTGGCATAATGATCCTTGAGTGCCACAGACCCGCAGGTCGTATGCATTTTATCGCCTGTATCTATAGAATCCTTAAGCATTATCGGTATTCCATGCAGTATGCCTCTGATTTTTCCGTGAGCTCTTTCCCAGTCACGCTCTCTTGCTATTGCAAATGCATCAGGATTAAACTCTCTTACAGATTTGAGCCCTCTTCCTGCCGTATCCTCAGCCGCGATATGCTCAAGATATGCCCATACCAGCTTCTCACTGGTTATTTCTCCTGCTTCAAGCATACTAAGAAGCTCCGAAATGGTTTTCTGTCTTATATTTTCTTTGTAAAATCTATATTTCATAGCTTTTTATAATAGCCTTCCGGTTTTCTCTATCTAATAATTATCTTAAAAAGAGGATCTTGCTTGCGAGTATATAAGTCTCAGTTTCGTAAGCGAGATCCTCTTTATATCATTTATTCGTTATTCCATTTGTTCGTTATTCACCTATTTCTCTATCCGGCTCTGTTGCATAGAACAGCTTAGCATCTGCCTTCACTGTACCCTTATGCAGATAGCGTGCCTCATAGTCCTTTGTCAGCTCTACAAACTTTGGCGAAAGTATCAAAAGTGCTATAACGTTCCAAAGTACAGGGAACCAAATGATTATGTTTACAAATTCCCAATAAAGGTTGAAATCAGAACCTGTGTAATTGATAGTTGCTACGATGAAAATATTCGGAAGACCAAAAACGATCTTGAATATCATAGATGCACGCTTGCTTAATGAAGGCCATTTGCGTAAAAGATACTGCAGTGCCGCATCATAATATCCAAGCGCTGATGTCGCTGTAGTAAATCCAAACAGCAGCATCATAAAGCATATCATTACAACTCCTATGCCGCCAAACTCATGACGGAATACGCTTATTGCCAGTGTCATGGCTGTATCACCGCTGCTCCAGAGTCCTGTTACCAGGCATGAAAGACCGGTTACTGAGCAAACTACCATTGTATCTACAAATACTTCAAATACGCCCCAAAGGCCGGCACGTACAGGGTGTGCAGTCTTTGTTCTTGCATAGATCATAGGTGAAGTTCCCATGCCGGCTTCATTCGAATCTACCGCACGAGCAACACCTGTTCTGATTGTCGTTGCAACTGTTGCGCCTACAAATCCGCCTGTAGCAGCGGTTCCTGTAAATGCTCCCTCAAATATTGATACGATTGCAGCGGGAACATTGCCGATATTTTTGAGAATGATAATTATTCCCATGCAGAGATAAAGTATGCACATCCAAGGAACTATCTTACTTGCAACCTTCGCAAGATGCGGAATTCCCTTCCAAAGAGTATATGCTACGAATATGCAGAAAAGAATAGTGAACGGCATCATAGGGATACCGAAGGAAGCATGAAGAGTCTCTGCTATAGGTCCTGCCTGTGATCCTGAAAGGAACATCGCTACAAAGCCAAATGAGAAAAGACCTGCAAGTGCAAAGCCGATCTTCCAGCCCTTGTCATTGCCGATACCTTCTGCCATGTAGTAATACGGACCGCCTACATACTCACCGTCTCCGGTCTTTTTTCTGTAGTATGAACCAAGCGTAGCCTCTGCAAGCTTAACAGTCATTCCGAAGAATGCCCAAACCCACATCCAGAATAACGCTCCCGGGCCGCCTACAGCGATAGCAGCAGCGACACCGGAAATATTACCGGTACCTACGCAGCAGCCGAGTGCTACGCAAACCGCCTCAAACGGAGATACGCTTTTTCCTTCATTTTTATCACGAGCTTCTTTGGAAGTGAGCGAGCCGAGCGTATTCTTCATGATGTGACCGAAATGTCTGAAGACAAAGCCCTTTGACATGATAACGATGATTGCACCGATACCCATAAGTGAAAATAGATACGGATTTCCCCATAGGAAACCATCTATGGTTGACAGGATCTCATACAAAGACATAAAGTCCCCCTCTCTGTGTTGCCTCAGCGGGGGACTCATCTATTTTACTAAACAGTGCCCGCTCTCTTTCCTGATGCTTTCGATGCATGCACTTGTAATATGGCTCCCGCTTTAGGCGAAGAGCAAAGCAGACCTCAATGAAACCAGACCTGTCGTGTTATCTATAAAGTCTATAGCTTTGCATAAACAAAATTGAATTTAGACCTATAATATCACTGCGCAGGGGTAAAATGTACTCTGTATACTAAATGAATATTTAATTTATTTATTATGCAATATCCACACAATATCATATGTGTGCGTTTTATTACATGTTAATTATTGCCAATACTTTTTATAAGAAGTTCAAATCGCAGGAACTGTTTGGCCAAAAACGACCATTCTTTTCTTTTTCCTTTATTTCTCAAGCAGCTGTACTGCTCTTTTATGTATCATAGTTTCTATTGCTTTAAGCCTTCTGTCAGGTAAATTGTATCTGGAATGTTTTTTGAATCTAAATTCAAGAAGTCTTCGCACTCCTTCTC
The DNA here is from genome assembly GCA_934438085.1 of uncultured Lachnospiraceae bacterium. GTDB lineage: Bacteria > Bacillota > Clostridia > Lachnospirales > Lachnospiraceae > Avilachnospira. The sequence goes on from CAKSBC010000003.1 coordinate 9,530, forward strand.
TTTGCCTGTTTTCCATCACGCTTGCCGCAGCTTCCATAAAATCATTATAAACACACGGCATGAGTGTTGATACATATTCTTCCATTGCTTTGTCACTGTTTAAATCTGTATCCATTGCGTAGTTTAAAAGTGAATTACCATGGTCAAATAACGGTGCCGGTGCAGCTATCAAATTCGTTTCATTTTCCACCATAAACCCAAAATTACCAAAATGTCGGTCAGTGTTACATATAATGGCATCGAAAACGAGCATATCATTAAGCGCGCTTACAAATTCATCACCGAGCTTTGAATAATACTCCTGCACAGCCTGCATGCCTCCAGATTTTACGATACGGCCAACCGGCATGAATGAGTATCGTTTGTCTGTGAATAACTCACATGTTGAGCATAGTTCGCCTTTCCATTTAGAAAGGTTATAATTTATGGCATTTAATCCCATTACTTCCGCGATCTGCGCAGCATAGAATTCCGAATACGGTTCGTTTCCTGTATTTGCAGCTCCCTTCGTGCCGCCTTTGTATAGTTTTATCTTTCCGTCAACTCTTCGCCAGCATTTCGGCAGCATTCCGTTTGTAGTAAATTCCGGGCATGATTCCAATGAGGTTCGTATACTGCTGCCATATCCTGTAAATGCAATCAGCGCAAGCACACGACTGAATCGATTTTCATAAAGATTATAGTTGTCAAAACTACCGTCAAATGCCTCTTCTGTGACCCAATAGCAGTCATTAAGCGACAGACCTTTAGAAACTCTTATAATGTTCATAGGTCTGTTCAGACTTAACCCGCACTTACTTAAAAAGTTCTGCACATATGCCCTGTTTTTAGGAATTGACCTGTGCTTTAACCAGCTTCTAAGTCCTTCCTCTGTCAATGTAAGATCAAGAGGCAGCAAATTTCTTTTTTCTTCATTAACCCATTCAATTCTAATCTCTGGTATGCTGCTGTCTTCAGAAGCAAAAAATCTGCATAGCGGAATATCAAATTGTTTTAATGTGTAGATCATTTTTATCCATTCCTATTACAGTAATGATTATGGAACTATTCTTTTAACGAAAGGAACTTTCTGCATTATTGCAACGATTACTGAACAAACAACAAATACAAAAATCACGCCGGCTTAAGCCCGCAATAGCGAGTACTTTATTATAATGATTTATTAGCAACTCCGCTAAAATGCGGGGTTTTCTTTATATATGGTACTCATGTTTGAGTAGTTACATATTATATGTCACTTATTGCCAATGCTTTTTATAAGAAGTTCAAATCTTAGGAACTGTTTGTTTTTAAGAGCTTTTTCAATTTCAGCCATACTACTGCTATTCGTCTTCATATCAGTGAAATACGTATTGATGAGATTATGCGTCAAAATAAAAACGGCTTCTCTTATTTTTCGACTTTGTTTACGTATTCTTCCTGCATTCATGATACTTTGCTTAAGTAAGTATTCATATGCTCGCTGATCATATGAAAGCCCGAACAAAGGAAATTCTTTTAAGCATTCCTCTGTTATCCAATAGGTATCAATGCTTTTCTTCTTAGAAACTGACGTATATGTTATACTTTGCGGATTTTGTCTGTAACCATATACCACTTCATTTAAGTATTCATGACTGTATGGCAGGCCAAACAATATAAATGATATTGGAGTGTCCTCATACCAATATCCTTCCGGGAAGCAATAGTTTTCTAATACTGTATACCTATATATTTTTCCGCAAGGATAACCGGACAGAGTATTAATGTCTCCTTTTTTACTGTCTTTTATCCTTTCTTCTGAAGGCTCCGTATCAGTAAATCTGTATAATTCACCCTGGACAATATCCTTTTTACTTGTATACGCCGTATTAAGCATTATCTGCAATATGTCTGTTGGAAGCACATCATCGGAATCCAAAAATGAAATATATGTGCCCTTAAGTACTTTAAGCCCGGTATTTCTCGCCCCTGAAAATCCCTTGTTTTCTTGTGTTATGATTTCAAGCCTGGTATTGCTTTTAGGCTCGACTCCTCTAAGCTTTTCTAATATTTCTGCTGTTGCATCAGTTGATCCGTCATTTACTACTGTAATAAGCACAGAATATTCATGTTCTTGAGATAAGACTGACTTAAGACATTCCTCTATATATTTTTCCGAATTATATGCCGGTACGATAATCTGCAGATCATATTTTATATCTATGATATTTTTGGTCAAACATATCCCATTTGGTTTCGGTGACCATTGCTCTAATAATCCTTTTGCTTCGCTTATGCCTAAGCGTGATTTTAGTGTGAATAATCCTGCATTTTTATATATTACTTTTTTTATAAACTGTTTACACTTATTCATGTTTAATTCTTAAGCATCTTCCGACTCTGTTGAATATCTCCGACATAACCTTGTTTCCGAATGCCAGATTAATTATCACATAGACCAGCGCTCCTCCGCATATTGATATCAGCAAAGACCCTATATCCGATAAATTTATCATTTTTAAAAGAACAACTGCCGCACTCATTCCTAAAGCTGCTACTCCTATTGAAAATAACGGTTTTAAATCGATCTTATATTTGAGGCTTCTTTTTATATAAATATACTGAATCAAATTTGTGATCAGCTCACTTAAAACCGATGCAATAACGGCTCCATTTTGAGCTAATATTGGGATGAAAATAAGATTCATAATGATATTAATTATCGATGCTGCTGATGATGCAGGGATTATTATCTTTTCATTTTTTGTACTGAAAGCTAATTGATAGCAAAACAGATCTCCGAATCCTTTAATAAGTATCAGCGGACACATATACACGATGCCTGTTGCCGCCGGAGAGAACGCATCTCCATATAGAACCTTAACTGCAGTTTGTGAAACCAGACATATCCCTATACAGCACGGAATCGTTGTCAGACTCAATACCTGAAAGCCTTTGTTTAATAGGCTGTAAAACTCTTCTTTAGAATTTTCATAGTAATAACTGAGTCTTGGCAGTAAAGCCGTGGTTATTGCAATTGTCATTGTTATAACCAGATTTATGGTTTTCTGTGAATAAATATAATATCCGACAGCCTCTTCCGTTGACAAAATATTCAGCATCGTAACGTCAACTTTATTATAGATAGTTGACAGAAATGCTATAAGAGCAATAAGCATCAATGGCTTTAAATGAGCCTTGACCGACAGTCCTTTAAATGTAAAATGTACATATTTTCTTGAATTTATAATATTGAAAATATAGTTGCTGCCGGTCGCAAGACATATAATTAAAGCATAGGTTATATAATCATCCTTTGTTTTAACAAAAACCAATAGAGCTGCAAATGATACTGCCTTTACAATTAAGCTTCTTACTGTAATATATCCATACTCTTCCAAACCTTTGTATATCCAATCAATGTTAATATAGTTGAAAAATATAGACAAGCTGCATATTATATACAGCTTCCATTCCCCGTTAAAGCCGTTATTCAGCACTACTATGGCAATGTAACAGATTACGGCAACTGTCGTGGATATAATATTTATTAAAAAAAGCTCAGTAAATACCTTGTTTTTTTCTTCTTTTTTTTCTCTGACCTTGGCAAACTCTCTTACTCCATATGCCGGAAGTCCAAACGCTGCTATAGCTACAAAATATGAAGCCAGATTCTGTGCTACAGCTACCTTTCCTACGCCATAAGGCAGCAGGATCCTTGACACATATATCGACGTCAGAAAAGGAAAAATAATATTTGATAGTGTATAAATAATATTAAAAATTGAATTTTTAAATAATGAATTTTTCATGTTATTAAATTCCTATCTTTAATATTTTAAACAGTTATTCCCTATCTTTAAAAAGCAACTCAGAAATCCAGAAGAAAGTAAAGTTATAAAATGCAAGCAGCATCATATTCTCTGTACACATATGCAATAATATCGCCATCACAGCTACATACGGACCAAATTGCTTATTGATCCTAAAATTATGCAGCAGCATTATATTCATTATTACATAGAATACCAATGATACAATTCCATACTGTAACAGTAATACATAATACCCTATATCAAGAACCGCTGTCTGTCCTATAAGATCAGGCATATAATTTCCAAAGAGGTTTATCGGGTATCTGGTGAAAAAGTCATATCCAAGCCACAAGCGGCCGGTAAGAAAATCATTCAGTTTAATAATCCACGGTGTCTGCCAATTAAAATTAATGGATGCATAAATCAGTATTATTATAATTCCAACTATTCCTATATCCGCAGCAAGCATCAGATACTGAAAAACTTTTTCAAATTCTTTCTTATCTGCAAGCTTCTGCAGAATATATGTTCCTGCAAGCTCTAATGCAACTATAAGCATCGCTGTACGACAAATAGTTAACTTATATAACGCTATATTAAAGATAAACAGTACTGCATAATGCCAGAGCTTCATTTTTTGATAAAATAAAGATATTATCAAACTAACAATAATTAGATAGAATGCGTGGTTTCCGTTTGCATCATTAATTCCCATTGAATGCTTTATAACTCCGGGCACAGCTGATGCTTCTCTTGTAAGATCAGGAATTATGCCAAGCATTGCTAATATCATTGCTAAAAAGTATATAATGCTGAGCACTGCCAGCATTTTCTTCATCAGGCTTTTTGTATCAACTCCGTATGAAAATGTCAGCAAAATTGCTATCCAAAGCGCATTATTATTTTTGGTTGACAAGGCAATATATACGCCTGATAAAAGTATTACCGCACTTATGACGATTCGTTTTACAGAATACTTAAATGGAATAAAAACTGACAGAATAATCAATCCGAATGCCGGTAATGTAAGTCTTATATTCGGGAGTGTAACTGTAGTTCCGATAAGATAAACCTGTGCAAATAAAATGCACATAGCTGTTTGAAATAAAACATTTTTAATTTTGCTGTCGTTACTCTTTATAAAATCTAAGATATTCTTCATTCTGTTGCTTTTTCTTTCTCACCTGTTTTTGTTTTTTATATATTCAATATTATTGATCGTTTTTCTTCAAGTCAGTGTATTTTCTTCAAATAGTACCTGAATGTTTCCTTTATTCCCTTATATCTTGTATATTGAATCAATACTGCTGCTCTCCAGGCATTTTTCATTCCAAGCATCGGCGTAAGCTTTTGGCGCATTTCCATGACTTTTCTATCTGCCTCGTCCATCCAGGATGCAGCATACCAATGAATACTTATTGTATTTTCTGTTACTGCTAATTCGCCGGTTTGATAATTAAGCGGACATAAATATTCCTTTGAAAAAATACGGACATTATCTATAGTCTGATCTCCTCCGTTTAGCCTGAATCCTTCCTGAGCTATATATGGTGTCTGTACTGTCGGACAGGTGTTATTACTGTACTGTTCTTCAGACTCGAATTCCGGCATTGTTTTATATTTATCCATCATTTTTCTTAGTGGTTCATATCCGGCTTCAGCACCATATCCAAGCCCTGTATTAATTGTTTCATTTGTTTCAAAGCCAAAGAAAGCTTTGTATTTTAATAGATCGTCTATTGGCTTAATAAGCTCGACATCAGTATCAAGATATATTCCGCCATGTTGATGTACAACATCAAGTCTGACATAATCTGTTACAAAGCTCCACTTGCCGTCAGCTGCTGCCTTTTGCAAGAATCGAATTGAGTCAAATTGATAGTTATCCTCGCTCCATCTTTTTATTTCATAATCAGGACAGAATTTCTGCCACGACTCTATGCATTTTTTTGCCTTTTCAGGCAGCTTGTTTCCTCCGAACCAACAGTAGTGAATAATTTTTGGTATCATAGTTTCTTTCCAACCGAATTAGTGTGTTGTTTTATTGTTTTAATCAAATTAGTTTTGAAAATACTGCTAACGCTCTCTGTACACCAAGAACTGCTATTACAGTTCCTATCATGTGATATTTTTTCTGCCTTGCCTTTTTTAAAATATATCTTCTGCTATTTAATGCCTCTGCCACTTCAGGATAAATGCTTAGTTCTCTTGAATAATTAATAAACCATGCATACATGCACGCAGCTCTGTCTATATAGCATGCCGATACCGCTTTGCTTATTTCTTCACCATCAGATAATGCAATCAGCTCATCCATTACTCTGATCTTATCCCTTAGATTTCTTTCGCTGATTTTATTTGTTATCGCACCATCTCTGTTTATTCTGTATTGATAACAGCTTTCCTCACAAAACGAAATAGTATCTGCATTTAAAAATATCTGCGGTGTCCAAAGTTCGTCTTCGTGCAGAATGCCATTGCAAAATCTGAAATTATGGTCATTTATATATTTAAGTTTTGGCACTGTCAATGTAGCTGTAGGTGATATGTCTCCATACAAATAGCATTGTTCGAATTTTTCTGTGGTAGATAGTGCTGAATTATTTAGAGCATTCTCCGGAAATATGCTTGAATCAGTTAACTCTCCATTGATGTTATTTAACATTCTAAATCTTGTTACTATGATATCCGGATTTTCTTTTTCTATTATGGTGTTTAATTTATCGAGCGCATTTTCTTCTAAAATATCATCTGAATCAAGGAAGTATAAATATTCCCCCAAAGCTTTGTCTATTCCATAATTTCTCGTATGTGAAAGTCCGCCGTTTTCCTTGGAATAATATCGTATTCTGCTGTCCTTATCAGCATAACGTTTACAAATCTCAGGCGTTCCGTCCTTTGACCCATCATTAACCAAAATGATTTCAAAATCTGAGAAGCTCTGATTTAAAATGCTGTCCAGACATTCTCCGACATATTCCTCGACATTGTAAGCCGGAATTATAACACTGAATCTCTTCATAATATAATGTTTTATATCCTTTCCAATTTCACTGTTATAGCCTATAAACCTCTCTCAATATCTCTTCGCTCTTTTTCCAACTGAAATGCTCTTTTATATATTCGCGGCTTCTTTGCCCTAATTCTTCAAGTTTTGTATCGTTCATGCTTAAAAGCTCGATTATTCTATCTGCAAATTCTCTGTCTGTTTCAGCCAGAGCAATAACATTTCCGTCCTCGTCGATACCTTCAGCTCCGACCTGCCCTGTTATTACAGGAGTACCAAGCGCCATGCTGCGAAGTACCTTGACCTTTATCCCGGCTCCCATATCAAGCGGAAATACTGCTGCCTTTGACTTTTTTAGATAGATGTCCACATCGTCGACGAATCCTGTGACAGTTATCCACTTTTTATTGGCAGCGTTGTTGTTTCCTTTTTCAGCTTTGTTTATAAGCTCCTGCGAAGGTTTATTGCCAACTAAATATACCCTGAGATCTGGCACGCTCTGTTTTACGAAAGTACATATATCTATCAGGCGTTTTCCGGCTCTGTCATTTTCCGGACGTCCCATCTGTCCCAAAAAACAAATGCTGTATGGCTCTTTCTCTATTATGTCTCTATGCGCTTCTTCAAACACACTGTCCTCAATACCACAGTATGTGTTAAGAACCACCGTGTCCTTACGTCCGTAAAACTCTTCTATAAGTCTTTTATCCTTTTCGTTAAACGTAAAGAGCTTATCGGCACTGAGACAGTACTTTTTCTCGTGTCTTTTTATCTTTTCAAGCTGATTACTCAGATACTTAAGCTTCAACAATGCTTTTACCTTGTTGCTTGAACCATCTGCATTTTTATTGGAGCTTCTCTCGACTTTGGCTGAATCCGCCCTGCCTATTATCGCATTTTTCGTATCATGTACACTTTTCGCATCCTGTACCTTTCTCTCAAAGGACTGTGCAGTCATATCATGCTCGACAAGATTAAATTCAAGCTTTGGGAACAGCTTTTTTATCCACAGATACTGTCCCATCGATGCATATTCGGCATGTATTGCATCGATCCTGTACTTTCGCACCATTTTTATCAGCTTTATCGCAAATTTAAGTGAGCTTCTTGCTGCAAAATAATTTGGCATCCATGGCATCATAAGCGCATGGAAAGCTCTCGACAGCTTGGATATCCTTACATGTTGCCATTTTTCATCGCCTTTATGCTTTGCCGCCAGCTTTTCGTCAAACGGCTGCGATATAAATGTCAAAACATATACATTATTAAAAAGGGCAAGGGTCTCTATTTCCTTGCCCATACATACGCCTCCGGCATGATTTGCCTCTATATCAGGATAATATGGTGATATATGTAATATGTTCATAATTTATTGTTTCGTTATTATTTGTTTCGTAATCTGTTGTTTAATCAGTCTTGATGACCTTTTTATTTTAATGCATAACCGCCGCTTCTTATCCAATCGCCAAGTGTCGTATCTCATCGAGCACCTCATACATGGCTCTTACCGAAAATCTCTCCTCATACAGCCTATGTATTTGTACCCGATCTGCGCATGTAAATCTTAATATTAGCTTAGCTGCCTCGGCTGCATCTTTACCGCTCGCTATTGGCGGCTTAAACCTTTCATTCTTAGATGCATGTGTATCATCAGCTTTTATTTTACTGTGGACATCATCCTTCAGAGCCTTATCAGCAGACACTTCAATAGATTTAACTCCGACATTCACACCTATATGCTCGCCTTCAACAATATCCCAGGTATCCCCGGGGATGTTATTAATGAGTCTAAGTCCATTAGCCATGTATTCGACCGATTTCATCGTGAGTCCAACCTTCACACCTGGCTTCATAATGTTGATGCCCCATTCGCAGCCCTGCAATATTTTTTGCTTCTTACCCTCATCAAATACTGCACCATGCAATTGGTATTCTATTCCCGAATTTTTAAGTGCTTCTGTAAATGCTTCCGCCTGCTCACCGTTTCCGATCACTTCAAGTATAACATGCTTTCGCTTATTCACCTCGCTCAATATCTCGCTGATAAGCGGTATGTCAATGATATTATTTATAGATCCGAGATAGGCAATGTAAATAGACTCTGTAGGTATATATGCTTTATCATCGCTGAGCCTGACCTCTTCAGTCTTGGGCCAGTACATAATGCTTATATTCTCTTTATTAAGCCCGAGCAAGTCTCCGTACAAAGCGCATTCTGTAACTATGTGATCTGCTGCATTAAGATGATCGTCTCTCAGTTTTTTCCAATATCTTATTGGATATGTTTTTTCAACGCCGCCGACCGGCAATGACTCCGGCCAGAGATCGATGATATCAAATATCAGACGGCAGTTAAGCTCCTTCTTTAGTCTTGCTCCGACCTTTGCAAGAGAATTTCCCGGAAGCAGAAGATATATCAGTGACTCACCGATAATAAGTTCCTTCAGCAGTCTGTACGCCTTCTTCGCAAATCTATGATGATACCAAAGTCTTGCAGGAGAGATATTCTTTTTATAGCCTCCGGCATCTAAATATATATGACGTATTCCTGTATCATCTATAGAGTCTGTTTCTGATATATCACTTCTTCTTCGCTTTTTCCTATGGTCAAAGCAGGTGCCTATCAGAGTGACATTATCGCCTTTATCCGCAAAATATCGTAATATAAGCTCAGCTCTCGGCTCATAGGTGGAGGAATCTGTAACTATATATATATTCATTGCAAATCCCTCTCCTTTCAGTCAAACACGTTTAACCCTTATTTTCGTTCTGTCTTCTGCTTGCTTCGCTTAATGACTCAGATTTTTCCTTATCAAAGCCCTCAGTGCTTTCCTTTGTAAAGAGTACCTGCACAGTCTTAAGTATAATCTCCATATCAAGCATCAGGCTGTAATTTTGTATATACAAAAGGTCCAGCTTCAGCTTATCGTATGCCGAAGTATTGTATTTGCCATACACCTGTGCATAGCCTGTAAGACCACCCTTTACAGACATACGATATTTGAATTCCGGTATGTCCTCGCAATATTCTCTTACATGCTCTATACGCTCCGGTCTCGGACCGACTACACTCATGTCTCCGCGCAGTATGTTTATAAGCTGCGGAAGCTCGTCAAGTCTCGTTGCTCTTATAATGGCTCCGACCTTGGTAATTCGCGGATCCTTCTCGGTTGCCGGCACGGAAATGCCGCTCTGCTCAGCATTTACTATCATTGAGCGGAACTTGATTATATCAAATTCTCTTCCGCCCTCGGTGCAGCGCCTCTGTTTAAAGAATATCGGGCCACCGTCCTCAGCCTTTATAGCTATTGCTATAACTATCATGAACGGAGAAGTGATTATGAGTCCGATCAGTGACATAATGATATCGCTGATACGCTTTACCAGTGCCTGCTCTATCGATAATCCGCTGTTGCGGTTTAAAAACAGAGGACTGTCAAATACCGCCATCGTCTCACTGCTTTTTAAAATGACATCGGTTATCTTCGGCAGAGAATATGTGCGGATACCTCTTGAGTAGCAGTTTTTCAAAATATCATTTCTAAGCTCTGCAGTAAGATCTCCGACAACCACGCCGTCATAGGCCTCAAGTCCGTCAAAGAACTTTTTACGAAGTATTTCCTCGGAGCTTTTCTTGACTGTATGCTCATCATTTTCATCATTCATAAGCACTGCTGCCGGAGTTCTGTGCTGCATCTTATGTCCTGCAGATTCACAGATAGTGCTTCCCGGTATGATAATGGTATCGGCAATGTGATATCTGTCAGCTCGCTGAGCGAACTTAGCCTTCAGCTCGTCTGCTCCCGTGCCTGCTATAAGCACTAACTTATTCGGCGGGAATATACGTCTGAAAAGTCTGTTGAAAATAAGTCCCCAGACAATGACTATGGCAATGTCAATCAGACTCACATATATAACAGCAGGTATTGGTGACAGAAACCAGGTAGCCGCCTGAAGTATGATTATGAAATACGCTGCGATGTTGGTAAGTATCGACGTCATACTGAGTCCGAAGATAATGTTGAAGGATCTGTGATATCCTAATTTCAGGCCCCCGTAAAATCTTTTCATTAACAGCATCAGCACAGAATACACGCATGCCGCAAATACATTGCCCTTAAAAACATATGGATTTCTGAAATTCGGATTATAAAAATGCAGCCAGACCTCATAGAACACAAAGGCCTCAGCTAACAATAAAAGCAAATTACAGGCAGCTCTGTAGAGGTGCCTGCATTGTTCGCGTCTTTTACTTTTTTTTCTTGCAGGGTTCATGTTCCCACGCTTTCCATACTTCCATATAGCCTTGCCCCTTATTTAAGCCACATGACAGCATTTTATAATACTACTCAGCCTTAATCATGATAAGGCTGCATACTTATTCCTTACTGTAACATTAAAAATGTATATCAGCGTCAGTTTAAAACTCTTTATCCCTATTCCTTATTATATATCATATCATTAGCTTTGCTGCGTCCTGCTGCCGAAGCCACTCCCATGCAAAGTATGACCATAGGTGTAAGACACGGTGCGCTGATATTCACAAATGATACTAATGTATATACTAATGCTCCGAATGCAAAGGCTGTTCCTATGTTATGCATTTTCATGCGTGCTCTGCAGCCTGAGACGATCGAAGTTATCACCCAGCCATAGTAGCTTATAAAGCCAAGTATTCCTGTTGTAAACAGATACTGCAGCCACTCGTTATGCGGTGAATCATAGACCTCATTATAGGCATTGACCATGTTGTAATAGTCATAGCTGTAGGTGTATATCGGATAGGTCTCCGGGCCGGTGCCGAACAGCTTTTTAAAGAACGGAAAATCCTTAATATAGCCAAGCGCAAGATTCCAGTTAAAGCCTCTCCTGGTTCCCCAATCAGCATTAAATATCAGCAGATTGGAATAAGGTGCGTAAAGCTCCGGATGTCCTCCTGTATTTGCATCGTAGAAGATGTAAATGATAAGAAGCACAGCCATGACACCGAGTGCCGCCCATATACTTCTCAGTATTAATGGTAACGACTCATGAGTGCTCTTTTTATTAACTGCGCTGTAAATGAGCTTTGCGGCAATGCTTATGATGATCAGAGCCGCAAACAATACTTTAAGCTTGTCGGCATATTTTACGCATACTTCTAAAAGCATGCCCCAATGCTCTATGGATACAGTCTGTCTGCCGGAAGCTATAAGACTGCCGATGCACACAAACGCTCCCGCATAAGCTGCAAGCAGTGTCAGATATCTGACCATGCGCTTTCCATTTCCGAAAGCAAAGAACGGCAGGAAGCAAACAGCGGTTCCCACTGATATAAATGCATTATCAGAAAAGCCGCAGATAAGTCCCATAAATGCTGTAAATGCAGTCACAAGATATAATGCATCGCTTAGCATCAAAATACTTCCGCCACGATTTTCACAGTCTGCCTTATTTTCTGCACACGTACCTTCTTCGCAGCATTTTCCTTCCTCTGTGTTATATGTCTTAGCCTTCACCGGCTCCGCCTTGTCTCCGTTTCCTATAAATAAAGCCGAAGCCACAAGCAGTATGATTCCGTCAAATCCGGTAAGCAGATTGACATTTCCTATAGTTGATGAAAAGTCAAAAGCCATATAGTCTCTTGCCGCTGTCTGCCAGCCGAAGGGACTCATAAAGAAGAAATCGAGCACACCCCAGCCGCATACTATGATGCCGATCAGCATGAAAATGTTAATGTGCCATCTTCTTGGTGTATAAAATCTTGATATCATGAGATAGCCTGCCATGTAGAAGATCCACATGTACAGTCCCTGATATCTGCCCATATTGCCCCAGAATGCCTCATATTGCCATTTTGAAAAGATGGTTGAGATCAATAAAACTATAAAAAAGTACAGCGCAAAGCGGTCGGGTAAAGATGTATTGCTCTTTACTATCCCGATAAGTCTTGCTGCAGTGCTTTCCTTGCCCTCTATAGTGCTTTTTTTATCTCCTGCCGTATTCTTGTTTACGGCAGGATTATTATTTAATTCAGCTGTTTTAATATTTTTTCGTTCCTTAACAAACAGGATGATGCCAACGACGCATACCGCAGCCATAAAAGCCGCAGTAACATACATCATGAAGTACATCTTATCATCCTGAATGTCATAATACTTTTTGGTCATATACAGCGGAAAGCCCGCCATGAGCAATAAAGTATATAGGGTTACGATTTTTTGAATTTTATTCTTCAATATGCAGGCTCCGCTGTTTATTCTGCTTCTGATTCAGTATCAGCTTCGGTTTCAGCCTCGTCCTCAGCCGCTTCCTCATTCTCTGCAGTCTCTGCTGCCTGACCCTCTTCAGCCTCAGCTTCAGCTGCTTCCTCTGCTGCAAGCTCTGACTCGTACTGCGCTTCCTCGTCCTGCTGTCCCTTCAGATAAAGGTTTCCGTATTCCTTCCAGTCTTCCTCATATTTCTCGATATCAGGATCAAGCTCGATCTCCTCGCCTGCCGGAATGTCTAATGTAAACAGCTCTGAGCCGTCAGCTTCATTGGCGATATTTACATTTACACTGTAAGTGTCATAGAGATTTCCGAAGCTGTCCTGATCGCTCATGTCAAAGGTTGTATACTGATCGCATGCGGCATCATTCATATGTCTTAAGAGCGCTGCTGCAAAATGCTCTGCGTCCTCTTTTGTCGCACCGTCTACAGCCTCAACATCTGCTGTTATCTGCTTATTATCATTATTACCGTCTATGCTGACTGCTGATATAAATGTATAAGGAGTATCGGTAACATTGCCGAAGCCTGCAATAGTCATGTTGTTAAGCTCTGTAAAATCAAGCTCTATAACATCCGGCTCACTGAAATCCGGATCAATGGAGACCTTTGTCTTATTCTCCTTTGGTACACATCCAACACAGGTTCCTGCAGCAAGCACTGCCGTCATAAGTATTACAAGTGAACGTTTCATTTTCTACCTCTTATATTAATATTTCTATTCATTTGATTTGCATTTGCCATTATACTATAATAATTAAGCTTTTGGGCGATTTTCACTATTTTTTAAGATAAGCGAAATTTATCGCTCTAAGTTATAACGATCATTTCTTTTTTGTGAGAAGGGAGGACTTTTGATGAATTTCGATCTGCAGCTGAATTTAACACAAAAGCTGGTTTTATCTCAGGCGCTTCAGCAGTCCCTGACCTTTTTGCAGCTTCCGCTTTGGGAGCTTTCAGCACATATTCGTGAGCTTTCTTTGAGTAATCCGCTTATAGAGCTTGAAGAAGAACCCCTCGGAGATGTTTCTCTTGAACACATGTCCGGCATGGAGGAGACCAATGCGCTCATTAAGGAATATGCTTCTGTTAATGACAACGACTCAGAGCAATCCGCCATCACCTCAACCATTGAATATCATGGTGGATCTGCCGTCAATGCTGACACTGCGGACGGCTCCGAATCTCAGGATTATACGGCATATTTATCAAAGCCGCAGACTCTTAGTGAATATCTGCATGAGCAGCTTGGCTTAAGAAGCAATATTGAGGAGCCTTATCTTTCTTTGGTTTCTTATCTTATTGACTGCCTGAGCAGCACAGGTTACCTTGATATCCCTATAGAAGAGCTCGCCGCTGAGCTTTCGGTTCCGGTTTCCGATATGGAGGAAGCTTTATTTACGCTGCAGTCCTTAGATCCTGCCGGGGTAGGTGCAAGGACTCTTTCGGAATGCCTGCTTATCCAGCTTTCCCAGCTTGATGCTGCCGCTGAAAATGTAAGCATTGACAGCCTTGTAACTATAATTATGAAGGGACTGCCTCAGCTTGCAGCCCATGATTATAAGACGCTTTCCAAGCTCACCGGTCTTTCCGATGAAGCGCTTATGACAGCCGTAAATATCATCAAATCCCTAAATCCGATTCCGTCCAGAGGCTTTTTCTCGGACAGCCCTAATGCCGTCATCATTCCGGATGCTTATGTAAATGTTGATAACGGAAGCATTAACATAAGCATTAACAAAAGGGCTCTGCCTAATATTTCAATAAACAGCTACTACAGCTCCTTGCTTTCCGAAAGCGAAAAGGATGGCGAGACAGCCGCATATCTTAAGGATAAGATAAAGGAGGCCAATGAGGCCATAACTGGGCTTCGTCAGAGAGCATGCACACTTGAAAAGGTGTTGAGTCTCGTAGTATCGAGACAGATCGACTTTTTCCTTACGGGCGGTTCTTTAAAGCCGCTTACCCGAAATGAGCTCGCCGAAGAGCTTGGTTTAAGCAGTTCAACTATAAGCCGTGCCGTAAAGGATAAATATCTGCAGTTTGACGGGCACATCCTGCCGCTTGATACATTCTTCTCAAATGCTGTTGCGCCTCAGTCAGGTCAGAATATCTCATCAAGAGCTATTCAGGATCAGCTTAAGCGAATCATTGCTGATGAGGATAAGACAAAGCCGCTTTCCGATCAGGCTATTGAAGAGTATTTTGCCGAAATGGGTATAAATGTATCCCGCAGAACTATTGCCAAATACCGTTCACAGATGGATATCCCGTCTGCTTCAGGAAGAAAGCATAGATAAAGTTTTTTTAATAATTGTATTTCTTTCGTTTTGCGAACACGAACATTCCTGTCACTATGAATGATATGAGTTCCGCAACTACTACAGACATCCAGATCCCGTCTATACCAAGGATAAGCGGAAGGATCAAAAGTGCGGCCACTTCAAACACAAGTGTCCTTAAGAATGAAATAAGTGCCGAGGTCAGTCCGTCTCCAAGCGCTGTAAAGAACGCTGAGCCGAATATTGAAAATCCGCTGAATAGGAATGCACATGCAAATACTCTGAAGCCATGACATGTAATCTGCTTAAGCTCTGCATCATATCCCACGAAGGCTTCCGCAACAAAGCCGTTTAACAGCTGTCCGACCGTAAACATTACCACTGACGTAGCGGCTATTATTAATATACTCTTTACAAGCAGTTCCTTTATCTCTGTGACCTTTTTAGCGCCGTATTTAAATGAAAATACCGGAGCAATTCCCACCGAATAACCTATAAAAATGGAAATAAAGATAAAGTTCACATACATTATCACCCCGTAGGCCGCAACGCCGTTTTCACCGGCATACTTAAGCAGCTGAATGTTGAAAAGCATTCCCACTAAAGACATTGAAATGTTGCTCATAAGCTCTGATGAGCCGTTTGTAATGACTCTTAAAAGAGATTTCATATCCGGACTGAATGCTCTTATACGAAGCTTACTGGAGTTTTTGCTTATGAAATAAATAAGCGGAATTCCGCCTCCGATATATTCGCTTATCATGGTTGCGGCAGCAGCGCCCTTTAAGCCCCAGCCGAATACCGCACAGAACAAAGCATCAAGTATTATGTTTGTGACACCTGCAGCAACTGTTACCATAAGTCCCAGGTGTGGTTTTTCTGCTGTCGGAAAAAGTGCCTGAAACTCATACTGCAGTATATAAAACGGCATTGAGCACATCAACATACGTCCGTAAAGGACACTGTTTTCCAAAAGCTCACCCTCTGCGCCGAAGCTTCTCGCTATAAAAGGCATACCCATAAAGCCTAAAACAGCTATGATAAAGCCGAGAATAAGCGATACTGCAATGTTCTGCGAAAATACCTCATTGGCCTTTTCATCCTTGCCTTCTCCCATGCATCCGGCAATAATGGCACTGCCGCCGGTTCCGAACATGAATCCCAGACAGCTTAACATCATTATGACAGGCATTATGAAATTGACTGCGGCAAACTGTGTTTTTCCTGCAAAGTTAGAAACGAAAAAGCCATCTACTACGCTGTATATTGAGGTTACTACCATCATCATTACCGATGGTATCGTGAATTTGAATATTTTTCTTAAATTAAATTTGTCTGAAAGCTGTATCATATATTTATACCTTATTCGGGCATCTTTCCTATCTTGCCTCTTTACGTCATCCCTTTCTGTATTCTTCGGCAAGCTCTGCTGCTGCCTTCTTTATATCTGTAAGATATCTTTCTGTAAGGCTGTTATACATGTTTAATTCGATTTCACTCCATTTTGCAAGTATCTCGTCTTCCTTCTGCATAAGTCTCATGACTGTAGCTTCTGAAAGCTTTCTGCCCTCATCGCTTAAGAACACCTTCTTATGCTTGCCTTTATCTGATTCTAGATACAGCATACCCTCTGCCTCCAGCTTCCTTAATGCAGAATTAGCAGTCTGCTTCGGAAGTCCGGATAGAAGAAGTATTTTCTTTAGTGAACAGCCCTCACCTTCACAGCATACTGCGTAAAGTATCATCATTGAACTGTTGCTTAATCCCATATCTGTAGCTATGCTATGGTAAACAGCCTCTGATTCACCTATAAGATAATTCCATCTTTTTAATTCTCCCGAAATTTTCATCTGCATTCTGTTCACCTCATTTTTCACGCATTTCGTGCATTTCGTGCGTTTTAGTACGGTTTCGTACTGCTTGCATTCATATTAGTACGATTTCGTACCATTGTCAAGGCTTTTGTACTTCATCATTGTATTGACAATGTCATTTATTCTATATACAATGTATATAAGATATAAGGAGGGATGTTAATATTATGGCAAGTACAAATATAAATATTCGAATAGACAGCGATTTAAAAAAACAATTTGAAGCATTCTGCACTGACATGGGAATGACTATGACAACAGCATTCAATTTATTTGCCAAAAAAACTGTAAGAGAATACCGTATTCCTTTTGAGATTGGTGCTGAGATTCCTAATGATGAAACCAAGAAGGCTATGGAAGAAGTATGCAAGATGAAAGCTGATCCTTCTATTGGCAAAACCTATACTGACGTAGATACTATGATGAAGGATTTACTTTCATGAAATATAATATTAGACCGACTAATAAGTTTCAGAAAGATTTAAAACGTGCACAGGCGCGCGGTTATAACATTTCACTTTTAACTGATATCATTAAGAAACTTGCTGACGGAACACCACTGCCGCCCAAAAACAAGGATCATGCATTAATTGGTGACTATATAGGCTTTAGAGAATGTCATATTACTACTGATTGGTTATTAATTTACGAAATTTCAGATGAAGACTTAATCCTCTTTTTAACAAGAACCGGCACTCACAGTGATTTATTTTAATTTTTCATTAAGAAGGAGGCTTCCTCATGTGTACAGCTATAACATACAAGACCAAAGATCATTACTTCGGTCGTTCTCTCGACTATGAATTCTCTTATGCCGAGGAAGTAACCGTAACTCCGAGAAATTTTAAATTTGATTTCAGACATGTCGACTCAATACCGACTCACTATGCACTTATCGGCATGGCTACTATCATTAATGACTATCCGCTCTATTATGATGCGACCAACGAACACGGCTTGAGCATGGCAGGACTCAATTTCCCCGGCAATGCAGTATATAAGCCGCTCACTGCTGCCGATAACATTTACAATATTTCACCATTCGAATTTATTCCATTTGTACTCGGACAATGCAAAACAGCCGATGAGGCACGCTCACTTATTGAACGCATAAACTTATGCGATACTGCATTTTCCAAGGAGCTTCCGCTTTCACCGCTTCACTGGATGATATCCGACAAGGATAAGAGCATTGTTGTCGAAGCTATGGCCGACGGCATTCACATCCACGATGATCCTGTCGGTGTTATGACCAATAACCCGCCGTTTGATTATCAGCTGTTTAATCTCAATAACTACATGGCCTTAAGCCGTGAACAGCCTGAAAACACCTTTGCACCGGAGCTTTCACTTTCAAAATATTCAAGAGGCATGGGCGGAATGGGGCTTCCTGGCGACCTTTCCTCAATGTCCAGATTCGTAAGAGTTGCATTTACAAAAATGAATTCCGTTTCAGGTGATTCGGAATCCGAAAGCATCAGCCAGTTTTTCCACATTTTGGGCTCGGTTGAACAGACCCGCGGCCTCGTTCATCAAGGCAATGATCAGTACGAAATAACTATATACAGCTCTTGCTGTAATACCGATAAAGGCATATATTATTATACGACGTATGAAAATTCTCAGATCTCCGGTATCGACATGCATAAGACCGATCTGGACAGCTCTGAGCTTTCACGTTATCCGCTTATAAAAGGACAGCAGATCAGAATGCAGAATTAATAATAGAAAGGATCTATCAACATGCTTAAAGAATGTTTTGATAATGTCCGAGCCTCAGTACCGCTCGTGCACAACATAACAAATTATGTCACAGTTAATGATGTAGCTAATATTTTACTTGCCTGCGGAGCAAGCCCTATAATGTCTGACGAGCCTGAAGATGTCGTTGATATCACATCTATCTGCGGCGGTCTTAACATTAACATCGGTACTCTTAATAAGCAGAGCATAGAAGGAATGTTCAGAGCCGGCAGAAAAGCAGCAGAGCTCGGACACTCTATCCTTTTGGATCCTGTCGGCGCAGGCGCAAGCACGCTTCGCACTGAGACTGCAACGCGTCTTATGGAAGAGCTTCCTCTTACAGTTATTAGGGGAAATATCTCCGAAATCAAAACTCTTGCTCACGGACGCGGCACAACAAAGGGCGTTGACGCTGACGTCGCTGATGCCGTAACCGAGGAAACCCTTTCTCAGGCAATTGAATTTGTTAAAGCCTTCGCCAAAAAGAGCAATGCTGTTATAGCTATAACCGGAGCCATCGATCTTGTTGCAGATGCCAATCGCTGCTTTGTTATCAGAAATGGCCGTGCCGAAATGGGAAAGATCACAGGTACCGGCTGCCAGCTTTCCGGAATGATGACAGCATTTATTACTGCGAATAAGGATAATGTTTTAGAGGCTGCTGCCGCTGCAGTATGCGCTATGGGTCTTGCCGGCGAAATAGGCTGGTCACATATGCAGACAGGCGACGGCAACTCCACCTACAGAAATCGTATTATTGACGCAATATGCAATATGACCGGAGATGAACTTGAAAAGGGAGCAAAATATGAAATACGATAATAACTGCAACTGTAAATCCGAAGACCTCCTGCTCTATGCCGTAACCGATCGTCACTGGCTCGGTGATAAAACTCTTTATGAGCAGGTTGAGGAAGCTATAAAGGGCGGCGCAACCTTCATTCAGCTTCGCGAAAAGAATCTTGATGAAGAGCATTTCCTTAAGGAAGCGCTTGAGATACAAAAACTTTGCAAAAAGTACGGCGTTCCGTTTGTTATTAATGATAATGTTGAAATCGCAAAGAAAATCGACGCAGACGGAGTCCATGTCGGACAAAGTGATATGGAGGCTCTTAATGTCAGAGAGCTTTTAGGTCCGGATAAGATAATAGGTGTTTCTACTCAGACTGTAGAGCAGGCATTAAAGGCCGAAGCTCACGGAGCTGACTATCTCGGAGTTGGCGCAGTCTTTCCTACAGGCTCAAAGGATGATGCAGAAGTTTTAGACCGCTCCACTCTTAAAGCTATTTGCGATGCAGTTCATATCCCTGTAATCGCCATCGGCGGAATCACCCATGACAATGTCAAGGAACTCCGTGGAAGCGGTATCTGCGGAATCGCAGTAATAAGCGCTATATTTGCTCAGCCTGATATCGAACATGCTGCCGGTGAACTTAAAAAAGCTGTCATTGATATGCTTAAAAAGTAACTTGCTCAATAAAAAAATATATTTGCCTGAGTTTTAATTATGAGGTGACTCCCTACACAAAAATTGTCATACCTGAATTATAACGATTGTAAGGCCTACTCATTATCTAAAACCTTATCAAAATACGGTTTTAGATAATGAAAAGCCCTTCCTGGAATGTGCAAAGCAAAAGCTTAACACAGACCCGGAAGGGCTTATTTTTCCAAGTTAAATCTGCTAATCAGGCTTGTATGCTTGGCTGATTTACACTTCAAAACAACACTTTTTGTCCACCCTTACTTACTGTTTAAAATTCATACTTAACTATTTCGCAGTTTGCCACTCCAAACCCGGCATATTCCTCATTTGTCATATCATAAAAATATGAATTAACAACTCTCGCTATACCGTTGTGGGCAACTAAAATATATGTCCTGCTTTCAGACTCCTTTTTCAGCTCATCTAAAAGGTTATATATGCGCTGTGCTACTCTGAGCATTGATTCTCCGCCATCATAGCTATCTGTAAAGACCTGCTTTGCCTTTAGAAATTCTGCCCCGTCTCTCGGTGTAGATTCCCATTTACCGAAATTCTGCTCAATAAGTCTTTGCTCTTTTCTTGCCGGAATTCCTGTTATATCAGAAATATGCTTAGCAGTATCTGCTGCTCGAATAAGAGGGGAATACAGTATAAGATCAGCTTTTATTCCTTCTTTTAAGATTCTGCGCCCGGTCTCAATCGCCTGTTCATGTCCCTTATCCGTGAGTGCAATATCCGTAGCCCCGCAGATTTTGTTTTCCACATTCCACACGGTCTGCCCATGCCTTATAAAATATATATGTCCCATTATTTATAACACCGTGAAAAATGATCAAGGATTGCCAGTAACTTCTTCATAATCTCTCTCCTCTTCAGCTATATACTTATTTATTCTAATAAATCATTTTTTAACTATACCACTATGGGAGAATTATTGAAACACAACTACCACTGCCAGATACAGTATTACCAGCAATGCTAAATTGATTAATGTAAATCTGCGCACAAACTTCCCGGTCTCCGCAAAGCTTTGTGCCGCATACAACTTATAGGTTATTAGACTTGCCATTGACGCTATCAAAGTTCCGAGTCCGCCTATATTTGTTCCGAGTATAAGTGCTCTGCCGTTTGCTGTAAAATTCGATAACAGCACTGCTGCCGGAACATTGCTTATTATCTGCGAAACAACTATAGAAATAAGCAATGCTCTGCCTTTAATAAGCTGTTCGATCAGGTTGCTGACCGCAGTAAGCTTTCCCATATTTCCGGAGAAAATAAAGAAAAACACAAAGGTCAAAAGCAGGAGGTAGTCAACATTTCTCAATGCTTTTCTGTCTGTTATCAACATTGCGGCGGTTATGCCAACAAATAACACATATTCATTAAAAACTTTTGCCACCGTCAAAATACAAAGTACAAATAACAGAAGGAATATGAGCAGCTTCATTTCCTTCGTCTTTTCATTGTTTTTATAAGAAGTTGAGATCGAAGCCTGTAGTTGTGCTTGACCGACTGTTATATTTGCATTTTCCTTAGTTGCCTGACTCTGACCTCCATCAAAATCACATTTTACTGCAGGCACATTACTGCTGCCTTTCCCCATGCTGAAAAACGTCAGCAAAACTATAAGCAGCAGCGACAATATAAACAGCGGCAGCATCAGCTTTATAAAATCCGGCATGGTGTATCCATATTTCGCATAGAGATATAGATTTTGCGGATTTCCGAGCGGTGTCAGCATGCTTCCTAAATTCGCTGCAACCGTTTCCATTACAAGACAGTTTATAAGATCTTTGCCGACACAGCCCAATCTTTCAAATGTCATTATCGTAAACGGCACCATGGTTACAAGTGTCACATCATTGGTTATAAACATACTTAAAGCCATGCATGTCAGCACAAGCAGAAGTGCTACCGTTCTTTGATCATGTGCTCTTTTTAAAAGTGAAGCACTCATAGTATCAAATACACCTATATCCTTAAAGCCCTGTACGACTGCCATAAGACAATACAGCAATATAAGCACCCTGAAATTTATGTATTCTAAATATCCTGTATTCACCGGTACGAAAAATACAGACAGGAGCGCTGCCGCCCCTGCCACACATAAAACAGTTTCTTTTTTGAAAAATTCTTTAATTGCCGTCATAACTTCTTATCTTTTAATTTTCGGAAAATGTTCCTGCGTAGAAGAGGCTACATTATACTCTTTACCTTCCAGACTTTGACAGACTATAATATCCCCGTTTTTTATAACCGTCGCAGGCATTGGCAGCAGGACCTCTGAATTCCTGATTATAAGTGAAATGGAGATGTCATTCTGCTCTTCTATCTCTGCAGCTGTTTTGTCCAGCATATCACTTTCCTTGTTGATTGATATTGTCGCAAGCTCATGCTGTTTTTTGCAGCCCGGATTCGTCTGTGCCTGAAGCTCCGTGTACTGCTCCACAAAGCCCGCCGAAATAATACCGGTCGGTATGGCTACAACACCGACACCAAGCAGCGAAATTAGTATTGCCATTAATTTCCCTATAAATGTCACCGGATAAATGTCTCCGTACCCCACGGTAAGTATAGTCGAAATACTCCACCAGATACCTGAAAAGGCATTTGTAAATACTTCCGGCTGCGCGTCATGCTCCACACTATACATTCCGAGAGATGAGAACATCATAAGTATCAGCAGGATAAATAATGATGAGATAATCTGATTTTTCTTTTTTATTAGTACTGACGTTATAGCATTAAAGGAGTCATAGTTGGTATTGATCCTGAAAAGATGCAGTATTCTTACCACTCTCAGCATTCTGAATGCAATAAATCCCGAGAAAACTATAAATGGCAGGATAGTACAAAGATCCACTATGCCATCATACGATACTATAAATTTAAGTATTGCCTTTATCCTTCCTCTTCCCGGATAAAGATATTCAGCGGTCCACAATCTAAGTACATATTCGATACAAAATATCACCAATGTAACTTTTTCAAGGCACTCAAACATCGACTGCCAGCTGTTTAACTGGTCAAAGGTCTCCAAAAACAGCGTTGCAATATTTACAAGTATCGTAAGCACTATGAAATAATCAAACGC
This sequence comes from uncultured Lachnospiraceae bacterium, assembly GCA_934438085.1. Classification (GTDB taxonomy): domain Bacteria; phylum Bacillota; class Clostridia; order Lachnospirales; family Lachnospiraceae; genus Avilachnospira. The sequence continues at coordinate 33,041 of CAKSBC010000003.1, forward strand.
CCTGCTCGGAAGATCATCCTTACTTCCTATCTGGATAATATTAAATATCTGTTTTTTATTGATCTTCACCGAATCCTTCTCCGCAATCAGGTTTTTCATTTGTCTTATGAAAGATTATAGACTACAATACCCGATTGTAATACTTATAATTGCATTTTTAAACATGAATATCACTCACTATCCTGCTATGGTTCCACTGCACAGCCTTGCAATTCAGCACCAAAAGTTATACCCCATTATACCCTCGAAAGCAAAGGTATAATAGGGTATAACATCCGGTATGTTTATTCCTGATTATTCTCTAAGTTTAAATTTCCTTTATTCCATCGGTATATGCAAGCGCCATCATATCAAATCCCGGTTTTGCATAAATTCCGCTATTGAGATACAGAACAAGTCCATCCTTTTTTGCTGTATAAGTGTATAGTGTATTGCCGTAAAAATCCTCTATCCTTCCGAGTATCTCTCCCTTTTTAAACCATTGATTCGCCTCTACCATAGACACCCACATGCCGTCTGCCTCACCTCCGAGATAATCATTGTCGCCGCAGACGATTTTTTTACATATCATTTGCGGATTCAGTTCGGCCTTGTGATAAATTCCAAGATGATCAAGGATAAGGAAAATGTTGCGCATATCAAGATCTATCCATTCCTTGCAGGCAAGACTTGAATGGCCTGTCTCAATAATAAATCCCGGAACATCAAACTGTCTTGCCGCCCAATGCACCTCTCCTTTTTCTGCTTTTGAAATAACAATATGCGGTATATCAACAGCTAAAGCAGCTTTATAAGATGCCTCTTCCGACTTACAGTTTATCGGATAAAATAACAGTGGATACATAAATTCACCATTACCGCCGCTATGAAAATCACAGCAAAAATCGATATATGGGAATATATTTTTAACGAAATATGCCGCAATTCTCTCTCCCTGTGTACCATTCTCGTCACCTGGATAATTGCCGTTAAGGTTCGCATCATCCTCATAAACAAGTCCGTTCGTACGCATATTAAACCCTGATACATTAACATTATGAATCAGGATTATATTGCCTGAAACCTCCATGGGATCAATTTCCTTTGCAGCATGAACGACTGCAGCCACTCCCGGAAACTCACCCGCATGTATTCCGGCTGTAAAAAGCGCCGTTTTGCCAGGTTTTTTTCCGCAAATCAATGTTGCCGGCATTTCATAATTATTTGTCCCCTGTGCGACCTCAACATTTTCAGGAATATTCGTCACTTTTCCGACATGTGTAAGATCTCCCATGTCTACGCCTAATATAACCTGCTTTTTTGTTCCGGGCTCCAACTCAAAACCGCATATTTTAAACATAATAATCTTCTCCTTAATTACGGCTGGCTTGTTTTCATAATAACAATATCTAAATATGTTTTTATTTATTTTTAAACTTGTGACAGGCTATCATGTGACCTTCTTCAACTTCATAGTAGTCCGGCTTTTCTTCTTCACATATGCGCATGCACTGATCGCATCTGTTTCTGAACGGGCATCCGCTCGGGACATGAAGCGGACTCGGAATCTCCGACTCAATGCTCTCGATCTTCTTTGAAAAATCCATGTCTAATGAAAAAATCGAATCAATAAGAGCCCTTGTATATGGATGAGCAAATTCCTGCCCAAGTCTGCGGCTTGGAACGATCTCCACAACATTTCCCAAATACATTATGATGATTCGATGTGACATTGATCGAATAAGGGCAATGTCATGGCATACAAATATAATTGTGATATTCTTTTCTTTTTGAAGTCTCAGCAGCAGATCCACTATACTTTTCTGTACAGATACATCCAATGCAGACGTTGCTTCGTCAAGTACGAGTACCTCCGGATCTATAGCTAAGGATCTTGCAATACCCACTCTTTGTCTTTGACCTCCGGAAAGCTGGAATGGATATCTGTCTTTAAACTCTGCAGGCAGTTCAACCATCTTTAAAAGTTCTTCCGCTTTTTCATCCACCTGTGATGAATTGATCTCTCCGTAATTCAGCAATGACTCACATATTATCCTTTTTATTGTCATTTTCGGATTGAATGATCCATCCGGGTCCTGAAACACCATTTGTATGTGCTTTCTGCTCTGGCGTTTTTCTTCTCCCTTAAGTTCAGACAGATCTTTTCCTTTGAACAATATCTGGCCTTCTGTCGGATTTTCCATCTGCAGTATCATTCGTATAAATGTTGATTTTCCGCATCCGGATTCTCCAACAATTCCAAGTGTCTCTCCCTTATAAATATCAAGGTTTATGGAATTATTGGCTTTAAGCTTAATACCCTTGCCTAAATCAAAGCTTTTAGATACATTTACTGCTTTTATAATTACTTCTTTATTATCAGACATATATCTCACCATCCATTACCGGGATCGCCTCTATAAGCTTCTTAGTATAATCCATTTTTGGATGCTTCAAAATCTCATCACGTGTTCCGCTTTCAACTACACTGCCGTTTTTCATTACAAGGATTTTATCCGACACATAGGCCGCCACTCCCAGGTTATGGGTTACCATTATTACCGAAGAATGGTACATATCTCTCATCAACAGAATCTGACGAACTATCTGTGCCTGAATCGTAACATCAAGTGCGCTTGTCGGCTCATCAGCTAATAGAAGCTTAGGTGCAAAGCTCATAGCCATTGCGATTCCTATACGCTGTCTTTGTCCTCCCGATAACTGGAACGGATAACTGCGCATAATGCGTGCACTGTCAGGAAGACTCATTAATGTAAGCATAGATTCTGCTTTTTTTCGCGCTTCATCTTTGCTTAATTTCTTATCATGAATTCTAAGATATTCCTGAAACTGTGACCCAATTCTGCGTATAGGATTCAGCATTGCACCACAATCCTGGAAAATCATCGATATTTCGCTGCCTCTTAAGGTTTTCATTTCCTTGTCGGTCAGTTTTGAAAGATCTCTTCCATCATATATGACGGCGCCGGATTCTATTTTTCCGTTTCCCGGAAGAAGCCCCATAATTGCTCTTACAACAGTTGTCTTTCCGCTTCCGCTTTCACCAACAAGGCTGACGATTTCTCCCGGTTTTACCGATAGATTAAAATGTTCAATAACACGATTATCTCCGTATGAAATTGTCATATCGTTTATATCTAACATTAATTATTCCTCGCTGATGAAAAATTCCCTGCAGCAGCTTTTACACTGCTGCAAGGTAGTTTAGCCTTTAATTAAAATCATTCTGCAGGCTTAATGTCTTTATTTATCCAATAATACTCTGAAGGATTATTTACAACATCCGTGATTGCAGATGTATAGCATACATTTGTTGCATAGTATCCGTTGCAGCGTGCTGCAGCATCATCAATAATGATCTGCTGGAGCTGAATTATATAATCTCTTCTCTTAGCAAAATCGAATTCAACGATCATCTTGTCAAATATTTCGTCGAATTCAGGATTTGAATATCCGCAGCTATTGTCAGTTGCCCCGGTTCTCCAACGAGAGAAATAAGATCCCGGATCACCTGTAGGCATTGTTGAAATAGAGGCATTGATAATATCATAGTTTCCGTTTGACAGATAGTCATTCAAATGCTCAACAAGCTGTATGTTTGCCTTGATTCCGACCTCATCAAGCTGGGCCATAACTGCCTGAGCTATTAGATCCATGCTTCTGTTTGCCTGAACAACGTAGTTAAGCTCTATGTTCTTTCCGTTACTCTCGCGGTATCCATCTCCGTCGGTATCAACATAGCCTGCATCGTCAAGCATTTTCATTGCTGCTTCCGGATCATATCCGTCGTCCCACTTAAGCTCGTCATATCCATAGTCATAGCTTGACGGAACAACAGCATAACCATACATATATGCTCCGTTTGTGGTCACATTCGCAACAGTCTCTCCATCGATTGCTTTGTTGAAGGCATGTCTGAATTCCGGATCTGCCAGTACAGGATTGCTGAAGTTGAAGAAGGTATCACAAACACGGCCTCCGGCTGTGACCTCTACATTATATCCGCTGTCTTCAAGCATTTTACGGTCTGTCGCTGCAATATTAATCGCAAGATCTGCGCTTCCATCCTGAAGTGCCATTGTACGAGAGGATGATTCTGCGATCCTCATAACATTAACCTTTTCAAAAGGTACTTCATCGTAATAATACGGATTCTTTGATAACTTGATCTCAAGACCTTCTGTAAATGAATCCATCACATACGGACCTGTACATATCGGAGCTGATGTGATCGTATCTATATTTTCCGTTGCCTCAGCGTCAACTATCATCATCCATGGATAAGCTACAACCCCCGGCATATCCGGTGTCGGCTTATCGGTAACTATTGTTACAGTACCGGCTTCGTCATCCGCTGTAATTGAACTGTATGTCATATATGCCTGCGGCAGACCTTCTCCGCCGTTTGCAGGATCTGTAAGTCTGTACAATCTTTCTATAGACTCCACAACCTTTGTAGGAGTCAAATCTGTGCCATTTGAGAATTTAACCCCTGGCTTAATATTAAATGTCCATGTAAGTTCATCATCGGCAACACTCCAGCTGTCTGCAAGCCATGGCTGCATTGTTCCGTCATCTCCGTTTCGAATCAGACACTCACCGATTCCGTATCGCTGAACATACCAGCTGTCCCATCCGGTTGCCGGTTCGTTTGTTGTAGCCATAAGCTCTGTGGCCACATTTAATTCTGTTTTCTTAGCTGACGAAGCTTCTGTACTTGTATTGGCATCGGTCGAAGCAGCTGCTGTTTCTTCCTGGTTTGAACCACAAGCTGAAAGAGTTGCTGCAATCATTGCTGCTGCCATAGTTATTGCTATAGTTTTTTTCTTCATACTGCCTCCGTTACTTAATTATTTTATTTACAGTGCTTTTAGGGTTATAAAGATCTCTGACTGAATCTCCGAACAGATTAAATACTGATACTACTATAAATATCGCCAATCCAGGAAATATCATCAGCCAAGGCGCTGCCTGCATATACTGCCTTCCTTCACTCAGCATGTATCCCCATTCCGGTGTAGGCGGCTGAACTCCAAATCCAAGGAATGAAAGAGAAGCTAATGAAAGCATAAATGTTCCTACATCTGTTGCTGCCGTAACAATCAAGTTTGGCAGAATATTCGGCAGAAAATACTCTTTCAGCAAATATCCGTTTTTGGATCCCGTAATATATGCCGCATAAATGTAATCTCGGTTCTTGATCTTCAGAACTAAACTTCTTGATAATCTCGCATATCGCGGCCAGCTTACAATTGCTATCGCCGTGATTGAATTCACCAGGTTCGGCCCAAGTATTCCGGCAATTGCTATAGCAAGTATCATATCCGGAAATGCAATCATTATATCTGCTATGCGCATAATGATCGTATCTATAAATCCTCCGAAGAAGCCAGCAATAATTCCTAAAAAGCTTCCGGTCACAAGTACTATCCCCAGCAATAATAGTGTACTGGTCAAGGATACTCGTGTTCCGAATATCACTCTTGTGAATATATCTCTGCCTAATGTATCTGTTCCGAACAAATGCTCGGCACCCGGTGCCTGAAGTGCATCCTTAAGAGATGCTTTTACCGGATCATAATGCGTGATCTGAGGAGCCATGACAGCTGTCAAAGCTATAACTATTACGATCATGCCAAAGATAATCAGTTTCTTTTGTTGTCTGATAAATTCCGTCAGCTTCATGACTGCCTCTTTTCTCTGACACGCGGATCAAACAAGGAGTATGAGATATCTACAATTAGATTTATCACCATGTAGATCAAAGCTATCCAAAGTACAAATCCCTGAATCAGCGGATAATCTCTTCCTCGTACTGCACGAATGCCAAGCTCTCCGAGACCCGGATAAGAAAAAATCATTTCTACAACAGCTGTTCCTCCAAGAAGAGAACCAAAGGAAATACCCAATAAGGTAATGAGCGGCAGCATTGCGTTAGGCAAAACATGCAGGAATAATATCTGAGCATTACTTAAGCCTCGTGCCTTTGCGCCTACCACATAGTCCATGCTCAGCTCATCCAACACTGCAGCTCGTACCTGTCTTGTATATTTCGATGTCATTGCAACCGCCAATGTAATACTCGGCAGTATCATCTTATTTAATCCCATGCCCTGTGAAGCTACCGGAAGCAATTTAAGATTGATTGCACAAACATACTGCAGCAAAAGTCCAAGCCAGAAGCCCGGCATTGAAATGCCCATGAAATTCAATACTCTGATCAAATTATCACACCATTTGTTTTCTTTTACTGCCGAAATCACTCCTAAAGGAATAGATATAATAAGCATTATACCCATTGACAAAAACGACAATTTTGCTGTTGCTCCCAATCTTCCCATGATCTGATTCAGCACAAGGTTTTTATTGGAAAACGATGTGCCGAAATCTCCGTGAAGACAGTTTGTCAACCATGTCATATACTGTACAAAGAATGGTTTATCCAGTCCCATCGAGACTCTTACCGCTTCTAATTGTTCCGGCTTCGGAGTCACGCCCGCTGCACTGAACATTGCTGTTGCAGGATCACCCGGAGCAAGATATGTCAGCATAAAAGTAAGGAAACTGATTCCCAGCAATACCAACAGCATTTGCAATATTCTATTTATAAACTTCTTCAGAGTCATAAATCCCACCGTTCATTCAGAACTTGTATTATATAGTTATATTACGTATTATCACATATATTAACCATATTTTCAACAGTCTGCATAATGACAGCACAGCTTGAATGATAAATCTAATAGTTTTTCACAATAATTATGCCGATTTTTTAGTACTCTAATCTTCTGTAGTATCGTCTGATATCCTGTGTATGTTTACGAATATCAGCCACATCATGTGAAATACGATAATATATCATTAAGAGTGTAAGTGGGGATAAAAGCCAACGAAATTCTTCGCTTATACCGCTCAGCGGATAATCCTTAGTATCAAAAATAAACAGTTTATCCGTATGCGGCTTACAGAATCGTGCTACTCTTTCATCTAACGCTCTTGTTGGACCCTCGCCCATACCTATGCAGACCGGAAGTCCCTTCTGTACCAGTTCAATCGTTCCGTGGAAGAATTCAGGCGATGTTACAGATTTTGTTCTCAGCCACTGACATTCCTCCAAAATACACATTGCCATGTCATAGGTGAAGCCCCAGGTATTTCCTGAACTTACCCAGATCTGATATGGCTCATCCTGCGTTTCAAAAAGCTTTGCATATTCCAAAGCCTGAGCATCAGCCTGCTTATGGATATCACAGATGATCCTTCCGAACTCCTTCATTTCTTCACGGAGCTTCGGGTACCCGTCAAATTTTCCCATGTTATAAAGTATTTTTCCGAACAGGTACAGAGGTAATATATCGTGCGGATCTCCCTCTCCGTAGCAAAGCGTATATGATGTAAGCTCTGCCAAAGGAGAATTTTCTTTTCCGCAGAACGATATTGTTGTTACACCTTTTTCTTTAAGCCATTCAGCTACTGCTACAGTCTCCTTTGTATCTCCGGATTTAGACTGCATAAGTGCAAGCGTTTTGCTTCCTACTAAACTATTTCCTACGAGAGGCAGTTCTGCCGCAACTTCTGTAATTACAGGGATATCAGAAAATTTACCGATCATATATTTGTATTGATCCAGCGACGCTAATGATCCACCTGACGAAGTCAGCAGAATATTATCAAAACCCGCCTCACATACACTATCTGCAATTGATTCAATATCGCCGACTAAGGCATACATCAAATCCGCTTTTCTTAAAATCTGCTGCTCATCATAGCCAATCATATTAGATCCTCCTGAATTATAATGAAAATGTCTCGGCTCCTTTTTGCTCATATTAACTCGTATTAATACATCATGTCAACTTGTATTGTTCGAATTCAGCTTTTATCCATGGTATATCTCCAATCTGACAGAAATCAACAAGGTATTTTTTATATTTTATTGCATTGACTTTGTAAAAGACTCTTTTATTCAAGCGGGATAACTTGTCATAATACAAGTTATCAGATATAATTAGATATGAATAAATGTGGGGTATATATATGCTAAACAATAAGAGTCTGGTTCCCTTATATCAACAGATCATAGATAAAATTAAGGCACGCATTGAAAGCGGCGAATACAATCCGGGTCAGCTTTTGCCCAGTGAAGCAATGTTCTGCAGCGAGTTCGGTGTGAGCAGAGTCACAGTCCGCAGTGCATTGTCTGTCCTTATCGATGAAGGAATAATTGTCACAAAACACGGTAAAGGAACCTTTGTAAAAGAACATATAAAGCAGCAGAAATCAAATCACTTCAGAGGATTTACAGATTTTTGCAAAGAAAACAACAGAAGCTTATACACTCACGTTCTTCTTTTAGAACAGCAGCCGGCTACATCAAAGCTTATATCTATTCTTTCACTGCAGCCGGGTGAGCCTGTTGTTTATCTCAGGCGAGTGCGTTTTATTGATTACAAACCGATATTAATTGAGGAAACCTGGCTTCCTTTCGGGAAATATGCTTTTCTTCTGAATAAAGATATGGAGAATAGATCTCTTTATAAATCGATTATGGAGGAAACAGGTTTTGACCCTGCTTCCAACGGCAGCAATACTATAGAATTAGAGACATCGATTGCAACCAAAGAGGAAGCTGAACAGCTGAATATTGACGAAGGCAGCCCACTCTTTGTTTTAAAGGAAACAGTTCTCGACAATAATGAGATTCCTGTTCATTTGACAAAACAGCTTATGGTTGGAAGTAATGTCAAATTCATGATGAATGAAGACAGTAACGGGCTGAAATTAACCATCGATTGAGAATAAGTGTAACAGTCTTACTATCAGAAACCAATATAATTAAATCCATATATTTATAAAAAAACTGTATCCTGTGATACACCCCCTTATTGTATTCACTAGATACAGTTTTCTGATTACTGTAGGCTGATGCCTGTTTTTTCATAAAACTCGCTGAAGCTCATGCCGCAGCCAAATGCGCCTTTTATTTGAGTAGTCGCCCTTGCTCTCATATTGCCTACACACATAGCGAATTCAATTGCATGTTCACGATAGTCGGAAATATTAGCCTCTGTTAAAAAATCACCATCTGTTGTTTCTCTGTGAATCTTGAGGCGCTTCATACATTCTGTATATTCAGTTATAAATCCGCTTATCCATGAATCTCCGCATCCTGTAGTATCTGCAGCATTGCTTTCAGCATTATACGGTTCTTTATAATAGGTTTTTACGCCGTCATATATGTAGGCACCCTCTGCTCCGAAGGTCATTATGCTCATCTGCATATGATATTTGTCGACAGCCATACGCATCATTTCATGGTTTTCTTCTTTTGTAAGATCTTTCCTTGCGGAAAACAGCATATATGAGGAAAATTCTGAAGCCACTACAATCTTTTCTTCATCTCCTGCTTGTGAAAAATCATATATGATAGGCACTCCGATATCTTTAAGCTTTAGAAGCTCCTTATCAAGATATGCCCAATAATTAGCATGAATTATGTCAAAGCTTTTAAAGTACTCCATATCTTTTTCATCAAGCACGACCGGATCTGTGTAGAGTACGCCGCCATGGTTTTCCATGCTAAGTACCCTGTCGCCATTAATAAGCTTACAGCAGCAACGTTCGGTTTCTCCATTTTTCACCACTTTGATCCTACTTTGGTCAATTCCAAATTTATCCATGGAGTCCATTACAAGTTTTCCAAACTCATCATTTCCTACAGATCCTATATATGCTGCCTTGTGACCAAGCATACTGCTGTATACAGCGACATTGACACTGTTTCCGCCCGGCATTATCATTCCGTCGATATAATTAATATCTACACAGCTCTCTCCAAAGCAGGCTATCCGGATCATTTTACTACCTCCATGTATATTACATTTAATTTCATGTAAGCTATCACATCGAATTCTAATTTTTCCGCAAACGCGACATCGCTAATTGCAGATTATCCATAATATAACCCCTGTTAATAAGTCCGTCAATCGTATACATTTCCACAATTAAGCTGCAATAATTTTGTAATACCATACAATTCTTATGGTTTTTGCTCGATTTTTTGCTCTGATTTTCTATCTACAATACACCACATACTTTTTGTCCTATCTCCCGCATACTTCCGTCTAATACTGAATGTTATGCATCAAAAAGGGACCGTTATACCTCAACAGCCCCTTTATTTTTACTATCCGAACCTTAGTGATTACCTTGAAACTTTTTGTTTATAAGTTTGGTTCTTATTAATTTATTTAGTTTTAATTAGTTTTAGAAAGTTACATGTAATTGAATATTTTCGTTCATTATTCTGATTGAAGCATTAAATCCTCAGCTTATACATAATACTCCATCGGATATGTCATGTACTCGATCGGATCAAGCTGATCACATGTTACATATCCTGCAGGTGCCATAAGCACTGAAGGGATACGGTTTACAACTGTTGCGCAGGTATGCTCAACTGTTGATGGCTTAACAACGTGGAACTCTGTATCAGGCTCGCCTGATATCTTCCAATCGCACATATCTCCGTCATCAGGTCCGTAAACCTTACCGATAGTTTCTTCTTCAATGGTGATTCCCTGCATAGTCTCGATGGTTACTACTGCAGACATACCGATAGCATTGCCGGCCTTTATCTCCTTGCCGAGAGTCTCACTGTAGATATCCTTGTCAATGATGCAAGGTACATGCTTCTGTGAAATACTCTTGATAGTAAGTCCGAGCTTGCTGCAGATCGCCTCTGATGCGTTCCATGCATATGAAGGTTCAAAGTCTGTAGGATGAGCTATCTGCTCCTCAAATTCTGCAGGTGTAAGGTCACATCCGTGAGCCTGTGCCAAAGCTATGCCGTACTCATCAACATTATAGCTGTATGCGCCCTTGATCTTTGTTATATTGTGGCAGCCTGCTGCTACAAGCCCTACGATATTGATCCAGAAGATATCCTGCATACCGCTTCCTACGATCGTACAGTTATTCTCTTTTGCAAGCGCATCAAGCTTATTTATCATTGCTGCAGAGGTTGTCCAAGGGAATATCGCCTCCTCACAAGTTGTAATTACATTAATTCCTCTTAAAACACACTGCTCGATCGACTCATAGATATCACCGATAAAGCTCTTTGTTGTAATGATCGCAACATCAGGATCGCACTCATCAAGAACCTGCTCTGCATTATCCGAAATAATAATTCCGGTTTTAACACCAAGTCCTGCCCAATCTCCGATATCCTGTCCTACGGAAGCTCCGTGTCCGATACCGCCAACAATCTGTGCCCCTTTCTCGTAAGCATAACGAAGTGTGTATTTACTCATTTTTCCGCAGCCATACTGTACTACTTTGATCTTGTCCATTTTCTTGTCCTCTCTCAATATGAGCTTTAAAGCACTTGCATTTGTTACACTTTTAACATAACGCGGGTTCAGAAAAGAGTCAAGCTGTTTAGTGCAATGTATATAGCAAATACATTTTTTACATTTTCATTTTTATAAAAATTGTTCAATAATCGGCTGAATTAGATGTTTTGCTCTATTAATGCTGTTTATAATCACCTTATTGTCAATACGGATGCAATTAGATCCCTTGTTTGTTCATGCTGAGGGTTATTTAGTAGGGCTTTTGTTTCTCCTGTTTCAATTATCTTTCCCTTATGCATAACTGCTGCCCTGTCACATAAGACCGCAGCAAGCGGCAAATCGTGAGTGATAAACAGCATTGACATGTTCTGTTCCTGTTTTAAGCGCTTTAATAAATCAACGATCTGCGCCTGAATAAGCACATCCAGAGCGCTGGTAGCCTCATCACAAATAAGCAGCTTTGGTTTGCAGATCAAAGCTCTTGCTACAGCTGCACGCTGACATTCTCCGCCGCTTAACTGAGACAGCTTTTTGTCGGCATAGCTTTGCTTAAGTCCCACATAATCAAAAAGCTCCAGAGCTTTACACTCTAATTCATCTCTCATGTACATGTGGTAAGATAATGCGCCCTGCATGACTCCCTTTAAAACCGTATCTCTCGGATCAAATGAATCCAATGGATTCTGAAATATCATCTGCATTGTGCTTCCGGCCGGCATAAGTCTTCTGCTGCCGGTAAGCTCTTTCCCGTCAAACAGAATAGTTCCGGAGCTTTCTTTAAGCAGTCTTGCTATCATATTGGCAGTTGTGCTTTTTCCGCGGCCGCTTCCGCCTACCAAACCGAGACATTCTCCCTGCGCGATAGAAAAGCTTACATTATCGACCGCCTTAAATGCCTGATGTCCTCTGACAAATTGTTTGCTTAAGTTTTGTACAGTTAGAAGCTCCATCAGTTTTCTCCTATGCATAAGCATGCCGCAGTGTGTGTTTTGCTGATCTGCGCATTCTGCGGTGTTATTTCATGGCAAATATCCTGACATTTCGGGCATCTTTCCGCAAACGGACAGCCTTTCATTTCTGCTTTAAATGCCGGCGGTATCCCCGGAAGCCCTTTTGATATATTTCCATTCATGTCAGGAACCGCCTGAATCAGCGCCTTTGTATAAGGATGACAGGCATCATGCAAAATTTCATCCCTGCTTCCGTATTCAACGATCCTGCCGCCGTACATAATTGCAATATTATCTGAAATTGCAGAAACCACGCCAAGGTTATGAGATATCAGGATCATTGATACATTAGAGCGTTCTTTAAGCAGCTGTAATTCTTTTATGACCTGCAGCTGACTTGTCACATCCAATGCACTTGTAGGCTCATCTCCTAATATAAGCTTTGGATTATTGATCATTGCTGCAGCTATCATTACACGCTGGCACATTCCTCCGCTAAGCTCAAACGGATACGCTTTAAGTATTCTCTGCGGATCCTCAAGCAAAAGATCTTCCATCAGTTTTGCAGCTAATGCATCGCTCTCTCTTCGACTGACCTTCCTGCCGTGCATTCTCATGGTTTCCAAAAACAGCGATGAAATCGTCTTGGTTCCATCCATAGCGGCATAAGCATTCTGAGGGATCATAACTATATCCGCACCTCGAAGTCTTCTGATCTCTTCGTAGGAAAGCTCGGTCATTTCCTGTCCGTCAAAGCAAATGCTTCCTTTAATCCGACCTGAGCCAATTTTTTTAAGCATCATAAGCGAACGCAGCACCGTGGTTTTGCCGCAGCCGCTTTCACCTACTATGCCTAGAAATTCACCTTTTCTTACCGTAAAGCTGATATTTCTTGCAATGTCTATACCGTCACTGTATGAAACACACAGATCCTTTACACTTATCATATTGTCTTGTTCCATGAAAATGACACCGTTTATTACATCAAGGGCTGCATAGCATAGCACGCAGCCCTCACCTGATCGATCATTATAATATTAGTTTTCTGCAATAATATCCTTGTTGAGAAGATAATACTCCGAAGGGTTTGTCTTAAGCCCATGAACATCTGCACCCATTACATAATAATACTTAGAGTGACTTATTACGATAAAACCGGCATCCTCATCAATTTTATCCTGGATCTGCTTTGCAAGCTCAACCCTGCGCTCTCCATCGAACTCTTCATCGAGCTCATCTATCAATGCATCAACATCAGCATTTGAATATGCTCCGTAGTTGCTGCTGCCTCCGGTTTTAAATGCTATGTCAGCAAAATACTGCGGATCTCCGGTAGGAATCATTGTAAAGCTGACCATGAGTATATCGAAATCACCTGTCTTCTGCTGCTCTGCAACTGATTCATAAACCTCAACATTGATCTCAAGGCCAAGCTTCTTTGCAGATGAGCTGATTTCATTGCAGAAATTCGGAAGCTCTGCCTTAGTGCTGTATGTAACTAAACGCAGTGATATCTTCTCTCCGTTAAGCTCACGATAACCGTCGCCGTCAGTATCAACAATGCCTGCATCATCCAAGAGCTTTGCGGCTGCATCCATATCATATTCTGTTCCGTGATCTGCTCCGAATGCCATAAAATCAGGGTACAGTCCTGTAGCAGGAACAGATGCTCCCTTATTCAGAATTTCCGCATAGCTCTTCTTATCTATCGCCATAGCAATTGCCTGACGAACAGCAGACTCCTGAATCTGCGGATTTCTGAAGTTAAAGAATATTACCTGACCTCTTGATCCCGGAACACCGTCAACATTGTACTTGCTTTCATCATTAAAAAGCTCGAGGCTGGTTCCCGGAATACTAACAGAAACATCACTTTCTCCGTTCTGCTGAGCCATTGTCAGAGTATTGGTATCTCCGATAATGTTAATGACTGCTCCGTCAGCTTTTGGCTCTCCGCCCCAATAGTCGGCATACTTTTCTACAACTGCTTTTGATTTGACTTCGTAGCTTACAGCCTTAAAAGGACCTGTTCCTATAGGCATAACAGCCGGATCCTCTTCTGCCGTAACATCTATGACTCCTGTAAGCGGCTCACACAGAGTGTTCTTAAAGCTTGGAACGACCTTAGATGTCTTAACTGTCAGCACCTGTCCGTCCGCTTCCATGCTTTCGATAAAGAGAAGTTCATTAAAACGCGGATTGATGTCTGCTGTACGCTCCCAGCATGATTTAACACTTTCCGCAGTCATCTTATTGCCGTTCTGGAATGTAACATCGTCTCTTAATGTTATCTTCCAGGTATGCTCATCTACCATCTCACAGCTTTCAGCTAATAACGGCTGTGCTTCAAGCTTGTCATCAAGCTTAAATAAAGTCTCTGTTATTCCCCAACGGCTTGTATACCAGCTGTCCCAGCTCTGTGCCGGGTCTAATGAAGTCGGGCACTGTGTGTCTGCTACAGTAATAATATTGTCGGTTTTCTGCTCAGCCTGCTCCTGCTGTTCAGTCTGCTGTGACTGCTGACCCTGCTGTGCATCCTGCTCAGACGCCTTGCTTCCTCCGCATCCGCCAAGCATCACTGAACACATGGCTGCTAAAAACAGTGTGCCGAATAATCTTTTTTTCATTTTGTTCCCCCTTTTTATTTCATTATTTATTTCAATCTATCACGCAGCTTCTCACCAAACAGATTAAACAAAGCTGATGTGATAAAGATCGCTGTTCCCGGAATCATTATCATTTTTATATCTGTCTGCATATAATTTCTTCCGAGGTTTATCATTGCTCCCCATTCTGCTGTCGGCTCTGCCACTCCGATACCGAGATAGGACAAAGCGGCGATCTGCATTATCATAGAAGCTATTCCCAGGCTGGCATTTATAATAAGCGGCGGCATCACATTCGGAAACACTCTTCTGAAAATGATCCTAAGGTGTGATTCTCCGCATATACTTGCTGCTTTTAGGAATGTCCTGTTTCGCATTGAATAGGTAAAGCTTCTGGCTAATCTCGCATAATCTACCCATTGAACAAGGCACAATGCTATAATCAGATTTTTAATTCCGATTCCCAGTAAGCCTGCAATGGCTATTGCCAAAACGATTTGCGGAAAGGCCTGCATTATTGTGATCAGTTCATTGAGAACCGTATCCACTGCACCACCGAAGTATCCGCACAATATTCCGACTGTTGTTCCGATCGTAAATACGATCATTGTTATTAGCAGACTTGTAAATATCGATACTCTTGCGCCATACAGCATTCTGGAAAGCATGCATCGTCCAAGACCGTCCGTCCCGAGCGGAAATTCACTGCTGAAGCCCTGCTGTGCCGCCAGCAAGTTCGTTTCATTCGGATCATTCGGTGCTAAAATCGGAGCGGCAAGTGCGGCTATCAGCAACAGACAAACCAGTGCAGACAAAATATAGAAGGATAAATTCTTTTTCATGCCTGATCCTCCGTGCTTCGGCTGTACTTTATTCTCGGGTCGATCACAGCAGATAAAATGTCTATTATCAGATTTATAATGAGATACGCCAGCGCTACCCAAAGGACAAAGCCCTGCACTACATACTGATCCATTCTCGCAACCGAGCTGACCGCCAGCCTGCCCAGACCATTTACAGAAAAAATGCCTTCAATAACTGTAGATCCGCCAATAAGTATTCCTACATATAAACCGATACAGCTTAAAATGGATGCCGCACAGTTTTTCAATACATGTGAAAACAGAATGCTTGAGAATTTAACACCTCTTGTTACCGCTCCGTCCACATAAGGCTGCTCAAGCTGTTCCAACACGATGCCTCTGATCTGCCGTATCATTTTTGCAGAGCATTGAATCACCAATACTGCGCTCGGGAGTATCAGTCCGCGAAAGCCTTCCTGCGCAAGCACCGGAAACATTCTCAGCTTTATACAGAAAAACCACAGGAATATCAGTGACAGTAAAAATGATGGCATCGATATTCCGAAAAAGGAAAATATGCGCATTATGTTGTCCAATAAACGGTCGCGATATACTGCGCACAAAATGCCTATCGGAAGTGAGATCGCCACGGTTATGATCAATACAAATACTGTCATCCTGAGCGTCGGACCCATGTTGCGGATAAGTTCTTCCGTGACCGGTCGCTTTGTTGTAAACGATACTCCAAGATCGCCGTGTGCCGCCTTTCCAAGCCATGTCGTATACTGTTCCATAAAAGGCTTATCCAGCCCCATGATTTTTTCCTGTTCGCGGATTGCTTCTTCCGAAATAACTCCGACATTTCCTTCAGCTCCCGCAAGCCATAGCTCGGCGGGATTTTTGGGTGATAAAAACATGATGGAAAAGGTCAAAAACGTTATTCCGATAAGCACGACCACAAACTGAATCAGTTCCGATAATGCTTTTCTTACAATAATTGCCGCTCGCATCATTTACCTCTTTTTTACAGTAACTAAAAAGACGGAATAATTTTGATACTGAATCTGCTCCTTTTCACTGTATACGACCGGATTCATCGGTTCCTGCACGTCACAGATAAAACCGTTTTCCTGCCAGAATTTCAGATCCCATTGAGGTCTGTCCTTATATGTCATAGGAAGCTCCTTCGCAAGCTCTTCCATTTCGTTTGACTTAACATAAAAAGAACCACCCTGCTTAAGGATCGTCTCTCTGCTTGTAAGCCAATGCCTCATATTTTCCTGATTTTTAAGGTAGTAATACCATTCAGCATCAAAATATTTAATGATTCCGTTTTTCTTAAGCAGTCTGCCCCATGACATCAGAGTTTCTTCAGGTTCTGTAAGTGTCCAGGTTACATCTCGGGAAATGATCAGATCAAAGCTTTCAGGCTCAAAAGGAAGGACGTGCCCAACCTGCTGAAATTTAACTTTAACCTTGGCCTCTTTAGCATTTTGAGAAGCCTTACAAAGCATTTCTGCATTCATGTCCACTGCTGTCACATGATGACCGCGCTGTGCACTTATAATTGCAAACAGTCCCGGGCCTGTACCTATATCTAAAATTTCTAAAGGTTTGCTTTCATCAATATCAGCGAATAACGCCTGTTCCCATGCGCTTTTCTTTACACTGTGAAGCTGTTCGTTATTAATATCACTGTAGCTTTCAGAGCGATGTGTCCAGTAATGATTCATATTTTTTTCCGTCTGAATTAATTCAAGCTCTTTTTCCTTATAGTCAATCATATCCAATACCCACTACCTACTGCCTCACCAGCAAATGCTTTGAAAAATAAAAAAGTCACAAGGCACATTGCTTTTCTTCTGAAAAGTCATATGCCTTGTGACATATATTTACTAAAAATACTAACAAATAATCAGGAATTTCTTTCCCTCTATATCGACTTCTGTCGACAATTCTTTAGAAGACTACCACAGCTTTGTTTCACGGTCAAGATATCTTTATCGACAATTTTTGTTCTTTCCTGCTTTTTTTAACCATGAATTGTCAAGCTAATTACACCGAAGTTGAGTAATATACCTAATATGGTGTTCGGTATCCCAGACATTTCTCAGGTCTGCAGCTTAAGTTCTTTTATTTAATACCTTTACCTGACACATTTCCATGGCCTTTAAAGCATTTTCATGTGTCTTAAGCGTAACGCCTGCGCAGCATGCGGCATCGACATAAACCGGAACCTCCGGAAGGAAAGCCTTTGCTATTATAGCATTTGAAATAACGCAGATATCCGTACAAAGACCGATAAACGTAATGCTTCCTATTTCCTCATCTTCATTTATGTCGCAAAGCAAGCCGCCAAGCTCTGATGACCCGAAGGTTTCTTTGTCTATCGGTTCTGTGGTTCTTAAATCATCAAGCTCTTTTCGAATCTGCCAGCCCTCGCTTCCTCTGATGCAATGCGGCACCGGCAAATTTTTGCCTTCCTGAGTATCGAGATAATAGCTTTCATGTGTATCTCTCGTGAACAGTACAAGGCCGTCAAAGTTCTCAATTTTTTCCTTTACCTTCGGAACTATAGCCACTGCTTCAGGCGTTCCAAGTGCGCCGTCAATAAAGTCATTCTGCATGTCTACTACTATTAAAATATCTCTCATCTTATACCTCCGCCTCTTGGCTCAATAAAAAAGATCCATACACCCGCTTTTACGGATATAAGACTCCTATGTTCTGTTTTCATAAAGTAATTGTTCTGAGGAAATAATCATGTCGATTTCCTCCTGTTAATACACATTCTGATATATTATATGGAGGAAATCAACATATCGCCCGTGCCATTACAAAATAATAGTTTCCCAAGGTTTGATATAGTCATCCGCTTTCAAAATTTGAATATTTTTCATTTCTTGAAATTTCATCTTTGTACTTATTATATCTCTGCTAATAGTATATATTTCTCATTCTAGTCGACAGTACGAAATAACTGACAGCTGTTCCATCATGGAAAGCTATCCGCTATGTATGTTATATAAGGATTTTGCCAGCATTTTCAGTAGCGTTTCCTCTCCGGGATGACTATATATTCGGTCTTGATGCTGGAAAACAGTATGCTACTGTATAGTTGTTTACGCTATAGCAAGCCCTATCCAATTCTCCTCTTATTTTACGTGTAACAAATTATCTAATTCAGCGGAAAGCGCCTCTTTTTCACCGCTGCCATTGGTCATGAATCTCAGCAACGGCAGGCCGTATTCTTCCAAAATATGATTCTTGAGCTTATCTCTCTCTGCCTGTCTGGTTCCTTCCTTGTGGTAATGGAAGCCATCTACCTCGATTGCCAGCACCGGCTGCTTGCTGATCTTGTTGAAAATCAGAAAATCCAGATGCGAAAGGCCTGTATTTACAAAACACTGCTCTTCTGCATTCATCTTTGACTGATCCCGAAAAAGCAGCTGCAACGGCTGGTGGCACACCACACCTAACGCTGCCCCATCTCGGCTCTGCAATTCTTCCTGAATCAGGGCATACATCAAATTCTCAGAATCATATTCCGAAATCCGCTTATGCTTCTTCAGGTATTCAAACCTGCTTTCGGTATATTGGCTATACAGATAATCAAAAACCGAGCTGATCTCACTGTGCTGCACTTCGCAGTTGTTATATCGAATATAGCCAATCAAATCGCCCACATTGCTGCCGACAGGCTGTTCCTGATCCGCTGCTACGATGATGAACTTTTTCTTTGCTCTGGATACCGCTACATTCAAAAGGTTCGGATCATCAGAAAATTCTGTTACGGTATCATCAACGGTTGAAAGAATAATGACATCCTTCTCTCGCCCCTGAAATTTATGTACCGTCGCAACATCGATTGCCGGATCCGCCAACTCCTTCTTAAGCTGATAAACCTGATTGCGATACGGAGCAATAATTCCGATTTCACTCTTCGGGCAGTCCAGCTTCGGCAGGATTTCTGTGTGAATTACATCAATCTGACGCTGATTCATGCGGTCACGCTCATGATTGCCGACAACCGTTGTCACCAGCTGCAGAGCATTTTCCGGTTTGCCGTCAGTCATGACAATCAGCTCGCCGTTATAAAATTTCTGATTACAAAAACCGATAATCTGCGGATGACAGCGATAATGCTCACACAAGGTTACTCGCGGAGCCCGCTCACCCATAATGGCACAGATTGAAGACAGGAAGCTGTACTGCACAAAGTCATATTCCTTAGCAATTTGATGTCTTGCAAAGATTGCCCCTAGCTGCTCTTTCTGCTGAGCGGTTACCACATTCGGCAACTGTTTTGTATCACCCACAATAACCACGTTGGAAGCACAAGACAGCGCTAGCATTCCGGTAGCAACATCTGTCTGCGAAGCCTCATCCATAATGACATAATCGAAATGCCCATTCCTACCTAGGCTGCTGCGGGCAGTATAGGTGGTGCTGAGCACAACCGGATATTCTTTCGTAAATACCTCCGGTTGCTGCCAGATATGATCCTTCGTAAAAACCTGACGTCGATCGTTTCCACCATAGCGTTTAGCAAGGCATGCGCGGAAGCAATGCAGTGACAGCTCCGTGAATTCAGCCATTAAAGTGTCTGCATTGATTTTTTCCAACTTGCTTTCAATGCTGGAAATCTCCGCATCAATTTCCTTCAATCGCGTTTCATAGTAGGCATACTGCAGTCGATTGATTACCTCCGAAGAATCTGCCTGCAACAGCTTACTAACATTGATGCCCATGGAAAACCTGCGGATCAGCTTATAAATACATCCTGCCTTCTTCATGCCGTCTTGTATATCTCGATATTCCTGCCAAAATTCCATCAGTTTGGCAGAAGTCAGCTTCTTTGTTGTAATAATAAGAGCGCTCTCATCCACCAGAGCTCGCAGATGTTCACACTCCAATTGCACGTTGTATCGTTCCTGCCGAAGCTCGGCAAGACGGCTCTTATCCCAAAAGATTTCATGAAGTTTCAGAGATTTCTCCCTGACAGAAGCATATAACTTCGATGATTCATATTCATCGCTGCGCCAGACGGAAAGATCCGGATACTTCCCGGTCTGCGCTTCGATAAACGCAGCTTTACGCTGATTACGGCCAAGCTGCGCCACAATGAAATCCATGCGGTATTTCGGTGAAGCCAGCTTTTCGATGATATTATCAATAGCAGAGTTGTTATTGCTGACCACCAGGTATGAGTGCAAATCCGATAATCACAGGGAACCTGTTAATTCACACGTTCCACTGTCAAATTCAGCCCCATGCCTGGAAGCGATTCTGGGATTATGATACCTTCGTGGTGTAGTCCAGAGAAATCCATCCTGCACCCGATTTCAGTTTACCCCACTTCGTTGCGCCCTGTCCAGTGCTTTCCTGCACGATGGTATAAACACCACCGTTGCGAATGGAGCCTGCCAGGGCGTAATTCGTACCTGCACCCTTACGAATGTTCAGCACATCAGCCGTAACCTTCACCTTATAGGGAGAGAATGCAGGCTTGCTCTCCGCAGGGTATACAGCATTACCCGAACCATCGAACACCTTGTAGCCGGGGTTCTTGTCTGCACAGGCTTTCGCATTCGCCAGAGAAGAGAATGCGCCCTTCTGAGAAGTACTGTCAGCCCAGGTCTTGCGGACACGGTACAGCGTAGTAGTGCTTGCAGGCTTCTCTTCGGCAGTGCTGCCGCCCAGACGGGCAGTAACCTTTGCCGCCAGGTCACCCATGCGAGAATAGAGCCAATCACCAGGACAAGCCTTGTTTGCAAACCACCGATGAACGGTCAGAACCATCTCATCAGACTTCGGACTGTAAGCCAGAGTCTTGTTCTTGTCACCAAGCCAGAGCAGTTTCTTCTTGCCGTTACGCTTGCAAATATCCACGCAGAGGTTGATGAGGGAAGCGTACACAGCGTCCGTCATAGCATAAGGGTGAGTCTTGTCAGACGCACATTCGATGGTCACGGCACGATGGTCATTCGCAGCACTGGAAGAACACCAGGAACGGTCTTTCTCATCCACGCAGAGAGAAATTCTACCGTCATAGCCAATGCCATAGTTGCAGCTTGCCTTCCGGGAAGGACTGGTGAAGCAACCACATATACTCTCAGCGGAAAGCTGACCGACTACACAGTGCGGGGTAATACGGTCAATCGCATGGTTACGGGGACTGTTTTTGTTAGGTGAAATTTTGGTGTAGGACACCAGAGAACTGTTACTCATTTTCATTTCCTCCTTGTCATATCGGGTAAGGTCATACCTCTCAATAACAGCCATAAGGTTGTCCACATAATTCAGAGAGGTTGCGTACCCGTCAGCTTTGATATTCTCAAGGTACTGTCTGGGGTCAGTTACACCCTTCAAATTAGAGTAGTTGGAAATGTTGGTGAAATCGAAATATCCGATGACACCATCCTCCATGCTCTCAAACTTGCACCATTCCATAGCGGAACTGGTGTAGCTTCCGTCTGGGTTCTGCTCACTGCCTACTTTGTGGTAAACACCCACGCAGGTCTTGCAGCGTCCTTTGCGGTACTTCAAGCCAAAGTAGTTATGAGCGTTGACTGCCAGTTCAGACGTACCTTTATTACTCTCAAGAATTGCCTGGGCGATAATCGGGCTGAACACGCATACATTGTAGGCGGCAGCATATTTCTTAATGTACCCGGCAATACTCTCAATAAACTCCTGGGTAGTCATAGGTCATCACTCCTTTGCAAGAAGGGAGGGCGAACCCTCCCGTTCCTTTCAGTTTGCGCCGTTGTCAGTGTCGGACTTCTTCTTGAGTACTTCGATAGCGGCGGTAATAGCCGGGGGAATATTGATACCCATGAGTCCTGCGTTCTCCACGATGGAGATAGTTTCGTTTGCCACGAATGCAATAACTACTGCGTCACGGATGAAGTTTGTGCCAGTAATCAAATCCAGACGGCAGGCAACCAGAACCACCAGAAGAGAAACACCCTTACGGCACAGCCCTTTCCAACCCGCACGGCTCTCAAGCGCACCATTCTGGGTCTTGCCGCTGTTATGGAACACGCCTGCGACAATCAGACCCGTAACGTAGTCGATAGCCATGAAGATGACCAGGGTTGCCAGAGCAGCGTCCCAACCGCCAAACAGGGAAGCAATGAAGCTACCCACAACACCGATTGCAGTACAAATCCATTCTTTCATAATCTTAGCCCTCCTTGCTGTAATCCTCCCCGGTGATTTCCTTGTACTCTTCCGGGGTAATCCACTTGCCTACTGCGTTCCAGACCATCTTTTCAGACCAAACGCCCATCTTGTAGAACTTCTTGACCTTCTCAAAATTCTTGCTGTGTTCCATGATTTACACCTCCATATCCACGCCAGTCATCATTGCCATGTACTCAAGTTTGCCCGTGAGTTCGGCATAACGCATTTCCTGCTCAGTCTTTTCACGGAAGCAGAGATACCAACCGTCAGCATACTGAACCTGCTGAATCAGTTCAGCGTTGTGCATGACCATCTGAGTGTCACCATCCACAATAGTGAGAGTAGACAGATTGTCCTCAAACACGGACACATCAACCTCAGTCTGGCTGACATAGTTGTTACCGTTCTGCTTAAAGCCCTTGAGTTCCGTGCCGTCAGCTAAAATCAGTTTTACCATAGTAGTGTTCCTCCTTTAATTTCTTGCAAAGGTCTAACATATTTGACCTCTGTAGCTTGCTCATATAGTGGCAGTGACCATTGAACCATGACCTAAACCAGTCATCGAAATCTTTCTCTGAGAGAATGAGTACCAGTTTCTTAGCCTTTCTTCTCATACCTGTAAGCCGCTTCGGATGAATCTTGTGAATCACCCGCCCGGTATCGGTAAGCGAATACTGAATCTGTAGAAACCTCCACATTTCAGACAGTTTGCATATTCTGGTTTTCCGAATGTTCACGGTAATACCCAGGTCATGTGCGATTTCCACGATCTCTATAAGCAGCCCTTTCAGAAACTCCTTATCTTTGTGAATCACATAACTGTCATCCATGTATCTGCCATAAAATTTCACGCCTTTTACAATCTTTATGTAGTTGTCAATCGGTATGGGATAGGCAATCCCTGCGTCCTGTGCTACCTGGTCACCAATGTTCAAATGCTTTCGCAAGAACTTCTTCCCAGTCAGCAGGCTCTTATCAACCTTTTCATGTTCCAATGAGTTGAATACATCGTCCATAGCGGACTCATATTCCTCATCACTCATGTAGGACACATCCACCTTCTCATTGTCTACAATCTTTTCCAGAAACCAGAGTGCTGTATCGTCATCAACGTACTTCTCAAACAATTCCATGAGTTTGTCATGCCGAATGTTGTCATAGTACTTTGAGAAATCCATCAGCAGGATATAACCGTCATTGCTCTGATTCTCCCGGAAGAACCTATGCAGGTGCGCTTCCAACCTGCGGCGGGTAAAATCAATTCCTTTACCTTTCTGGCTTGCGCCATTATCGTAGATGAGGTGGTCTTTAATTGCGGGAGTCAAGACTTCATCACATAAAGAATGTTTGGCAATTCTGTCTCGTATCTGTTCGCCTGTAATGGGACGTGTCTTACCACGCTCATTGATGACGAAATTGGTACTGGGCTGAAATTCGTAGGTATGCTCTTTCAACTCTCTTTGCATTTTGGACAAATCCAGAAGGTAGGTCATTTCATACCTCTGAACCTGCGGTTTCCAATCACTCCCACTCTTTGCTCTAAGATAAGCGTCATACAACGCATTGCCGTCATATATTTCACGTTGACAACTACAATTCTCGTAAGAAGTAGTATCGTGTTTGGTATTTACCATCATAGGAAGGACAACCTCTCCTTTCTCTTACTCCGAAACGCTCAAGTGGCTATTTAATCGGAGTATCGAAATCGGGGCGAACGCCATTAGAGTTAGAAGCGTTGTTGTTGTTCGCATTACCGTTGTTGTTGACATTGGAGAAGTTAGTAGCGGAAGCAGAGATTGCCCCTTTGAACTTGTTATCCGATTTACGCCAACCTTTGATAAGGTCTATCTCTCTTTGAATGTCCTCACCGAACCTCAAGAAAGAATTAACATCCACTGGAAGAGTTTCTATTGCATACTGTAGTTCCTGTACCAGTCGGTAACATTGACCGATTGCCAGGTCTTGATGAACACGCCGTTCCACCAACTCTTCATAGTAGGTGGGATAAATGCTGTTCGCAGTGTAGACGTGTTCACCGATAGACCTCAGACAATCGACTACAGCTTTCCGCTCATCCTCAATGAACCAGGTATCAAAGGCTTCCTGCTGTTTGCGGAAATGGTCATAAATCTCTTTCTCAACGTCAGTAAGTTCTTCGTAGCTTCGCCCGCTAAATTTCTTCTCAAGACGTTGTGCCGCCTTTCGTTTGCTGTAGCCGAAGTCACGAAGCAGCAAATCAGTAACCTCTTTCCTAACTTTATTGAGATGGTGAAACACCTCAAATTGAGAGGGTTTCCGTTTGCTTTTCAATACTGACATTTTATTAGTTCCTTTCTACTGCACCCCACAAGGGGGTGCAGATTTTAGATTAACCGATACAGAAAGCGGGGCGAACGCCAAAAGAGAGAGAAGCGTTGGAGTTGGTCGCAAAACCGTTGGAGCCGACAAGGGAGAAGATTGGAGCGGAAGCTACATCTCTCAGCCAGTAGTCCTCTCGGTTATGCAGCTTAGTACGGTCAAACATGAAGAGCGGGAACTGACCGTCACCCGAAGCCACGTTGTAACCGTTACCATCATGTGCGCCCCACGCCACAGAGCCATAAACCTGCACTTCGTTCATCAACTCAACATCAGAGTCGAACCATGCCCAACCCGAAGGGGTGTTGCCATTTACAGCATTGGTCAGAAGTTCTCTCTTAGTAAGAACATGAGCAGAACCAAACGCCGCCTTGACAGTAGTCTTAGCCTGCGCCAGATTCGACTTATACATAGCAGAACCAGTGTAACCACCAGTGGTGACATTACTGGTATTCATCTGTGCTTTATAAAGATAGGTATCTGGTACAATAACTACATGGTGCTTCGTAAAGTTGGTATCACCGCAGTTATAGTAGTAATCAAATGCTGCAATACGATAAGTCACACCATTGATAACCCAGTAGTCACCAATATACAGGTCTGTGAACTTACCACTTGAAATTGCGGCATACTGCTCTGCCGTAACAGAAGTACCCAAGTATTTACCACGGTAAATACAGTTATGTGCCGCCGCACCATCAGCCAGTACATTTCTGACTGAATCAATGTCAGTCTGCAAACCCTTATGAAGATTCTCCACGGTAATGACCTTCACGCCGTTACCATCGTGAATCAACATCTGCTCAGTACCCGTAACGGACAGAATCGCTTCCAGGTCTGCAAACTTTTTTGTCTGAACACTAATAGTTGCCATCTTTTATTCCTCCTTGTATTTCCAATCTGCCAGAATCGCATAGTCCAGGTCATCTACAATCAGAGTGATCGCTTCATCATCTGTAGCAAGCGGAGCAGAGAAGTCATTCTGCATTGTCATCTGCTCAAGCAGAGTCAAACGCTCATCCAGTTCAGTACACTGATTTTGCAGGTTGCCCGCAGCGTCCTTACTCAACTGGTCTTTCATAGCCTGGAACCAGGCATTGTAAATTTGCTGCTGCTGACTCTCAAAAGCCGCCATGCTTGCCTTGTATTCCTGTTCCAGATTATCCGTATAGTTGTCAAACTCCGTTGCTTTGGAATCAGCTTCCTGCTCAAACAAAGTTTTCTGCTCTGCAAAATAATTCTGGAATGCGGTATACAGGTCTGTGCCATTCTCCACCATGCTCATAATGGTGTTGAGGGCTTCGTTCATACGGTTAGCGTCTTTCGCACCGAAGAAAGATTTCTCTTTCCCGGTATAAGCCGTAATGTCCTGGAAGGATACCGAACCATCCTCATTGTTAATTTGGTTGTATCGCTTCAAGCCCGCCCACACAGCGTCCGTGTAGTCAACTGGTAAAAGTTCCCATGCCATTTACAAGTCCCCTCCCTTCATTCCGAAATTCCATGTAAACATCCTCCTTCCTTCACTCTCATTCATAAGCCTGTCATACAGGTCTAAGGTTGCACCCTCCAAACGGTTCAACTCATTGAAATCCATCGTAGTGCCGTTATCGTTGTAAACGGGTGCAGACCCGTAGGACATTTTGAGAGTGTTGGCATTGAGGGTTTCCAGATTTTCCTCAAGCTGATTGATTTCATCAGCGTAGAAGTAATCACCCGGTACTCTGTCATCACCCAGACTCACCAGAGAGAACTCCTTGTATAACTTGATTGCCATATCCCGGAGGAACGTCAGATTGTTCTTGATACGGTTGAAGTCCGAAGCATTGAACCTGTCACCCGTATAAACACCTTCTGAATTTGTATTTCCGTGCCAATCTGTCTTAGGTGTTTCCCATGCCATCTTCCGTCACCTCCTAACTGGATACACGTCTTGCGGTCACCTTGCCGCTGAACGCCTGGTCAAAGTTGATTGTGTGCCGATAGATATTTACCTTCATTCCGTCATGGAACTCATTCTCCTGGTACACAATATCGTTTGCGTCAATCTCTGGGTTACCTCTGGTATCGTACTCATACTCAATACCTGCGTTATAATAGTCACCAATCCATTCAGCCAGTTCCGCAGCAAGCGTCATATCACTGATAAGCGGGTTTGACCATTTCACGGTCTTACCTCTGCTGTTCAGAGACTTCGTGGCATATCGCTCCACGATTTTGTACCGATACCCCAGGATTTCCAGACGGAAGGTTCCTGTCTTAGAGAACTTGACGGTCACATAGTAGTTACCCCATGCCGTAATACTTACACCACTGGCACTTTCGTCCAATGTTGCCCGGAAGTTGTAGGACGGTTCACCCACATAAAAGGTTTCCACATCACCAGACTTCACGGTAATATCCTCACTGACAAGACTCTCTTCGGCATTACCCGGCTGATAGCTGTAGCAAGGTACGATGACCTCTTTGACCAACTCCTGCTTGATAGCTTTCGGGGAGGAAGTCATGTCCTGCCGCTCCATAGTGAAGTCAGTCACATCACCGAAAGCGAAGTTGTTGAGTACAATACGGTTGTACGGCTCTGCCGTTCCCGTGAACTCAATCTTCATGGTGTCGAAATCATCAAAGTCCCGGAGGATAACAAGAGTCTTTGTAATCTCTTCCTCCACCTCATATTCAGTGACCAGTTCGTTATTGTTGTAGGTACGAATGACCATTCCCGAAGGAAGCGCATTGCCGAACACGAACTTCACACCGTAGTACATACAGGCGGCTTCCTGCACGATAGTCACCACAGGGTTTGTAGTAAACTTGCCGTCAGCGTCAGACTGCTGTTCCGAAATGAAACCTGTGTTCAGCGTCCTCTTACTTGCCGCCCGTGGCAGGAAGAACATAGTCCCGTCTGCCGTGGTGTAATTACTTGCCAGTGTTGCATACTCATCTTTGGTGTCATCCGTCAGAATCTTCGCAACGTGGGAGTAATCGGTTTCACCATTGCTGCTTGCCGCAGCTTCCGGGACGAAAGACGATTTAATCTGAATCGTACCGACTCTGGATTGTGACAAAACACAGCGGCAGGCATTGGCTATAATCTGTAATGCTTCCTTACAGGAAACACGGGGGATGGGGTTCTTCGTATACAGCTTTTTGAGTCGGGGGTCAACATAGTAGTCTTTCTCCCCGGCAGCTTCCAGAACCTCAATCGCCAGGTCATAGTAGCTTTTGCCGTTCGGGGCATACAGTCCTTTGTAATACTCCGTGTCCATGTTGCGGAACACGTCCTGGCAGCGGATTGTTGCCGTATAGTCATCAGACTCCCACTCAGAACAGAGCAGGTGATTTCCTCTGACCCATTCGATCTCATCAGAGTTTGGAAGCTGATACCCGTAGTAAATGTCCATCTCCTGTCCCGTTTCCAAGAAGTTGATAGCCGACTTCGGGTTGTCCACGTTGAAATACTTGTCATAGTTTTTCAGCGTCACTGAGAAATCAATCTGAGGAATGTCAGCACCAATCGGGCTGACATAACTCTCAAGCGAAGAACTCATAACGGAATCGTTGTAGTACACCAGTCCGTAACCAAAACGGAAGGAGTAGATACGCAGCCTGCTTCGGAGATTCTTCATTTTATGAATTACCAGAGTCAGTGTGGTTACATTTTCAAGCACTTCCTCTGTAGTAAAAATAGCTTTGTCATTGCCCCGGAACTCAACCTTTTGCCCGGTATTCGTGACAAAATCGAAATCAGTAGGATAGTTCTCACCGAAGTTAATAGTGATACCTCTGAAATCAGTCGGAGCAGCATGAAGGTTTATGGTCACTTCATACAGTCCGTCTGATACCAGATTCTTTCCTACCAACCCTGTGTTGTAGAACATTGCCCCCGGCTTGTTCCGTGGGAGAAAATACATGGAACCGTCAACCCTGGTGAAGTTCTCTTCCAGAGTGGCGTACACCACATCGTCAGTTCCCTCATTGAACAGGTTGTCCGGGTTGGAGAAGTAGGCAAACTCTCCGCTGTCTACTCTGGCTTTCGCCTGCGCTTCCTGGTTGACAACTCCGAAAGAAATCATTATGTATGCTCTCTCACGGAGGGAGTCTTTCATGCTTGTCTTATACTCTTTGGATACCTTTTGCATAAAATCACTCTCCTACGTCAATCAGATTCACCTTGCAATTCCTGTAGTGTGTCGGGTGACCGTCCTCATCTACCCAGTAGGGTTCAGCCGTTCGGTTACCGCAGTACATTTTGATGGTCTTAGGTGCATTGCTTACAGGGTCAATAAAAGTTACATTTACAAAGAAGTTATCAAGGATACTTAGTATCTTTGACCACTGTTCGGCAGTGAGCCATGACCATTCCAGATTGTCAATCTTGTACTGGTCACGTCCAATACGCTGACCCACCACCGTACCGTTTGCGTTACGCCCGGAGTCTACAAGAGTGGTCACCGTAGGGGTGACACCTCTCTTGCAGGGAGGTAACGCATAACCGTTGATTGCCAGATAAGCCATTACACATTACCTCCTTATCCCGTAAAGCTATAGCCATTGGCTTTCTTCTGAGTGGTTACAGCGTCAGTCACCACACGGTTACCAACCTGCACCACAGTTTTCTCTTCCTTATCAGCCTGCCTACGCATATCGTCAGCCATCTGAACCATAGTCGGTTCAACGTACTCATGGTAGAAATCCTCCATGGCTTCACGGAAGCCCGTTGCGGAAATCTCCGTGCTGCTCTGTACGTTAGAAGAAATAGACCGGGAGAATGCGGCAGAGTCATAATATTTCAGAGCAGAAGTATCAACTGCCAGTGCCATTGTCGGACTGAAATTCGTGAAAGAATCAGCCCAAGTGCCGACTACAGACTTCGTACTCTTACCCACCTGGGCAATCGCATTGTTGAAACCTGCAACGGCGAAACCGCCAATCTCATAAAAGACCTTAGACGGGGAGTTTACATCCAACTTGTCCTTGAACCAGGAGATGATTGAACTACCCCAGGAAGAGATTGTGCTTTTGCAAGTATGGTACAATTCACCGATACCGTTCTTAAAACCGCTCACTACGTCAGAAGCTACATTGTAGAAACCGTTATAGGAGCAATGTGCTGTGAACCAACTCTTCACGCTGCTACCGAAGGTACTCATGTTACCCTGTGCCGCAGTGTAGTAGCCGCCGATTCTGTTCTTGAATCCATCAACCACACTGGTTGCGAAACCAGAGAATGCAGAAGAGGAAGCAATGCCAGAGAACCAGTTCTTCACGTTCGTAGCCCAGGTAGTCATATTGCTCTTCGTATTCACATACGCAGAACCAATCTTATCCTTGAACCCGGTCACCACATTGTTTGCAAAGGTCTGGAAGTTGGCAGAGTTCACGCCACCGAAGCCGCTGTTCGTAAACCACTCTTTCACATTCGTAGCCCAGGTAACCATGTTGGACTTCGTAGTAGTGTAGGTAGAACCCACCTTTGTACGGAAGCCCTCAATGACATTCCCGGCAAACGTCTGGAAGTTCGTAGAGTTTACGCCACCGAAGGAACTACTGGTAAACCATTCCTTGACTTTACTTGCCCAGGTAGTCACGTTCGTTTTGGTATTGGTATAAGCAGTACCGACTTTGGTTCGGAAACCTTCAATCGTGTTGTTCGCAAAGGTACTGAATGTATCGCTGTTCACTCCACCAAAAGAGTTGTTGCTGAACCATTCTTTTACCTTGCCTGCCCAGGTGGTCACGTTAGATTTGACAGTGGTATAAGTACCGCCTACCTTCTCTTTGAAGCCGCTTACGATATTGCCGCCGATTTCCTTGAAATGCTCAACAATACCCTTGCCGTCCTCACCCTTCGTGAACCACTCAATGACCTTGCCTGCCCATTCCTTAACCTTGCCTGCAATCTCACTGAACTTATTAAGTCCCTGCAAGAAACCTTCGACAACATAACCGCCCATCTCCTTCATAACTGTAGAAGGAGAGTGAATACCGAAGCACTCTTTGAATCCCTCAATGAACGGGTCAAATACGTTCTCCTTAATCCACTTACCGATGTTCTTAATGCCGTCCCAGATACCTTCAAGCAGACCTGCTACCCAGTCAAGACCGCACTTCTTCGTGCCGTCATCATTGGTCAGATATTTTTGGAAGTAACCGTTAATGTCCTCCCAGATACCCTGTACGAAACCTGCAACGAAACTTACAGCGGCTCCCAGAGCGGAACCCAGTAATTTGAAGAAACTCTGTGCCACACCTGCAAAGTCAATACCCTTAATACAAGCCTTGAGATTCTTCCACAGGTCTTTGCCCATCTTGTTCCAGTCATAGCTTGCAATCCACTCCTGGGCTTCATCGAATGCACCCTTCAAGAAATCGCCAATGCTCTTTCCTACAAGGCTCCAATTCAAGCCGCCAAGCAAGCCAATCATAAAATCAAGGGCTACAGTGACACCACGAACCAGAAGTCTACCCAGGTATGTGAAGTCGATTTCTTCCATTGCACCATTCAGCAGTTCCGCTATATGATTGCCCAGGTTCTTGAAGTCCGCTGTCTTTAGGAACCAGTATGCTGTCTGAATCGCACCGTTCAATCCGTATCCGATTTTGTGACCGATACCAGACCAGTCAATGCTATCCACAATCTCATTGAACTTTTCGCCCAGTAGAGTACCCAGGGTTTTCCAGTCACCTGCGTCCAGTGCTGCTTTCAGCTTGTCGGTAAATTCAGAAATGCTACTGTCAATCGGCACGGTTTCAAACATATCGCCGTAGTTCTTACTGCCAGAACCGCTTCCACTGGAATCTTTCTGGCTGATAATGTTCAATTCATCAATGCCAACCGTAGCGTCCTTAATGTCCTTTGCTGCTTTCTTTGCAGACTTACCCGCACCAGAAATGGAATCGCCGTAGGAAGCCGCCGCTTTCTTCGCTTTCGTGAAGGTGGTTGCACCAGACAGACGGGCGAAGAACTGATTGACGATGTTCAGCAGTGCTGCAAATTTATCAATCAGAGCGTCCACCGCAGGAGCAATCATATTGATGAGCGGAGCCACCATAGCACCCATGCTGTTCTTGAGGTACTGGAAACTGGTTGCCAGACTGTCCATGCTTCCTTTGAACGTACCGCCCATGAGGGAACTGTACATATACAAATTCTGAATACCTTCCTTCATTGCAGCCGTAAGCTGTGAAAAGAAGAATCGAATTGCACGGTACATTGCGATACGCTTTAAGGAAGAGAACATCTGACCCAGACCAGAGGTTGTTTGCTTTACCTTGCTACTCAGCTTAGAACCAATAGTGCTTCCCAGTTTCTTGCAGGCGTTCACTGCCGACTTTGCAGCAGTACTTACACCCTTCAAAGCAGCTTGAAATGCTTTCAGAGCAACACCACCTACGGCAGAAAATGCTCTTGAGAACACGCCACCTACACCTTGCAGGACACCCAAGAATCCACGGGTCTGCGTAGCGGCGGCTGTAACCTGGGAAGTATACTGGGTGATACCAGAGGTTGCCGCTGTAGCCGCCGCACCTGCGCTTGCAGCACCCGTAGTGTCCGCAGCGGGAGTGGTAGTCCCGGCAGGCGTAGCCGTCTGGTTCCCAGTAAGGTTTCTCATGTTTGGAATCTGAATACCCTGCATACTCTGTAGAGCCGTGCTGAGTGCTTCAACCTTTTCCACACCAGACCAGTTCAGACCATCCAGAGAAGCACCGATTTCAGTTATTCTCTTAGAGATTGTGGAGGAAATCTTGACATTGCTCAGAGAATTAAGGCTCTTCGTCAAATCTTCAATCTTCTCAATCCCGGACATACTCAGCTTTGCGTTGCTGATTGCGTCCAGTTTCTTGCTGATATTGTTCAGACCTGCGCCGCCTTTAGTAGCTGCTTTCAGCTTATTGAAGCTGTTAATCAGAGCGTCTACACCTTTAGCGGCATTTTCGGACTTCGCTTCAATTTGAAACTCAAGACCTTCAATCTCAACTGCCATGATTTATTCCTCCTTCCGTTTGAATTTTGAATTGACCCCTGCCATTATCTGTTTCATGGCTTCCTTACCTGCATGAAGTTTCTTCTGATTCTCTTCCTCTTGCTGCTGTCTATGACGTGCTTCAGTAAGAGGAATCGGAGCCTGCCTGTAAGGAATAGGCTTATGCTTTTTACTCATAGCGTTCAGTACCGGGGAAGCGTCAACCAACGCTTCATAAAAATACAGACCTTGTAGCCAGAGTGCTTCATTCTGCCGCTCTTTGACCTTTTCATCCATATCCCTGTAGTACCGTGCCATCTCACAATCACCATCCCAGTAATCGTGATAGCCCATACCCAGACTCATGTAGTAACCGCAGAGTTTTTCAAAAGTTTCTCCGTAACGATAAACAACGGGCAAGCGGCGGTTGCCGCCGCCCGTTGCAGCCTGGGAGTCCGAACCCGTTACCAGTTCGCTTCCCAACTCACGTTTTTTACCGCTTTCTCATCGGGTTCCTCCATCAGAGTCACAATCGGGTCATTGTACATCTCTGCCAACTTACCAATCAGTTCATCCTTATGGGGCATACCCGCATAAATCTTGTCAATCACATCCTGCTTCACGAAACGATGGTGCGCCTTGAATGCACCTGCAAAAAGAGCAGGAAGCAGAGTCATAGGCTTACGGTCAATGTCCTGTGCGACAAAGCCCTCATCCTCCATCTGCTTGACAGTACGCCGTGTAAACTCAAGCGTATATTCCTTATCTTCATAGGTAAAAACAATCTGTTTAGCCATTGCTCAACTCTCCTTTAATTCTCAAAATTAAATGTAACCTTACTCGCCTTCATCCTCAGTAATCGGAGTAGACGGGGCAATCGTAATTGCCATACCACGAACCTCATTCACACCGCCGCCAGTGACGTAGACGGACAGTTCGCCTGCAAACTTGAACTTACCCTCAGAACCCGTAGGAGTCGGGGAACTTGCAGTCTCAGTGCCACCGAACCATACAGCGTATTCCTCATTCTTGCCCTCAAGGGCTTTCAGAGCCTTATACTCAGTGTGGTCATAGTTGGCATTAAAGGTCATGCCGTCATTGCTCTGAACACCATTCACATAAGTCTGCATTTTGTCAGACAGAGTGGTGGTTTCAAGCAGTTCCGGGTCACCGCCCAGGTCGGGGAACTCAGTAATGTCAAGCAGCTTCTCCCATGTAGCCTGGTTCTTGTGCATGAGGAAGGTCATATAAGTACTTGTAGCCATTTTCACTTACCTCCTGTAAAAGTGTTTTCCATCGGTTGCCACACGGAAGCGGGCTGTAATCCGATAGATCGTTGCGTCCTCCATGTTCGGAACCGGGGTCATAGCCGTGCGCCTAAAATTCATGGAGTACAATGCGTCATTGATTTCTTTAATAATCTTCTTGCATTCCGTTTTCTTACCCTCTGCCTTATTGGAGTAGACATTGATTTCAAACATGGCAATGACCATATTCTCTTTCATGCTGCTATTCTGCCACTCCGTAGGGATATAGCAGTCACTCTGGGTAATACTCACATGAGGAAAAGAAGAAGGTGATTTCACATATTCACTGGCAATGTCAATCTTAGGGAATTTCTCTCGCAAGATTTTTGCAAGCCTTGTATAGACTTCGTTTTCGCAGTCAATCATGTGTAACACCTCCTTGCTATCTCTGCAAATTTCTCTTCCAACTCTCTGACTGTTTCGTACATACTCATGTTTGCGGGGTTACCATAGGTGTGAACTTCACCTGCGTGTTTTCCAGTGGTAATAACTTCACCGTTAGAACCAGGGTCACCAGTGTACCGCCATCCCTTTTCAAGCCGTCCCAGTTTATAACCGTAGCCGCCACGGGTGAAACCGTTCTTGCCTGCTTCCGGGTGATTGTCTGGATACTTAACGCCTGTACCAAACTCAATAAAGAGGACTGAACTTCCTACAGCTACCACGGCTACTTTGTTGTTATCCCGGCTCTCTACAGACACGCTCACATCATTCGTGCCGTCATAAACGGCTGTCTGGAACTTCGCTGTAGCCACCTGGACTCCTTCTTCGCCCAAGGCTTGTATGAATTTTTCAGTACACTCTTTCAACCACGTCTTGTAGTTCTTGAGTTCTTTAATGGCATTGTCAATGCTCTTTTCAGATAACGTAACTTTGATAACACGCTTTCTCACGATACGGTCACCTTGCTAATCGCATAAGAAATACTGTTAAGGGACTTTGCGACACGCCGTACCCTATAGTCACAGAGAGGATTGCCGTCATTTCCGAACTCTGGCTCCTTATCCACAAAGAGCAGGGTGTTTTCGTCAATGGGGCAATTTGTATCATCGGTAATGAGTACCTTATCATAGGACTCTAAGTTACCGAACATATTCACCTGGGCATATCCAGTCGCAGGTGAAACACTGCATTGCAGTTCAACTGGGCTTTCATAGCCCACCTGGTATTCACCAGTTTCATTCCCGTCATCGTCCAGAAGCGGCTCCCTGCCTTTATACAGGCAGTAATGCACGGGCTTGAGATTGCGCTTCATCAGCTTCATAGAATCACCCCCGCCATCGGAAGGATTCGCCGCAGCAGAGTAGGGGGAATGTCACCATCTTCATAAGAACGGGAAACGCCGTTTTCGCTGTGTGCTGTTTCACCCTCTGCCCCACGCTTGTTCAGCATATAGGCGGCAATCTCAACATGAACCGTGTCATATTTTGTAGGAACCGTATCTTCCTCTGTATAAGGGTAGGCACGGGAAAGCACTACCCCTTTCGCTAAAGTGAGGTAAGTGGACAACACATTGTCATCCGTTTCCTCTGTCATGCTTTTCAGCATGGTCAGCTTCTCTTCATCGGTCATGTTGTCCACCTCCTTCTAATCTTCATCAGCCCGCAGTCTTGCCAATGTCAGCGGCATTCGCCACATAAACAGAACGGCTGTAGGTCGGCTTCTCAAAGGTAGTAGAAATACCAGTGAACATACCGTGATACCATTCGGGACCATGGTCAAGACCAATCTGACCGAACAACTGATACTTATCACCTGCACCAGTCTTTGCAAGCGGCTCCAGGAAGAAGTTACCCTTACCCGGAACAGGCTGATAAACAGGAGCCAGAACGTCAAGGTTCAGAAGCAGTGCAGTACCCGCAGGCAGGCACTCACCCAGATACAGGTAAACAACACCGATAGGCGTTACCACACTGGAAAGAGCGATACCGTTAATCTCACGGGCAGCGGGAACCACGGTCAGACCATTCTGAACAGCGTCAGCATTGACCTGGAACAGAGTCACAGCGTCACACCACAGCACCAGACCGTCAGTCGGAGCATTTGCGCCGTAAATCTTCTTCACCATGTCAGCAATGTCCCACAGACCCAGGGGCTTCTTGCCCATTGCCATAGTGTTAGAAGTGATAGCCTTTACCAGACCACGGGTCTTGTTCACCTCAGTATCAGAAGTAGCCTTGTTGTACTCACCGTTGATAAAGGTGTACTCAATATCACGGTTGACCTTCTGAATCTTAGCGGCAACCTGGAAGTCCAGTTCGCTCATCGGGTTTGCCTGCTGCTCTGCAACATTGATACCGCTCAGAGTACCCATGTTGCTCTGCTTACCGTAAGAAACACCAACGGACTCCTGGAAAATCTGAGTGACGTTCGTTTTCTGAGAACGGGTCACAACACTACCTTCCGGGGCAGTCAGAGAAGCACTCTCACTGATTGCAGGCTGAGTGCCATTGCCGTTAGAGGTGTACTCCTGCCCGGTAACGAACTCTACATGATTCGTGGTTTTCGCCTTGCTACCAATGATGGAAGAAAGCGGGGTACGCACGTTACCCTTGTTAAACAGCATTCCAGAATAATTCAGAACGCCAAAACTGGTTGCAATATCTGCCATTGTCTTTTACCTCCAATGTTTAGTCTTTAATCTGATTCGCTTCATCCTGCGCTTTCAGACGTGTATAGTAGGCAACTGCGGTCAAATCGCCGCTTGCCTGCGCTTCTTCGATTTTCTTAGCGTAATCCATGCCGCCTGTCCCATCAGAACCCGCAGCAGGTCTGGGAGTTTTCTTCATCTGTTCGGCACGAATAGCCTTTTCACGGGACTCATTGAACGTAGCCTGGTTCTTCATAACCGTGTCCATATCGCCGTCAACCATTGCGATTGCGGTACTGTCAGCAAGTTTCTCATCGTAGCCCATGGCTACCAGTTTGGTCTTTTTGTCTGCCAGGGCGATAGAACGCTTCAAGTCGGCATTTTCCTGGGTCAGCTTGTCCATGGTTGCTTTCTGTTCAGCGGCAGCGGCTTCATCCGCAGTCTGCTTACCTCTCAACTGCTTCTTGTAATCAGCAGCTTCGGAGTTGGCTTTAGAAAGCTGTGCTTTCAGACGATTGATCTCAGCGTCATTACTCTGACCTGCACCCGCAGCCTGCAAAGCAGTGGAAATCTCTTCCTCAGTCATACCTTCCTTGTAGGAATCTCCAAGCAAATCACTTAAATAACTCATAATAAAAGTCCTCCTTGCGTTTTAAGGTGTTCCCTCACCATGTTTGTCCGTTTTATCCTCTTGTCTGAGTGTGCGTTTTAAGGTGTTCCCTCACCATACAAGCAGGTCAATCCTGCGAAGTATCAGTTTCAAGTTTGAGTACACAGCGGCAATTCACATTGTTCTCTGCCTTAGTGAACTCTCCCGGTCTGGAAGCATGGTCACCATCAAAGGTGTAGAACTCTTCATCCAGAGCCACGCTCACACCTTCCAGGTATTTGTGAGTATCCCGAACGGCTTCATCACGGACAGTCACCCATTTCTTTGAAACCCCAAGTCCTCTTGTAGACTGGAACTCATAGGCTCCATCCTCTTCCGCTGCATTGAATACCCGGTGATATTCAGATTCAACTAACGTCTGTAATCCCGACAAATCCCCGGCTCTTACATGGTCAGCGATTCTGTCCTCAAAGGTTTTACCGTCTATCACCTCATAAATGGCTTCCTTCATGGAACCCACGTCTACGGTCAAATCGTAGGCAAGCATATCTGCCGTGGCTGTAATGCCCTGCTGATAAGCCCGGATGAGCAGTGATAGAATGTCATCCGCAATCTGAGCAACCTTTGAGGTCATGTCCTGCCCAGAAGCAGAGTAGTAACTGGTGGAAGTCAGAATGTTGAGTTCATCAAACGCAGCAATATAAGCTGAAAATGTATTGTTCATAGACAAAATAAAAAGGGACTATGAGTTCATCACTCACAGTCCCATTGGACTCACCAGAACCTTTGTCCTGGTGTTACTCTTTCATTCTCATTTTGCGTTTGATTTCAACAATCGTGACCTTACCCTGCTCAATCAGCACTTCCACTCTGCTGCCGTGCTTGAGCAGCGTTTCCACCTGCTGCACCATTTCCTTTGTCAGTGTTGGAGTCATCGGTTTCATCCTCCTTTTCCGTATTCTGCTTTTCAAGCAACTCCTGTGCTTTCTTCTCCTGTTCCTCTGCATATTCCGCACTTAATGTGTATGCCAGGTCAGAATCAACAAACAGTCCGCAATGCTCAAAGGCAAGCCGTGGATGAATCTTACTGTTCTTCAACATAAGGTCAAGCACCTGGGCTTTTTGCAGGATGTTTTCGTAATTTCTTCGGGTAAAGCGAATTTCAATATTGCAAACCTTCAAGTCCATGCCTTTCAGAGTTTTGCAGATATTCAGAATCAACTTGAGGAAAATCCTCTCGCTCTTCTTGAACATCAATTCGCTGTCTTTTGCTCTTGCTTCCGCAGCAGACCAACCATCTCTCATAATGACCGCAGACCCGGTATCACTGGTAGACGTACCACCGTTGCGGTTCGGCATACCACAGATAGTCAATACCGTCTGGTACATATGGTCAACCAGAGTTTGTGTTTCGCCCTGGTTCAGAGTACTGGTCAGATAAGATACTTCGGCTTTCAACTGAGGGTCAATATCCCGGAACTTAATAGCCCCTTCCTCTCTCAGCTTCTCATAATCATCAGACGAAATGTCCACGTTATGGAAAAGCATGAGTGCCTGGATGAACTGTTCAACACCATCCTGGCGGTTACTGTCCGTAAGGTTGATAGCGTCCAGAAGAGGAATAACCAACTCAAACGCACCGATACGGGCAATGTTCAAAGGATATTCAATGATGGGAATATCACCCAGAATATGCGGCTCTGCCTTGATGATATGAGATTCTACAATCTCAAAATACTCATGGTCAGAGTAGCAGCTATAGTGAACTATGCCGTTGTCATCCACCACATACTTGACACCCAGGAGCGGCTTGTTCCCAAGACCGTTATTGTACACCACAAAGGTGTTCCGTGGGTCAAGCGTGTAGATTTCAAACGGGGAATCATCATCCTCACCTACGTCCTCATCTGGGAGAACCATTCTGAAAGACGTACCGCAGATATGGAACCAGTCAGCAAGTTCCTTATCCTTTGCAGGCTTCTCTTCGGCAAACACAAATTCGTTAAGCTGATTGATTGCGTCCGACAGATTATCACCGTTACCACGGGAAACATACTGTAGAGGTTCGCCCATCAAGTAGCCAGACTTGAAGGACACAATCTCGTTCGCCCTGTTCTCCACGATTTTATTACAAATCTCTGGACGAACCTGTTTCTCACGGTTGAGAATCGGCTGTAAACCTCTGTAGTAATACCACAGATATTGAATTTCACTGCGATTCTCCCAGTGATAAGGAAGTGCCTTATTGAGAATCGCAACTACGTTCTCAACGGTCACTTCGGTTTCATCAGACTTTATCATGCGTCTACCGTATAAACCGAAAGACACGCAAGCCACCTCCAATCCTACATTTTATCTATTGTAATTATAACACTCTTCAATGGTTATTTCAAGAGATTTCTTGATATAAGGTTAGAAGAGTTTTTGTGTAAATTAACACGGTCTTTTGAACACTTCAACCTTCGCCCCAACCAGTCCACGCAGTTCATTCTCAAGCAGAGACAGGGAGTCGGGTGCGTCATCATGCGGCACTTTGCCAGACCGGGTGTAGGTTGTGACCTGCTTCATAAACATGGCATACTGGCTGTTCCGTGCATAGAGTGACGGGTCTTTGAAATAAAAGTGCTTGATGATGTTATCGGAAGCGAACTCAATACGAGTCTGCTTGTTGCTGATAGTCCGCTTCGTTCGGATATTGCAGACATACTTTCGGTCAGTCAAAATCTGCTGTACGTCTCTGGCAAAGTATGTACCTGCATTATTCGACTCAAAGGTTCCTGCTACCACAAGATTGTCCATCAGAGCCTTTGCACACTCTGGCTTAGTGACCTCTGGCGGGGAATCATCGAATACCACGTCTATAATGTAGACCTCATCTCCGTACACAGCAGCAATCGGCATAGAGCAATAGTCAGCACCCTTGTCTGCCGTATCGCAAACGGCAATGATACTGTCTGGCTCACGATCTACAGGCAGTTCAAAGTATCGGTTCAAGGACGCTTCCGGGAAAAGAATACCCTTCGCTTCAAACGGCTGCTGCTGAAACTCTGACTCAAACTGCTCTGCCGAAAGCATTTCCCTCTGGTCACGGAAGTACTGCGTGGTGAAAACCTTCCTGCCCTCACGAATGTATTCAAAGTTACTCTCATCCGTCACGGGGTCAAGAGCCGGGGTTTCAATAATCTTGCACCGCTTGCCCTGCTTCCGCATTTCTTCCTGCAAGTGACCGATAGGGTCATATAGAGAATATCGTGTACCGCAGATAACGATAGGCGTACCCTCAATGGCACGTCCGATAATATCACCCGAAATAACCTCCCACTTGTCATCAAGCCGCTGTCTGTTCTTCGCTTCCTCACGTCCCTCTACGCAGTCATCCAGGTAGAGAAGATTGGTTGCTTCCGAAAGACCTACCTGCCGTGCGTCAATAGAACGGCACATGACAGTAGGAAATCGGGACTTGTGCAGAAGGTTAATGACCTTCGTATCGGCATTGGTCTGTACCAGTTTGCTCTCCGGGAAAATATCATAAAAATGATAATCGTTCGGCTGCTGAATGTACTCAAGGCAACCTTTGTAGAAAGACTGAACGAGGTCATCACCTGTACCCTCCATCAACGTAGAGCGGTCTGGGAATTTACCAGAAAGCATATTCGTAAAATTGATACCAAGCTGAGACTTGCCACATCGTTTCGGCATAGAGATGGACAGAAAGTCCAGTTTCCCGTCAAGAACTTCCTGGTATCCTTCCACATACCGCTTGAGATAGTGGCGGCGGGGCAGATAGAACTTCTTGTCAAGCGGCTTACCGTACTCTACCGCCTGTAAGTATGCGTCAAAGTAATGTGGCGCACAGAACAGCAGGGAGCGAAACAGCAGATTGTCAAATTCCTCTGCCGTCTTGAAATCCCTGGTATCTACTGCCAGTTTCAATCCTGCTCTGATTTCCTCCTGCAAAGCCTGGTTCCATTCGTGAGCCAGTCGAAACTCCGTGCCTTCGTAGTCCCGGCACAGAGCGAACTTATCATCATAGGCTGCAACATCAAGCGGACTCTTTAGGATAGCCCGGTCAATGCTGCTTTTCATCTTACTATAATCCATACATACCTCCGTAAACAAAAAAAAATGGAACCGTCAATTAAGACAGTCCCATTGGACAAACCGTAACTCACTTACGGCTACATATTAACTTAAAAGGCAGGCTCAAGCACCATACCACAGGTCTAACTACAATGTTCCAGGTGACCCATGCCGAAATCCAGAAGAATGATTTAATGCACCACCATAGGAACCACAGACAGCAGAATAAAATATAGAACATGGTTTCACCATCCTTTCTCTTAGCGTGGTAGGGCAAATCAGAAAATCTGTATAAGTTTTCTTAGTAGAGTCTTTACTATAAAAACTTAGTGAAAAATTCGATTTTACCCTACCATGTCTGTCTGACCAACCTCATATCCACCTTCGGGAATAGGCGTTTCATCGGGAACAACCACGATTTTATAACCAAGTGCGCCCAACATCGTTTTGAGAAGAGATACAGGAATATCCTTACGTCCCTTCTTATTATTCAGCCTGTCCCAGACGGTTGCCTGTGTTATATCTAATCTCCGTGCCAGTTCAGCATTCGTGACTTCATCGGTACTCATAATGTCTTTGATAATCTCTCTTGCTTCCATATTGCACCTCCTATGGTCAGTATATATCACAAGCATTTTATTGTCAAGCGATTTATTGAATCTTTTTTATTTTTGCGGAATTTTCCAGGCTCACCCGCCCCGGCTGCCGGGGGTTCGTTTCCCCCTCCGGGGGGGGGCTGTCCACGGGATGACCGGGACAGCCTGCACCACAGGCAGAGTGGCGGGACGTGGTGAAAGAATTTGAAAGAATATCAATAAAACGCTTGACAATCAATAAAACGCTTGATATACTATAATCAATAAAACACTTGATAGCAAGTGCAGAACAAACAGCCCACGGGCAGGAGGTAAACAGATGAAAGCATACAACGAAATCAAGAAAGAACTGGAAGCCAGGAAAGACCGCAGCGCATGGAGTAAGGGCGTTACCGTGTACGCTCTTGAACTCCTGGAAGAATACCAGGAGCGGGCAGCGTATGAGGGCAGAGAAGCCGCAGACCGTGCAGAGTTTAAAGCGTGGTTGTTGAATGGTGCGGACTCCTGGGAGTCCTACAGTTACGGCGGTTCATCCCTCATTTATAACGGGGACATTGCAGAGCGGCTTTGTTGCCCGTCTGAGTATAAGCGCACCCGTGAGGGCGAGCGCAGACCTAACCGTAACGAAGAGTGGTTAGACGTTCAAGCAAGGGCTTTACATCAAGCCGCTTGCAGACTCTCCCGCATAGCATTCTAAACACGTTGCGCCGTGTATAAATAGCCAGTTAGGGCGCAAGCGTCCCGGCATTTTGCCGGGGGTCTGGAAAGTGTAGGCTTTCAAACCTGCACCACAGAAAGAAATGCAGATATTGACATATTGCACAAATAAGGAGGTTATACCATGAATAGAATCGAAATAGGCGGTTATACCCGCATTACAAAGAAGGAAGCCGCCCGCCGTTACAATGCGGGCGAGGTCATCCGCTTAACGGCTTGCAAGCTGTCCCCGGTTTCCCCGTGGGGTTGCTACTCAGACGCACAGAAAGACCACAACGCCACAGTGAGCGGGGACGGGTTCAACACTACAGTAGCCCGCAACCGTGAGTTTGAAACCGTGGTAAATGCGTTTACCTATTACAACTGCACCAACGAAACGGGCAGATACCCGGCATACTGGAAGAAAGAAGCATAAAAGAAGCCCCGCCGCCGTGCGGGGTATTCTTATATAAGGAGGTATAAAAGAGTGTTTAGAAAGACCTGGGAAACGCCACAGGGCAGTTATTACAATCTATTTGCGGATATGCTACAACAACCGCACTTGCTTGTAGCGGGCGCAACGGGCAGCGGTAAAAGCGTAGTTA
Organism: uncultured Lachnospiraceae bacterium; assembly: GCA_934438085.1. Classification (GTDB taxonomy): domain Bacteria; phylum Bacillota; class Clostridia; order Lachnospirales; family Lachnospiraceae; genus Avilachnospira. Next base: position 76,751 of record CAKSBC010000003.1, read on the forward strand.
TAAACGGCATAATAACAACCGCATTAAAGGACAGCCCCGCCGCTGTACAATTTATTTTTATAGACCCGAAACGGGTTGAACTTGTAGACTATAGACCGTTGCCGCATACGCTAAAATATGCCAGTGAACCGGGGGACATGGTACAGGCGTTACAATATGCCATGGATACCACAGAAAGCCGCTACAGGGCTATGCAGAGCCGCCACGAAAAGAACTACAGCGGCGGGGCGGTCTATGTGGTTATTGATGAGTTAGCGGACTTGATGACCACGAACCGCCGCCAGGTACAGCCGCTTATACAACGCCTTGCGCAAATAGGACGGGCGGCAAACGTCCATATTATAGCCGCTACGCAATGCCCGCTGTCCGCTGTCATCCCTACCCCTATAAAAGTAAACTTTGATAGCCGGGTAGGACTCAGAACCCGCAGCAAACAGGACAGCCGCAATATTTTAGGGCTTCCAGGGTGCGAAACCCTACCCCGCTATGGACAGGGCTACTACATGACCCCGGCGGGCTTACAACTGTACAATATACCCATGTATGACCCCGCAGAGGTGCAACGACTTGTAGACTACTGGAAGCACCACAGCCGCCCCCGCTTGCGTTGGTTATAACACACGAAACCCCGGACAGGTTCACAGCCTGCACCGGGGTTCTTTTATGCCTATTTGATTGTATGCCCTCACAGCCCCGCAGAGCCGCCCAGGACGGGCGCAAGCCGTGCGGGGCTATACTTATACCATGACGGGCAGAAAAGCCCGCAGAGGGGCGCAGAGGGGCGCAGAGCGTCCGCACCTGCACCACGTCCACAGGACAGCACCACGGGCGGCGGGTGGTCTGTCCCTGCCCCTGCCTTGAAAGCATGGTGAAACCCCGAAGCCGGGGCGGGCGGGTCTGCCGCAGGGCAGGCAGCAGGCGGGCAGGGGTTGCCGCCCTTCTGCCCCTTCTGCGACTTTTGAAATTAGTCTTTCTGCTCTTCTGCCCCTTCTGGGCTTTCTGCGATTTCTGTAAAAGTCCCTTCTGCGACTTCTGAGCCGTCATAGGCACTCTCAAGGTATTTCTGCTCAAGGGCTTTCATGTCCTTCTGCTCTCCCAGAGGATTGTTCGGAGTCAGTACCATTTCTGTCTGGTCTTTCATGCCGTCATAGTTCTTCTGCCAGAAAATGCCCGTGACAGGGTTCACCTTGCCATCCTGCATAAGACCCTCCCGGAAAACGCCGCAAAACTGGCGTACCTTTTTGATGAAGTCAGTGCGGGCGGGGTTCCCCTTCGTGACGTTCTCCCATTCCCATGCCTGTTCCTTCGTAATACCGATAGCCATATACGCAGCCTGGTTGCCTACCTTCATATCCCACTCAGAGCATTTCTGCACATAATTCAAGAACCGTCTTTCCATTTCTGGCACGTCCTGCAAGTCCAGAGGTTCCTTCGGCATAATCTCCATCATAAAGGCAGTCACCTTCGCATTGTACCCTTCTGGCATTTCTACCTTCTGAGCCTGCATGATAGGACTGTTCTCCCTGGCTTTCACCAGATTCTTAGGACTGCTCTTCTGATACCCGTCTGTCTTTCTGGGCTTTCTGTCCTTTCCTCTTACTCCGGGTTTCTTCTGCTCTTCTGCCATTATCCTTCTGCACCTCCTTCTGCTTTGCTTCTTCCTGCTCTCGCTTCCATCTTTCTACATAAGACTCCATTTCTGTCTCCTTTCGGTCTGGCATGAGGTTGGTAGGGCAAATTCAATTTTTACAGTAAGTTTTTATAGATACGCGCGTACTAAGAAAACTTATAGTAAAATCTTATTTTACCCTACCAACCCCTACTAATTTGACTTCATGCCCATGCCATAATAGACAGCTACTCCATTTATGACACCTTTATCAGCATACCACTCTGGGTGTGCGGTCAGTTCTGCATTGAATTTCTTCATGCTACACACATAATAGCCGCACCCCTTACACCACATTTTGTAGTTGTCATAGAGTGATTTTGCTTTCGTGTACCCTTCGTCTTTCCGCTCACACTTCTCTTCCAGGAATTGCAGTACCAGGTCATTGTCCTTCTCATACTGCTTGATAACCTTCTGCATACCCTGGGACATTTTCAGCCCGAAACGGATATACTTGAAGTAGCCTGCCACCAACCATGTGAAGATACCTCGCATTGCTTCCGGGGTTTCAAAGTAGTCCTTGAGTCCCTTGTCCTGCTCTTCATCAGAAAAGTGACGGTTGAACTCAATAACACGCACACGATCTGACGCAAACAGGGATTTATCCTTAACGGCAGGCAGGTCATTACAAGACAGCCACATAGTAAACTGCGGCTTGAAGGTGATAGCCGACTGATACAACTCACGGGCAGTAATGTCCTCACCACCTGTGTACTGCTTAATCGTGGCTTCATCCAGTTTGCCTGCGGTATCGGACTCACTCATGGTTACCATGCGTTTGCCTTTCAGCTTTGCCAGTACCGGGTTCGCTGCTTCTGCGTTCTTCTGGCGGTCACCACGGCAGATAAGTTCCACGGGAGCCACGGTTGAATAATCACCAAGCAAGTGCTGAATAGCGTCAAGCATGGTACTTTTGCCGTTGCGGGTGGTCTTACCATGGAGGATGAACATACATTCTTCCTTGCTTGTACCCAGAATAGAGTAGCCTAACGCACGTTGCAGGTAGTCTGCCTTGTCTGCTTCGTTCTGGGTAACTTCCTTAATGAACTGTTCCCACCGGGGGCAGGTCACCTCCTGCAAGGTGTATTCAAAATTGGTCTGCATGGTCAAGAAATCATCCCATCTATGCTCACGGAACTTCATGTGTTCCAGGTCATAAGTGCCATTCAGACAGTTAATCAGATAGGGGTGAGTATCAAACTGTGCCGCCGCAATCTTCATGCTATCCGCAGCGTCCTTCATAAGACGGTCACGGAAACGGCGGTCACCCATCTTACCCACGAAAGCCATGTACTGCTTGCGCTTTTCCTCATCGGTAATCTCACCACAGTACAGAGCCATGAGCCGAACGAACTCTTTAATCTTTGCGGAAACCAGGAGCGCACCCACATCCTTGTGCCACTTGCCAGTCTCATAGGTGTACCAGGATTTTGCTTCTGGGCAGTAGCGGGTGTCATTCTGATAGCACTCAGAGAAGAGGTCAGCCATGCCCGCTTCATCCCAGGAGTACCCAGTGGAATCATCCTGGTAGGCGGTTTCCGGGTGGTGGTCTTTGATGTAAAACAGCTTTCTGCTTATGTCCTCAGAGGTAATGTACCTGCCATTGGACAACTGGAATAACTCATCACTCACTCTTCTGTACCTCCTTTCTCTCTTTGTACTGACTGCACTTCGGGGTGCAGCTATAGCATAAATCGTATTTCAAATCACAACACAGTCCCCAGTCACCGCTACCGATGAAGTGTGAACAGGTTGCACAGGTATCTTTTCTGTCATTCATCTTCATAATCTCCTTCCATAGTATTGTAGGGACAGCCGGGACAGCTACTCACCAGTTCTCTGTTCTCGTCCAGGTGGTAGTCATCACCGTACCCACTGCATTCATAGCAGTAATCATAGTAGTCATCCATGTGATTTACCTCCTGTACCGTGTAACGCTTTCTGTGATGGTTTGTAGTTCCCGGTCATCAAGCGGCGGCTTGCACTGAGTCATGTTGACAAATTTCAGTTCCGCATAAATTTGTGCCGGGGTGTAGCCCGTGTTGTGCATTGCTCCTGCCAGGGAAGTAAGTGACAGGTTTCTGCCCCCGGAAGCAATCGGCGGGTAATCGGGGCGAACAGGAATCTTGCCGCCCTCTGGCTTGCTGAACTTCGGAGCGTATATCTTCTGTACCAGTGCTGACTTCCCGCCGTTCTCCCTCTCAACCTCTTTGAAGTATTTCTCCACCACATAATCAATGGCTTTCTGGTTTTCAATGATGGTTGGAAAGATAAGCTGTTTCCCGGTCATAATGAAGAACCTGCGGGCTTTATAAATCTCAACCCCTGCAAGGTTGTTCTTGCCGTGGAAGGGAAGCGTACCCCGCAGCAGGATATGTACGCCACGTCCGCTTCTGGACTTCTCCGTGTAGGATTGGCAGGCGGTCATAATATCGGCACAGAGAGGGGTCATAAGCCCCTCATCAAAGCCTGCGTCAATATCAATACCCACCAGTCCGTTGTCTGCGAACACAAATCCCAGGTTATCATAATAGCCGTTCTCTACTGCCCACTCTGCCTGCTCAAAGGAACTCCATGTATCCGGGGCAGTAGAGGAAGCGGCTTTCTTCTCAAAGGCTTTCATGGGAATTTTGGAGTTATCCCAGGCACACACCCACTGATTCATATTCTTTAATTCCTCTGGTATTTTGGAATAATCCTTCATTCCCACACTCTCCTTATCCTGTGATTAACTGACTGTACGGCAGGGTTTCAACCCACTTGCATAACTCACGCCACTCGTCCAGTTTGTGATTCTGGCGGGAATGATACATATTTTTAAGAACAGCGTAGTTAAGCTGCACGGTTCTCTTCTGATTGTAGCAGGTCGGTAACATCTGAATCATCTGCCACCAGTCCCGCTTGTCCTTTCTCTGCAAGAAATCCAGACGGGCATTGTTCATAGCGTCAATAACTATGTTGAACACAATGAGGTTCGTAGCGGAGAGGTGTTCCGTGCTGAAATCGCTCAGAACGAACTCCTTTGCCTGGATTTTGTGCATGGTAGAACAGGAGTTTGCTACAGTACCTACCTTGTAGGTATCGTATTCCTTCCACCAGTATAGGGGTGCGGTAATGTCTGCGGTCACGGTAATCATACGCAGGTACTTTCCGTGGTCAGTTCCCGCAGCACCCAGGGTTTCCATCAGTTTCAAGTCATTGTCACCAACTGCATAGCAGGCAAACGGAGTGCAGTCATGCTCCTTCGGGTGACAGATACCATCCCGGTCAATAATGCCGCACTTGCCGCAATCTACAGCGGGATAGCTGTCGGATTTCTCCCAGGAGTTCTTCGGGTTTCTCATACCCCGGATAGCCGCCTGCCATCCGTAGGTTTCGACTTCATCAATCTTTATCATAGTTCACACCATCCCTTCTGCGGACTCTCATGTAGTCCTTATAGTCCAGGTCATTCATCTTTGCCGCTCTGTGCAAAGCCTGCTTCTTAGTTCCCAGTGTGCCGGGGATAGGCTCTTTACTGCCTACCTCATGCACATAATAGCGGCTACTGCCTTTCTGCTTTGATACGGTATATTTCAGAATCATCTTCTTCGCCTTTCTTTTCAGATTCTCAATAATGAACTCTGGCTCCAACTTGCATAAAACACTGAACCAGTCGGAGTAGAAGAACCGTTCCAGTTCTGCCAGGTTACAGTTCGTAGTTGGAACAATAAACCCTGCCAGTAAACTGAGGTAATCGTCTACAGCCTGCTCCACAATCGCAAATCTAATGTTTTCCAGTCCAATGTCATGCAAGTTTCGTCCCCCCCCATTACATAGACCTCCGTTCGGCAATTTCTGCCATCTTCGCAGCGTTCAGACGGGTATCGCCATGAACACGGGAGTAGGACAGGTAACCGTTCATGCGGTCAATCTTCGTGAGGTTGGTGCTGCCGCAGACTGGGCAAACATCCATCTCAAGTTCCTGGTGTCCGCAGTCATCACAGTAGGCAAGGGAGAGGTTCACACCTTCGTAGAAACCAAGCTGCATTGCTCTCCGAACCAGAGTCTTGACTGCTTCCCGGTTGTAGGAAATCGGGTAACGGACATACTGAATCTTGCCACCGTTGAACATATTCCAGAACCGTCCTTCAAGGTCTTGCTTCTCAATCGGGGTTAAGTCCTCTGTCACATGACAGTGGAAGGAATTGCTCACATACGGGCGGTCAGACACGTTTTCGATAATGCCGTACTTCTTACGGAACTGCTCAATCTGCAAACCACACAGGCTTTCTGCCGGGGTTCCATAGATCGCATACAACCAACCGTCCTCTTTCTTGAACTCAGTAACCTTCTGGTTGATATGCTGCATGACTTCCAGGGCAAACTCTCCGTCCTCTGCAATGGACTTACCGTTGTAGAGCCGCTGCAACTCATTCAGTGCAGTGATACCGAAGGAAGCTGTCATAGGTTTCAGCAGGGGCTTGATTTTGTCAGACGGCTTGAGGTGACCGCCATACACACCACCTTCACAGTACATGATAGGGTTGGTACTGGCTTTCATCTCACCAAGATACTCATAGGTGCGCTTGTGAACCCCTCTAATCATTTCCAGATAGTAGTCCAGGACTTCATAGAAGTCACGGCTTTCCGCTCTTGCTTTTGCCAGAATCATAGGCAGGTGCAGGGAAACTGCACCGACATTGAAGCGTCCCACGAATACAGGCTTGTCATCAGCGTCCGCAGGTTCCATGCCGCCACGCTCAAACCACGGGGAGAGGAATGCACGGCAACCCATAGGGCTTACCACTCTGCCATACTTCTTGTACATTTCAGCCACATAGCCGTCACCCGTAAGGGACAGCCAGTCGGGATACATAGTCTTGCTGCTGCAATCAATGCCTGCTTCAAATACATCCTCATTGAAGCCGTCCTCTCCATGAAGGTTTTCGTCATAGAGGAAAACCAGTTTCGGGAACAGCACGGGCTTCTTGAATCCCGGCTTACCTTCACCCTCCATGTGAACCTTGAGGAAAGTCTTGCTTGCCATCTTACCGAACACGTCAGTAGCCAGTCCGAAGGTCATAGTGATGAATGGATAATCACCACGGGAAGAACCCACAGTGTTCAGCTTCATCTCAATTCCCTGGAAGCCCTGCTCATAATCACGCTGCACCTTGCTCATAGCCCAGTCTTTTACGTCCTGGGTAAAGGTCTGCTGATTGCGGATTTCCATGTATTCAGCGCAATACTTCTTGTAGGACTTCTCTGCATACGGAGCCAGAATCTTGTCCACTTCCGGGACAGTGAAGCCACCGTACTGCTGTGAAGCAGTAGCCAGGATAATATCACCCAGAACATCAAAGGCAGTATCAAGAGTTTTCGGCTCATTGTACCAGACATTGCCCATCTCAAAGCCGCCGCTCATAATAGAGGAAATGTCGCACAGGCAGCAGTTCATAGTGTCAAGGCGGGCAGACTGGTCATGGATATAAATGTATCCGTCCTTGCAAGCCTGCAACTCATCATTGGTCATAAAGAACTTGCGGTACAGCCGCTTGTTCAGTTCGTTGAAAATCAGACAACGCTTCGTAGCAACCAGGGTGGAGTCCGTGTTTGCGTTCTCCTTATCACCCAGAAAACGAATGGACTGAGATTTCTGATAGACCTCATCCATAATGTGAACGAAATCCTTCTTAAAGTTTCGGTAATCCCGATAAGACTTCGCAATCTTCGGGTTGACCTCATCAAGAACCTGCTCCACAATGTTGTGCATATCCGCAACGTGAACCTGTTCCGGGAAATGCTCAGAAACGATAGCCATGACCTTAGATACAATCTCATGGTATTGGGTATCGTCCAACTCAATCATTGCACGGGCGGCAGACTTACTGACTGCATTGACAATCTTCTGACCGTCAAACTTCTCAATCGTGCCGTCCTTCTTAATTACTTTCATGGAGTATAACCCTCCCTTCCTTTAAGGACTGCGGGACATTGATAACTCTCTGGTTGGTGGAACCTGCCCAGTGATAACCCACATCCTTCAAATCTTCTTCAAAACGTCCGTCCACCAGAACGTCAATATAATCCAGAATCTCTCTGCCGTAAAAGTTCTTAGCGGTTACCGCTTCCCAGGTGTACCCGGTATAGAGCCAGATAGTCTTATGCGGGAAGAACTGCTTGACCTTCTTTACAAGCCAGAGAATCTGATAACGATTGACGGGGTGCAGCGGGTCACCCCCGGAGAGGGTAAGACCGCTGATATAAGGCTTGCTCAACTCCGTGCAGATTTCATGGAAAGCTGCTTTGTCGAACTCAACCCCGTCTGTAACATCCCAGGTGATAGGGTTCTGGCAGTTCTTACAGTGGTGTTCGCACCCTGCAACCCAGAGAACCACCCGTAACCCGTCACCGTTGTTCATATCATCGTGTGTGATATTGTGGAAGTTCATTAAATATCGCCTGCCTTACGATGAAGGGAGTTCTCCACCGTAAAGCCCTCCGGGTAACGGGCTTTCAGCTTGTCAATGTTCATCTGCATGACCGTATCAATGTCCGTACCCAGTGCGTCACACGCTTCCGCAATCATCCAGAGACAATCTCCCAGTTCCTTTTCCATGTGTTCAAGGTTCACTTCATGTCCCTGGTACTTCTTCTGTAAGATACCTGCAACTTCTCCCGCTTCACTGTTCAGACCGAACACTGCATGATACAGACGGTCAGCCTTGCAATCGTAGGGAATGCTGCAAGTTCTAATGGCTAATGCCTGGTATTCCTTGCCTGTCATATCAATCTACCTCTTTCCATTCTTCTTTGCTCTTAGGAGTATCTTTCATCTGGTCATGTGCTGCAAGAATCGCCACTGCTGCAAGCAGTACTGCTCCACAAATGACTCCAATGATAAAAGCCAGAATTGCAATCAACACTGTTACCATGACTGGAATCCTCCTTAGAACTCATCAAAGTGTTTCTTGATACTCTTGTGGGTCTTGTGAATAGCCACCAACTGTGCCACTACCACAATGACGTAAAGAACGCCTGCAATGATTTCCGGGAGCAGGCATACCCACCATGCCCAGGTGATAACTCCCAGTAACTTTAAGACGATGAAAACAATCGTCAGAATCTCAGTGAATCCCATTTTTTTGTATCCTCCTTATTCCTCAGTAATGCAGGTGTTGGTGAGTTTGCCGTATACATCCTCATAGAGTTCCTGCTTGTCACCGTTGTAGGTGTACTCAGCATAAATGCCATCCCCGCTGATAGTGGTAGAAGCAAGGCACTTGTAGTTCTGCAAGGTCTTACAAGCCCACACCACAAAGACGTTGCTCAAGTCGATTTCCACTCCTGGCTTATTCTTGTGATACCAGTCAACCAGTTTCTTCTTACAAACGCTCTCAAAATGAGCCATACCAGTGATAATCATTTCTGGTTCCTCCTTAAATTTTGAAAATTCGTGCCGCCATCATGTCAGCGGTATGAGTCCACAGGACATTCGGGTACTTCTCAATGGATTTCCCGTACTTATCCCAGTTCTCCTTGTCATCAAAGGCTCACATGTGCCAACGAATACAAGCCGTTTCCTCATCCGTGAGATTGACAATCCTCTGTGCCAGAATCACGGACTTGTCACCGTGTCCCGGCAGAAGAATGTCGGGGTTGTAGCTGTATGTGCCGTCCGGGTTGTGAATGTACGAATCACACTTGCAGAGATCGTGAAGCATACCCACAATGTAGGGGCTTGCCTTACGCTTCCAGTTCAGCCCCATCCGCTTTGTCAGAGACAGCAGAGAGGTGGTTACCGTAAAGCTATGGTCAAACAGACCGCCCTCATAGTTCCCGTGGTACTTCGTGGAAGCAGGAGCCGTAAAGAACCCCGCCGCCATCAACTGATTTTTCAGAAAGAACACATCCGTACTGGACAGCCCACCGCTCATCAGCTTCTCAAACGCCTTGACACGCTTATCTCGTTCGCTCATATTCTTCAATCCTTTCATTCAACTTTATAGAATATAGACCATTGGAGAGTTTGAAGCTACACTTCTCCCTCTCCGCAGGTCATTTAATTAACCCAGAATGCTGTCCAGGTCGAACTTCTTACCGCTTGCCTTTTCAGCAGGTGTAGCAGCCGGGGTAGTAGCCGCAGGCTTGCTCTCCTTCTTAGGTGCAGGGGCTTCCGCTTCGTCAAAACCATCCGCAGGCTCCTTATCACCCAGACGAACGAACTTGAGCATTTTACCAGGAGTCTTGTTGGACTCAACCTCTTCGTGGTCTACCTCACAGCGGATATAGTGACCAACAAGTTCCTCATGGTCAATCTCCGTCAGAGTGTAGTCATTCAGTGCAGTCTTTGCGAAGTAGCTGAAAGCGTTCAGACCACCCTGGTTCGGTTCACCGTCTGCATTCAGCAGAGAGAAGCGTTCAGTGTGCTTCTGACCCGAAGCAAGCTGCATGATAATCTCCATCTTGCCGAAGTCCTCTTTGTATTTGACCTCAACAATCTTAAAAACGTGGGTTCCCTTCGGAATAAGAGTGAAACCCTCACTCAGTCCAATCTTTGCCATTTTAAGTATCCTCCTTGAAATTGTTTATATAATCAGAGAATTTTCTGATTAAGCAGATTCTTTTCTGGCTTTCGGGGTAAAGCGGTACTGCGGTTCGGGCTTGCCGTGATACTTCTCAATATCAATGCCGTCCTCCTGCATTTTCGCCATATCGTAGCCAGGGTCTTTCATGGTCTTAGAGGTAACCCAGTCAAAGGAAGCACCGCTGATAGTGACGGTCTTGTCACCCTCCTTGAACTGGCTGATAGCTTCCTTCTTGAGCATATCGGTAATCGTCTTATACCGCTTCTCATCGTCAGCCACAGTACCCTTGACCTCATCAATGTGTTTCTTCAACTGCTCTGCTTCGGCAACCAGAGCAGCAATATCAGTGTCCGGGGACAGGTTGTTATCCCGCAGGACTTTCAGAATGTCTGCGTCCGCTTTCTCATCGAACTTCGGAGAGACACCGCCCTCAACGTGGGTTTTCCACCACTTCTCAACCTTCTTGACGGTCTTTTTCAGTTCGGGATAACGCTCAGACAGCTTGAAGGGGCGAACGATGGTGTTCTCAGTACTACACTGATATGCGTCCGGGTTCTCATAGTCCTTGTCACCCAGGAAGCTGCACACCATAATCACGTCATCCACACCCAGAAGGTACGCATAGAGCGCAGCCTGTAAAGCGTAGTACTCCGGGACATCCTCAACCCAGTCCTCAGACCGCTTCGTGGTTTTCATCTCAAGAACCGTAGTAGGCTTGCCGTCCTTGTCTACCAGAAGGTAATCCCACATACCACCGAAGATAGGACTGTCCTTGAAGAAGTCACCCCAGGTTTTCTGGAAGTAATCAGCCCCGTACACATCCGTAGGAGTGATGAGGTTGGTCATAAAATAGGACTTCTTCATAAACTCAGCCTGCTTCGGCTCAATCGTCTTACCTGCAACGGTATAGATCGTGTCCTCAAACGGCTCTTCGTAGGTTCTGGTGATTGCACACCAGGCATTGAACGGGGTTGTCCACTTGTTCAGCCCCATAATTGCCGCAAAGCGTGTACCCGTAATCTTCTTAGGACGCTTCGGCGGGGTGATAGTGATGGTCTTATCATCATTCCACTTCATTTTTCTTACCTCCTATAAACAAAAATCGTGTATCCACTTCCACGGACAATGCCGTGGTCACAGGGTTCTCATCGGCTTTCACCAGGTCACTCAAGTCAAACCCAAGGCTCTTGAGGTATTCCGTTGCCAGTTTCGCATTCTTCATATTGCTCACATTGGCAATCACATTTCTGTAGTTATCGGTGATACCCTTAATCATCTCATTCTTTCGGGCTTTGATACCCTTCCGAATTTCCGTTCTTCCGTCCTCAAACTCTTTAAGTAAACAGGAACGAATTTCAGCTTGAGAACTCATATTTGCCAGTTTGTAGGAGATAGAGCCGTAATATCCACAGAGGATATCAGTACCCGGATATTCAGCTTTCACCTTCTCTTTGAAGGATTCAGTCAGACTGTAAGCCTGCTGCATGAGAGCCGAAATAGCTGTTGCCGTTTCTTCCAGGCTGATTTTCTCATTCCTCTCTGCATAGTAAAGGTTGAGAGCCTTTTCGCTCTGGGTTTCTACTTCGGCTAATGCCTTTTCGCTCTGCGACTCCAACCACTTAATGATTTGTCGTTTTGTCATTCTTCGCTTCCTCCAACTCAACGGCTTTATTCAGATACCAGATTGCTTTCTGCAAATCCTCCATGCCGTTTTTCTTCTTGTGTCTGTAGACGTACTTGAGAGCGTTGCACACGCAGAAGTCCTGCGTGGCTTCTACTCCCTGGGTTTCCACCATAACGTCAATGCACTCAAACTTCCCGGTTTCGTAGTGAGCGGGATGGTTCACATTGTCAGCCATTACTCGTCCTCCCACTCTTCATCCCGGTCATTAGCATAGATTTCAAAGTAATCAACGCTTGTAGACCCATCCTCAAAAGCCTTTCCTTCGGGAAGGCTATAGTTGATACGTCTTGCCGACTCTACAACAATCTCACCGTATCCCTGGTCAACTCCTGTGTCACTTCCAAGCTGCACTTCCAAGTGGTCGGGAACACCTTCTAAGGCTTTTCTCAGTTCGCCTACCGTTAATACTTTACTCATAGGCTACCTCCTTACTCACCGTAGGCGGCAATCATCTCACCAAGGTTCTGAATAAGCTGCTCACACGCTGCACGGGTGACATTGGTGAAGCCATTGGTTTTCATGGCAATCTGCTGAACAAACTCTTCCTGGTCGGAATCCTTGTCCATCAGAGTCTTGCAGGCTTCCTTGAGTGCCTTAATCTGCAACTCATCAGCCTGCCCGTCAGTTCCCGTCATTTCCTTCTTTGCTTCCTCACGCTCCTTCGGAGTGGCAGGTGCGGCAGACTTCTTTTTCTTCTCCTTCTTAGCCGTTTCCGGGTTCGGAGCAGGAATTTCTTCTTCCTCTGCCTGGTCATCAGAACCAAGGTTTGCGTCAATGTCATCGGGTTCAGTAATGTCCAGAACCGCCATCCAGAGGTAACGGCGCAGATAGGTGATGGAAGAGCCAAGAGCCTGCATAGGGTTGGTGACTTCCTTGCCTGCATTGCTCACAATCGGCTTCACCTCACGGTACGGAACACGGAACTGCATAGGTGCTTCCTCAATGTTGTCCACGTTGTAGACCTTCATCACAGCACCATCATCCGTGAAATCAATCTCCGTGGTAAGACCCACTCTGGCGAAGATACGGGTTGCAGGCGGCACAATGTCCTCCAACTCAAAGTACTTGAACTCAAGGTGCATATTCTTACCAGACTTCTGTACCTTCTGATTCAGAAAGTACAATCTTGCTTTCGCCAACTTCTGGCGCACGTTCATTGCTTCATAAATATTAGCCATTGCTAATGTCCTCCTTATATTCGATGATTAAACCTCTGCGTATGTCCAATCTTCCGCAAGCATATCTGCCTGGGAAGCAAGCCAACCCATCTGAACCCCAGACGTACCAACAAAGGCGATAGCCTGGTTGCCGATTGCGTCATGCTCACAGTTCACAATCTTTCCGTCAGAAGTGACATAAGAGATACCAGACGCAAGCTGAATGTACTGCTTCTTGCCATTCCAACCCTTACGAGATACCTTCTCACCACGCTTGAGAGCGGCAATCGCCCATCCGAAGTTACGCAGCTTCTTCATCTCACCCGCAGGTTCGTTGACGTTTTTCGGCTCATCCTCCTGTACGATTTCCCAGTTACCGTTCATCACCCACAGCAGGTCACGAGGGAAGAGTGCCACAGCAGGGACTTCCTTGCCTTCCTCAAAGTGGTTGATGATTTCACCCTTCTCATTCAGATACCAGTAGGCTTTCTTCCATGCGGATAACTTAATCTTCTTGCCTGCTCTCAGTGCGCTGTCTACTTCACTATATTTCATTGTCTTATCCTCCTTAATCGAATAATGCTAAAGATTTCTTTTTCAAGGAATTGATTCTCCTTGTATTTTTCCGTGGTGGTTTCACACCCAGGAACTCACGAATGTTCTTCTGTGCCAGTTTCAGATACCAGTTACGGTCTACCACATCAATAGACAATTCATTGTTATTGTCCACCATGCAGTGAACTGGCAGACTGGGAACCTTTGCGTCCTTGCCTGTTACAGCGTGGGTTTTATAGATCGTGCCGTACCGTCTGTCTGCCGTGGCGTATACCCGGTTGACCTTCTGTACGGGAACCTTATCTTCGCCCACCATCTGATAGCACCCGGAATATTTACCTCCAACCTTTGCAATCACCTGGAAGTCCAGGATATTCGTACTTGCCATTATCGTTTCTTCCGGGTCTACACCCTTTACAAAGTAATCCTGGATTGCCCGTGCGACTATAACCGCATTATTGTTGATATTCCACGCACCACCACTCATGTTGTCCCAAGCCGGGAGTCCCATTTTGGTAAAGTCAATGTTTGCATTGGTCAGAATACCTCTTACCAGTGCGCCGCCCTTGACCTTCGGCTTACCGTCACCCACGGGAACCTCAACGTAGTTGTTCACATCCCGCTGTACGATTTTCTGAATGAAATCCTCTTCCAGTTCAAACCCGGTTCTGTCCTGCCATTCCTGGGTAATTTCCTGCCACTTTGCTTCATCGGAGTTGTCGAAACTTACCATGATACCATCCGTATTAAGCTGAATGATTTTCAGAGTCGGACACTCTGCTATAAGGTGCATTGACAGTTCCAGTAGGAGAAGCTGTCCAGTGATACAAACCGAACGTCCCATCAGAGGGTCATACAGGTCATTGAAAGCCACGCCGTCTTTACCGTTAAGCATGGTTCCGTAGGTGGTGTTCAGTACCAGTTTCAGAGCGTTTGCCGTGACCTTATCCCCGGCTTTCTTCGCCTGTACTCTCTCTTCCAGGGTATCTACATATACCTGCGGGGATGGAATATTGCGGCTACAGAAGCCGTATTTCTGTCCCTTTGAGAGAGGAATGGTCATCAAGTGCGGGTAATAACTTGCCACGTCCTTGTTTCGGATTGACCTGCTCTCAGTAGCTTCTTCCACATAAGTAGGAATTGCACCGTGGATACCTCCGTAGGCAATCGTGCATTTGCACTCACCAATGGAAAAATCCAGAGCAGCTCCCTTGTGCTTCACACCCTGTTCATCGTAGCCACCAAACAGAAGGTAGTTCGGAATGTTCGGGTCATGCAGCTTATCAAAGAAGTCAAATACTTCCTGCGGAATGTACTGTCTGAGCAGTTTATCCGGGTACTGATAATCTCTTTCGTCTGTCCATGGTTTCTCTGGTTTCTGGGCTTGCAGGTATACGCTTGTCAGTTTGGCATTGGTCATGTACATAGCCTGCCTGTCTGTCAAACCACGCTTCCTGCCTACAGCCGCTTTGTTGTCCAGATAGCCTTGCCGCAACTTGAAAAGAATCTCCGTTGCGTCCACATCGTACTTGCAGTAGTAAGTAGTCTGTGCCTTTTCTGATTCAGAGAGAACGTGGTCAACATTGAAATCAACCTCTGTTTCCTCAATCGGGATACCCAGGTGGGCTTCAATCCCTTTAAGGGATACACCGTCCTGGCAATCATCCTTGAGGTCGAAGCTGTCAAAATAGACCCGGTACTCTTTCAGAGCGGGAATATCCCACCCGTTTAATTCGTGAACGATGATGAGGTCATTTATCTCCTTCACCTGTTCCGGGGTGAACCCACACATAACTGCCTTGAGTATGTGGTTATCGTAGTGCTTGTTGTTGAAGCCGCCCAGATACGGGTTGCGCTCCATGAAAGCCAAGACTTCATCATTGTCATTCCAGATAACCGTGTACTCTCCCGTGGCTACTTCTTTGAACACAAACAGCCAGTCATGGGCAAATACCTCACAGTCGAATATGTAGGTTCCCTCAACCATCGTCACACCGCCCTTCTTCCAGAGCCTTTTGTACCTGCAAGATTTCCTGCCTTGCCTGTACGCAGCGGCGAATCATTGACGCTTTGGAGTGTTCGGGAGGAATTATGCCCCACTTGTCGGGCATGGCTCCCATACTCTCTTCCACGCCTGCCAGAAGAAGTTGAGCGGTAGTGAAGTGGTTCTTCACACTCTTCGTCATCTTCATCTTCGTAGTCCTCCAAGTCATACCACCAGTTATTTGCCCAGGAGAACAGTGCCAGGTATGCAGTACAAAGGACATTGATGAGAAGCATTGTCATCCCGTAGACTTCATCATCCAGAGCGCAGGCAGTGAACAGCCACGTTATGCCCACGATATATCCGATTGTTTTCAGAACTTTATTCTTCATGTCAATCTCCTATAAATTCGCACCCGCACTTCCTGTAACTGGTGCAGCGTTGTTTGAAAGATTTCTGCAATGACCGTATGCAGTCTACATAGTCATAAGCTATTGGCTGCTTCTTGCCGTCAAAGGTTCGGGCGATACGTCCCACACTCTGAACTATCACCGCATAATCTTTCTGAGGGGTTGTTAGGTACAATCTGTCCAGTCTGGGAATATCCAGACCTTCTTTTGCCAGGGAATAAGTTGCAAACAGATACCGCTTCTTGCCAGTTCTCATGTCCTCAATGGCTTGCTCCCGTTCAGCTTTCCGCTTTTTACTGGTCATCTTTCCATCTATCACTGCCGCTTGCGCCCTCAGTTTCAAAGGCAACTGCTCATACAGGTATTTAAGATGGTCAACCCTTTCTGATAGAATCAGATTGAAATGCTCACGGTTCTCAACCAGGTCATCAAGAATAATCTGGTTTCGGCTCTCACATTCTGTGAGGTAGGTAATCATTTTGCAGTAGTTAATTGTGCCGTCACTGTTCAGATAAGCAGGACTCAGTTTCACGTCCGTACCTTTCGGCAGGATACTTACTGTCATAACCCTGGACTTCACTGCTTCATCTGGAACAGTCCATACTACTTGACCCAACATTGCGTAGGTTGCTTTTATCATGCCGTC
Source organism: uncultured Lachnospiraceae bacterium (assembly GCA_934438085.1). Lineage (GTDB taxonomy): Bacteria > Bacillota > Clostridia > Lachnospirales > Lachnospiraceae > Avilachnospira. Next base: position 93,426 of record CAKSBC010000003.1, read on the forward strand.
CGAACGATGGACGGTTGCTGACAGCCCGAACTTATGTCTGGCACACAGCGTATTCAGTACCTTTGAAAACTGGGTTACCGCTGTAGGTGTACCACTTACTCTGTGACACTCATCCACAATCACGCAGTCCCACTCATCTCTATATTGGTCTAAGTCCAATTTGCACATGGTCTGGATTGTGGCGAAGGTCATAGCCTTACCGATATTTACCTTACCTTCGGTTATCGTTCCCAGTAGTTCTGAATCAACGTACTGTTCTGCACGGCTCTTGCTCTGCGTCAGCAGGTCTTTGGTGTGTGTCAGCCAGAGGGTTTTCACCCCTAACGCACACGCCAGGGCAATTCCCATCTGAGTCTTACCAGACCCGGCAGGGGATTGTAGAATGCCGTAGTGGTTTATCAGCATTGCCGCAACTGCTTCTTCCTGGTAGTCATACAGCGGAACCTTGCCACCGTAGTCAACCTTCTTCGGCTCTTTGAACAGCTTCTTCATATCTCCTTCCAGAAGCGGAAGGATTGCTCTCAAACACCCGAACGGGAGAATCAAGCTATTTCCGTTCACCTCATAGAGATAAAGCGTTCGTGGGGTATTCCCAAGCCACAGGTGCATTCTGGCTTTTTGCTGATACTCTGGGTTTGTCATTTCCAGATTCTCTTTGCACCACTTAATCAGTTCGGGTGAGGGGTCAAGGATTTTCAATCGGCTCCCGATTTCTATAAACATCCATTTCCTCCAACCACTCTTGAAAGGTCTTGTACTCTGGAAACTCTGACTCTGTAATGCTGCCCTGCCCGTAAAGCTGCCGCAGACATAACTCATCAAAGTGAATCATATAAATCTGTCCGTCATTCAGCTTCATAGCGAAGTAGCAATGTTCGTTTCCCTGGGCTTCCCACATGGTCATAGCCGCTTCCTGGTTTGGCTCAATCCGAGATAACGGGAAGCGATTGTTGGAACACACCTTACAGTCAATCAAGACTGCTGTGTTGTCCCGAACCGCAAGCACGTCTGCGGGTTGTCCTACCTGGTTCTGCGCCAGATTGTGCGCCCAGAAACCTTGCTCTGCCAGAAGTTCACACAGTTCCTCTTCAAAGTGGTTTCCCATTGTTTTGTTCACTTGCTTCATAGGCTTCTGCTCCCACTGCACCTCACAAGGAGGTGCAGATTAACGATTCTTGATTTTGAAAGCGGGGCGAACGCCAAGAGAGTAAGAAGCGTAGAGGTTGCTCGCATAACCGTTGCCGTAGACATTGGAGAAGAGAGTAGCGGATTCTCTGACCTTGTTCATCAGCCAGTACCACTGCAAGTTCTCTTCCTTAGTGCCATCGAACGCCATACGGTTTCTACGCTTCTTCATCGGCTTCCACTGCTTCACATACGGGCTTTCGTACTCACCGTAGTAGTTCTCACCGAAAATCTCTTTCTCAGTCGGCAGACGAAGCAGGTCACCGTTGTCGAACGGAGCCATCATAGCCTTGAGTTCTGCCGGGAAGAGATTCAGAATCTCACCATTCAGCTTCTTACGCAGGTCACTCTCTTCGTAACCTCCTTCATTGGTACTGGTGCTGTTCATCGGGTACTCACCAGGCAGGCAATCAACCAGGTAGAAAATCATGCCGTCCTCTTCCTGTTGCATAGCCATAGCCTGCACCTTCATACCGTCCGTGAGTTTGACCTTGATAATATCTCCAACCTTAAAAGTATCAACGTCAGACTTAATCATTCTCTTTACTTTCATTGTGTTTTCCTCCACTTGTACGGCTTACCGTATTTTTCTTGATACCAGATTTCAAACTTCTTGCGGTTTTCCTCATCTTTGAAGTATTCCTTCACCCTGTCAGCAAGGACAGAACAAAGTGTGCTTCCTTCTAATGTGCGAAGCATTAAGCCCCATCAACGAGGACGGAACCATTCTCATACTTGTCCAGAATATCCATGGACAATTCGATGATTGCGTCCGCTTTAGTACCGTTTCTGGTTCCCGAAATTACTGAACTCATCTCTGTTTTGTCAGTCACAATACCCCGCAAGGCAAGCTGACCAATCAACCAGACGTAAGACAGCTTGTGCTTTTTAAGCCGCTCACGAATGTTCTCACGTTCCTCCACGTTTCCGCTTCCTCCTTTCCTTTAAGAATCTTGTAAACTAAAGTTGACAACAGACTCTTCAAAGGTTATAATGAAGCTACCACACCTATATAACCATTGATGACTCTGCGGGGATAAAAATTATAGTCCCGGAGGGCTATTTCCTTATACCCTTGTAAACAACTTTTGTTGACACTCATATAATAATCCCTATATAGGGATTTGTCAATAGCTTTTTAGGGAATTTTATAGGGAAATTTTTGCCAACTATCCCCAAACAGGGAAAGGAGTACTTATGAACTTCACGGAAAAGCTGTCTGCACTGCTCAAAGAGCGGGGACTCACCCGCAAAAAGTTCCTGGAAGATATGCACATGGGCAAGAACCAATTCACTTACTGGTCTAAGAGTCAGAGCCTACCAAACCCCTCCACTTTGGACGCTATTGCAAATTATTTTGACGTTCCTGTTACATACTTAATAGGGGAAGAAGCCTGCGAAACATCCGCAACAAGAGCCATGGATGAAGTTGTAGACTGGCTTACAGACCATGACTACACTGTAGAGCAAGATGAGAATGGTGATTATACCATAGGAAAGAACGGCAAATACTGCTATTACAGCACTGGTGACTTTACGGCAGATTGCCTGGGTATTAAATCTGCCGCTGCCAACGGCTTTGAACTTGCTATGAAAGAATGGGAAAAAGCTGAGTTCCCAGATACAACTCTCACCCTTACGGACGAAGAACGTCTACTTCTGGAAGCATACAGAAGTGCTACCACCCAAGGTAGATTCAATATCGTATCAGTCTGTATGTCTGAAAAAGAGAAAGCCGCAGCCGTAAGTGTCGGGTAATAGATTTCAGAGAATGGAGGAAACGCCATGTATGAGGATATAAAAACAGCCTGCCTATACGTCAGATTCTCAAGCCATAACCAGACTGAGCAATCTATTGAAGGGCAGACCCGTGTTTGCCGTGAGTTCTGCAAACGGCACAATATTAGAATTGTAGAGATATATGCTGACAGAGCCACGTCTGCCAGTAAAGACATTGAGAAGAGAGTCCAGTTCCTAAAGATGATTAAGGACTCTGAGAAGGGATTGTTTGACGCTGTAATCGTATACAAACTTGACCGCTTCGCCCGTTCCCGGTATGACTCAGCCACATACAAATACCGTTTGAAGCGTAATGGGGTGCAGCTTATCTCAGCCACAGAGAACATCAGCAATGACCCAGAAGGTATCATTCTGGAATCCGTGCTTGAAGGTATGGCTGAGTTCTACAGTGCCGAACTCTCCCAGAAAATCAACCGTGGTATGAGAGAGTCAGCCTACAAGCATAACTCTATAGGCGGGGCAGTCCCTCTGGGATACAAAATTGAAAACAAGAAACTGGTGGTTGACCCGCAGACTGCTCCCCTGGTGAAAGAAGCCTTTGAGAAATATGCAGACGGAGAAACCGTTGCTGAAATCTGCCGTCAGTTTAATGCCCGTGGATATAAGACTTCAAAGGGTACTGCTTTCGGTAGAAGTTCTTTCACCAAAATGTTCCGCAATGAGAGGTATATCGGGGTCTATACATTCCATGAATACCGTGCGGAAGGTGCTGTGCCTGCTATTATTGATAAAGACCTCTGGGATAGAGTACAGCTTAGAGCCGGGAAGATTAAGAACGCACCTGCCCGCCATAAAGCAAAGATTGTATACCTGCTCAGTGGTAAACTCTTCTGCGGACACTGCGGAAGCAGGATGAATGGAAACTGCAATTCCAGTAACTACTATTACTACCAGTGTTACGGAAAGAAGAACGGTCATGTTGACTGCAATAAAAAGAATATCCGTAAGGAGTTCATAGAGAGACTGGTTGCCCAGGACGCTCTATCACTCCTTACGGATGAATATATAGAACAGATCGCTACTATTGCCTGCGAAAAGAATCAGCATGAGATTGAACTGGATTCTGCCCTTCCGACTATCCGTGACCGTATTCACCAGGTAGACATATCCCTCAACAACCTTCTCAAAGCTATTGAGTCCGGGTCAGCCCCGGATATGCTTGTAAAGCGCATGGGAGAATTGGAGAAGGAAAAGAAAGACCTGCAATTACAGGCTAAGAAAGAATCTGATAATCTTATTGAACTGGACAAAGCCCAGGTTATCTATTGGTTAGAACAGTTCCGGGGCGGCAGTATCGAAGATGAAGAGTTCTGCCGTATGCTCATTGACCTCTTCGTAAATTCCGTCACTGTATGGGATGAGGATGACGGTTCCTACAAGGTCACCGTTGCTTATAATCTAACCTCTTTACCGACAAAAACGTACCGCCTAAACAAAGGCGGCACGTTGTCGGATTTCACTTCCAATGCACCTGCAGAGTTCTACCTTGCATCACCAGATTTGCAATGATGTTCAAAATCGTCTGCGTCTTACCGGTGCCCGGAGGACCTTCAATCACGCTTATTTGATTGGCAAGTGCATTAGTGACTGCCTTAAACTGACTTTCATTGCAACCGAACGGAAAGATCGGTGCAGAGGCATCCAAAGTCGTTCCTATCTGGTATTCTTCCGGATTTAGATACACAGCAGCTGCGGTATCATCACTTAAAAAGTCGACTTTTTCATATTGTTTTGATAGAATCGCCGTATCATCTTCCGTACGGACACTGATAAAACCGGCAACCTCACGCAGATATTCAAACACCTGCTTTACACCGCCATTTTCCAGTACAGACTTATTGACCTGCAACTCGCTGCGGTCATAATCCTGCTCATGACCGGTACCAAAGCAGATATGCCAATACTCCGTGCCATTGCCCTTGAAAACATAAATGGCCGTAATATTATCAAATGTCTTGCTGTTATGCCGCACCTGATAGCTTTTGGGATTCAGGCTGGTTGGATTTTTTAAGAAGGTCACATTCTGCGCATTGTAGTTGAATGTCTTGCCATTTTTGAAGGTAATATCCCACTTACCGGAAATGTTGTTAAAATTGTAGCTAATCACGTCGGAAGAGACAGGCTTTCCTTTGGCAATAATCATATTTGTTCTTGCGTCCATAAAAAAACCATCCTTTCCAATGCTACTTGAGTGAAATCATTAGTAACCACATGTAAATTTTTAATCATCCATAAAAGCAACATATGCTTCGATATCATCAATCCAAAAGAATTCATCTCTGGGTTTGATTGAATTATACTCACCCAGATTATCAACAAAATAACGGTCAGGATACTGCTTTATCAACTCTGCTTTCAGTTTCCGCTGTTCCTTTTTGCTGCGCGGTAATATCTTCTCCCTGCCAAAGAATCCTTTTTCTTTCTTCTTGCTGATATCGATTGCCGGTAGATCCTTTCTCAGCTTTTTTCCAAATCCAAACATATACCTTCTACAAAATAAATACTTATCTTAATTTAATTTCGTTTAAAATGCTTAATCAGTAGTCTGCAGCTTTTCCGCATTTTCCAAATATATCCATTCTATTTTATATGATTTACCTATACAGTTACCGATGTTATTAACGTAATCTTCCAATAACTTCTGTGCTCTTTGCTGTGCGCTTGCAAGCAATACAGTATCACTGCTTGCTTCTTCCTGCATCTTTAATTGTGCTTCCTTAAATGCCTCAGTCTGATGTTCTGCCTCGACTTTGGCAGAATTCTTAGCAATAATAAATGATTCATCATTTAGTGTTGACTGATCGACCTTGCATCCTAAAACCTTTGCCGGCGGTATTGAGATAGTAACCTTATCTTCATTGACCTCAATATTAAGACGCGTAGCATCAATTCCGATCTTAACAACACCTGCATATTCCACCCAAAACTTCCTGTCTTTTTTCCACCATAAAGTCCCGGTTGCATCCTTTTCAGAATATTTGGCTACATTATGATAATAGCAGTCCATTGTTGCCAGTTCACAAATAGACTTCATTTGAGATGCCTGAGGAGTAATTTCTTTAACTTGTTCATCAAAAATGCAGGCTGTAAAAGAAATACATATAATGCTCATGAGTATCATGCTGATTATCTTCTTCATTTTCCGCTCTCCTTACTCGATTACTAACTGATATTCTTCATCCAACTGCTTAACGAACGGACTGATCAGCGCCTCTATGATATTGTGTGAATTTTGTTCTGCCAAGGTATAAATCGCTTCCTCTTCAGCACTTTTGTTTGTAACATCCTCAATGCATTGCTTATAAGTCTGAACTGACACAGTCTCTGTATTTGACTTATCATCCACAAATATATAATCCAACGAAGCAATATCTACATTTACATCTGTAATTTTGATTTCGGGTAATTTGACAGTAATGACTTTTCTATTTTTGTCTATTTCCAGATCAACTTTTTCGAAGTCCAGTCCTGCTTTTACCTTAGCATTATAAGAAACATAATAATCAATATTTTCCGGATTCTTCTCATTCATTACTTTTGCAACACCGTTATAAACTGCCTCAAAAGTTGAAAGATCACTGATATTAATAATTCTTTCAAGTGTTGCTTTACTGATGATATCAGGAGCAGCTTTTCTGCTTGTAATTTTTGTTCCGACCACCACTGCAACTATTATCAAGATAACAAGTAGAATTACCGAAAATTGCTTCAATATCTTGTTACCTGTTACAGTTGTTTGCTTTTCTTCCATTACTCTTCCTCCAAAAACATGTACGGATACCATTAATCCACTATAGAAGATGTATTTTTTGCGAATTTAAATAGCTTCCAAATATTTCATTTTAACAAGTGATAAATTTCAGCCTTACTCATTAGGCTTTTTCCCCGCCAGATATATGTATTCACGATCGAAACAGATACTTTCTGTATAATTAAATATTTGTATGATATCCTGCATCTGCGCTGTAAGGATTGCTGTTCCGGGGTTCCCCAGAACAGCAAATTCTCGCACAGCCTTTTCTTCTAGAAAGTTTGCTTTAGCAGCAAAACTCGCACCGTTTTCTTGTAGCATTTCATCTACATGCCCTTTTCTGACACCAGGCACAGAACCAATAAACTTACCTACTGCTTGGCCTGCGGTACCAATACCTTTCAAAACCTTGGTATCAATCGCCCCGTTTCCAAATTTCTCAAGCCGAATTGATGCCCTCTCAAATAAATTGCGGTAATCTATTGCAAACTTCTCAATTTCTTCTTTAGCTATATCAATATATTCTTCCTTGAAATTGCCTCCAAGCATAATTTCTAACAAGGATGCCAATGCATATGTATATAGGGCTATACGATAATATTTGAACTTCTTCCAGAAATCAGCAAACATACTTTCTACATTATTCTGAGCTACAAATAGCTGTTTTTTTTCAAGCAGTGCAAAAACTTGCTTTTGATATATGCGCATATTTTTTAATGCAGTTCGCTGGATGTCAAGAACCAGCTTGTGACTGTTGGCAACATAGTGTTCATTATCCCAATTTAGCTTATATTTAGATATTATTCCGGATAACATTTGCACATCTGCCTCTATTTCAGCTTCCTTCTCATATATCAGAAAATCAATTATCTGCTGTTGCACTTCCTCAATTTTATCAAGCTTCTGCTCAATCGAATGAAGCGCAACCGCCATCATCATAGTTGCCGGATTAATTGGTAGAGTTGTGACGGTAGACACATCTACCGGCCCTGTCGGCTTAAGCTGCGCAAATTTTGATGCACCATCTGCTATTTTATACGCACCCCAAAAGTTACCGTTTTTTGCAGTCTTTAATGTATCTCCTACACTTGCATTTGCAAGTGTATAAAGCCCCTGCATATTAACTGTGGTCGCTTCCGTTACTGTGCGCAATGCCGGAACCATGGATGAGACTGTAGCTCCAAGTGATGCTAATGATGTGATTGGTACGCTCATATTTTTGTACTTTAACAAATCTACTTCGATATCCATATGAACCGCATCATCCGTTGCCTGATTCAGTATATTTTGATCTTCATACGGAATACTCGCACCACTGTCTACCGATTTAATAATCCCGTTCATCGAAAACACTCCTATTATCAAAAGCAATTGTTTTATGTATCTGACTGCAATTTTCGGTGGGATGTAATATTGATTTTGAATTTGGTCATCCTAAGCCTAAAATTTCTGTCTTTTCTTGCTTATATCGTAGTTAGAATAATCACTAACGTCAACCAAGTAAAGATCTTAATATCAAAGATCCATTCCTATAAGCAAATAAATGGAACTATATTAGTTTGACAAGTCACTATTTTAAGTACTTCTCCTTCTCAAGTAATTTCACTAATTGATCAAGGTTGGTTTTATGATATAGCGGTGCAATTCGTTTGATTTTCTCGAAATCAAGCTCCTCAAATATCTCCTCATCCAATCTCATTCCATCAAAAAGATAATCTGTAAAATCATGAATTCCACGAATTGGTCCAGTAATATATAGTTGATCACACAATGCCTTTTCTCTAGTGGCAATGAGATATGGACGATTTCCAGAATGCTCTCTGGTATAGTAATATAGGAAAACTCTCTGCGGTATATCTCTATAAGTGAATGTTCCAAAATAATTTCTATACTCCTTCTTTTTGTTTTGACCAAAATTAGCAGAAGTATATGTTATAACTCTTTCAGGTATCATATTGTGATAGGAAAGGGCATACTCAAACGAACTATAAGATGGCCCCAATATTGCATTTGCCATAAGAAATCCCGGTGCATTAGAGTCAGTTTCAAACAATCCTCTCTTCAAGGAAATTAAGTCCCCTTTTTTTACCATGTTTTGAATTCTGGCCTGAGGGACTGCATATGTTCTGTTTTCTTCAACCAATCTTTATTATATTCAAAAGAATACATCTCTCCGCCTTTTAATGTTTATTATTGTAAACAAATGTAGCGATTTTGTAAATTTTAGAAAGAATTGCGTATTCTGTAAAGCTGATTGAACCAAAAATAGCAAGCACCTGATTCCTTTTCCGAAAAAAATTTCGCTTCATAAGTTTTATAATAACAAGATTAAAGAAACTAATTCCAATAAGCCATTTCTCATTCCTTTAAACAAAAAAGAACCCTACACCCGCATTCACGGATATAAGGCTCTTGTTCTGTTCCCGATGCGATTCGAACGCACGACCTTTCGCTTAGGAGGCGAACGCTCTATCCTGCTGAGCTACGGAAACATATACAGTTGATTATTATAAACTAATTGCTTCTTAACAGCAAGCGGATGTTAGCAAAATATAAGCTCTATTAGCCTATCAGCCTTTATCAGTCCTTAAGTGACTTATCTGATAAAGCAGGATAAAATTGTCCACACTTATTTATATTTCTCCAAATTCTTAAAGAGGGGCTGTCGCACTAAGCGGCGGCCCCTTCCTTCTATGAACAAAAAACAGCTGCCGCCCCAGAGTTTCTTTTTCTCTAAAGCGACAGACCCTCTCACATCTTTATAAATCTTTATTTTTAAATATCCGAATTTACATAAATATATTCAGCTGTTACAGCTAACCAATAGCTTACCTATGCAGGTATGCTTGAATTATGCAAAATAGTAAAGCTGCGGAGGAATAAGCCCTGTTGCAAATTTATCAGCACAGGTCTTAACATGAACGCCGCCGTCCTCAAGACAGAACACACCGTGTCCCGGGAAGAGCGCGTCAACCTCAAGCTCTGCCAGCTCCTTCATCTTGCAGGCATAAGGATATATGCTTACATCAGGCAGTGACTGAATGAGCACCTGGCCGCATACAAACACACTGTCGGCTGAAAATAAGCACTTTTTGCCGTCAATCTCAGTGTACATTACCATATCGCACAGAGAATGTCCCGGAACCAGGAATACCTTGATTGTTACGTTGCCGATAGTAACACTGTCTCCGTCCTCAAGGCCTGCGACATTAGGACATTTTGGATATTCAAAGTCGCTCGGATACAAATTGCCCTTGCTGAGTCCGACACTGGTAGCGGTCTCATCGCCTGTCTCTATTGCCTTTGCTTCCGGAGCTGGAGCGTAAACCTTACATCCTGTAGCTTCTGCAATACGTGCTGCGCCGCAAGCATGATCACCGTGATAGTGGCTGAGGATAACAGCCTTAATATCGTTTAACTCAAAGCCGTGAGACTTGATTATTTCGTCCATTTTCCAGGTATCAAGACCAACTCCGGAGTCAATGAGAATGCAGCCTTCTCCGGTATCGATCATGTAAATGTTACAGTCCAGAGGATGAGTGATTCCGAATCCCCATTTGCCGCTGCCTACAAGATAGATATGATCAGTTATTTTCATTTTACTCCCTCCTGCTTTTTCACTGCATTTAGTCCACTAAGATGCGTTAATTAATACAACTGTTTGCCCTTCGATCAGAGAACTCCGGCATTTTTCATAGCCTGTGTGAGGTCTTCAATAAGATCCTCTTCATTTTCCAGACCAATGCTGAATCTGAAGAATCCCTCTCTATAAATTTCCGGATAATGCGGAAGTTTATCACTCGTCTTATCATAGTATACGATAAGGCTCTCAATGTCGCCAAGTGAAACAGCATGAGTTACAAGCTTTAATGAGTCAAGGAACTTTTCATGAGCTTTTTCATCTCCGATAATATCGAATGAAATCATTCCTGAATACTGACCGTGCATCATCTTTTTTGCTCTTTCATGCTGCGGATGACTTTCAAGTCCCGGATACCATACAAAGCGAACTGCCGGACAGCTCTCTAAGAAGCGAGCTACTGCTAATGCAACCTTACTGTGCTGTGCCATACGAAGCGGAAGAGTCTTAAGACCTCTTGTTATAAGCCAGGTATTGAAAGGACTTAAAACACCTCCGAAATTGACCATTGCTATATCCTTTACCTTCTCTAAAAGCTCTGTGCGTCCAAGCACACATCCGCCGAGAGAATCACCGTGACCGTTAATATACTTTGTCATACTGTGGATCTCGAGGTCTGCACCGAGAGAAAGCGGTTTGATACATATAGGACCCGCGAATGTCGCATCTACAGATAAAAGAGCACCGGCATCATGAGCCATCTTTGCAATAGTCTCTATGTCGGCGATACCTGTTGTAGGGTTGCCCGGTGTCTCAATGTGAATCAGCTTTGTGTTCGGACGTATCGCCTTACGAACTGCTTCTGTGTCAGTGCCGTCAACAAAGGTTACATCAATATTATATTTTTTAGGCAAATATTCTCTGAAAAGGAGATTTGTTGCACTGTAGCACACCTCTGAAACTACTGCATGATCTCCGCTGTTAAGAAACGGAATAAAAACGCCTGTCAAGGCAGCAACTCCGCTGGCAAAAACAGCGCAGTCCTCAGCTCCTGTAAGAGCGCAGAGCTTGTCCTGAAGTATCATTTGGTTTACATTTCTGTTTCTTGCGTAAATGTTGCTGTGTGTTCCGCTCCAGTCGACAGGAGTTCCGTCTGTCGGGATGCGATAATTTGAGGTCATGTAGATTGGCTCGTTTATTGCTCCAAAAGCATCATCCTTGCGGGAGCCCGCATGAACTGCCACGGTTTCATTGTGTAAATTCTGCATAATTTCACCCTTTTCAATAAATATTTATGCTGTATACTTTAATTACTTAGACGTTATCACAAATCAAACGACAAGTTAAATCAATATTCTTGATTCAATGAATAAATATAATAGATACATGGCATTTTTATTATATAATGACCGAAATCTTCCTTTATGTCGTTATTATCTGCAATGTCTAAGCTTATAAGCTATAACATTTATCATATGGGGTAAAAATATGGAAATAAGAAACCTGAGTACCTTTCTGCAGGTGGCTATGATGAAAAACTTCACTAAAGCCGGAGAGGTCCTGGGCTATTCTCAATCAAATGTCAGTGCGCAGATCAAACAGCTTGAGGACGAGTTAGGTGTTCCTTTATTTAACCGCGTCGGAAGAAGCATTACACTTACACAATACGGCGAAGATCTGGTAGAATACGCACAGAGCATTGTATCTACAGCCGCAATCATTGAAAATATCATGCAGAAAAAGGAAACTACCGGCGGCACGCTTCGTCTTGGTATAGTTGAATCTCTGTATGAATGTATTTTCAAGACAGCATTTACAGAATATCACGAGCTTTATCCAATGGTGGAAGTGGTCGTTACTGTCGGTGCAACTGCAGACCTTCTTGTAATGCTTTCAAATAACCAGATCGACGCAGCTTGCCTGATAGATTATCCGTTATCAAATTCAAAGTGGAATATTCTTTATTCAAAGGAATGTGAGATAGCGATAGTTGCAGGAAGCGCGCACAGACTTTCATCAGAATCGAATCTTTCTTTAAATGAACTCGCTGATGAGGAATTCATAATGATGGAAGACACCTGTTCGTACACCGGAATCTTTCAGAAAATCCTGGAAGATCATAAGCTTACTATCTTCTCGGTCCTCACTATTCAGGATCCCGGAACGGCTATCGAACTGCTTCAGGAAGGTAAATATCTTTCACTTTTACCGTTATATTCTGTAAGAAAATATGTAAATGAAGGCAAGATCAAATTGCTTAACTTTCCGCAGCTGCACCTTCATCAGGCGGTTCAGATCATCACACACCATAACCGAGCCGTTGTCTCAAGGACAGAAGGCTTTGTCGCAATTGCTAAAAAACTTATTGATGTCAATATTATTAAATGATATAAACACTATAAAAGCCGAAAACCTCTTAAATTAAGGTTTTCGGCTTTGTCTTTCTAATATTTTTAAAATGATGTGAACTGATAATCCGGCAGCTTCTTTGCTCTCTTTATAAGAAGCACGCCCACGCCAAGCATGAGCAGCATCAGTATCACATATACTATTCCAATACGTATCGCCGTATCTGAGAAAAATCCCTCCGGAACTATATTTACAAGCAGATTGTCATTCGGATCCATGAGCCAGAGCAGATTGCTGAAAAGTCTGTGATGCATCCAATCAAATGCCGTTGTAAAATCGCGGCTGACTCCAATCACTGCTGCCGTAAAGCCTGCGAGCACCGCCAAAGTTCCTGCGATTATTCCGACTCCGTCGCTGTATCTGAATATCTTCGGCTCATCATGACAAACCGCTATTCTCGATATCAGCTGGAGCATAATAGCTCCTATCAGACAGAAGGCAAAGAGTCTTATCGTTATCATGAAAATGTCTCTGACATCCATCATGTGCTCAAGCTCCTGCTCGGAGAAGAACGGTTGCATTTCGCCGTCGATCATTACTTCTATCTGAAGCTCCTCCGCATGCTCTCCGTGAAGCAAAAAGTCCATCATATGATCAGAAACAGCCATAAGACCATCCTCATCACTCATGTCCATCTCACACGGAAGCTTCGAAAGAACATCGTACTTCGTGTATTCTCTTTCCATGTATCCCGGATTTAGATAAAGCGCCGAATAGGCTGCGGCAACCAATAGCGAAAAGCTCATCAGCACTGCCGTAAAAAATCCTAATATTACCGGGGTTACACGTGCATATTTACGCTTCCCTGCATCCACAGTCTGCATTTTACCCTGCGTCCTTTCATCGGTTCACCCATAAGATCTGCCTGCCTCATGCAGAGCCAAAACTCAACATCATTGCAGCTTAATTTAAGCAGCCAGAGCTTCTCGTCAGTGAGGCCGTTAACATTTTCCTCAACCTCAAGTATCTCGCCTATAACGGAATATCTGTCACACTCGACTCCGCACGGCATGAAACTCTGCTCCACTACCGAATAAAGATCCTCGTGTCCGATCCTGTCGGATATCTGATTATACATATCGATATCCGAAGCTGTAAGCGTTTCTATTGCATCCTCGTCTCCTCCCATAGCTGCTTCTATGAGAGAATCTCTTTTGCTTCCTTCAAGACTATCCTGAGTGATATTTTCAGCCTTCATTACAGGCAATATTACTATTCCGCTGTTGGCAAATGCTGCAAGTGCAGTTCCTTTGAATTCAACTCCCTTATCAGCATCAGGCCTCTGTCTGTATATAACCGGATTTGTCACAAAAAATATCAGTGACAATCCTATGTTATATTCATCCAAAACACCGGAATATGTATTTCCTACAGTATGTCTTTCCAATGTGCATACACTGTTTGATGATATCTCATATGTACTGTAATAAGGATAATAATACTGCAGCTCTCTGTGATCTCCTATACAGAGTACAGCGGCACATATTCCTATGTTCTCATTAACAGCCATTCTGTACTCAAAAAGTACAGTTTCCTCATCGATATCAAGACGTGATGATATATTCTCCGGAACGACAACCTGTTTCCATATTAAGCTGTAGACCGCAGCTTCACTAAGCTTAGTAAAGCCTGCGGCTCTCAAATATTTATGCATTCTTTTATATATCCTGTCAGTCGGAAATATATGTTATTTTTCCTCCGAGTCCGGCAATCTTTTTGTCAAACTCCTCATAGCCTCTCTTGATATAGCCTATCTCATCAAGTACGGATCTTCCCTTAGCTTTAAGAGCTGCGGTCACAAGTGCCGCGCCGGCTCTGAGATCAGGTACATTTATAGAAGCACCCGAAAGCTCCTTAACACCGCATATTACGGCAACATTTCCTTCGACTCTGATAGATGCACCCATACGCAAAAGTTCATCTACATATTTGAATCGATTCTCGAATATGCTCTCGGTAACCACACTTATTCCTTCAGCAAGTGCAAGCGCAACCGTCATCTGAGGCTGCATGTCTGTAGGAAATCCCGGATACGGCAATGTCTTTACATCTGTATGTCTCTGCTCTGCCGCACCTATAACGCGTACTGCCTCATCATATTCAATTACCTCGTTGCCCATCTCAAGAAGCTTTGCGGTAATTGACTCAAGATGCTTAGGTATAACATTTTTTATTAAAATGTCTCCGCGTGTAGCTGCTGCCATACACATAAATGTGCCTGCCTCTATCTGATCCGGAATTATAGAATATTCCGTTCCGTGGAAATGCTCCACACCTCTGATCCTGATAGTATCAGTTCCTGCACCCTTGATATTTGCTCCCATTGAGTTAAGGAAGTTTGCGACATCGACAATGTGCGGCTCTCTTGCGGCATTTTCGATGATGGTCTGTCCATGCGCCATTGATGCTGCAAGCATTACATTTATAGTTGCTCCGACCGTTACAACATCAAAATAAATATGTGCAGCCTTAAGTCCTTCTGCCTCCGCATGAAGACTGCCGCCGGAAATATCAATTTTTGCTCCGAGTGCCCTGAAGCCCTTTAAATGCTGGTCTATCGGACGAGCTCCAATCTCACATCCTCCCGGAAGCGGAACATGTGCACTGTTGTATTTGCCGAGCAGTGCTCCTATAAAATAATAGGAAGCTCGGATTTTTCGCATATACTCGTCTTTGACTTCTTTTGTGTTGATGCTGCTGCCGTTGATCACAACAGTATGAGCATCGATCCTGTTGACCTTTGCTCCGATCTCTGAAATGGCTTCGAGCATCACATTTATATCGTTGACATTCGGAATATTTTCGATAAGTACATCCTCATCTGCCATTACGGCTCCGGCAATAATGCCAAGCGCCGCATTCTTTGCGCCGCCTATAGTTACTTCGCCGTTTAAAGGTATACCGCCCTCGATTATGTACTGTTCCATGTAGTTCCCCGTAATCTTATTTATTCGTTTAACGCCGAATTAATATATTATAATGCCTTGACGTTATTTTGTAAATGCAGTGCTCTGCATTGTCATTTGCCCTGATACTTTTTAAAGACAATATAGTCATCCTGATATCTGTCAAACATGATTGCAGCATCCTCTATGCTCATAGTCTCGCGTCTGCTGTTTTCATTGTCATTTTCAGAAGGATAGAACAGCTCAATATTATCTGATGTATATCCATATATCAGGCAGTATTCTTTCTCTCCGAGACGCGCCATGATAGGATATCCCTTGCTCACATAATATAACAAGCGGTTCAGCTGTATTTCCTGAGCATTCATTATAATATACCCGTCTTCTGTGATCTCATCCTCGTCAAAGCCGGCATTTATAGCCATTACCATAGGCTGTGCTGCACTGAATGGCTCTGATATCGTTTTAGAGCTTACGCGATCCGCTCTTGAATAAACAACGGCACAATTGCTGTCTCTGACCCATCCCATACCGTCGTAGCAGCTGTCTATAGCCTGTTTCAGCTCATAAGATACACTTTGCAGCTTTCCGTTTGCATAGGAATAATATCTCATAACAGAAGAGCTTTTGTGACTGGAAAGCTCAAGCGTTCCGGATCTCTCATATGAAATATTTTTAGGTGTTATTACATCAAGAGTTCTTGTCGTCTTTATATTCTCATCAAGATCAATATAGTAAACTTTCTTCCTGGTATCGCTTATATCACTTGATACTCCGTCTGTGTCTGAATAATTTATTCCTGAGGTGCTGACTATGGTATCACGTCCTGCAAACTGATATGAATTATCTCCTGTTTTTTTATACTGAGTTATCTGAATACGATCATTATCGATTGCTATCTCATCAAAAAACAGTCCTTCTCTCGCATAATTCATTATTTCATTAAGCTCAGGATCAACTATGCGAACAGTAGTCTTCGGAATTCCTCTTGTCTTTCCGTTTACTATCCATGCGTCCGAAGCTCCGCTTATTCCGTATATAAGATCCTGATCATAGAAATCTATCACTGAAAGTATTTCGTTCTCGCCGGCATTTATGACCTGAGTATTTCCGCTTTCCGTATCCATCAGCTTAATGCTGTTTCCGGAGGCTTCACCTCCCTCCAGCCAGGCTATTTTCTTCTGATCATCGCTCACAGCATATTTATCATCATAAAGCCCCGATGCTATGTCAAGCATCTCCAGTGAAGCCAGATCTATTGCAGTTATTGCATCATCCTGCTTAATATAGAACATGTCTGTTTCGCTTTTTACGCAGAGTTCAGAAAGCTCCTCTTTTATATTTTCATAGGTTGCTGCTCTCGGAATGAAAAACAGCTCTGATATAGTCTGTGTCTGACTGCTGTATCTGTAATATACGATCCCGTTATAGCCCTCATGACGGCCTCTGTTCATATATCCGTATACAACAAAGTCAATATCTCCCTCATCGTCTGCAGAAAGTATGCGTATATCATGCTTGTTGTAATCGGCTCTGAGCGCATCATTTTCGGATCTGAAGGAGAATACATTAACCGCCTTTTTTCTTTGCTGATCATAAAGCCACAGCTCTCGTCCAGATTTGAATGCTATGTATCTTCCGCTTTCTGATTTGCAGGTCTGTATTTTATCTTCATTAATTATGCCAAGGCTTATTCTCTTGCCAGCAAACAGATGCTTGTTTCCTTCAAATACCTGATTTGTCTTTCTTTCGAAATTCATCATGTAGATTCTTTCCGAACCTGCTCGCATAGTGAAATTATCGGTATTACTGTATCTGTCCGGATTTCCGGATTCATTAGGGCTTTCACTCATATACGATACCTCTACGGCACCCATTATCCCGTCATATTCCTTGACAGTGACTGTTGGTTCATCTATAAGCTTCATGCCTGTGCTTCCCCAGGTTATCTGAGAAAAGCCTGATGATATACCGACTGTAGAAAGATCGTCTGTACTCGCACCCTTGTCTGTTTCCAAATAAACCGTAAGATCTCGAGCTTCATAATAGTTAAAGGATTTCTCGGTAAACTCTGATGCCGCTTTAATCATTCTTTCTAAATTATCTTTTTGCGACCATATGATCCTGGTGTAATAATTTACGGTGCTTTCTCCGAGATCAAGCTGCAGCTTTAACAGATACGGAGTGTCATACTCTATCATATTCTGTATCGGCAGTTCAATTTCTGCATTTCCGTTTTCATCTCCGTTAACGCCGCCAAGCTCCGTTTTTTCTATAAAATGTCCGAGATCAAGACTTCTTATTTCATAGCGGACCCCGACCACACTATTACCGTACAGTCTCAGCTTAAGCTTTAATCTTCTGTTTTCAGGGAGCGGAGTTATGCAATCCGAAGCTGCTGCATTACCCATATCCTGGAGATATCCGTGCATCGGATTGATTTCGGTATCATTGATCTCTGCGCTGATAACCGGCAGCACAGGCTCATCCATTGACGTATATACCGCGTATTCTCTCTCTGTAACGATAAAGGTACTTGCAAAATAGACCACAAAAGCAATTATGAAAACTATAATTGCACCTGCGGCAGCCAACATTTTGAGATTAAACTTAAACTTCAGTTTTCTTTTTTTTCTGCTTCTTGCCAAAATTTCTTCCTTATTTACAGCTTACCGGATATTTCCGGCTTCTATAAAGCATTTATTTATATTATTATCTTTCGTCTGACTATTCTTAACTATTCTCAGCAGCTTATGCCTATTCTGCTTTTCGAATCAGTCACTTACATATCCGAGTGCTCGTTCCAGAGCTCCTTTTTCCTCAGCACCAAGCTGAACATCAGTTGCACCTGCCTCAACCTCTTTTATATATAGGAAACAACCGGAGGCCGAATGCATACAGTTAAGTATTATTCCGGTATTAGTATAATCCAGCAAGGCTAAGGCAAATGAGACCTTTCCTCCCATTCCTTCAAATGCATCATAACGAACTACTCCACACTTTTGAAATGATGCCCTGATATTGCGGTTCATGGTCCTCATAACTTCCTTGTTGGCAGCATCAGCTGCTTCAAGCGCTTCTATCCTGTCTTCTTCCTCGAGTATGAGATCCTCTAAGCTTTCTGCATCTCTTCCCCTTATAAAGCTGTCATATAGTCTGTAAATGTTTTTATATTTCAATATAGCAATGACTGCAATAACGATAGCCACTATACTGATAATTATACTTGCTGCCATGACTGCAGTCTGTAATACTGACTGATCCATATTTTTCTCCTGTATATTTATCTGATTTTTTCAATAATACTGTTGAGCTCATCCTCGGAATAATACTCTATTTCAATGCGTCCCTTTGATTTTCCGGTGCTTCTTATACTTACCTTTGTATTCATTGCCTCGGTGAGTTCTCTTTCAACAGCAGCTATATATAAAGCCTTATTCTTTTCTTCCTCTGTTTCCGAATGCTTCTTCTGCTGTTTTCCCTTGTCGGAATTATAGCTTTTTACCAGCTTTTCTGTTTGTCTTACGCTTAGTCCGTCATTTATTACTTCTCTGGCGGCCTTATATTGATTGCGCTTTCCGTTGATTGCAAGAATAGCTCTAGCGTGTCCTGCTGACAATTCTCCGTTTTCAATAAGCTCAAGAACAACATCATCTAACTGAAGAAGTCTCATGCTGTTAGTAATTGCTGTTCTGCTCTTGGATACTCTCTTTGCGAGTTCTTCCTGCGTAAGATCGTATTCATCTATCAGTGCCTTATACGCCATCGCTTCTTCAACACTTCCGAGATCCTCTCTTTGGATATTTTCTATGAGTGCAGCTTCAGCAGCCTCTCTGCTGTCCATATCCTTAACTATAGCAGGTATTTCCTTAAGTCCGGCAAGCTTAGATGCCCTCCATCGTCTTTCTCCTACAACGATCTCATACATCCTGCCCTTTTGCTTAACTAAAATTGGCTGAAGTACGCCATGCTCTTTTATTGACTCAGAAAGCTCCTTCAGGCTTTCTTCATTAAATATCTTTCTTGGCTGTGATGCATTCGGCTCTATAAGAGACAGTTTTATTACAGATGTTTCACGTGAAACATTTTCATTTTTATCTTCCGATGCTTTTACGCCTGTTCTTGTTGTTTTCCTTTGTCCGGATGATTTTTTAGCTGATGTCTGTACTGCTTCGGTTACTTCTTCTCCGAATATGGCACCGAGACCTCTTCCTAACCCTTTTTTTGTCATTTTATCTTTACACGATCATATCAAGATACACTTGATCGTATACCCTTTCTGTATATTTATTTTTCAGCGAGACTTGCTGAATCATCCTTTGTTTAAAAGCTCTGCCGCCAGCATTCTGTAGCTTTCGGCTCCTCTTGAGGAAGGATCATAAGTCGTTATCGGCTCACCGTGTGAAGGTGCCTCGGCCAATCTTACATTACGCGGAATAACTGTTTCAAAGATATTCTCTCTGAGTGTTGCTCTGACCGATTCAATTACCTGATCGCTTAAGTTTGTTCTTCCGTCGTACATAGTGAACAGAATTCCGAATATTTTAAGCTTTTTATTTAACTTCTGCTGAACAAGACCTATAGTATTAAGCACCTGACTTAATCCTTCCAACGCATAATATTCGCACTGAACAGGAATAATTGCTGAATCTGAAGCAGCAAGAGCGTTAACTGTCAGCGGTCCTATCGACGGCGGACAATCAATAAATATGTAGTCATATTCATTTTTTATCGACTTGAGTGCATTTTTAAGAGCAGTCTGTCCGTTTTCCTGATTAACAAGCTCTACCTCAGCTCCGGAAAGATCTATATCAGCAGGTATTATATCAACATTTTCAGCTGCATCCTTAATAATGCAGTCCGATAGTCTGGAATTTCCGCATATCAGATCGTATATTGTTCTGTTTCCGCTCATACCATCTGCAAGCAGTCCGCTCGTTGAATTGCCCTGTGGATCAAAATCGATTAATAATACTTTCTGGCCGGCCTCACCGAGTGCAGCCGATAGATTTATGGCCGTGGTTGTCTTACCGACACCACCCTTCTGATTGGTTAAAGATATAATTTGTGACATATATTCTCCTTACAACAAACGCTATAATAACACAGAGACAGTGGTTTATAAACACTATCTTTACTTTCCCATACAGAACTTGGAGAATATCTCGTTTATAAGGTCCTCGCCCACTTCTTCTCCGCATATTTCACCTAATGCTCTGTATGCATCCATAAGATCAATAGTATACATATCCTCTGGCATGTAATTGTCAATTGATTCAATCACTCCGCCAAGCGAAGCATACGCCGATTTAAGTAAGGATACATGTCTGACTGAAGATATAACGAGCTGGTCATTATAATCTATTTCTCCGGAGGTAAACATACTGTCTATATAATTATAGAGTTCGTCGATTCCGTATTCATTTTTAGCAGAAATAACTATATAGCTTCTCTTATCCTCCGGGAGCAGAGACACAGCTTCAGTAATATCTACAATCTGTGCAAGATCTGATTTATTAAAAATAATAAGCGGTTTAGCGTTAAATTCACCTACAAGCTTAAACAATTCTCTGTCTTCATCTGTAAGTGCCTCTGACATATCCACAACACACAGTATAAGATCTGCATTCTCAGCACTTTTAAGTGCTCTGTCAATGCCGATTTTTTCAACCTCATCCTCAGTCCTTCTGATTCCGGCGGTATCCATAAGATTCAAAGTTACATTTCCGATAGAAACACTCTCTGAAATAGTATCTCTTGTTGTTCCCGGAATCTTAGTAACGATGGCACGTTCTTCGCCTAAAACTGCATTTAGTAATGAAGATTTTCCTGCATTAGGACGTCCTAATATTACGGTATTGATACCTTCCTTGATAAGCTTGCCTCGCTTGTAGCTTTTTATAAGATCCTCTATTTCATTCCTAACAGCTTCAACATTATACTTTAGTGTATCAGCAAAACCATCAAGGGAATAATGCTCCGGATCATCGAGCGCAGCTTCTATAAATGCTGTATCATTAATGATCTTCGCCCTTATCTCCTTTATCTTATCCGAAACACTGCCTCTAAGCTGTGATACCGAAGCTTTAATAGCATTATCATTCTTTGCTGTTATGAGATCAATTACAGCTTCAGCCTGAGAAAGATCGATCCTTCCGTTTAAGAATGCACGCTTTGTAAACTCTCCGGGCTCTGCAGGTCTCGCACCGGCGTCCGTAACAGCTTCGAGTATACGCTTCATCATAAGTACGCCGCCATGGCAGTCTATTTCTATGGTATCCTCACCGGTATATGTATGAGGAGCCTTCATATTTATTACGAGGACCTCGTCCAATGTTTCACGTGAAACATTTTTATCTGTATTCGGTTCATCCGCAGAACTGCTGTTATTGGCTCCGCTGCATGTGACTATAAATCCGTAATGGACCTTGTTTGGTTCGGAAAGATCCACATGGTTTCCTTTTTTTGTTCTGAAGATCCTGTCTATCACTTCATAGCTTTCAGATCCGGATATTCTGATTATGCCGATACCGGACTCCGTAAGTCCTGACGATATTGCGGCTATAGTATCATTTATCATAAAAACTCCAAATATAATTTATATAGCTAAATAATCTGCAGTACTATTTTAGCATAATACTGCAGATTATAAATGTTGATATTTTATTACATATTTCACGCTTATTATAAAATAAAGCACTATATAGTTTATAGCTGTTTATTTAAGCGGATCACTTGAAGGCATTCCGGCCTTTCTCGGGTATTTTTTCGGCGTAGGCTTATTCCTTCCGACAGTAACTATACATCTGACCATATCTGTCTCAGGAAGTGTAAACTGAACCTTACCTGTAATCTTACCGCCAAGCTTATTAAGTGCGCCCTCGGCATTTTTAAGCTCTTCATCTGTCTCAACGCTTTTATAAGCCGCAAAAATTCCTGTAGTATTAACAAAAGGCAGGCAATATTCAAGAAGAGTAGACATATTTGCAACAGCTCTCGACACTACTATGTCATACTGCTCTCTGAATTTAGGATCATGACCGAAGTTTTCAGCTCTACCATGCACAGTTGTAACATTTTTAAGCGAAAGCTTATCAATGACCTCATTAAGAAAAACCAATCTCTTGTTAAGTGAATCAAAGAGAGTAACATTTAGCCAAGGATACACTATTTTAAGGACAAGCCCCGGAAATCCGGCTCCTGTACCGACATCTATAATCTTTGGTTCAGAAATACTTTTTCGCATTTCTTCAAGATCTACAGCCTTTGCTATACTTAAGCTGTCAGCAAAATGCTTGGTAACCACCTCACCTTCTTCTGTAATACCGGTAAGGTTCATGACCTTATTCTTTTCCACAAGCATTTCATAGTATGTGTATAACTGTTCCAGCTTAGACTCATCCAATTCTATTCCGAAGGCCTCCGCTGAGGCTCTCATTTTATTTTCAAAGCTCTGCGTCATTTATTTCTCTCCGATTTATATCTTTCAAGATACACCAGCAGAACGCTTATATCTGCAGGTGATACTCCGGATACTCTTCCGGCCTGGCCAATATTGGCAGGTCTGATCTTATCAAGCTTTTGTCTTGCCTCAAGTCTCAGTCCGTCAATATTCATATAGTTAATATCATCAGGCAGCAGCTTTCCCTCAAGCTTCTTAAAATGTCCTACCTGCTGCAGCTGTTTATCAATATAGCCCTCATATTTTATCTGAATGTTAACCTGCTCTCTCACTCTCCAGGATAATTCAGGTCTGTCATCATCTATCGCAGCAAGAATTTCATAGTCAAGCTCCGGTCTTTTAATAAGATTTGCAAAGGTAACTCCGTGTCCGTCCGTAAGCTCAGAGGATCCATGGTCACGCAAAAATTCATTTACACGAGCGTTTGCTCCTGCAGTCTTGGTTCTTACTCGATTTATTTCCTTCTCGATCTGTTCCTTTTTATTTAAAAACTTCTCATACTCTTCATCGCTTACAAGACCAATCTTGTGTCCGATATCTCTCAATCTGAGATCAGCATTATCCTGTCTCAAAAGAAGTCTGTACTCTGCCCTTGATGTCATCATTCTGTATGGCTCAGTACTTTCCTTAGTTACAAGATCATCTATAAGAACACCTATATATGCATCAGAACGATGGAGTACGATCTCCTCCTTGCCTAAAACCGATAGTCCGGCATTAACACCGGCCATAAAGCCCTGTACCGCAGCCTCCTCATATCCGGATGAACCGTTGATCTGTCCTCCTGTGTAAAGGCCGCTGATCTCCTTTGTCTCAAGCGTTGCCTTTAAGCAGGTAGCATCGATGCAGTCATATTCTATAGCATAAGCATTTCGTACTATTGAAGCATTTTCAAAACCCTTCATGCTGTGGATCATCGCATACTGAACATCCTCAGGCATGCTTGAGCTCATGCCTGAAAGATATAACTCATTTGTGTATAAACCTTCCGGCTCAACAAATATCTGATGTCTTTCCTTATCCGGGAATTTTACTATCTTATCTTCGATTGAAGGACAATATCTTGGGCCTACTCCCTTTATAACACCTGAATATAGAGGTGAACGATCAATATTTTCTCTGATTATCCTGTGAGTTTCCTCATTAGTATATGTCAGATAGCAGCTTACCTGCTCTCTCATAATGTCTTCAGGCTCATTTGAAAATGAAAACGGTCTGATATTCTCGTCGCCCTTCTGCTCTTCCATCTTAGAAAAATCTACAGTTCTTCCGTCAACTCTTGCAGGAGTTCCTGTTTTAAAACGTCTTACCGGAAGTCCTATATTGATCAGAGATCCTGTAAGATGATCAGCAGCTTTAAGTCCGTTAGGTCCTGTATATTCACTGGTTTCGCCATAGATACATTTTGCTTTAAGATATACTCCGGTGCACAAAACTGCTTTCTTACAATGGTATAAAGCACCTGATACAGTCTTAACTCCGGTAACACGCTTAATTTCTTTGTCACCATCTTTGACTGTTTCAACTATTATTTCGGCAGCTTCAGCCTGCTTGATAGTAAGACCGGGAGTATTTTCCATAGTATGTCTCATCTGTCTTACATATTCCTGCTTATCAGCCTGAGCACGAAGACTATGTACAGCCGGCCCCTTGGAAACATTAAGCATTTTTGTCTGAATAAATGCCTTATCTATGTTTTTTCCCATTTCTCCGCCTAAGGCATCCAGCTCACATACAAGATGTCCCTTGGAGCTTCCGCCTATATTCGGATTACAAGGCATCATAGCAATGCTGTCTACACTTACAGTAAATACTACCGTTTTAAGTCCCATACGAGCGCATGCAAGAGCCGCCTCACAGCCTGCATGTCCGGCACCTACTACAACAATATCAAAATATTCCTCAATAAACTTTCCCATTATCTATACCGTAAAATATCATCTCAAAACAAATTAACATCAAACTGAATCTTAAACTAACTTATCATATAATTATTATCAACAATTATCAAGTGCGGAGCTTAATTTATCAACATTATATTCATTCGATACACACATATATATCCAATGCACAGCAAATCAAGGGCATAACAATATCCTTTAAAACGCGCAAGTTATTTAATATTCTATTAGAGTACAATATAAAAGCAGCATGACTGCTGAGCCATGCTGCAAATTCTTTCATATTATTCTACTGTTTCTCTTCTGTATCCTGTGTTTTTCTTCTTTACAGGACAGATAACAACATGTCTGTAAGGCTCCTCACCTTCTGATCTTGTTATGATATCCTTTTCGCTCTGAAGTACAGAATGTATGATCCTTCTTTCATAAGCATTCATAGGCTCAAGCACTACAGGTCTCTTATTTCTCTTAACCTTATGTGCCATATTAACCGCAAATGCCTCAAGAGTTTCTTTTCTTCTTTCACGGTAGTTTTCTGTATCGAGCTTAACTCTTATAAAGCCATTCTGATGCTTATTAACTACCTGGCTTGTAAGATACTGAAGAGCATCAAGAGTCTGTCCGCGCTTTCCGATAAGAACTCCCATATCATCTCCTGAAAGGTTAACGGTAAGCTCATTTATCTCTGATGCATATTCACCGCTGTAATTGATATTCATATCCATGCTTGTGAATAAGCTCTCAAGGAAGGTCTTTGCTCTTTCAACCGGGTCTTCTGTAAGAACTATAGGCTTGATTTCACGTTCTTCTCTGCAAGGCTGTTCATTCTTTGCCTGCTCAGGTTGACGTCTGTCGCTTCTCTTATCTCTTGAAGAAGAGTCATAAGCTCTGTCATTTCTCTTATTTCTGTTATCTCTTGTATTTCTCTGAGGTCTCTCGTGTCTTTCACGTCTTGGTGCACGCTCGCCTTCCTTGCTGAGACCATCCTTTTCAACAGCCTCAGATTTAACGAGAGCTTCCTTATTTTCAGAAACAGAATCCTTTACAACGTCAGACTTTACAGCAACTGACTTTTCATTCTCTATCTTAACAGACTCAGTTACAGGTTTTCTTTCATCCGAAACAGCTGCCGAATTATCATTCTTAACTGCTTCCTGATGCTTATTATCATTATCAGACTTCTGATTAACGCTTATAACACAGTTCTTTGCTCCAATTCCGAAGAATCCCTTGGAGCCTTGTTCAATAACCTTATACTCGAGCTTATCACTTGTAACTCCGAGTTCAACGCAGGCCTTTGTTATGGCATCATCAAGAGTTTTTGCTTCAATTCTTAACTCTCCCATTTCTCCCTCCGATATCAGTTTTTCTTAGACTTTCTGTTCTCGTACTGCTGAACCATATTAGCTCTGTCAGCTATTGAAGTGCTCTGGTAGTACTGATCATTTGCTTCAACTCTCTTCTTGGATGCAGCTTCCTTTGCTTCTAATGCTGCCTGAAGTTTTTCGTTCTTTTCCTGCATCCTCTTAAGATTTTCCTCTGTTGACTTCTCATTAATAGGAGGAAGTCCCTTCTTTGCACGCTTTGCATTAGCCTTTTCAATATTAGCCTTGATAAGAGAATCTGTATCCACCTTATTAAAATGCTTATTAAGGAAGAACTGCTGTACTCCCATAAGAACAGATGAAGCTACCCAGTAAATACCGATACCTGAAGCAAAGCTGAAGCAGAAGAATACAGACATAAGAGGCATCATGTATGTCATGCTCTTCATTGTAGCTGCAGCAGGATTGTTATCATCAGACATAGCTGAGTTATTGCTCATTCCTGTTATAAGCTTTGATGAAATGAACTGTGAAAGTCCGGCAAGCACAGGTATGATCCATGCCTTAGGAGAAAGAAGTCCGTAAGACATAGGTGAGCTTGCAAGGTTAATACCGAGGAAGCTGTTAAGCTGTTCGATATGTGCATAATTCTGAGCAATTGTGTCTGCAGCGCTTGAAAAATGATCTGAAAAGCTTCCCCACTGTGCAGGATTTAAATGATAAAGGAAGTCAATAATGTGGTCAGTTGTTAATATCTCGCCTCCTGCTATTCTTGACTGAGTGATTACTTTTCTAAGCTCATCAGAGCTTTGAGCAAAAGTATTAACAGCCGCTATAGCTGAAGATCCGCCTATAGCATCAACAATTGTCTGAAAATATACCTTAACAGCACCAACATATGCCGGAATGTTAAGGATAACCTTGTAAAGTGCGAAGATAATAGGCATCTGTATAAACATCTGCAGACATCCGCCTGTCATGCTCACACCATATTTTTCATATACAGCCTTTGTTTCAGCCTGCATCATCATTGCAGACTTCTGATCAGTCTTACCCTGATACTTTTTCTGTATAGCCATTATCTCCGGCTGTACAGCGCTCATCAGCTTCTGTGACTTAGACTGATTATATGAAAGAGGGAACATAATTATTCTTGTTACTATTGTAAAAAGAATAATGCAAACTCCGAGGTTGAAAATGCCATACTTTGCGCATATCTCGAAGATAAAGCTCATGATCATTCCCATAAGGTCAACTAACCAGCTGTAAACAACACTGATGACTGGGATGTTACCGACTGTCCTGGTCAAAAATAATAAATTCAAATCGTTTTCCTCCTGATTTGTTATGGAACAGGGTCATAACCGCCTTTGGCAAATGGATTGCATCTTAAAATTCTCCATGCTGCCAGCAATATACCTTTAAACACACCATACTTTTGTATTGCCTGAACGGCGTATTCAGAGCATGTTGGTATGTACTTACAGTGAGTATAGACCTTCATCGGGCTCAAATATTTTTGATAGAATCGTATCATTTTAATACATGCACGCTTTAACATAGGTCTCTCACTAACGAAAACTTCACATTCTGAGCTTAAGCTTTAGGGTTTATCCACAATAAATATCTGTAAATACAACAAAAAGCACATCGAGTTTATCTCATGTGCACCTTAAAGCTGATTGCTTTCCTGTGATATGTTATGATCCTGCAGAAGCCTGAGATAATTCTTTTCCAATTTCTCGTAACTGGCTCTGCCTGCCATACTTCTGGCAACTACGATGATGTCTTTTCCCTGTACTGTTCTGTAATCGTTAAGTCTGAAAATTTCTCGCATCTTTCTGCAGAAAGTATGCCTTACAACACTGTTGCCGACCTTTTTGCTGACAGAAATACCCAATCTGTTAGTGTCGGTCTCATTATCCGCAACATACATGATAAGAGAGCCTGCAGCTCTTGACTTACCGTTTTTATATATTTTGCGGTACTCGCTGTTTTTCTTTATAGACGGAAATCTTTTCATTGTAAAAAAGTCAGAAAAAAGAACCGCTTATGCAGCGGTTCTGTATACGCTTTCGGATCAAACTGTAAGCTTTGCTCTGCCCTTAGCTCTTCTGTTAGCTAAGACCTTTCTTCCGCCTGCGCTGCTCATTCTGGCTCTGAAACCATGAACCTTTGATCTCTGTCTCTTCTTAGGCTGAAATGTCATTTTCATGATCCAATCACCTCCTACCTCTAATTTAAAATATTATTTGCCGTACAGATAATAAAACATCCTAAGTATTATAAGGATAGATCTCAAGGTGTGTCAACTCTTTTTTTTTGTATTTATCAACATTATTTCTTATATTTATCAACAATTATTGAAAAATAGTGTGAATTAAAGTAAAATAAAATAGTTCGTTTAAAACACCTATTATAATAGGAAGAAACTACTATAAAAACAACTAAGTTATTCACATTTTCAAAATAATAAGGAATGTTGATAAATGATTGAAACTATTAAAAATAAATGGAATGAAATTCTATCCTTCATGAGGAATGAGTTTGATGTAAGCGATATTTCCTACGATAACTGGCTAATGCCGCTGGTGCCGTACAAGGTTGAAAACGACAAGTTTTACGTCATAGTTACCGCAGATGATGAGAAGATCGGACGAATGCTCGTAAACATCATTACCAAGAAATACAAGGATTTCCTGAGCATTGCCATACTGAAGGTCCTGAAGCTTAATTTAGAAGTAGTCTTTATAACTCAGGACGAGAAGGATGATATTTCATCACCGAATGAAACGCATAAAAACGAGTCGAGAGAATACGATTTCAATTCAGTTCTCCGATCTAAGGGCCTTAATCCGAAATACACCTTTAACTCATTCGTAAAAGGTAAATCAAATGCAATTGCCCACGCAGCATCGGTTGCAGTTGCAGAACAGCCAGGTATAGCATTTAAGATCCTTTACATTCACGGAGGTGTAGGACTCGGCAAAACTCATCTTATGCATGCTATAGCAATATACGTGCTTAAGAATAATCCAAATGCCAATATTATATATACTACCTCTGAAGGATTTACAAACGAGTACATAGATGCCATAAAGAAAAATACTACTGAGGAATTCAGAAATAAATACAGAAATGCAGATGTACTGCTTATTGACGATATTCAGTTTATAGCCAATAAGGAAAGCACACAGGAAGAGTTCTTCAATACCTTCAATGCACTTTTCAATGCAAACAAGCAGATAGTCATTACATCAGATAAACCTCCAAAGGACATCAACAACCTTGAAGAACGTATCAAATCGAGATTTGAAGGCGGAATGGTAGCTGATATACAGGAACCTGATTTCGAGACACGAATGGCTATCCTCAGAAAGAAGGAAGAACTGGAGGGCTACAATATAGATGATGAGGTGCTCAAATTCATGGCCACCAACATCAAATCTAATATTCGTAAGCTTGAAGGCGCACTTCAAAAGCTTGTATTTAACTCTAAGCTTAATAATTCTCCTATCAATATAGATAATGCGAAAATCACTCTGAAGGATTTCATTTACAATGATGAATCATCAGGAAAGGTAACACCGGAGAAGATAATCTCTGTCGTTGCTGAGCATTATCAGATAAATGAAAGAGATATTATTTCCGCCAAAAAGAATAAAGAGCTCGCTTATCCGCGACAGATAATAATGTACTTATGCTGCGAGATCACAGATGCAACTCAGAAAGTAATAGGAGCTGCACTTGGAGGAAGAGATCATGCAACAATTATTCACGGCCGCGATAAGATAACCGAAGATCTTAAGAACAATGAAAAGCTTAGAAATGATATCGATATACTGAAGAAAAAAATATCTCCATAAACGATATTTTTATAAACTTATCAACATTTTCATAATTTCAATGTTAAAAAGTTGATAACTACGTTTTAAACATTATTTTTGTTGATAACTGGTGGATAACTATTAACTTATCCACCTAAAATAAGCAATTTTTCATTATTGATACGAAGAATGTCAATAATTTCAAAACCTGTTTTTGCGGATATATCAACATGCATAAACATTTAATCGATGCGAGTTCAACAGATGTATCAACATACTAAAACCATTATACTATAAAGGTTTCAAACGCTTTTCAACAATTCCACAGAGCTTAATACAGTTACTGATAAAAGCTTACAATATATTACGGAGATTTCGAAATGATAATTAATTTTGACAGAGACGTTCTGCTTAACGCAATCAACATAGTTTCAAAGGCAGTTTCTTCAAAAACAACAATGCCTATTCTTGAATGCATTCTCATAAGAACAGAGGGTGACAAGATAATTCTTACTGCCAATGATACTGAGCTTGGCATAGAGACATATATCAATGATAAATGTGAAGTAATCGAAGGCGGAAGCACTGCAGTCGAAGCACGTCTTTTCTCAGACATCATAAGAAAAACAGATACATCAGGAAGTATTACACTTTCATCTGACGGAAATATTATAGAAATAAGGTCAGATAATGCAGAGTTTAAGATCCAGGAAAAGGATCCTGAGCAGTTCCCTTCACTCCCTGAGCTTTCAGAAGATACCTGCGTGACTGTATCACAGTTTACACTTAAGGAACTTATAAGAGATACTATTTTTTCAATAGCTCCTAATGATTCCAATAAGATGATGACAGGTGAGCTCTTCGAGATCAATAACAGCACAATGAAGGCTACATCACTTGACGGTCACAGAATATCGATAAGATCAACTGAGCTCAAGAAGGAATACGGTCATCTTAAAGCAATAATTCCGGGAAAGACTCTTACTGAAATATCTAAGATACTGGATGACAGCATCGAAAAGGACGTAGACATTTTCTTCGAAAAAGACAATATCATGTTCAAATTCGATAAAACTGTAATGACATCCAGACTTATAGACGGAAAGTATTTTAAGATTGATTCAATGCTTTCATCGGACTATGATACCAAGATCACAGTCAACAAGCGTGAGCTTTTAGAGCATATAGAAAGATCTACTATACTTTTAAGAGAAACCGATAAAAAGCCTCTCGTAATGAATATTAAAGACGGAGAGCTGAACCTTAAGCTTAATACTGTCATGGGAAGTCTTAATTCTAACCTGCTTATCAATAAAACAGGCAAAGATCTCATGATAGGATTCAACCCTAAATTCATATTGGATGCTCTTAAGGTCATAGATGATGAGGAAGTATCCTTATATATGACAAATCCTAAGTCACCGTGCTTTATAAGAGACGAAAAAGGAAGCTATATCTATCTTATACTTCCTATAAACTTTAATCCGGCTGCTTACTAAATAAAAAAGCACCGGCAGGATGTAAATGAAGATAAAATCTATAGAGCTTGAAAATTTCAGAAATTACAGCTCGCTTAGTTTAGAATTTGATGAAGGCATAAATATATTTTACGGTGATAATGCCCAAGGAAAGACCAATCTGCTTGAAGCAGTATATATGGCCTGTACCTCAAAATCTCAGAAATCGGCAAGAGATCGCGAAATGATAAGCTTTGATTCCAAGGAAGCACATATAAAGCTGAATCTTGTGAAGGTAGAGATGTCATACCGCATAGATATGCATTTAAAGAAAAATAATGCAAAGGGTATAGCCGTAAACGGTGTGCCGATCAAGCGTGCCAGTGAATTATTCGGGATAGCTAATGTAGTCATATTTTCACCGGAGGATCTTAATCTTATTAAAAACGGCCCGGCAGAAAGAAGACGGTTTATGGATATGGAGCTTTGTCAGCTGAACAGAATGTATGTTCATGAGCTCATATCCTATAACAGAGTCATCAATCAGAAAAATAAGCTGCTGAAGAGTGCTTTTGCCGGAAATGATATAGAAGCCTTTCTTGATGTTTATAACGAGCAGATCATAAAATACGGATCAGAGGTTATAAGACTCAGACAGAAGTTTACAGACAGACTTAACGATATTATAAAAGAGATACACAAAAATATGACGGGTAATGCTGAGGAATTAGAACTAAGGTATGAGCCAAATGTAAGGCCTGAGGAATTTGAAGAAGCTTTATTAGGACACAGAACTCAGGAGCTTAAAAATGCCGTGAGCCTGATAGGACCTCACAAGGATGATCTTAGCTTTATATTAAACGGTGTTGATCTTAAGCATTTCGGATCACAGGGACAGCAGAGAACAGCAGTATTAAGCTTAAAGCTTTCGGAACTCAAGCTTTCCGAGGATATTAACGGTGACAGACCTGTACTGCTTTTGGATGATGTTTTATCCGAACTTGACAGAAAAAGGCAGAATATGCTGCTTTCATCAATAAATGATATACAAACTCTTATAACCTGTACCGGTCTTGATGATTTTATAGACAATCGGTTTCATATCGACAGCGTGTACAGAGTAAGTAAAGGACATATAACAGGAGATAACTAATGTCAGAAGAGAATAAGACAGATAATATTCAGGATAATCTTGAAGAAATCGAAAAAAGCTTCGAGGTAAATAACGGACATAACGGAGATGAATATGACGCTTCTCAGATACAGATACTTGAAGGTCTTGAGGCTGTCAGAAAAAGACCCGGTATGTACATCGGTTCTACTGCATCCGCAGGACTTCATCACTGTGTATATGAGATAGTAGATAACTCTGTCGACGAGGCTTTGGCAGGTTTCTGTAAGAATATCGAGATACGCATAAATGCAGATAATTCTATAACTGTAACAGATGACGGACGAGGAATACCTGTAGATATTCAGAAAAAGGCCGGAAAGTCAGCACTTGAGGTAGTTTATACAGTACTTCATGCCGGCGGTAAATTCGGCGGCGGAGGATATAAGGTATCCGGAGGTCTGCACGGAGTAGGTGCGTCTGTTGTTAATGCACTTTCAGAGTGGCTTGAAGTTCATGTATTCAAAAACGGAAAAGAGTACATGCAGCGTTATGAGCGTGGAAAGGTTATGTGTCCGGTTAATGAGGTAGGCAGCTGTTCTGAGGATAAGCACGGAACAAGCGTTACATTCAAGCCTGATCCTGAAATATTTGAAGTTACCACTTTTGACTATAAGACACTTAAGACAAGATTCAGAGAGACTGCTTTTCTTACAAAGGGAATCAGTATTCGTCTTATTGATGACAGAGAAGAAAAGCATGACAAGACATTCTGTTATGAAGGCGGCATAAAGGAATTTGTTGCCTATCTTAATAATGCGAGCGTTCCTCTTTACAACAACGTAATATACTGTGAGGGACTTAAGCAGAATGTATTTGTTGAAGTGGCAATGCAGCATACAGATGCATACACTGAGAATATTTACACCTTTGTTAATAATATTAATACACCTGAGGGAGGAACTCATCTTACAGGCTTCAGAAATGCTCTTACAAAAACTGTAAATGACTATTGCAGAGCAAATAAGCTTCTTAAGGACAGTGAAGACAACCTTACAGGTGAGGATATAAGAGAAGGACTTACAGCTATCATATCCGTAAAGATAGAGGATCCTCAGTTTGAAGGACAGACCAAGATGAAGCTTGGTACCTCGGAGGCATCTTCTGCAGTAAGTCAGATAGTATCTGAGCAGCTCACATATTTCCTTGAGCAGAATCCTCAGATTGCAAAGATGATGTGTGAGAAATCTATTCTTGCACAGAGAGCCAGAGCTGCAGCGAGAAAGGCAAGAGAGCTTACAAGGAGAAAATCTGTCCTTGAGGGAGCAGGACTTCCGGGTAAGCTTGCAGACTGTACGGAAAAGGATCCTGAAAGATGCGAGATATTCATAGTCGAGGGAGATTCTGCATTAGGACCTGCCAAAAACTGCCGCGATATACGTTTCCAGGCAGTGCTTCCTCTTAGAGGAAAGGTGCTTAACGTAGAAAAAGCACGTATAGACAGAATATATGCCAATAAAGAAATTCAGGGAATGATAACTGCCTTCGGTACCGGAATACATGATGATTTTGATATATCAAAGCTTCGCTATAATAAGATCATCATAATGACCGATGCCGATGTTGACGGTGCTCATATAGCAACTCTTATGCTGACCTTCATTTACCGCTTTATGCCTGAGCTTATAAAGCAGGGACATGTATATCTGGCACAGCCTCCTCTTTACTATGTCAGAAAGAATAAAAAGCTTTACTACGCATATAACGATCAGGAGAGAGATGTACTTCTTGAGAAGGTCGGAAAGGATGCTGACGTTCAGAGATTCAAAGGTCTTGGTGAGATGGAGGATCAGGAGCTTTCAGAGACAACTATGGATCCTGAAACCAGAACACTTCTCAGAGTAAATATGGATGAGGATGCAAAATCTGAGCTGGATCTTACATTTACAACACTCATGGGAGATCAGGTAGAGCCGAGAAAGCTCTTTATAGAGGAAAATGCAAAATACGTTAAGAACCTTGACGTATAATTCCGGGAGAAACAGATGGAACCAAATGTATACGATAAAATAAAAGACGTTGACCTTAAAAGTACAATGGAAAGCTCCTATATAGACTATGCAATGTCTGTAATAGTAGCCAGAGCACTTCCTGATGTTAAGGACGGACTCAAGCCTGTACAAAGACGTATACTGTATGCTGCGCTTAAAATGGGTGCAACAGCAGATAAAAAAACTAAAAAGTGTGCGACTATAGTCGGTGAGACTATGGGTCATTATCATCCGCACGGAGATTCATCTATATACGGAGCTCTTGTTAATTTAGGTCAGCCATGGTCAACAAGATATCCGCTTATAGAAAAGCAGGGAAATTTCGGTTCTGAAGACGGTGATTCTCCTGCTGCAGCCAGATATACCGAAGGTAAGCTTTCCAAGCTCTCCATGGAAATGCTGGATTCAATAAATAAAAACACAGTAGATTTTGTGCCTAACTTCTCAAATGAGCCTGGCTATGATGAGCCTACAGTACTTCCTGCGAGAATACCTAACATTCTTGTAAACGGAACGACCGGTATAGCTGTAGGTATGGCCACCAACATTCCTCCGCATAACCTGCGTGAGGTTATCGGTGCTGCCATAAAAATGATAGATAACAGGATCGAAGAAGATAGAGAAACAAGCTTAGATGAGCTGATGCAGATAGTAAAGGGACCTGATTTTCCTACAGGTGCCGAGATATTGGGCAGAAAAGGTATCGATGATGCGTACAGAACAGGACGCGGCAAGATACGAATGAGAGCTGTCTGCGAAATAGAGACAATGCCGAACGGAAAGGGAGTAATAATAGTAAAAGAACTTCCTTACATGGTATTCCGTTCACGTGTCATTGAAAATATAGCTGATCTTGTAAAAGACAAGAAGATAGACGGAATAACAGCTATCAATGATACAATGGGTAAAAACTCTGACTCTAAGATCAGGATAGAATTAAGACGTGATGTTAATCCGCAGGTTATTCTGAACCAGCTTTATAAGCATACTCAGCTTCAGGAAACATTCGGAGCTATAATGCTTTGTATAGTGAACGGAGAGCCAAAGGTACTTAATCTTAAAGAAATACTTACAGAGTACCTTAAGCATCAGGAGGATGTCGTAACAAGAAGAACTCAGTTCGACCTTAAAAAGGCACAGGACAGAGCTCATATCTTAGAGGGACTCTTAAAGGCACTCGATCATATAGATGAGATCATTCAGATAATCAAATCAGCTGATGATGCAGAGGATGCAAAGCTTAAGCTCATAGAGAGATTTGCATTTACAGAAGTTCAGGCACAGTCAATAGTAGATATGAGACTGAGAGCACTGACAGGTCTCGAAAGAAAGAAAGTTGAAGATGAATATGCTGAACTTCAGAAGAAGATAGCATATTATCTTGAAATACTCGGAGACAAGAAAAAGCTGCTTGCAGTTATCAGAACTGAGATAAAGGATATATCCGACAGATACGGAGATGACAGAAAAACAATGATAGTTCATGACGTATCTGAGATAGATATGGAAGATCTCATAGCAGATGACAGAATGATCATAACCTTATCACATCTCGGATACATCAAGAGAATGGATGAGGATAATTTCCGTCAGCAGCAGAGAGGCGGAAAGGGAATCAAGGGAACACAGAATATAGAGGATGACTATGTAGAGGATATGCTGATGACAACAAATCATCACTATATCATGTTCTTTACAAATATGGGCAGAGTCTATAGGATCAAATCCTACGAGATACCTGAAGCCTCACGTACCTCAAGAGGAACAGCGATAATCAATATACGTCCGCTGCAGCCGGAAGAAAAAATAAGTGCAGTCATTGCAATACGTGAAAACGAGTATGAGAATGAGGGCGCAAATCTTGTTATGGCAACAAGAAGCGGAATGATCAAGAAAACCGCTCTTAAGGAATATTCAAATGTCAGAAAGAACGGGCTTCTTGCATGCTCACTCAAAGAAGGCGATGAGCTTATAGAAGTTAAATTTACAGACGGCAATGAAGAAATCCTTCTCGTATCATCAAACGGAATGGCTATACGTATAGATGAAAATGATGTAAGAGCAACCGGAAGAGTATCAATGGGTGTTATCGGCATGAGGATAGGCGAAGGTGAAAGTGTAATCGGAATGCAGATACTGAACCAGGGAGAAAATCTTCTTGTAGTATCAGAATATGGTATGGGTAAGCAGACTCCTGTAAATGAATTCCATAAGCAGGGAAGAGCAGGAAAGGGCGTACTCTGCTATAAGATCAATGATAAGACCGGAAAGCTCGTAGCAGCTAAGCTTGTTAATGACGGAACAGATATACTTCTTATAACCAATAAGGGACAAATGATGAGAACAGCTATAGAGGACATATCCGTAATAGGACGTAATACCTCAGGCGTTAAGATCATGAATGTTGACCGTGATAATGACGAGTACATAGCAAGCATTGCTAAAGCAAAGAGGGAGGATGAGGAAGAAATAAATCCATAAGAATTATTAGAACACCGACCTTAAAGATCAGATAAATGAAATCTGAGTATATAAGGCCGGTGTTTTGATATAAATGTGGATGAAATAAGCAAGAAGTGGATAAGTTACAGAAAAACAGAATGAAAAGTTGATAAAAATAAATAAAAAGAAAAAATTATAAATATAGAAAAAACAAGATATAGTGTGTTTGAAAAAAATATAGAAAAATAAGATACAAAATGTGAAGAGATGAAAAAGAAGAGGTAAAATTTGTATCAAAATGCAGGTTGACAATTAAAGGACGAGCATCTATAATACATGCTACACGCGTTTGGCAGGAATGCAGATGCTGAGTAAATGCAGAAGTACTCAAGAGGCCGAAGAGGCGCCCCTGCTAAGGGTGTAGGCTGGGCAACCGGCGCGAGGGTTCAAATCCCTCCTTCTGCGTCAAAGAGATTGAAATTAAGTTTTCAAAATCTTTAAAAAAGTTATTGACAGTCAAAAAGATTTGTGATAAATTAGATAAGCTGTCGCTCAAAAGAACACAGCATCACAAAATAAAGTTTTTAAAACATCTTAAAAAAATGTTGACAAAGACTTAACACTGTGATAACATAATGAAGCTGTCACGAAAGAGCATCGCTCTTAAAGATACAGCAAGAACCATAAAAAGTCAATA
>CAKSBC010000004.1 GCA_934438085.1 uncultured Lachnospiraceae bacterium
TTGGTTAGAGCATCTGACTGTTAATCAGGGGGTCCCAGGTTCAAGTCCTGGTTGGGGCGTTTTTCACCGGTTCTTTTGGAGCCGGTTTTTTTGTGTCTGTTTTTTTATAAATACTGAGGCCTTAATATTGCAAACTTTTATTGACTTACAGACACTTTAATGTAATAATGTGGTAACACAATACTAACATGAATTTTTCCAATTTGTTTTTATATACCTTATTCGGAGATACACTATGAACCTTGATGAATCAGTTCTCAAAAAAGAAGAAAAAACAGCGTTCCTGCTTCGCTCACTGTACCAACAGTATGGATGCCTTCAGTATAAAATGAGTAAATTTGAGGAATATGATCTCTATGCTAAAAACAGAGATTTTCTTGTCTCAGACAATATCATAACCTTTACTGATACAAACGGAAAGCTTATGGCGCTTAAGCCGGATGTAACTCTGTCTATTGTCAGAAACACGAGAGACATTCCGGGATATGTAAACAAGGTCTTTTATAATGAGAATGTTTATAGAGTATCTCGCGGTTCTCATGCCTACAAGGAAATCATGCAGGCAGGTCTTGAATGTATCGGCGATATTGATGACTACAATATTTTCGAAACTGTATTACTTGCAGTAAAGAGCCTGGACATAATTTCAGACGAAAATATCTTAAGCATTTCGCATCTTGGTATTATCATTTCTCTTCTTAAGGAGATTGGCTTAAATGATGATGAGCAGAAAAAGGCTATAAAGCTCATCGGCAGTAAAAACATGCATGAATTTGAAAGCCTTTGCTTAACTGCTGCAAGAAAAACTGCAGACAAAACCTATGAGAAATCTATAAATCCAGACACTGACGATGCTTCTGCAAAAAGTATTGAAAGAGTAATGCGTATCCTGATGCTTAACGGTTCGCCTGATGAGGTGCTTCCGAAATTGCGCAAGGAATGCTGTGATGAAGAGGCTGTTTCCCAGCTTGAAGCTCTTACCGCGATGCTTAATGCTGCAGGAGAGGGAAGCAGAGTAATCATTGATTTTTCTGTTGTCAGTGATATGAGCTACTATAACGGAATTGTTTTTAAAGGATATGTGAAGGGTGTTCCGGAAAGCATCTTAAGCGGAGGTCAATATGATCAGCTTCTAAAAAAGATGGGTAAAAGAGCAAGAGCAGTAGGCTTTGCGGTATACATGGATTTCCTTGAAAGATATTTTGAAAATGACAACATTTATGATGTTGATGCAGTCATAATGTATGATGATAATACAGACAGAAGGGCGCTATTCAATGCAGTTCAGGTTGCAATGAATAAAGGAATGAAGGTTACTGCACAAAAAGAGGTCCCGGAAAAGCTCCGCTGCAAAATAATATATACTATAGATAAATACGGAGCACTTAAGGAAAAGCAGCCGGACAATACACAGGGAAAGAATAAGGATTTTAATAATAAGGAGGCTTCCAATGCTTAATATTGCACTGCCTAAGGGAAGGCTCGGAGAAAAAGTATATGACATGTTTGAAAAGGCAGGATATGATTGCCAGTCAATACATGAAAAGAACAGAAAGCTGCTGTTTGAAAATCCGAAAAAGGACATTTGTTTCTTCTGGGTCAAGCCATCAGATGTAAATATTTATGTTGAAAGGGGAGCAGCTGATATAGGAGTTGCAGGCAAGGATATATTACTTGAATATGAGCCTGATGTTTACGAACTGGCAGATCTTAAGATCGGAAAATGCATTATGGCTGAGGCTGCAAGAAACGGATATATAGATCAGCCGCAGAGAACCAAGAGAGTTGCAACAAAGTTTGAGAATATTGCCAGAAGCTATTATGCTTCAATCGGAAGAGATATTGATATAATACATTTAAACGGATCGATCGAGCTTGCGCCTATACTCGGACTTTCGGATGTAATTGTGGATATAGTTGAGACCGGATCTACACTTAGAGAAAATGATCTTGCAGTAGTTGAAAAAATAGTAGATATCAGTGCCAGACTTATAGCAAATAAGGCGTCTTACGAGTTTAAAAAGGCACAGATAACGGCAATTGCCGGAGCACTCAGTAATCAGGTTGCAGAACGTGAAGCACTTGAAAAAAAATCCAGATAATAAATAAGCTGATTATATTAAATTTACAGATACTGATAATTTAGACTTTAAGGCTCAGTCAATGAGTATAAGAGGTGGATTATGATAAAAATACTTAAATACGGAGAAGTACCTAACAGCGAGCTTTTTATAAGGACCGATGCCTTAAGTAATGTTGCCGATACTGTATCAGATATACTTGATAATGTCAGAAGAAACGGAGACAAAGCTCTGATAGATTATACGGAGAGATTTGATAAGGTTAGGCTTGAAGGTCTTGAGGTGACGAAGAAAGAGCTTGATGAGGCACTTTCAAAGGTAGAACATAAGTTTATGGGGGTACTGGAAAGAGCTGCAGCAAATATCAGAGCTTTTCATAGCCGTCAGGTAAGAAACAGCTTCATACTTAATGAACAGGACGGCGTAGTTATAGGCCAGAAAATTATGCCTATAGAAAAAGTCGGCATATATGTTCCTGACGGAACTGCTCCGCTTTCTTCAACAGTCCTCATGGATACGATTCCGGCAAAGATAGCCGGATGTAAGGAAATTATCATGGTTTCTTCTCCTAATGCGGACGGAAATATTAACCCGTATATTCTTGCGGCTGCAAGTGTGGCAGGAGTAGACAGGATATTTAAGGTTGGAGGCGCGCAGGCAATAGGAGCACTTGCATACGGAACAGAAAGCATTCCAAGAGTAGATAAGATAGTTGGACCAGGCAGTGCATATGTTGCAGAGGCCAAAAAGCAGGTATACGGAAGAGTTTCTATAGACATGATTGCCGGTCCGAGCGAGATCCTTGCTGTTGTCGATGAAAAGACTGAGCCGAGATATATTGCGGCGGATATGCTTTCCCAGGCTGAGCATGATTATAATGCTACAGCAGTACTTGTAACTAATTCTATGGAGCTTGCACTTAAGGTTCAGAAGGAGTTAGAGGCTCAGATAGAGAAGCTTCCGAGACGTGACATTGCAAGAGCATCTATAGATAATAACGGTAAGATAATAGTAGCTGATGACCTCATGAAGGCAATTGACATTGCAAATGAGATAGCTCCGGAGCATCTCGAGCTTTGCGTAGACGAGCCATTTGATTACCTTGATAAAATCAAGCACGCCGGATCAATATTCATGGGCAGGAACTGTCCCGAGGCAGTAGGCGATTATTTTGCCGGACCTAATCACACACTTCCTACAAGCGGTACGGCAAGATTTTTCAGCCCGCTTTCAGTTGATGATTTTGTGAAAAAGTCGCAGTACACATATTTCTCGGCAGAGGCACTTGATAAGGTTGCAGATGATATCGCTATGTTTGCTGAAAAGGAAGCACTCATGGGACACGCCAGAAGTGTAATGATAAGAACAGAGGACAGAAGGAAAAAATCATAAAGTAAATTTATATTTGACGGAGCATTAAAATGAGCAGATTTTTAACAAAAACCTTGAGCGCGCTGACACCGTATACACCGGGAGAGCAGCCTCAGGATATGAAATATACAAAGCTTAATACGAATGAATCACCTTTTGAGCCGTCGGAAAAGGCGGTAGGAATAGCCAAAGAGCATGAAAGAAGGCTGAATCTGTATTCTGATCCGCAGTGTATTCTTGTCAGAGAAAAGCTTGCGGAAATATATGAGGTCGATAAGGATGAGATCGTTTTAGGAAATGGCTCCGATGAGCTTTTATTCTTTTCATTCAAAGCCTTCTGCGATGAAGTAAGGCCGGCTGTGTTTCCGGATATAACTTATGGATTTTATCCTGTATTTTCAGAAATAAATCGTGTGCCTTATAAGGAGATTCCGTTGAGGGATGATTTTTCTGTAAATATAGACGATTATAATGAAAAGGGCTGCACGATTTTTATCGCTAATCCAAATGCGCCTACAGGAAAAGCTCTTCCCGTTGAGACGATCGAGGAACTGGTAAAAAGACATCCTGACGACGTCATCATAATAGACGAAGCATATGTGGATTTCGGAGGCGAAAGCTGTATACCGCTTATTCATAAATATGAAAATGTCATCGTTATAAGAACCTTCTCAAAATCCCGTTCACTTGCCGGCGCACGTATAGGCTTTGCGATAGGAGCAAAGGGAATCATAGGAGATCTTAATACTATAAGGTATTCATTTAATCCTTATAATATAAATTCCATGACAATGGCAATGGCATACGGAGTTCTGTGTGATGAGGAATATACATATAAAAACTGCCGTACTATAATGGAAAACAGAGATTATGTCTCCAATGAGCTTAAGGACCTGGGATTTGAAGTTATAGATTCAAAGGCTAATTTTATATTTGCAAAGACGGATGAAATAAGCGGAGGCAAGCTTTACGGGGAGCTTAAAAAGCGCGGTGTGCTTGTGAGACATTTTGATAAGGAAAGAATATCAGATTATAATCGCATCACGATAGGCACTAAAAAAGAGATGGAGACATTTACAGAAACGGTAAAGGAAATACTGAAAGCGGGTGAACAGTCATGAGAACAGCCGAAATCAGCAGAGATACAAAAGAAACAAAAATAAAGCTTAAGCTTTCGCTTGACGGAAGCGGTAATTCCGATATTGATACAGGCATAGGCTTTATGGATCACATGCTGACACTTTTTGCAAAGCACGGCCGTTTTGATCTCACGGTAAAGTGTGACGGAGATACCTATGTAGATGATCATCATTCTGCAGAGGATATAGGCATCTGTCTCGGACAGGCTTTTAGAGAGGCACTCGCAGATAAAAAAGGAATTTGCCGATACGGAGACATTATTCTTCCTATGGATGAGGCTTTGATACTTGCGGCAGTGGATATTTCAGGAAGATCATATCTTGGTTATGCGCTTGAGATCCCGACGGAAAAGGTCGGAAGCTTTGATACCGAGCTGGTGGAGGAATTCTTTATTGCTTTCACATCAAATGCCGGCATTGATCTTCATTTAAGACAGCTTGCAGGTAAGAATTCTCATCACATTATAGAAGGAGCTTTTAAGGCGGCAGGCAGAGCATTAAGAAAGGCTGTCAGCATTGATAAAGATGCTTCAGATGAGGTTCCGAGTACAAAGGGCTTATTATAAACGGTATGGACGGAGAAATAATGTTAGCAATAGTTGATTACGGAGTCGGAAATCTTTTCTCACTGAAAAGCTCTGTGGCAGCAATAGGGGCAGAGGCTGTTATAACAGGAGATGCGGAGACCATATTAAATGCTGAACGCATAATACTGCCGGGAGTCGGGGCTTTCGGAGATGCTGTAGATAAGCTGAGAGCTACAGGTCTTGATAAGGCTGTGATAAGAGCCGCAGGAAACGGAACGCCGCTCTTAGGTATATGTGTAGGAATGCAGATGCTTTTTGAAAAGGACTATGAGTACGGTGAGCATGACGGCCTGGGACTTATACCCGGAGAGGTACGTTCCATAAGAGAGCTTATCGCTCCTGAGATGAAGGTTCCTGCTATAGGCTGGAGCTCATTGAGCTATAAAAAAGACAGCAGGCTGTTTAAGGATATAGCCGCCGGAGAATTTGTTTATTTTGTGCATTCATATTCGGCAGTTAAATGTGAGCCATATATAAGTG
This sequence comes from uncultured Lachnospiraceae bacterium, assembly GCA_934438085.1. GTDB lineage: Bacteria > Bacillota > Clostridia > Lachnospirales > Lachnospiraceae > Avilachnospira. The sequence continues at coordinate 5,659 of CAKSBC010000004.1, forward strand.
CGGTTACGGATTATGGAGTTGAGATAACTGCTGCGGTTGAAAAGGATAATGTTTACGGCACTCAGTTCCATCCGGAAAAAAGCGGCGAAATCGGCCTTAAGATACTTAAAAATTTCTGCAATATATAAGTTAGTAACATTAACAGGAGAAGGATATGCTTATTTTCCCGGCAATAGACCTTTATGAAGGAAAGGCTGTAAGATTATATAAGGGTGATTATGCACAGATGACCGTATACAGTGAGTATCCGGAGGATGTTGCAGCTGATTTTAAAAGCTGCGGAGCAAAGTGCATACATATGGTAGATCTTGAGGGAGCCAAAAACGGAGATACTCCCAATATTGAAGTAGTAAAGAAAATAGCCGGAGGGACAGATCTTTTCACTGAGATCGGCGGCGGCATCAGAAGTCTTGATGTAATAGAAAAATATCTGTCAGCAGGAGTCGACAGAGTTATTCTCGGCACGGCGGCAGTGACTGACAGAGCATTCCTTGAAAAGGCGGCAGCAGATTACGCAGAGCATGTGGCTGTTGGCATTGACATAAAAGACGGAATGGTCGCAATAAAGGGCTGGACTGAGAAATCTGAGAAGGATGCTTTTGAGTTTTGCCGTGATATGCAGGAGCTTGGTATCAGGACTATTATATGTACAGATATATCAAGAGACGGAGCTATGAGAGGAACGAACCTTGAGCTATATAAAAAGCTTTCAGAGCAGTTTTCAATGGATATAGTTGCTTCGGGAGGAGTATCCGGTATTGATGACATTATTAAGCTTAAGGAAATGAATTTATACGGAGCTATCATTGGTAAGGCTTATTATACCGGAGCTATTGACCTTAAAGAGGCCGTCAAGCTGGCAGAAAATTAAAATATCTCAGAATATAACATAAAAATAAAGAGAAAAAACATGAATAAACGTTTACAACCTAAGAATATAAGGGTTAAATGCGATGTTATGCAATTATAAAGGAGCATAAATGCTTACAAAAAGAATCATTCCGTGTCTGGATGTTAAAGACGGAAGAGTTGTAAAAGGAGTAAATTTCAAGGGACTTAATGATGTTTCCTCACCGGTCGAGCTCGCCGGATATTATAGTGATAACGGAGCCGATGAGCTTGTTTTTTATGATATAACAGCTTCAGCTGAAGGAAGAGCGCTTTTTACTGATATTCTGAAAGAGGTTGCATCTAAAATATTTATACCGCTTACAGTAGGCGGGGGAATAAATTCGCTTGAGGATTTTGACAGAGTATTAAAATGCGGAGCCGATAAGGTGAGCGTTAATTCTGGAGCAATAAAAAGACCTGAGCTTATAAAGGAAGCAGCAGAAAAATACGGAAATCAGTGCGTAGTCATTTCGGCTGATGTAAAGCGAGTGAACGGAGAGTACAGAGTATTTGCAAAAGGCGGACGTGAGGATACCGGCATGGAAGCCATCAGCTGGATAAAGCACTGCGTCGAGCTCGGAGCAGGAGAGGTTGTACTGAATTCCATTGATACGGACGGAGTAAAAAATGGTTTTGACATTGAAATGCTTAAAGCTGTCTGTGATGCGGTCGATGTTCCGGTTATAGCTTCGGGCGGAGCAGGCTGCATAGAAGATTTTGAAAAGCTCTTTAAAGAGCTACCGAAGGTAGATGCCGGACTCGCTGCTTCAATATTCCATTTCGGAGAAGTTAAAATCAGCGACCTGAAAAAGAGACTTTCAGAGATAGGGATACCGGTCAGAATATAACGCAAAAAAGAATAAAATTTAAATCAGATAAATTGAACTGATTGAAACGCTTTTCCGGAGACAGGTTACAGCAGTCAGGCGGAAGCATTAACATAAAAGGTCATTTTAAATAATAAGGGGATTTTGGAGGCTTAAAATGATAAACATAGAAGAACTTAAATTTGATGAAAAGGGACTCATACCTGCAATAGTAGTGGATGCATACAGTAAAAAAGTACTGACACTTGCATACATGAATAAAGAAAGCTTAAAAATATCAATGGAAAAAGGTTTGACCTGCTTTTGGAGCCGCTCAAGACAGGAGCTGTGGTTAAAAGGAGAAACCTCCGGAAACTACCAGCACATAGTATCAATAACTGCAGACTGTGACAAAGATGCACTCACGATCGTGGTTGAAAAAGACGGCCCGGCATGCCATAAGGGAACAGATTCATGCTTTGAATACCCTGTATGGCAGAGCGAAGACAGACACGAATTCTCAATAGAAGGACTGTATGAGCTTTTGGAAGGAAGAAAAAAAGAAAAACCAGAAGGTTCATATACAACATACCTGTTTGAGAAAGGACTCGACAAAATACTGAAAAAAGTCGGAGAAGAGTGCACAGAAGTAATCATAGCCGGTAAGGCCGAAGACAAAAAAGAAACAATATACGAAATCGCAGACCTTGCCTACCATGTAATTGTACTTATGGTAGAGGCCGGCATCAGCGTAGAAGACATACAAAAAGAACTGGCCTCAAGACATGTCATCGACCATAAAGTGAAACAGGAAAAAATGACGCATTAAGCATATCGGAAAGAAAACAGGGCAGAAGTTTACTTATGACCTGTTTTCTTTTTGAGATGCAAACGAACAAAAGCAAAAAAGGACGAAGTCCGATTTGCTAAATAATATATAATTAAAGTATACTTAGGAGGGGCATCTGCTCGCATCACAAATGAAAGGAACAAACCAACAATATGTTTTTTATGCTTGGGATCAATGATGCAAGAAAAGATTTGAACTTTTCCCAAACAATTATATGTGACTCGTGCGGAAGATACGGAAGCTATCAGGTATTCATGACATATACGGTGCTTTCATTATTTTTCATTCCGTGTTTTAAGTGGAACAGACATTATTATGTACAGACAAGCTGCTGCAATACTCTCTATGAGCTCGATCCTGAAGTCGGAAGAGCTATAGAGCATGGGGCAAACGTTGAGATCCTGCCTGAGCATTTATACAAGCTTAATCAGGGACAGTATACAAATGGTTATAAGCGCTGCAATAACTGTGGCTATGAAACTGCAGAGGACTTTGAGTATTGTCCTAAATGCGGCAGCAGGTTTTGAAATTCTAAAGGTGTATAGAATAAACAAGGAAGAATAAAAATGATAACTACAGATTTTCATACACATACGCTTTACTGTGATGGCAACAATACACCGAGAGAAATGGTGCTTGCAGCTATAGAAAAAAAGATGACGGCGATAGGCTTCACGGGACATGCATATACATCATTCGACACTGAATGGTGCATGTCACTTGAAAACACCGAAAAGTATATATCTGATATAAACGAATTAAAGAAGGAATTTGCAGATAGTATAAAGATATATTGTGGGGCAGAATGGGATTATTATTCTGATGGACCAAGTGGGGAATTTGAATACCGTATAGGCTCGGTGCATTATATTGAGCGTGAAGGTATCAGAAAAACAGTAGATGAAAACAAAGAAAATTTTTCAGCACTTGTAAATAAGCTTTATGGCGGAGATTATTATGCATGCGCAGAGGATTATTACAGAAATGTCGGAAATGTTCTTGAAAAGACAGGTGCTGATATAATTGGACACTTTGATCTTATAACAAAGTTTAATGAAGGAAATTTACTATTCGATACAGATAATGAGCGTTATATAAAAGCTTGGCAGCGTGCAGCAGACAATTTACTGGAATATAAAAAGCCTTTTGAAATAAATACAGGGGCAATATCAAGAGGCTATCGAACAAAACCGTACCCGGCAGCCGATATAATTGATTACATAGGAAAACGAGGAGGAACATTTATATTGTCAAGTGACAGCCATTCTGTTAATACTCTGCTTTTTGGCTTTGATGAATGGGGAAAATACATTACTGATAAAGGATATAAGCTTGTTGATACTGTATGTTAAACTGTTCTCAGGAGGTATTAAGAATGCTGACTTTAGAAATGATTAAGGATGCAAAAGAGGCACTTAAGGGAGTTGCAAGAAAGACACCGTTGGATCCTGCTCCTAAATTAGGCAATAATGTATATATTAAAGCTGAGAACTTACAGCTGACAGGCTCATTTAAATTACGCGGAGCATATAACAAGATCCGTTCCTTATCTAAGGAGGAAGCTGCAAAGGGTGTAATTGCCTGTTCTGCCGGAAATCATGCTCAGGGCGTAGCTATTTCAGCTACAAAGCTTGGTATAAAGTCTATCATATGTATGCCTGCCGGAGCACCTATGAGTAAGGTCGAGGCTACAAAAGGATATGGAGCAGAGGTTGTTTTGGTTCCTGGTGTGTATGATGATGCCGCCAAGGAAGCAGAGCGTCTGAGGAATGAAAATGGCTATACATTTGCTCATCCTTTCAATGATCCGTATGTAATTGCCGGTCAGGGAACGATTGGACTTGAGATATTAGAGCAGCTTCCTGAGGTTGAGCAGGTAGTCGTACCGATCGGAGGAGGCGGACTGATCAGCGGTATTGCTTATGCTGTTAAGTCATTGAAGCCTTCATGCCGAGTAGTAGGAGTTCAGGCAGCAGGTGCAGCTTCTATGTATACATCGCTGCAGCAGGGTGCTCCGGTGGAGCTTAAAAGCGTTTCAACCATAGCCGATGGTATTGCGGTAAAAAAACCGGGAGACCTTACCTTTGAGCTTTGTAAAAAATATGTAGATGAAGTCATTACTGTTAATGAAGACGAGATAGCATCAGCTATGCTTCAGCTGATGGAGGGTCAGAAGACAGTTTCTGAAGGAGCCGGCGCAACACCGGTTGCTGCAGTAATGTTTGGAAGAGTTGATACCACCAAGTTAAAAACAGTTTGCGTGGTATCCGGAGGAAATGTTGATGTGACAACATTATCCAGAGTTATCACAAAGGGCCTTTCAAAGTCAGGAAGGATCGTTGAGATCACAACAAAGGTAACAGATAAGCCGGGCAGCCTCATGCAGCTTTTACAGGTAATTGCAGGCACAGGTGCGAATATTGTCAGCATCAACCATGCACGAGAGGACAAGCAGTCTGACATTGGAGCCTGTATAGTAACGATGGTACTTGAAACAAGAAATCAGGAGCATATCCAGCAGATAGAAATGGAATTGACAGCACACAGATATCATCTTATAAAGCGCTGATAACATAGGCTCTGACGAAAAAACAAAAAAACAAATAAAAACCGAAGGTGTTTAATATAAATCTGTTAATATCCTCAATAAGAGTGTATAATAATTATGAACCGTATTCGTTGTGACGGGGTTCGGCGGTATATGTACAGGTATAAACAGAAATGCTTAGTACTTCGCAAAGCTTAAGTCACGGCGGATAAAAATGTCAAAACAATAAGGATGGGCAAAAAATGGCGATTAAAGTTGGTATCAATGGTTTTGGCCGCATTGGCCGTGTAGCTATCAGGATCATGGCAGCCAGACCTGATGAGTTTGAAATCTGTGGAATCAATATAAGAAACACTGATCTTGACTTCATGGTTTATCAGCTCAAGTACGATACAGTATTCGGCAGATTTGACGGTACAGTTGATAAGTATGACGAAGGACTTGTGATCAACGGCAGGAAGGTCAGAGTTTTCGGAGAGTCAGATGCAGCAAACATTAAGTGGAGCGAATGCGGCGCTGAGTATATTATCGAATCTACAGGTGTTTATCTCACAGCTGAGACAGCAGGCGCACACCTTGCAGGCGGAGCTAAGAAGGTTATTATGTCAGCTCCTGCAAAGGACAGCACTCCTATGTTCGTAGTAGGTGTTAACCACAACACATACACAGCAGACATGAAGATCGTTTCTAACGCTTCATGTACAACTAACTGTCTCGCACCTATGACGAAGGTTCTCAATGATAACTTCGGAGTAGAGCAGGGACTTATGTCAACAATTCATTCCTCAACATCAAAGCAGCACACAGTTGATGCTCGTGATAAGAAGGATTGGAGAATAGGTCGTTCAGTTTACGGAAACATCATTCCTTCAACAACAGGCGCTGCCAAGGCAGTAGGTAAGGTTATTCCTGAGCTTAACGGAAAGCTTACAGGTATGAGCTTCAGAATACCTGCAGCAGATGCTTCTATCGTTGATCTTACAGTAAGATTAAAGAAGCCGGCTACATATGATGAAATCGTAGCAGCTATGGAGAAGGCAGCAGAAGGAGAACTTAAGGGTATCCTTGAGGTAACTCATGATCCTATCGTATCAGCAGACGTTCTCGGAAACACTGCACCTTGCGTATTTGATGCAAAGGGCGGTATTGCTCTTGACGATCAGTTCGTAAAGGTTCTTGCATGGTATGATAATGAGTGGGGCTACACAAGCAACCTTGTTCGCATGATCAGCCATATGGCAAAGGTAGACGCTGAAGCAGGAGTTTAATATAAACTTTTGCCATCACTATATCTTTTTGATTTCTGAACAGACAACGGAATAAACAATAACTTAAACACTCTCACAGCAACTGGTAAATGTACTGATTCACATGTTAGATTTTTAATATCCAACGATTAGAAGTCGGCACAAAGGGCAGGCTGTGAGAGTGTTTTTAAATAAAGGAGCATAAATATGGGAGAGTCCGCAGCTAAGTTTTTGGCAGGTATGTTTTACGAGTTTTGGATCGTAGGGGCAAGTATTTCATTTATCGGCTCATTTTTATGTATGTCCGGAAGTATTATCAGTGCAAAAAGGTTTGGAAAGCTGATAGGGATATTATCAGGCATAGGATTGGTGTTGGTCTATATCGGATTGATCATCACTATCCGCGAATCGGGCGGTATATTCGAGTTACTGTCACTTGCAGGCTCCGGTCTTTTCGGTGTGTGTCTGGCTTTTACGCTTACTAAGGATACGGATGGAAAGCCGGATAATAAGAACAAAAAGAAAAATAACACAAAGAAAAGAAAGAAAAAACAGAAAGAACAGTAAGAACCAGTATCGTACTGAGTGCAGAAATATAGGGCAGGCGGAGGAATAGAGGTTATGGCAGTACAGGTAACAAATTATAAATGTCCTTCATGTACGGGACCGCTTCATTATTCGCAAAACTCCGGAAGGCTTGAGTGTGATTACTGTGGCTCCAGCTTCAGTGTCGAAGAGATAGAAGCACTCTATGCCGAAAAGGAAGCAAAGGCTGCTGCAGAAATGCAAAAGGAAGAGGAAAAAGCAAAGAAAGCAGCTGCCGGTATAGATAATGAGGCTGAAGTTGCAACTGAAAATGCAGATGGAGGGAATACAGACCCTGATACAGAAGCTGAAGCCGCGTGGGATACCTCAGAAATCAATGATGACTGGGGCGAGGATACAGATGATATCAAGGTTTATTCCTGTCCTTCCTGCGGAGCAGAGCTTATGTGTACGGAAACTACCGCAGCAACTTCATGCCCTTACTGCGGGAATCCGACTATCATACCTGGAAAGTTTGCGGGAGCATTAAAGCCTGATTATGTTATTCCTTTTAAACTAACTAAGGATGACGCAATCAAAGCACTTAAAAGGTTTTATCTCAGGAAACCGCTGCTTCCGAGAGCGTTTTCAAACAAGAATCATTTAACGGAAATCAAAGGAGTCTACGTGCCATTCTGGATGTTTGACGGGCAGGCAAAAGGAACGGTGCATTTTAATGCCACAAGGTCACATACTCATAAATCCGGGGATTATGAGATCACAGTCACGGATCATTATCATTTAACGAGATCAGGAGATCTTGCCTTTGAAAAGGTTCCTGTAGACGGCTCAAGCAAAATGCCGGACGATTATATGGATTCTGTAGAGCCGTATGATTATAACGAGCTGAAGCCGTTTTCAACAGCATATCTGCCGGGCTTTTTGGCCGATAAGTATGATGTCGGTGTAAATGAATGCAGTGAAAGGGCTGACAGGCGATGCATCAACTCGTTTGCGAATGAAATAGAGAAAACCGTAACAGGCTATACTACACACTCTATTACAAGTAAGGACCTTAAGCTTAAGCGAGGAAAGGTTCATTATGCACTCCTGCCGGTATGGGTACTGAATACTAAATGGGAAGGACAGGACTTCTTATTTACGGTTAACGGACAGACGGGAAAGCTTGCCGGAAGTCTCCCGGTATGCAAAAAGCAGGCGCTTAAACTCTATCTTGCAGTAGCATCCGTGCTTTCTGCGGCAAGTGTGAGTCTGATACTTTATATGATGAGATAGGAGGGCTGACATGAAGAAAATCAAAAGCTTTATGCTTATCATATTGCTGACGCTCTTTTCATTTACTATCACATCAATGTCCGCACAGCCTCAGCTTTATACGGTCACCGACGCAGCTGATATCTTTACGGATGAGGAAGAGGCGGAGCTTACTGAAAAAGCGGAAGCCGTGACAGAGCAGTTCGGAATCGGAGTTTATATAGTCACCTGCGAGGATTACAGAGACTTAAGCGATGGAGACGTTTTCACGGCAACCCAAGAGATATACCATGATTATACTATGGGTGAAGGCGAGGGCAGCGAAGGCGTAATACTTCTTTTAAGCGTCGACAGCCGTGATTACGGGATCTACTATTACGGAGAAAACTGCAAAGAAGCCTTTGAGAGCTATGGCTATGAAGATGTTGTAAATGCTTGTCTGGACGACTTTATCGAGAATGATTGGTACGAGGGCCTTGAGGACTATATCGAGGAATGCTCGGAATGCTTTTCGGAAGCCTTGCAGCTTGAGCTTGAAAATGTCGTTGACGAAGCGAAGATACTAAGCAGTGACGAGAGAGCAGAGCTTCAGCAAAAAGCAGAAGCTGTTTCTAAGAAATACGGAGTTGGTGTATATATCTATACCTGTGAGGATTACCACGACTATAACAGCGAAGGTCCTTATGAAGCCACCTATACCATATACCATAATAATGAAATGGGTGAAGGCGAAGGCCGTGACGGCATTATACTTCTCCTGAGCATGAAAAACAGGAAATTCGGCTTATTCTGTTACGGAGAAAATTGTGAGTATGCCTTTGATAAATACGGACAGTTACAGCTGGAAAAGGTATTCATAGACGATTTTGCAGATGATGACTGGTACGGCGGTTTTGATGATTATGTCGAAGAATGTGCGATATATCTTTCAAAAGCAACCGATAATGATCCGGTTCGCAGAAGTCCTGCAGTCAATATAATGATTTTTGTGGGATTGTCATTGTTAGCAGGATTGCTGCCTCTTCAGCTGATGTGGAAGAGCATGAACCCTGTAGCCGAAAAAACAACGGCAAAGGAATTTGTATCAGGAAAGCTTAATCTTACAAGAAATACAGATGAGTTTACGCATCAGACAACCACAAAGCGAAAGATAGAACGAAGCTCAGGAGGCGGTTCGTCATCGTCAGGCGGCGGCAGCGTAAGTGAATCCGGAGGCGGAGGCTCAGGACGAAGCGGATCGTTCTGATGATTATGAAAGGAGGGAAGTATGAAAAACAAAATTTATAAAAAAATAGCTTTATTGCTCACGGTATTAGTAGCACTGTTTATGTTAGGAGCATGCTCAAAGCTTGGCAGGAAAAAGGAAGCCGCTGAAGCAACAGAAATAACAGAAGATAAGGATGAGCCTGATGTAACTAAAGAGGACGAAAAAACTCCGAATAAGAAGTCCGGTCATGACCGCAGTTTAAGCGGCAAGATAAAGGATAATGCAGCTAAAACAAAGGAACTGAGCGCAGAAGGTGCAGCGTCATTAGCTGAACTGCATAATATGATCGATAATGATCCTGTCATGTTCGGTGTGGCTTATCTGGGAAATGTCGGCGGACTTTTTGATGAAGGCTTTGAAAAGGGCTTCCCGAAATGGCTTGAAGAGAATAATGCAGAGCTTTTAGAGAAATATCCTTTCATCAGAGAAATTGATGAAGACCACATAGTAGGCAGTGTAGGAAATCTGTATGTTATAGTTCCTGTAGATGAAAATGCAACTATTGCAGCAAATCGCATAAAGTGGAACACGGACACCTGGGAGATAGAGGATGTTTCAGATGTTATATACAGATCTGAAAGCGGAGAACCTATTCTTCTGTTTGCGAATTTAGGAATGGATCCAAATGCTGATTTTGATACACAGGTAAATATCACTGATAACAGCGGAAACACCTGCACGTGGTATCCGGGACTCGGAGACGAAGATACTGTTATCCCGTGTATACCTGAAGACGGCAATTGTTATTCATGGGATTTTACAGAGTACGGCCCGAGCTATGTACCGCTTGAATTAAAAACATGGATGGCAGACGGATGGTGCGGACCTACAGCATTGGGGCTTGCAGGCTCTGATGAATGGGGAATGACATGGAGCATAACCACGACTGCATGGGAGACCGATAAAAGAGGGCATTTCGTATTGACCTTTTATCCGGGTGATGAAAACGGAGGTGCAGTAGACCTTGACTGGTGCTACGAAGGTGAAACAGAATATGAAGAGCAGTGGAGCGGATTCTGGACTATTCAGACAAGTATCGAAAAGCCAAGTCTTGTGACTATAGATCTTTCCAGAGTCGGAGGAAACAGCTACGACACTTCGGACGGACCTAATTACATAAGCGAAACATATTCCGTACTGATCAGTCAGAGAGGCGAGGATCTCATCATAGCAAAGGGAGAGAATAATATATGTCTTCCGTTTATGACTGAAAGCACAATATTGTCCAGACTGACATTGGCATATGGATAAATGTAAATTGAATCGCTGATAGGCTTTTGATATGGTCTATCAGCGATTTTGTATACTCAGAAAGTTCATGGTTCAAAACAACACTTTTTGTCTTATAATCCAAATATCTGTTGGTGCAGGCTTATAAAGAAAAATTAAAGACCACCGTTTCTTTACACGGTGGTCTTTAGTTTGAGATTTCCATTGGCATTTACCTTCTTTCATAGAATAAACGTCCTCTCATCGATATTCAGTTTTATATTATCTTAAGTCTGATTCCTATCCGAAGGATATCTTTTCATTACTTCGTCGGAAGTTTTACCCTTTTCGTACTATGTATAAGTATTACATTTGTAATCTTGCATATGTGACTTTTGTCGGTATATATGTGAACTTCGGATAAGTTCTTTCTTAAGTTGACTATATAATAACATGCACATCACGCTGAAACAATTCGCGGAATATCCGATTTTCACCTGAAAGAATTTGACAGATTGCACAAATATAAAAACAATCCTAGACGGGGATGAAAATATATTTATATGAATGTCATATTGGTTTATTCAAATGAAATATAAAAACTATTATTGTCTGTATAGAATTTCAAAATCATAGAAAAAAGACAATAAAATGCGTCAAAACATAAAAAAATGATGGACTTTAAAGGTCTTTTGGTGTATAAAAAGTCTGACTGATATCCGATGGAAATGAATAATGAGAAGATACGGATATCTTCGCGAGGCACCATTAACATACCTGCAGATATTGCAGAAATTGAAAAAAGAACGGAGAGACTTAAAATGAATAATGATTTTAATAATAAGGCCTACCCATGCGATGAGCCGACAGAAAGAAAAAGCTACCCATGCGATGATCCTGCCGAAAGAAGCTCATATCCGTGTGATGAGGCCTTTTCTGATGCAAAAAAAGCTTCGTCATATGAAGGCGGAGAGCAGGGCTTTGCTGAGGCATCCGAATCAAAGCCGGTAAAAGGAAAGGGCAGAAGAGGCGGAAATTCTGCATTTTCCAAGGTCGTAAATTCCGGAGTATTTGCAAAGAGCAGAAATGATCGTTCAAATGCAGACAGAGATAATAAGGACTTTGGAGCCGGACGTGACCGTGCAGACAGAGGCAGAGGCTTCCACAGAGACTTTGACGGTGACAGAAGAGAGAAACGAGATTTTAGAGACCGCGGAGAAGGAAGAAGCTTTAATGACAGAAATGAGCGCAGCGGTCGCAGCTTTGACAGAAGCGGAAGAGACGGAGACAGGCGCAGCTTCAACAGATCAGACCGTGATCATGACAGAGACCGCCGTTTCGGAGACCGTGACGGGCGCGGCAGAAACGACAGAGGAAGAGAAAGAGAAAAGTCACCTGAATCAATTTTCAGCAAGGCCTATAAGGTAAAGATCGAGACTACCTCAGAGATAGGGGCATTTGTAAATGCTCCTGAAGAAATTTTAAACAGTCCGTTCGGAAGAAAAATCGGCGAAAACAGACGTATACTTCTTCCTTTTGCAGAGCAGCTCGGCAGACCAAAGGCCGGAGATATAGTAAGTGTTCATTTTTATGAGGATAAGGGCGGAAGAATGGCATGCACCATGAGAACTCCTATCCTTAAGGAAGGTGAGGTCGGTATATTAAGAGTTGCTGCTTCTACCCGCATCGGAGTATTTCTTGATAACGGAGTACCAAAGCAGGTGCTGCTTCCGTTCAAGGAGCAGATATCAGCACCTGAGGTTGGAGATGAAGTGCTTGTATGGCTCTATTCCGATAAGTCAGGCAGACAGGCCGCTACGATGAGAGTCTATGCTCATCTTGATAAGCACAGCCCTTATAAGGAAGATGACAGAGTAACCGGATTTGTATATGAGATCAATCCTAAGTTGGGTATCTTTATTGCAGTAGACAATAAGTACTACGGACTTGTACCTATAAACGAGACTTTCAAAAATTATGAGTACGGGGATGAGGTCGAGGCAAGAGTTGCCAAGGTCAGAGAAGACGGAAAGCTTGACCTTCTCATAAGAGAAAAGCTTTACAAGACTGTTCAGGAGGATGCTGATGTTATCCTTTATGAGCTTAGAAGAAATAACGGCTTCCTTCCTTACGGAGACAGAGCTGATGCAGAGTTTATCGAAGAAACTTATGCAATGAGCAAGAATCAGTTTAAGCGTGCATTAGGACATCTGTACAGAAACCGCATAGTTGAGCTGGATAGAGAAAAGGATACTGTCACTCTCATTAAAGATTGAAAGACTGACAGCCTTATATAATAAAAAATGCCGCTCCGTTAGAAAATGCCGGAGCGGCTTAAATGAAAAATGTTTAGTTGCAGATCTCAGAATACGGCAGCCGGCTCGCGTGTTGGATGCACCTTTAAGGGCTCTTCCTTTTTGACTGCATTTTCAGCTGCAGCAAGCTGGTTTCTGAAGTACTTGATGATCTCCTGTCTGGTGACAATGCCTATAAAGCTGTCGTTGTCATCACATACAGGAACAAAATTCTGATGAACCGCCAATTCGCAAAGATCCTCCATATTGGCACGGATAGAAATCGGCATATAATCCCGTCTTCGGTCTATAGAGGTTATCTTGATGCGTTCGGCTTCATGCAGGTCGAGGTTGTATTTGTTTTTAATGTTCCACAAAAGATCGCCTTCTGTGATGGTGCCTATGTAGTGACCGTTTTTGCTCAAAAGAGGTATAGCAGCGTGGCGGCGCACTTCCATTTTTTCGAGGGCCTGACGCAGTGTGTCATCCTCTTCTAAAAAAGCACAGTCACACTTAGGTGTAAGATAAAACAGTATATTCATGATATCTCCCATAAAATGCGGACAATGCGGGACATCCGCTTAAATATCCTATAAATATAGTACCATCTTTTGACGAAAATATGAACGAGAGAAATAATATTGGTCACATTTTGATGATTTATCAGGCTAAATTTCGTGAGAGAATACGACTTGACGATTGTAATAAAAATACTTTGCTTACAATGCATAAATTGATTGATAAAAGTTTGTGAATTTTTATATTTGCTTATTGTAAATCACTGAATATTTGATAAAATTAGTATAGGATTTGTGCAATTTTAATTATGATTAGGAGGAGAGCGATATGGTTTCTAATCAGATAGTACAGAATGTACTGGTTGAAATAGCAACGATCACAAATGTTAATGCAGCTATATATGCAAGCGACGGTAAAAACGTTGCTGTGAAAGGGGACATGAGCGGTATTGACGAAAGAGAAATCGTTGCATTCATCTTGAGCGGAGACTCTGCCAATGATAACGGCAGCTTTTACATTAACCGTATCTGTCAGGAAGGCGAAACGGAGTTTATTTCTGCGGTAAGAAAGGACTCTGATAATTCACTGATGGCTTCCAAGCTCATAGCGGTTCAGATGGAAGGTCTGATGCTTGCTTATAAGGAGAAGATGGATAAGGACAGCTTCATCAAGAATCTTCTTCTTGATAATCTTCTGCAGATAGATATTTTCAACCGTTCACGCAGACTTCATATAGAATTCAAGGAGCCAAGAGCGGTATTTATCGTAAAGAGCGAAGGACGCGAGCAGCTGCCTATTCATGAGCTTTTAAAGCAGATCGTATCTGCCAATGCAGATGATTTTATCACCGGCACGGATGAGAATAACCAGATAGTTGTTCATGCCGTAAAGAATAAGAATGATCGTGATGAGGAGCTTAAGGCCTATGCCGAGAGCATGCTCAAAACTATAAATGATGCAGGGCTTGATGCTGATATCGCCTATGGTTCTATTGTTGAGGAGCTTAAGGATGTTTCCAAGTCATACAAGGAAGCAAGACTTGCTCACGATGTCCGCAGTATTTTCTACGAAGACAGAAAGATAATTTCATTCAGCGGACTTGGCATCGGACGTCTTATTTATCAGCTTCCGATAAATCTCTGCCGTATGTTCATTAAAGAAATATTCGGCGGAAGAACTATCGATGAATTTGATGAAGAGACACTTACTACCATTAATAAGTTCTTTGAGAACAATCTGAATGTTTCAGAGACCTCAAGGCAGCTCTTTATCCATAGAAATACTCTCGTCTACAGACTCGACAAGCTGCAGAAACAGACCGGTCTTGATCTTAGAGTTTTTGAAGATGCTATTACCTTTAAGATCGCTCTCATGGTAGTAAAATACATCGACTATATGGACAGGATAGATTACTGATAAACGTAAAGCAGTTCAGATCTATCCGGCAAATGTTTATGCAGGCGGAGTAATTCTGCCTGCATAACTGTTACATACGACAATATTATACAGACACAGAACATGATAGAATTCAATAATGTCAGCAAGGTATATGATACCGGTAATAGAGCAATAAGAGATATTAACCTCACTGTTGGAGACGGTGAGTTTGTTTTCGTGACCGGAAGGTCAGGCGCGGGTAAATCGACGCTGTTAAAGCTTATTACAAGAGAGCTTAGGGCCACTGAGGGAGAGGTACTCGTAGCAGGACGAGACATAGGAAGGCTTAGGGAAAGAGATATTCCGCGCTACAGACGTCAGCTCGGTATAGTTTTCCAGGATTTCAGACTGTTAAATGACAGAAATGTTTTTGAAAATATAGCATTTGCACAGAGAGTAATAGGAGCTTCCGGAGCAGAAATAAGAAGAAATGTTCCGGAGATGATGAAGCTTACGGGAATTTCGGCAAAGTATAAAAATATGCCTAATCAGCTTTCCGGAGGCGAGCAGCAGAGAGTGGCCATAGCCAGAGCTCTTATCAACAGACCGTCGGTTATACTTGCAGATGAGCCTACCGGTAATTTGGATGAGAGAAATTCAGAGGAGATATTAAGACTCCTTCTTGAAATAAATCAAATGGGAACGACAGTTATTGTCATCACACATTCCAAGCAGTTGGTTGAATCCGTGGACAAAAGAGTGATAGTCATGGATAAGGGTACTGTGGTCGATGACTATGTTTCAATGAAGAATTCGCCTCCGTTAAAGAGCTTTTTCAGCTCTGAGCCTCCAAAGCAGCGAGGACGTTCAAGGAGAAATCCGGAATTTTCGGCAATGCCTGGAAATGATCAGGATAACGGAAGGAGGCATGAAAGATGAGCACTGTCATATACTGCTTTCGTCAGGGAATATCCAATCTGAAAAAGAATCTGTTATTTTCAATCGCATCAACAGTAACTATAGCAGCATGCATTTTCCTATTCTGCCTTTTTTACTGTCTGGTAATGAATGTGCAGCACATAGCATACAATGCGGAGACTACGATAGGAATCAGTGTTTTCTTTAATGAAGGCGTCAGCATGGATGAAAAGGAAGCCTTCAGAGATGCGGTCATAGAGCGTGGCGGAGTTAAAGAAATCAACTATAAATCGGCTGATGAGGCGTGGGAGGATTTCAAAGAGGATTATTTCGGAGAACAGTCAGAGGAACTTGCAGAAGCATTTGCAGATGACAATCCTCTGGCACACAGCGACAGCTATGAAATTTTTCTTAACAATATAGAGGACCAGGACAGTGAAGCGGAATTTATAAGGAGCTTTGACATTGTTAGAGAAGTTAACTATGCAAATACTGTTGTATCTGCGCTTAAATCGCTGAATAGGATCATTTATGCCGTTTCAGTGGTGCTTATAGGAATACTGTTTGCGATTTCTGTATTTCTTATCAGCAATACAATTAATCTTACTGCGCATTTCAGGAAGCGCGAAAATGAGATCATGAAGATGATCGGAGCAACTAACGGCATGATAAGAGCTCCGTTTGTGATAGAGGGAACGATTATAGGATTTATAGGAGCTGTGATACCGCTCGGGCTTATGTACTATATTTATCACAGAGCGGAGCAATCGGCAGCAGTCTACATCAGCAGATCAGGGGCGCTCAGTTCACTTTCTGATATAGCCAAGCTTATTCCGTTTAATGAGATCTATCCGAAGCTTGTACTTGCAGGAACGGCACTCGGAGTAGGAATAGGCTTTGTGGTATCATTTGTAACAATCAGAAAACATCTTAAAGTTTGACCTAATAAATGAAACGTAATAATCACATAAACTTCACATGCTTAAATGATAATAGCGGCATCAAGCTGAAAAAACGGCTTAAGGCTGTGTTTTTTGCATCGATTTTTTCTGCGGCTGCCATGGGAAATGTATACGGAATTATTCCGGATAAGGCATATGCGGTTACATCCGATGCCAAAAGTGAGATCAGAAATTCCAAGGATCGAATAAACGAAAATAAAAAGAAGCTTGATGAGCTGAACAGCCAGAAGAATGATGTTGATAAAAAGCTTGATGAGCTCAGTCAGCTGAAAAAGGATGCGGCGCAGTATATAACAAAGCTTGACGGAGAGCTTTCAGATATCAATGCAAAGATAGACGAGCTTACCGAAGAGATAGCAAATATTGAGGCACAGATAAGCGCAACAAAGCTTGAGCTTGAGGCCGCCAAAGCAGATGAGGAAAAGCAGTATGCCTCTATGAAGCTCAGGATAAAATACATGTATGAGCGCGGAAGTCAGTCGCTGCTGGATGCTTTATTCAGATCCGGGAGCTTTTCCGATATGATCAACAAGGCTGAGTATATCAGTAATGTTACCGAATATGACAGAAATAAGCTGGATGAGTATGTTGATACAAAAAAGAAGATAGAAGCCAAGGAAGAAGAGCTTAGTTCTGAGCATGAAGTGCTCAAGACCAGCAATTCAAAGCTAAATGAGCAGAAGGCCGACGTCGAAAAGCTTCAGAATGACAAGCAGCGTGAGCTTGAGAGCTATAATGCAAAGATAAATGCAGCTGAATCAGACATAGCCGGCATGAATGCCGATATAGCAGGAATTAAAAAGGCTATTCAGGCTGAGGAAAACAATATAGCTGCAATGGAGGCAAAGATAAAGGCTGAGGAAGAGGCCGCGAAAAAGAAGGCTGAGGCATCAGGGCAGACATATGTCAAGAAATCAATAGGTGACATAAGCTTTACCTGGCCGTGCCCAAGCTCAAGTCGCATCACCTCGAAATTCGGAGATCGTGAATCTCCTACAGAGGGAGCATCTACAAACCATAAGGGCGTTGATATAGGTGCGGCAAGCGGCTCTGCAGTAGTGGCTGCAGCTTCCGGCACAGTAGTCATTGCCACATATTCCGCATCAGCCGGCAATTATGTAATGTTAAGCCACGGCGGCGGTGTGTACACAGTGTATATGCATATGTCTTCAATAGCTGTATCACAGGGAGCAGAGGTAAGCGCAGGTCAGAAGATCGGTGCTGTCGGTTCGACCGGATATTCGACAGGACCTCACCTGCATTTCGGAATAAGGATCAACGGAAGCTATGTTAATCCGATGTCCTATGTTTCACCATAACAGGAAGTAACTAATGGATAAGAACTTAAACGATATAAATGATGAAAAAAAATTGAATGTGCAGGAAGCGCAAATAAAGGATGCTGCAGAAGGCACAGCCGATTCAGTACCGGATGATGAAAATGCTGATGAAGCTTCCGGCAAAAAGAAAGGAAAACTTAATGGCTTTAAAAGGGGTATAGCTCTCGGAGCGGCAGCAGTACTGATCCTTGAAGCCGGAGCATTTAAATTTATAAATTCAGGGGATGACCTTGATCTTATAAAGGTAGATAAAAAGCTTAAGGAAATAGAATCGCTTATTAACTATACCTATCTTTATGATGCCGATAAGCAGAAGATGGAGGACGGCATGTTTACCGGTCTGGTGTACGGACTCACAGATGACCATTATTCTGCATATTACTCAAAATCTGTATTCGATGAGGAAAAAAAGAGGCTTAACGGTAATTATGTAGGAATAGGCGTAACCATAACAAAGGACCCGGAGACCGGAGGAATCCTTGTAAATGCAGTTAACGGCGAGGGTCCTGCAGCCAAGGTCGGCATTCAGCCGGGAGATATAATCATCAAGGCCGACGGCAATGATCTTACTCAAAAAGATGCAGATTTCGCTGTAAGCCTGATCACCGGAGAGGTGGGAACTACTGTTAATATAACCCTGCTCAGAGACGGTAAGGAGCTCGAGTTCACTGTTGAGCGAGCTAATATAACCACTATAAGCGTTCAGAGCGATGTGCTGGATGAGGGTAATATAGCGGACTCTATTGCTCCGGACCCGAAAAACAGCATTAAGGGAACAAATATCGGCTATATAAGCATTAACACCTTCAATCAGACAACTATGCAGGAGTTTGTGGATGAGCTTGATGATCTTGCTGAGGATAAGCAGGTTGACGGCATCGTTATAGACTTAAGGAATAACGGCGGCGGAGATATGAATATCTGCCTTGAGATGCTTGATATGATACTGCCGGACGATCTTGAGCCTTTAGTCACAGTCGGAGACGGTGAGACTTCTGAAAAAGCAGAAGCTGAAGAGGAAGCAGGCATAGAGCTTACCGACAATAATGGCAAAACCTCTGATAAGACTGATAAAAATGAAAAGAAGCAGGACAATAAATACAGCCTCGGTAAAAATCTTACTCCTGAGGGAGATGAGACTGATGAAACAGGAACACTGCTTCTCAGCATTGAAAATAAAATAGGTGAGGCAGACAAATACTATGCGGCAGACGGTTGGGGCAATGATGTTCCTATTGTTGTAGTTGTAAATGAAAATTCCGCATCCGCTTCGGAAATATTTGCAGGAGTACTGAGAGATTACGGCTATCAGATAGTAGGAGAAAAGACCTTCGGAAAGGGCATAGTACAGTCTCTTTATCCTTTGAGCGACGGCTCTGCTGTTAAATTCACAACACAGCAGTACAGACTGCCGGGCGGAGAGCTTATACACGGAAAGGGCATCACCCCGACTATAGAGGTGCCTTTTGAGGAATATGACGGCGTGACAGCAGAAACAGTAAACTATGCAAACGGAGCAGCACAGCCGGATATTATGAAGGATAAGCAGATCGCAGCAGCGGTAAAGGAGCTTGAAAGACAGGTCTACGAGGCTTATCAGAATCAGTAAGAAAATTAAGCACAGGCTGCAATAAAAATAATTAAAAAGTCTGTTTCAAAGCCGCTTAAGGCCATATGGACGTTTAGTTTATATTTTGTTATAATAACATGTTGACGACGCGAAATATCAGATATTCGGAGGCGAAATGGCATTCAATAAAAAGCCTGTTACAGGCATGAGAGATATACTTCCGGCAGAAATGGAAGTAAGGATAAAGCTTCAGGGCATTATCAGAGAAACATATTCAAGATACGGCTTTACGGAGATCGAAACTCCGCTTGTTGAGCATATAGGAAACCTTACTTCAAAGCAGGGCGGAGAAAACGAGAAGCTTATCTTTAAGATCCTTAAGCGCGGGGATAATTTAAGAAGAGGTCTTGCAAAGATCAGAGAAGGTGCGGATAACGAGGAAGAAGCGTTTGATGCTCTTACAGAGGAAGGCTTAAGATATGACCTGACACTTCCGCTTTCAAGATATTATGCTGCAAACTCAGCTTCACTTCCACAGCCTTTCAAGGCACTGCAGATGGGGCCGGTATTCAGGGCGGATCGTCCGCAGAAGGGTCGTTTCAGACAGTTCATGCAGTGCGACATTGATATTTTGGGAGATGCGACCAATCTTGCAGAAAAGGAGCTTATGCTTGCAACCAGCGAAGCACTCGAAAAGATAGGTTTTTCAAAATATAACTTCTATATAGTTATTAATGACAGACGTTTCCTTTTTGAGCTTATAAAGTATGCAGGTATGGATGAGGCAAAGGCTGAGGAAATACTCATAACTCTTGATAAGGCAGATAAGATAGGCGCAGACGGCGTAGATAAAGAGCTTATGGACATGGGCTGCAGCGAGGAAGAGACCAGGCGATTAAGAGAGATCCTTGACAGCTTCACTACAGATGCTGCAGGTGTAAGAGCATTTGCAGCTAAGATAGGCAGTGAAGAAGCATTATCAGCAGGTGAGAATGTTGCCGATATCATGGAATCTGTTGCCGGAGTAAGCGGAAGAAAGATAGATGTGAGATTTGATCCTACTCTTGTCAGAGGAATGGGTTATTATACAGGAACGATATTCGAGATAAAGACAGAGGCCTTCGGATCATCTGTAGGCGGCGGCGGACGCTACGACAAAATGGTAGGAAGGTTCACCGGACAGAATGTTCCGGCGGTAGGCTTTTCAATAGGATTTGAACGTATAATGACTATACTTATGGATTCTGATATGAGTGAGCTTATTTCCTCTGACTCTAAATGCGCATGGCTTATAGAAAAGGGAATGCCTGCTGACAGACTTGCTCAGATATTTGACGAGGCCGGAAAAGAAAGAGCAAACGGCAGACAGATACTTACCGTATGGATGGCAAAGAACAAAAAGTTCCAGAAGGACAATCTTACGGCACAGGGCTACAAAGAGTTCAGAGACATTTACAGAGAAGAGCTTAAACACTAATACAGCTTTTATATAACAGACCATATATGCTTACGGCAAAGTATATGAGCCGAAGCGAAAGATAAACATATACAGGAGATAAAAGTCATGGCAGAAAGCATGCAGGGGCTTAAGAGAACTGCAAGATGTGCAGAGTTTACGGTTGGGGATATTGGCAAAACTGTCACAGTCATGGGATGGGTACAGAAGACCAGAAATAAGGGCGGTCTTGTATTCACTGATGTAAGAGACAGAAGCGGTATCATTCAGGTGATATTTGAGGAAGAGATCTGCGGAAGCGAGGTATTTGCAAAGGCAGGCTCACTTCATAACGAGTATTGCATCGCGGTAGTAGGTGATGTCAGAAGCCGTGGTACAGATGCCAATACCAATATTGCAACAGGTGCTATAGAGATAGAGGCAAAGGAGCTGCGCATATTAAGTGAGTCAGCTACACTGCCTTTCCAGATAGAGGATGAGACCAATACAAGAGAAGAGCTCAGACTTAAATACAGATACCTTGATTTAAGAAGGGGACCGCTTCAAAAGAATATAGCACTTCGTTCAAAGTTAGCTATGAGCGTAAGAAACTATATGGCAGAGAACGGCTTCTTGGAGATCGAAACACCGACCTTCATCAAGTCAACTCCTGAGGGAGCACGTGATTACCTCGTGCCTTCAAGAGTTCATCAGGGCGAGTTTTATGCACTTCCTCAGTCTCCGCAGCTTTTAAAGCAGCTTCTTATGGTATCAGGCTTTGACAGATACTTCCAGCTTGCACGCTGCTACAGAGATGAGGACTTAAGAGCTGACAGACAGCCTGAGTTCACACAGATAGATATGGAGCTTTCATTTGCCGATGTTGATACAGTTATCGCAGTCAATGAGGGTCTTATAAAGCGTATGTTCAAGGATGTTTTAAATGTAGATGTTGAGCTTCCTATAGAGCGTATGACATGGCAGACAGCTATGGATGTATACGGTTCGGATAAGCCTGATCTTCGTTTCGGACTTCCTATTCAGGATGTATCAGATGCAGTAAGGGATACAGAATTTGCTGTATTTAAGGGTGCGCTTGAAGCAGGCGGTGCAGTAAGAGCCATAAGAGTTCCGGGACAGGGACATATGCCTAGAAAGAAGATCGATGCGCTTGTTGAGGTGGCAAAGCTCTTCGGAGGCAAGGGACTTGCATATCTTTGTGTAAATGCTGCCGATGACGGTTCACATAAATGCTCATTCGCAAAGTTTATGACTCCTGAGCAGCTTGACAGGATCATTGAGGCTGTAGGGGCAGAGAAGGGCGACCTTATCGTATTTGCGGCAGACAAGCTTAATATAGTAAGAAATGTGCTCGGAAATGTTCGCCTTGAGCTCGGAAAGTCACTTGATCTTATCGATAAGAGCGCATGGCGCTTTGTATGGGTTACAGAGTTCCCGCTTTTAGAGTGGAGCGAGGAAGAGAACCGCTTTACAGCAATGCACCATCCTTTCACAGCACCTATGGATGAGGACTGGCAGTATATCGATTCTGATCCGGGCAGAGTAAGAGCAAAGGCTTATGATATCGTACTTAACGGAACCGAGATAGGCGGAGGTTCTGTACGTATCCATCAGGCAGATATTCAGGAGAAAACGCTCGAGGTTCTCGGATTCACACCTGAAAGAGCAAATGAGCAGTTCGGCTTCCTGCTTGAAGCATTCAAATACGGAGTACCGCCTCACGCAGGTCTTGCATACGGTCTTGACAGAGTTGCTATGTGGATGGCAGGCGCAGAGAGCATCAGAGATGTTATGGCATTCCCTAAGCTTAAGGATGCATCAGATGCTATGATGGGAGCTCCGGCAAAGGTCGACGAGCAGCAGCTTAAGGATCTTGCAATCTGCATAGACATCCCTGAGGAGGAATAATAAGTCAGGGAATCAATGCTGCATGCATTAATGAAAAGGCATACGACATCCGATAATTTTTGAGTGAAGTATGCCTTTTTTATAAATAAAGTATAGAATTGATCGAATGAATAAAAGAGAATTTCTTCAGAAACTGACTGAATATCTTTCATATGAGCTTCCGCAAAGATATGTGGAGAAGAATGTCAGGTATTACAGCGATTATATAGATGATGAGCTCGGCAGGGGGAGAACATCGAAGGACATCCTTGATGACCTCGGTGAGCCTCAGCTCATAGCAAAAAGTATTATAGATGCCGCAAAATCAGGAAGCGACGGTATTCCGAATACACCTGACGATGTTGATTTCACAGATGAGGTCTACGGAGGCGGCAATGTACCGGGATCCGGCAGCAGCGGATTTGGCTCTTCATACGATAACGGATCCGGCTCTTACGGGGCTGACAGCACGGGAAGCTTCGGTCAGCAGGGAACGAACGGAAACGGCATGAATCCGAATTCAGGCGGATGGCATGTATATACGACAGGCAACGGATGCTTCGGCGGAATATTAGTATTCCTGATTATGATGTGCCTGTTTTCAGTAATAGGAGCGGCATTAAAGTTCCTGAGTCCGGTATTGGCACCGCTTTTTGTTGTGCTTCTTATAATGTGGCTGCTCGGAAGAAGGAGATAGTTGATGAAATATCTTATAGCATCTGATATACACGGTTCGGAGTATTGGTGCGGGAAAATGCTTAAGGCCTTTGAGGATGAGCATGCGGATGCCTTTGTTTTCCTCGGAGATATCCTGTATCACGGTCCGAGAAATGATCTTCCGGAAGAATATCTTCCGAAGAAGGTAATCACAGAGCTCAATGCGCTCAAGGACAAGATTTATGTCTGCATGAGAGGAAACTGTGATGCCGAGGTTGACGAAATGGTGCTTGACTTCCCGTTAGTACCGGGATGCAAGCGTATAACCTTAAATGACAGACTGTTTTATATCACACACGGACATAAGGTAAATGCAAACGGAGAAGGTGAACACCTTCCGGCAGGCTTAGGAGACGGAGACATTTTACTGCACGGTCATACTCACATACCTTCAGCTGATAAGGTCTCAGTAGGAGATAAATGCTTTTATCTTCTTAACCCGGGCTCAACGAGCATACCTAAGGGCGGTTATAAAAACAGCTATGCGATCCTTGATGATGAGCTTAAGTTTACAGTTAAGGATTTTGAGGGAAACGTTATAAAAGAAATAGAACTTAAATAAGATTTACATATGATATACAGCGGCCTGCACCATTAAAAGCGGTACAGGCTGCATGTGTTTTATCAGGATAGGAAGGCAGATGGCAGGAAGATCCGAAACATACGAATTCATAGCCCCATGTCATTTCGGACTGGAGGCATGCACAAAAAAGGAGATAATGAGGCTCGGCTATGAAATAAGCGAGGTCTCGGACGGCAAGGTGAGCTTTAAGGGAGACGCACAGGCTATATGCCGTTCCAACATTTTTATGCGCACAACAGAACGCGTACTGCTTAAGGTGTGCGAATTCAAGGCCTATACATGGGATGAGCTTTTTGAGCTGGTGTATGCCGTAAGCTGGGAGGATCTGATACCATGGAACGGCCGTATCTGGGTGGCTAAGGCTGCATCGGTAAAATCAAAGCTTTTTTCACCGAGAGATTTCCAGACAATAATACAGAAGGCCATAGTAAAGAGACTGCAGAAGGCATACAAAAGAGAAGGCGAAAGACTTCCTATGGACGGCGCGGACTATGCCTTAAGAGTTTCTGCCTATAAGGATGTCATTACAATTGGAATAGATACGAGCGGAGACAGCCTTCATAAAAGGGGCTACCGTAAGCTTACCGCAAAGGCGCCTATAACCGAGACATTGGCAGCAGCTCTTTTAATGCTTACACCGTGGAGAAATGACAGAATACTTGTGGATCCGTTCTGCGGCTCAGGAACATTCTGCATAGAGGCTGCGATGATGGCTGCAAATATCGCTCCGGGAATGGAGAGAAATTTTGCAGCTACAAGATGGTCAAATATCATGGACAAGACTCTGTGGTATGCGGCATATGATGAGGCAAGGGACTTAAAGTCAGACGGACTTAAGCAATACGGCGAGCATACAGATATACAGGGCTATGATATAGACCCAGAGGTGCTTTACGCCGCGAGAGAAAATGCGGAAAGGGCCGGTGTCAGGGATCTGATACATTTTCAGTCAAGAGATGTTGCTCTTTTAAGTCATCCGAAAAAATACGGACTTATTGTTACGAATCCGCCGTATGGGGAGAGACTTGAAGAAAAAGAGGATCTTCCGGAGCTTTATAAGGCCTTGGGAGATCGCTATGCGGCACTTGATGACTGGAGCATGTATGTTATTACAGCATGGGAGGATGCCGAAAAATATCTCGGCAGGAAGGCGGACAAAAACAGAAAGATATATAACGGTATGATGAAGACCTACTTCTATTCATACCTCGGAGCAAAGCCGCCTGCTTTAAGTAAGGAGCGCTGAAAAATATAATTCAGCAGTTATTCGGACACCAATGCTAACAAATGTATACATTTTAACTACTGTTTTGTATTTTTAATCGAAAATTTACATATTTTTTACATAATCTATGGACTTAATCTGCTTTTAGCGTTATCTTTTAAAAGGTAATTCGAAAGCAAATTATCCATAATATAAAGTTTTATGAGAATCGTATTTGCGACCGGCAATGCCGGAAAGATAAGAGAAATTAAAGATATACTTGATGATACAGGGGCTGAGGTTTATTCGCTTAAGGATCTTTCGCTCACTGCAGAGGCCGAAGAAAACGGAACAGATTTCGGCACAAATGCATTCATCAAGGCGGACGAAATATATAAAAAGCTTAACAGCTTAGGACAAATGAATGACACTGTAGTCATGGCTGATGACAGCGGACTGTGCATAGATCATCTCGGAGGAGAGCCGGGAGTGCATTCGGCAAGATTCATGGGCCATGATACGGATTACAGCATAAAGAATGCGGCAATACTTGCAAAGCTTGACGGCGTCCCTGACGAAGAAAGGGGCGCACAGTTCGTGTGCCATATCTGTGCTATAGACGAAAACGGCGTAAGATATGATGCAGAGGACGAAATGCCGGGAATGATAGCGCACGAGTCAAGGGGAAGAGAGGGATTCGGATACGATCCTATATTTTATCTTCCTGAGCTTGGAAAGACCTCGGGAGAGCTTTCTGAGGAAGAAAAAAACGCTATTTCCCACAGAGGCAAGGTGCTGCGCAGCATGAAGCGTATACTTAGAGACAAGGGAATATTATAACAGAAAAAGAGACTGGATAAACACTGGTTTTGGGGAAGAAATCGTATTGAATACTGCCACTCTTAACGGGGCATACGGCAGGCTCAAATAAATACCAAATGATAATGCAAACAGAGCGTTATGAAAGGAAACCAAAAATGTGTAAGCTAAACCAGAAGACCGTTGATGACATTAATGCCAGGGACAAGAGGATCCTTGTCAGATGTGACTTCAATGTGCCTATGAAGGACGGCGTCATTACCGATGACAACCGTATCACAGCAGCAATTCCTACTATCAAAAAGCTTATTAATGACGGAGGCAAGATCATC
This sequence comes from uncultured Lachnospiraceae bacterium, assembly GCA_934438085.1. Taxonomy (GTDB): domain Bacteria; phylum Bacillota; class Clostridia; order Lachnospirales; family Lachnospiraceae; genus Avilachnospira. The sequence goes on from CAKSBC010000004.1 coordinate 32,255, forward strand.
CTCTGCTCACATATGGGCAAGCCTAAGGGCAAGGCAGTTGCAGAACTTTCACTTGCACCTGTAGCAAGCAGACTGTCTGAGCTTTTAGAGCAGGAGGTTACATTTATATCCGATATTAATGTAACAGGCAAGAGGGCAAAGGATGCTGCAGCGGCTATGAAGCCGGGTGATGTGATCCTGCTTGAAAACACAAGATTCAGAGCTGAGGAAGAAAAGAACGATCCTAATTTCTCAAAGGAGCTTGCAGATCTCTGCGATATCTATGTTAATGATGCATTCGGTACCGCACATCGTGCACACTGCTCAACTGTAGGTGTTGCCGAATATGTTGAGGAATCAGCTATCGGCTATCTTATGAAGAAGGAATTAGAATATCTCGGCGGAGCCGTAGAGGAGCCTGAAAGACCGTTCGTTGCGATCCTTGGCGGAGCAAAGGTAGCCGAAAAGCTCGGAGTTATCTCAACTCTTCTTGAGGAGTGCGATACACTCATCATCGGAGGCGGAATGGCCTATACCTTTATTAAGGCACAGGGTCATGAGGTTGGAAAATCTCTTCTTGATGAGACGAAGATCGAATATTGCAGAGAGATGATGGAAAAGGCCAAGAAACTCGGAAAAGAGCTTGTTCTTCCTGTAGATACTACAGTGGCAGAGGATTTCCCTTCTCCTATAGATGCACATATAGATATAGAATATGTAGACAGTCATAATATACCGAGAAACAGAATGGGACTCGATATCGGACCTAAGACCATGGAGCTTTTTGCTGATGCCGTAAAGCACGCAAAGACAGTCCTTTGGAACGGACCGATGGGTGTATTTGAGAACCCTGAGCTTTCAGCCGGTACACTTGCTGTAGCAAAGGCTCTCACAGAAACAGATGCTATAACCATCGTTGGCGGCGGAGATTCTGTTTCTGCAGTTAAATCTCTCGGATATGCTGATAAAATGTCACATGTTTCTACCGGCGGCGGAGCTTCATTAGAGTTCTTAGAGAACAGAACACTTCCGGGAATCGAAGCTGTACAGACAAAGTAATATTAAATATTTAATTAATGCAAAAAGGCTGCTGCAGAGCTTGCAGCGGCCTTTTTCTAAGAAAAAGAGCTTTGAAAAGCTGTTGAATAAAATAGAATTCGAAGCTTAGGATACCGTAAGAGGTGATGATATGAGAAGAAGAATAGTAGCCGGAAACTGGAAAATGAATATGACTCCGAGTGAGGCAGTCGTATTGTGCGAAAAGCTTAAGGGACTTGTAAATAATCCTGATGTCGATGTTGTTTACTGTGTGCCTGCTATAGATATCATGCCTGTAGCGGAGGCTGTAAAGGGGACTTTGGTCAAGCTCGGAGCTGAAAATATGTACTTTGAGGAAAAGGGTGCATATACAGGTGAAATTTCAGCAGCAATGCTCAAGGATGCCGGTGTAAGCTATGTTATTTTAGGCCATTCTGAGCGCCGCATGCTTTTCGGAGAAACAGACGAAGCTATTAATAAAAAGATGAAAAAGGCCATAGAATACGACCTCACACCTATAATGTGCTGCGGAGAAACTCTTAAGCAGAGGGAAGATGGCATTACACTCAGCCACATAAGATCACAGGTTAAGGCAGGCTTTGAAGGCATTAAGGCAGAGGATGCCGAAAACTGTGTGATAGCCTATGAGCCTATCTGGGCAATAGGAACAGGAAAGACTGCAACAAGCGAGCAGGCCGAAGAGGTATGCCGTGCTATAAGAGAATGCATAGCAGAGCTCTACGGAGCTAAGGTTGCCGATAAGCTGAGAGTTCAGTACGGCGGATCTGTCAATGCTTCAAATGCAGCAGAGCTTTTTAATATGCCTGACATTGACGGCGGACTTGTAGGCGGAGCTTCATTAAAGGAAGAATTCGGAAGCATTGTGAATGCTTAAAGTAAAGTAAGATCAGGGCAAAATTACGTCCCTCTGTATTCTGCATGGATATGCGGTCTGCAGAGGGGCTTTAGATTTAAAATGCAAAAAACCGGATCATATATGGAATCAATGTAAAATCGGAGCCTGTATTTTGATAGTGTTTCGAAACGGAAATTTGTAAAATTGCCATAAATATGATAAAGTTATTAATCGGGTTCCCATAGTGTAACGGATAACACGATAGCCTCCGGAGCTGTTGATAGCGGTTCGATTCCGCTTGGGAACGTTAAGAGTTTAAAGGAAATTCTTTACTTAAATGATCGTGATGACGTGCATATTGCTTGCGGCTGCTGCAGCAGGACTGTTTTTACTAAGAAGCAGTCATGAACGAAAGCAGCTAAAGGTCGAAAAATATAATATCGATAATATTCATTCACCGGAAAGCGGGCTTCGCATCGCTTTTATTTCAGATGTGCACGACAGACTTACAGCAAGCGGCATAGAAGAGATCGCAGCGGCTGTCAGGGAGGAAAAACCTGACGTGGTCATATTAGGCGGAGACATTATTACCTTTAACAGAAAAAAGGGACTTATTTGTGATACAAGGCTTGCAGCAGAGCTTATAGAAAAGCTGTCTGCCGCAGGTCCTGTTTTTTATGCAGAGGGAAATCACGAGCTTAAGTTTAAGGAAGCGTTACCTTCTGAATATGAAGCATTTACTTTAGAATGCAAGTCAAAGGGAGCACTGATACTTTCAGACAGCAGACTTACATATAAGGGCGTTGATTTTTACTGTGCAGCATTAGGACAGGAATATTACAGGAAAATGTTTCCGGGTATCAGAGGAAAGCAAAGGATGCCGCAGTCCTATCTGATCAAAAAACTGGGAATGCCTGACACTAAGAAAATGAATGTGCTGTTGATGCATTCTCCTATGTATCTTAAAGAGGCCAGGGAATGGGGTGCAGACCTTGTTTTATCGGGACATTTCCACGGAGGGACTATAAGACTCCCGCTGTTGGGAGGCCTTATGACACCGCAGTTTCAGTTTTTTGTGAAGGAATGCGCCGGTGTACATAAGAAAAAGGACTGTACCATGATAGCGAATCGAGGTATAGGAACGCACAGTGTAAGGCTCAGGATCAACGATCTTCCGGAGCTTAGTATTATTGATATAAGGAAATCTGATGGCAGAGCCGATATATAAGCTTGAAAAACTGAATTTTGACGGACCTCTGGATCTTCTGCTTAAACTTCTGGAAAAGAACAAGGTAGATATTTATGACATACCTATAGCAGATATTACGAATCAGTATCTTGACTATATGCAGAGCATGGATGAGGCGGATCTCGATATTATATCTGCATTTTTGGTCATGGCGACGACCTTGCTCGACATTAAATCACGCATGCTGCTTCCGAAAGAAGAGACTGAAGAGGAAGATGAAACAGATCCGAGAGAAGAGCTCGTAAACAGACTTCTTGAATATAAGAGATATAAATATATCTCAAAGGGACTCGGGCAGTATGAGGAGCTCGCGGAGGGATATCTGTATAAGGATGCAGAGCTTCCTGAGGAGCTTAAAAGCTATGTGCCTCCGGTGGACCTGGATCAGCTTCTTAACGGCGTAGATATGGAGCTTCTGGGTGAGGTCTATGAAAGAGTGATGAAGCGAATGAAAAGCGCCGTAAATACTGCGGTTCAGGGCTTCGGAGTCATCAAGAAGGAAAGAGTTTCTTTGGTCAAATGCATAGAAGGACTCAGAAACTATGCAAGAGGACACAGGAGATTTTCATTCAGACAAATGCTTAACAGCGGAGCTGACAAGACCGAGGTCGTGGTGTCCTTTTTAGCCGTCTTAGAGCTTATGAAGCTCGGCAAGATAACGGCAACGCAGGAGGAGCCTGATGACGAGCTTGAGGTCGAGGTCATAAGCGATGCAGATCTTGATGATATAGATTTAAGCAATATCATTGATGAATGAGCATTGGCAGGATATGGCTTAAGATAAGCTTTACTGCAGGATGAGGGTCAAGCTGCATTGATATTTTGACATTAACATACTGACTGATTATGGACATGGGAATGGATAAAGAAATAAATAAAAATGAACAGCCGGGCGATGAACAGCTCTGTCTTGAGATAGACGGAGTGAGCATCGCTCCGAGGCCTGTAAAAAGCGATGCGCAGAAGATTATAGAGGCGGTGCTTTTTACATTATCAAGACCTGTAAGTGTTACTGAGCTTGCAAGAGCCTGCGGTGTGGAGAATGCCGAGGCTGAAAAAGAAACAAAGGCACTTATAAAGCTTCTTAACGATGAGAAGAGCTCACTTATTATAAAGGATATAGACGGCAAATATCAGATGTGCACGAGCCCGGAGGTTTTTGATAATCTTGTAAGAGTTGTATCAACACCTAAAAAGCCTGAGCTCAGTGAGGTCATGATGGAGACATTAGCCATTATAGCCAATAAAAATCCATCGACAAAGGTGGAGATAGAGAAAATAAGAGGCGTTAAGAGTGATTTCGCAGTTAACAAGCTCATAGAGTACGGACTTGTTGAGGAAAAGGGCAGACTGAATGCACCGGGTAAGCCGATATTGTTCGGACCTACCGATGAATTCTACAGACGCTTCGGTGTGGATAAGGAGCATAGAATGCCGAAGGTCGGAGCAGAAACAGAATCTCTTATTGAAGATGAGGTTCAGGTCGAGATCAGGGATATACTCGGAGAAGAGGCAGAAACGGATAACACATAAGCTAAGAAAAAGGAACAGAAATAATGATGGAAAGAATAGCAAAATTCGAAAAGGTTTCCATAGAGCAGTTTACTAAGGATATGATGAAGCTGTTTGCAGATCGCGGCGGCATGGATGAGCAGAAGGCAAAGGATATTTATGAAGCCGTAAAGCTGCCGCAAAGAGCAACCTCAGGTTCTGCAGGCTATGATATATGTACGCCTATAGACATCACCTTAAAGCCGGGTGAGAGCATCAAGATCCCCACCGGTATAAGAGTGCGCATGAGAGAGGACTATTGCCTTTTCATAATGCCGAGAAGCGGGCTTGGTTCTAAATTCCGCTTCCAGCTCAATAATACGACCGGAGTCATTGACAGCGATTACTATAACAGCGACAATGAAGGTCATATATTTGTGCCGATGATAAATGATTCCAGAGAGGATAAGACCGTAGTACTTAAGGCCGGAGATGCATTTGTTCAGGGAATATTTACTGTTTACGGCATTACAGAGGATGATGCTGTCGACGCAGGAAGAAACGGCGGCTTCGGAAGTACCGGAAGATAAAGAAGATTTTACAAAGATGAGTTTTGATCACGGAAAATCAATGCAGAAGAAAAGAATGTTAAATAAATCATATACCATAAGGCTTCTGTCATTTGCGGCAGCTGTATGCATATGCTTTACAGGCTGTGCAAGGGGTGCTGATCGCTATGAATTAAGAGATGAGGCGGTATCGCTTTATCAGCAGGGGGATTATCAGGGAGCTCTTTCAAAGCTTGATGAGGCTCTTAAGGCATCTGACGGTCAGGTATCAGGCCTGCAGTATGACATACTTAAATATAAGGCGGAGTGTGAGCTTCGAATAGGCAATTACAGCGAGGCCAAAACTGCTTATGAAGCGCTTGTAAAGCTTGATGAGGTTAAAGAAAATACAGATGAGTATAATAAGCTTCTTACTCAGCTGGATGCTCTTGATGCCATAAAAAGTGCGAATGAGCTGTTTGAGGCCGGCGAATACAGATCGGCTTATGAGGAGCTTGAAAAGTATGCTGCGCTTGACGGCACACTTGCAGGCCGCACAGCCTGGTACAACATGGCGGTCTGCCAGGAATACCTCGGTAAATTTGATGAGGCAGCAGAGCTTTTAAATCAATATACGGAGAAATTCACGGATGATGAAGCTGCAAAGAAGGAGTATGAATTCTGCAGAAGCAGAACATAAGCCATATACTTGCATTTTGAATAGTTGTAGTTTATATTTTATTATTAGGCATTGCCGCAAATAAAGTGATATTGCGGTGAAAATAAGACAGCAGCTTCCGGCTTTACTGGAAGAACTGTTTAAAACCATATTTTATTAAAGGGAATTAAGAGAAAAGGAGAAATATTTTGGATTCCGGTGACGCGACGCGATTGTTAATTCTGATCGTTCTTTTAGGCCTTTCGGCATTTTTTTCATCCTCAGAGACTGCTCTTACCGCAGTCAACAAAATTCGTATTAAAACACTTGCCAACGACGGTGATAAGAGAGCAGTTACGGTAGAAAAGCTGCTTGATGATCAGCCGCGCATGATAAGTGCACTTCTTATCGGCAACAACATCGTAAATACAGGGCTTACGGCTCTTGCAACAGTGACTGTTTCGGAGCTTTTCGGAAGCATATACGTAGGCCTTGCAACAGGTGTTCTCACCATACTCATTCTTATTTTCGGAGAGATAACACCGAAAAACTGTGCGGCTATTTATGCTGAAGATGTATCGCTTAGGGTAGGCGGGCTCGTCTATTCCTGGATGAGGATAGTAACTCCGGTCAGCATAGTTTTAAACGGCATAGTTAAAATAATTATGCGCATAGCAGGCATGGATTCGGAATGGAAGGATACTTATACAGAAAATGAGATCCGAACCATAGTTGACGAGAGCCATGAAGACGGAGAGATAGAGACTGAAGAACGTGAGATGATAAACAATGTGTTCGACCTTGGCGAGAGCATGGCGAGAGATGTTATGGTGCCGAGAGTCGACATGGTGTTCCTTAATGTTGACTCAAGCTATGAGGAAATATTGGATGTGTATCGTGAGCATATGTATACGAGACTTCCGGTATATGAAGGAGACACTGATAATGTCATCGGCCTTTTCAATATAAAGGATCTGCTTCTGCGTGATGATAAGAAGGAATTTTCTGTAAGAGATATGCTCAGAGAGGCATATTTTACGCATGAATATAAAAAGACCTCAGAGCTTATGCAGGAAATGCTTAAGAACTGCATAAGCTTAGCAATTGTCCTGGATGAATACGGCGATACCGTCGGACTCGTTACCATAGAGGATCTGCTTGAGGAGATCGTCGGAGATATTCGCGACGAGTATGACGAGGAAGAGGAAAACAGCATTGTCGAGATCAAACCGGGCGAATATATAGTTGACGGCTCGGCAAATCTTGATGATATAAGTGACAGGATCCCGGATTTTGATATTACCAGCGAAGAGTATGACTCTATAGGCGGTGTTATCATAGGGCTCCTTGACAGGCTTCCTGATGACGGAGACGAGGTCGTTACGCCTGAGGGCATCAAGCTCAAGGTTATTTCCATAGACCACAACCATATAGATAAGGTGCATATTTTCATGCCGAAGGAGGACCCGGAAACTCATAAAGAGGACAAGGCGTAAATATAGAAAGCTTCGGTATGTACATATACAAAATCAATAGCCTATAACGGCTTTATTAGGAGAAATGATATGATACTTGCCATAGATATGGGCAATTCAAACATTAAGATAGGTATAGTCGGTGAAAATGACTATGTCATCGAAGAAAGAGTTACAACAGCCTACGAAAAGACAAGCCTTGAATATGCGAGCGACATTATGTCTGTGCTCGATTTCCATGATCTTAAGAAAAAGGATATAAGCGGGGCGATTATATCATCTGTTGTACCGCCGCTTACGGGCATCGTTACCACAGCAGTCAGAAAAGTGCTCAACCTTGAGCCTATGATCGTTTCCAGCGATATGAAGATGGATATTGCATTAAGCAAATTCAAATATCCAAAGGGCATAGGAGCAGATCTTATTGTAGGAGCTCAGGCAGCATTTAAAGAGTACAGTACACCTTGCATAGTTATAAACATGGGCACTGCTACAACTGTAACAGTGGTCGATTCGGACGGAGAATTCTTAGGCGGATCAATAATGCCTGGTATGAAGCAGAGTGCAAATTCACTTGCGAGCAGTACGGCTATCCTTCCTGAAATCGATCTTGATAAGCCGGGCAGAGTCATATCCAGAGACACCGTTCAGTGTATGAGAAGCGGTATAGTTTACGGTATAGCCGGAGGCATTGATACTATTATTGAAAAGGCAGAGCAGGAGCTCGGCAAGAAATGCAATGTGGTTGCATGCGGAGGTATGGCAAGATTTGCGATACCTTACTGCAAACGCAGTATAATTATAGATGAAAAGCTGCTCATGAAGGGTCTTATGAGGCTTTATGAGCTCAATAAAGACAGCTTCAATAAGGAGTGCAGAGCATAAATATGACAAAGAACGAACAGCTTAAAAAGGAAATTGAAAAAAGACGCACCTTTGCGATAATATCACACCCTGATGCCGGTAAAACAACACTTACCGAGAAATTCCTTCTTTACGGAGGAGCTATCAATTTAGCAGGTACGGTAAAGGGCAGAAAGGCAGCAAAGCACGCGGTGTCTGACTGGATGGAGATAGAGAAGGAAAGAGGTATCTCTGTAACCTCATCAGCCATGCAGTTTGAGTTCGGAGGAAAGATAATCAATATTCTTGACACCCCGGGACATCAGGACTTCTCTGAGGATACCTACCGTACACTTATGGCGGCAGACTCTGCAGTCATGGTCATTGATGGTTCAAAGGGTGTTGAGGCACAGACTATTAAGCTTTTCAAGGTCTGTGTCATGAGAGGCATTCCGATCTTTACATTTATCAATAAGTTCGACCGTGAGGCAAGGGATCCGTTCGAGCTTCTTTCTGAGATAGAGGACGTGCTCGGTATTCATACTTGTCCTGTAAACTGGCCTATAGGCTGCGGAAAGAACTTCAAGGGCGTATATGAGCGCGAGTCTAAAAATGTCATAACCTTTAAGGCTGAAATGGGCGGAGCCAAGGAGCTTGAGACTCATAACTATCATATCGATGATCCTGAGGTCAGGGATATCATCGGCTTCATGAACTATGACAAGCTGATGGAGGACATGGAGCTTATAGACGGAGCTGCAGATGAGCTGGATCTTGATAAGGTGCTTCACGGTAAGCTGAGCCCTGTTTTCTTCGGATCAGCCCTTACAAACTTCGGTGTTGAGCCATTCTTAAAGAGCTTTTTAGCAATGACGACCCCGCCGCTTCCGAGAGTGAGCGATCAGGGAGTAATAGATCCGGTTGAAGAGGATTTCTCAGCATTTGTATTTAAAATACAGGCCAATATGAACAAGGCGCACAGAGACCGTATCGCGTTCATGAGGATCTGTTCCGGAGAATATGAAGCCGGCATGGAAGTAAACCATGTACAGGGAGGAAGAAAGATCCGTCTTACAATGCCTACACAGATGATGGCAGATGAAAGACAGATCATACAGAAGGCATATGCCGGAGATATCATAGGTGTGTTTGATCCGGGTATATATTCTATTGGAGATACTCTTTGCCTCTCAAACAAGAAATTTAAATACGAAGGAATACCTACCTTCGCACCGGAGCATTTTGCGAGAGTGCGTCAGATAGACACCATGAAGAGAAAGCAGTTCTTAAAGGGTGTTATGCAGATCGCTCAGGAGGGTGCTATTCAGATATTCCAGGAGATCAATTCCGGTATGGAAGAGATCATAGTCGGAGTAGTCGGAGTGCTTCAGTTCGAGGTACTTACCTACAGACTTAAAAATGAGTATAATGTCGAAGTCGGACTCGAACAGCTTCCTTATGAGTATGTTCGTTGGGTGGACAATGCTTCTGAGATCAATATCGACAAGATACAGGGTACAAGCGATATGAAGAAGGTTCAGGATCTGAAGGGCAATCCATTGCTGCTTTTTGCGCATGAATGGAGCGTTCGTATGGTTCTTGACAGAAATGAAGGTCTTAAGCTTTCTGAATTCGGGTCTGTGAAGGACTAATAAAGTTAAATATATATGGAAAATATAAATTGCTGATGATATTATTGCAGATAGACACATAGAGCAATTATATAGATTTTTTATGGGCATCTGTTGTGGAAATGCAGCAGATGCTTTTTTGTATATCAGACGTATTCAGAACTCAATCATAATAAGAGGCTGTCGCTTTAGAGAAATAAAACTCTTAAGCGGCAGCTTTAGTTTACTTATATTCTTGTTGACATATCAACAAGAATGATATATAATGCGGCTTATTGATTTATCAACAAGTTAACGGAGGACATGATTATGATTTTTGAAACTATTGCAAAGCTTCTTGCTGACAGACTTGACTGCGATCCTGCTTCTATAAAGGCAGAGGATACCTTCCATGATCTCGGAATCGATTCTCTTGATACTGTAGATCTCCTTATGAGTCTTGAGGATGAGCTCGGAATCAGTGTTGAGCTTGATGAAAAGGTTGAAACAGTCGGAGAGCTTGCAGCTTTAGTTGAGAAAAAGAAGGGCTGATAAAATGATCAAATCAGCTGTGTGCGATCTTTTAGGCATTAAATATCCGCTGTTTCAGGGCGGTATGGCATGGATCGCTGACGGAAGACTGGCTGCTTCGGTTTCAGAAGCCGGGGGGCTTGGTATCATTGCTGCAGGAAATCAGAGGGCAGAGGATATCAGAAAGCAGATAACCATTGCAAGAGAGCTGACAGATAAGCCTTTCGGACTCAACATAATGCTTATGAGCCGCTATGCGGATGAGATAGCAGAGCTTGCTGTGGAAGAAAAGGCTGCTGCTGTTACTACAGGAGCCGGAAATCCTTCAAAATACATGGCAGCCTGGAAAGCGGCAGGTATAAAGGTGATACCTGTAGTTGCATCTGTAGCGATGGCTAAGATGATGAAAAGACTCGGAGCCGATGCTCTTATAGCTGAAGGCGGAGAGAGCGGCGGACATGTCGGAGAGCTTACTACAATGGTGCTCGTTCCGCTCATATGTGATGCTGCCGGAGAACTTCCTGTTATTGCTGCCGGAGGCATTGCGGACGGCAGAGGAATGGCAGCATCCTTTATGCTTGGAGCCTGCGGAGTACAGATGGGAACGAGGTTTTTAAGTGCCGAGGAATGCACGATACACCCGGTATACAGAGAAAGAGTTCTGAAAGCCAATGATCTATCAACAGCAGTTACCGGCAAAAGGATCAATCATGCCGCACGAAGCTTAAGAACAGCATTCGTAAGAGAATTTCAAAATGCAGAATACGGCGGCAGTACGGACGAAGAGCTGGCAGGTCTTTCAGCAGGCAGATTCCGTATGGCGGTTCAGGATGGAGATCTTGAAAAGGGCTGCTTCCTCTGCGGACAGGCTGCGGCAATGGTCAATAAAGTGCAGCCGGCAGCAGAGATCGTTAAGGAAGTCTGTGAGGGTGCAGAACAGATACTGTTAAAGGCACCGGGCTTTATTAATTGATATTTTTATAAAGCAGACGCTTATCAGTCTGAAAAAGAAAGGCGGATTCATATGGGAAAAACGGCGTTTGTGTTCCCGGGACAAGGAGCACAGGCAAGCGGCATGGGAGCCGAGCTATATAAAAGCCATGCAGCAGCTAAAGGAATATTCGGATGGGCTGAAGCACTCAGACCCGGTACAAAAGAGCAGTGCTTCAGTGCTGATATTAATGAACTCAGCATAACGGCAAATACGCAGCCTTGTCTGTTTGTGACAGAGCTCGCTATAGCAGAGGCATTATATGAAGAAGGCATAGAAGCTGATATGACGGCAGGTTTTTCCTTAGGAGAGCTTAGCGCACTCTGCTATGCCTATATGAGAGAATCTGATGAGTCAGCCTTTTCTTTAACCGGGACAAAAGATAAAAATAAATCTGTTTTAAAAGAAAAAGATTACATATTCTCGGATATTTTAGAGCTAGTTATAAAAAGATCTGAATTAATGCAGGAGTCGGCAGAGAAAAATCCGGCATCCATGGCTGCTGTTCTTAAGCTTTCAAATGACAAGGTTGAAGAACTGTGCAGAAGGTTTGAAAAGGTATATCCGGTGAATTTCAATTGTCCGGGACAAGTATCGGTTTCTGCCAAAGCTGAAATCATGCCTTTATTTGCTGAGGAAGTAAAAGCTGCAGGAGGAAGACTGGTACCGTTAAAGGTTAACGGTGGTTTTCATTCTCCTTTTATGACAAGTGCGGCTGAAGCATTTAAAAAGGAAGTTTCAGATAAAAATTTAACTGTGCCGAGCTTTAAAGTCTACTCGGATCTTACGGCGAAGCCATATGGGATAGCTGAATCAGAGACTGAATGCAATTCAAAGAGAAATGAAATGGCAGATATGCTTTCAAAGCAGATAGTATCACCGGTGCTCTGGGAACAGCTCATAAGAAATATGATTTCTGACGGAGCGGATACATTTATTGAGGTCGGACCGGGAGAGACCCTTTCGGGAATGATTAAAAGAATTGATAAAAACGTGCGTGTTTTCGCAGTCAGCGATACGGACGGGATCGAAAGGCTTAAGAAAGAACTATGAATGAAAGAAAAACCGCGGTCATTACCGGAGGATCAAGGGGCATAGGAGCGGCAACGGCTTCAAAGCTTGCGGCAATGGGAAATGACATTGCGATCATATATGCCGGAAACAGAGAAAAGGCAGAGGCACTCTGCTGCGAGCTTGAAGAAAAGTTTGCGATAAAGGCAAAAAGCTATTGCTGCGATGTTTCTGATTTTAAGAATTCCGGAGAAACTGTTGCGAAGATAAAAGAGGAGTTTGGCGGCATTGACATTCTTATAAATAATGCCGGCATTACAAAGGACGGTCTTCTGCCGCTTATGAAGGAAGATGACTTTGACAGAGTTATAGAGGTCAATTTAAAGGGCTGCTTTAATATGATGCGCCACTGTACACCGGTCTTTTTAAGGAAAAGATACGGCAGAATAGTGAACATCTCTTCTGTCGTGGGCATTCACGGCAATGCCGGACAGTGTAATTACGCAGCTTCCAAGGCAGGGATCATCGGACTTACCAAATCTGCAGCAAAGGAGCTTGCGGCTAAAAATATTCTGTGTAATGCCATTGCTCCGGGCTTTATATCTACTGACATGACAAATGTCTTAAAGGACAGCGAAGAAAAGTGGATAAAAAACATTCCTGTCGGAAGAGCGGGAACAGCCGAGGAGGTTGCTGAGACTGTCATATTCTTAGTCTCTTCAAACTATATAACAGGACAGGTAATAGGTGTTGACGGCGGAATGGGGATGTGATCAGCAATTAAGGGCGTTTAGTAAATTATAGAAAGCCTGATTTTGAAATGTCAGAAAGCATCTTTAGTTAAGCATTAACAGCAATATTTGAGAATAGGATCGTTTACGGGAAATATATATGGAACAGGTAATGAGAAGAGTCGTGGTTACCGGACTCGGAGTCATTTCTCCGGTCGGAAACAATGTAGAAAGCTGTTGGAACAGCCTTACAGAAGGAAAAAACGGTATAGCACCTATAACATATTTTGATACGACGGAATATAAGGCCAAGCTTGCCGCTGAGATAAAGGATTTTGATGCAAAGGAATACATGGATAAAACCGAAATATTAAAGAGTGACCGCTTCACGCAGTATGCCATGGGAGCAGCATGCCAGGCGGTTGAGGACAGCAGCATTATCGGCACTGTAGAGCCTGAAAGGTTTGCTGTGTATTTCGGTTCCGGAATAGGAGGAATAGGAACATTTTCAAGAGAGCATGAAAAGCTTATGGAAAGAGGTCCGTCAAGAGTTTCTCCGTATTTTATACCGATGCTTATTGCCAATATGGCAGCAGGAGCAATTGCTATACGCTTTAACTGTCAGGGTGCAGCTATCCCTGCAGTGACTGCATGCGCATCAGGCTCTAATGCGATAGGTGAGGCTGTAAGGGCGATACGTCACGGCTATGCAGATGCTGCAATAACAGGCGGCTCTGAGGCTCCTATAACTGACTGCGGAGTTGCAGGCTTTGTAAATATCAAGGCACTTTCTCTTTCAGAGGATCCTGACGCAGCATCACTTCCGTTTGATAAAAGAAGAGCGGGCTTTGTTATAGGAGAGGGTGCCGGCGCTCTGATACTTGAAGAGTATGAGCATGCAAAGGCAAGAGGTGCAAAAATTTATGCTGAGGTCACCGGCTACGGTTCTACCTGTGATGCGTATCACATTACAGCCCCGAGACCGGATGCTTCCGGCGGAGCAAGAGCAATAAAGGAAGCACTTAAGGAATCAGCATACACAGGAGATGAAAACATTTATATAAATGCACACGGAACCGGAACATTTTTAAATGACACCGGAGAAACCAAGGCAATTAAGTCAGCACTTGGCGAGGAAAAGGCAAGAGATATTCTCATCAGCTCAACAAAATCCATGACAGGTCATATGCTTGGAGCTGCCGGTGCGCTTGAGGCAATAGTCTGCGTAAAGGTGCTTGAGACCGGTATAGTTCCGCCAACGATCAATCTTAAAGAGCCGGATCCGGAGTGTGATCTTAATTATGTTCCGAATAAGGCGGTAAAGGCTGAAATAGATATGTGTCTGTCGAATTCACTGGGCTTCGGAGGGCACAACGCCTGCCTTGCTTTCAAAAGAGTGTAAGGAAAAGGCATAGCTTATATGACTGCCGTAAAAGGCTTTTAGTAAAGCGGCAGAAGAATTTTTGGAAAGGCTGTCTGATCATATATGAAGGAAGCAGATATCAGGAGATATGCGGCTCTTATGAATGAGCTGGATCTCACAGGTATGGAAATAAATGAAAATGAAGGCACCGTAAGGCTTGAAAGAGCTGCCGGTCACAATGATAGAAATTCTGCGGCAGGATCGAAGCTGAGAATGGAAACGGCGCAGGAGGAAAATTTTAGATCTGAGGCGATGTTAAAGCCGGAAGCGGATAATGATTATGAATCCGAAACTTCTGAATTAAGCGCTGCAGAAAATGCTTCGGTTACTGAAGCAAATGACTTTAAGACTCAGCTTGATGCCAATGAGTATCACAGTGTGGTCTCACCTACGGTAGGTATATTTTATGCGGCTCCGGCCGAGAATGCCGAGGCCTTTGTAAAGGTCGGGGACAGGGTCAAAAAGGGAACCGTGTTATGCATTATAGAAGCTATGAAGCTTATGAATGAGGTCACCGCAGAGGATGACGGAATCATTGAAGCTGTCTTGGCAAAAAACGGACAGGTAGTAGAATACGGCACAGAGCTTTTCAGCATAGGAAAAGGTGTGTAATGAACAGAGAGGAATTAAAAAAAATACTTCCGCACAGAGACAATATGCTCCTTTTAGACAGTGCGGAAAGATCGGACGATGAAGCAATAGGTTCACTTTATATAAGAGGCGATGAGTGGTTTCTTAAGGGACATTTTCCTGATGCGCCGGTCGTACCTGGAGTTATACTCTGCGAAATTATGGCTCAGTCTGCCTGTGTACTGCTTGAGGACAGCATAGGAGAGGACAAGCTTCCGTTTTATACAGGCATGAATAATATAAAATTCAAGTCGCCTGTGCATCCGGGTGATACCTTTGAGACACACTGCAGGATAGTAAGATCCAAGGAACCGTTTTATTTTGCAGAAGGAAGCGGCTGCGTCGGAGACAGACTTTGCGTGAAGGGCGAATTCTCCTTCGCAATAGTTGATAAAAAGGATAAATAACGATGTTTGACAAGATACTGATAGCTAACCGCGGAGAGATAGCAGTTCGTATAATCAGAGCCTGCAAGGAAATGGGCGTAAAAAGCACAGCCGTATATTCTGAGGCTGACAAGGATTCACTTCATACGCTGTTAGCTGATGAGAGCATCTGCATAGGTCCGGCAATAGCAAAGGAGAGCTACCTTGATCCTGAAAAAATAATAAGCGCCGCACTTGTTACCAAAGCGGCAGCGATTCATCCCGGCTACGGATTTTTGTCGGAAAATGCTGAGTTTGCTTCACTTTGTGAGAAAAACGGAATAGCCTTCATCGGACCGCCGGCAGAGCTCATGCGAACAATGAGCGATAAGGCTGAAAACAAGAAAAGGATGGCGGCTGCCGGACTTCCGGTAATACCGGGAACAGAGACATTAAAGGATGTTGAAGAGGCGCTTGAAAGTGCGGACAGATTCGGATACCCGGTCATGCTCAAAGCCTCTGCCGGAGGCGGAGGACGAGGCATAAGAGTCATTAACAGCGTTGAAGAGCTTAAGAAAGCCTTTCCGTTAGCGGAGGCGGAAGCAAAGTCTGCTTTTGGAGACGGAGCCTTATACATTGAAAAATACGTGTATCCCGCAAGACATATTGAAGTGCAGATACTTGCCGATGAGTCGGGAAATGTCAGCTTTTTGGGAGAAAGAGACTGCTCGGTTCAGCGCAGGCATCAAAAGCTTATAGAAGAGTCTCCGTCACCGGGAGTGAACGAAGCACAGAGAAAAATCATTTCAAAGCTTTGTAAGGGTGCGGTAAAAAGCATAGGCTACACCGGAGTCGGCACAATGGAATTCCTGCTGGATAAGGAAGGCAAATTCTGGTTCATGGAAATGAATATGCGCCTTCAGGTCGAGCACGGTGTCACTGAAATGCTAACAAGCACAGATCTTGTTAAATGGCAGATAAGGACAGCGGCAGGAATTGATATAAGCAGACTTAAAAGAAAAGAAGAATTCCTTGGTTCATGCATCGAATGCAGAATAAATGCATTATCTCCGGGAAAGGTGTCGGTACTTCATGTTCCGGGAGGACCTTTTGTACGCTTTGATACATGGCTGCTGCAGGATTCTGTTGTCACGCCGTATTACGATTCACTTATAGGAAAGCTTATCGTCTATGCCGGAACAAGAGAAGAAGCGGTGAGAAAGCTGAAGGCAGCCCTTTGCGAAACAGTAATAGAGGGTGTGGAGACTAATATTGAAGAACAGCTTTCGCTTATAAGTGAAGATGATTTTGAAAGCGGAAACTATGATTTGACATTTATGGAGGGCAGATAAGATGCCTCTTTTAAAAATAATGAGACGTCCTGCCAACAAGCTGGAAAGCGGCGGACGCTCACATATTACTATAGATCAGACAGATCCGGAGATAAGCTGTCCTAATTGCAGAAAAACGGCGCTTACAAGTACTGTCTGGCAGGGACTTAATACCTGTCCGTACTGCGGATATCATTACAGAACAGGTGCAAGACAGCGTATAAAGCTTATTGCGGATAAGGGCAGCTTTACAGAGCTTTTTAAAGGCATAATGCCTCATGATCCGCTAAAGTTTCAGGGCTACAGATCAAAGCTTAAGGCAGTCGGCGCGGCAAGCGGCGAGGAAGAAGCGGTAATTTGCGGTACAGCCTGTATAGGCGGCACAAAAACGGCAATATTTGCAATGGATCCTAATTTTATGATGGGTTCTATGGGAACAGCTGTCGGAGAAAAGATAGTAGATATATTTGAGTATGCGGTTGAAAACAAGCTTCCGGTAATCGGCTTCACGGTCTCTGGAGGAGCAAGAATGCAGGAAGGACTTTTTTCTCTTATGCAGATGGCAAAAACGAGCGGAGCAGTGATGAGACATTCAGATGCCGGACTTTTTTACATGCCTGTGCTTACAAGCCCGACTACAGGAGGCGTTACAGCCAGCTTTGCCATGGAAGGAGACATTATCATGGCGGAGCCTGGAGCAACTATAGGCTTTGCCGGAGCAAGAGTTGTGGAACAGACTACAAGAAAAGCGCTGCCAAAGGGCTTCCAGACGGCAGAATCAATGCTTGAACACGGATTTATTGACATGATAGTTCCGCGCGGAAGGCAGAAAAAGATAATTGCTGAGCTTTTAAGGATGCATACACAAAAACACGGGGTTGAAAATGAATAATACCGTAAACCAGGCGTATGAGAAGGTTAAGATAGTAAGAAGCAATGACCGTCCTACGGCGCTGGACTATATCAATAATATATTCACGGATTTTATAGAGCTTCACGGAGACAGACGCTTTTCTGATGATGCGGCGGTTGTCGGAGGAATAGGAAGGCTGTGCGGTGTGCCGGTCACTGTTGCTGCCATAGAAAAAGGACATACCGTAAAGGAAAGGGCTTTAAGACGCTTCGGATCTCCGGTTCCAGAGGGCTACAGAAAGGCTTTGAGACTTTTTAAACAGGCAGAAAAATTTGACCGCCCGGTAATATGTCTTGTAGATACTTCGGGAGCTTACTGCGGTATAGATGCCGAGGAAAGAGGACAGGGGCAGGCAGTTGCCGAAAACCTTGTAACGCTTATGGGACTGAAAGTGCCGGTAATATCAGTAATTATAGGAGAAGGCGGAAGCGGCGGAGCATTGGCGCTTGCTGTTGCAGACAGAGTCTGGATGCTTGAAAATGCCGTATATTCGGTTATTTCACCGGAGGGCTGTGCCGCGATACTTTATAAGGATGCCAAAAGGGCTGCGGATGCTGCTGAGGCTTTAAAAATCACTGCAGAGGATTCTCTCAAAAACGGAATTATCGAAGAGATCATTTCAGAAAAAAATATCGGAGAGCCGGATTTTTATAATGCGCTGAAAAGTAAGCTTGCAAATGAAATAAAGGACCTCTCAGCATTGTCCAAAGAAGAGCTTACAAATAAGCGTTATGAGAGATTCAGGGCTATCGGACGTTTTTAAGTTATAAGGAGTAATATTTAATGGCGGTATATCGCAGATTTTTTGAGGAAATTACCGACGAAAACGGGATGCTTAGGGACATAAAGGTAAGCTGGCCGGAGGATTTTAATTTCAGCTATGATGTAGTAGATGTCATTGCAGATGAACAGCCGGATAAAAGAGCACTTGTCTGGTGCAATACCGAAAAAGAAGAGCATATATTTACATTTGCCGATATTAAAAGAGAAAGCATCAAGGCGGCAAATGTGCTCATTAGTCATGGCATAAAGCGAGGCGACAGAGTGATGCTGGCACTTAAGCGCCATTATGAATACTGGTTCCTTGCAGTTGCGCTGCACAGGATAGGCGCTGTTATGATACCGGTGACGCATATGCTTACCGAAGATGATCTTATATACAGGCTTAAAGCGGCAGACGTTAAGGCCGTGGTGTGTACAGGACAAAACGGCGTACCGGAGAGAGTATTAAAGGCTAAGGAAAGTCTTAAAGCTACCGGCTGTAAGCTTTTTATAGTTAAGGATAAAAAAGAAGGCTTTATCGATTTTACCGGGGAATGTGAAGGTGCTTCGGATCAAATGGAAAGACGAAAAACGCTTGCCGCAGATCCTATGGTGCTTTACTTTACATCGGGAACCTCCGGTGCTCCGAAAGGGGTTATACATGATTTCACCTATCCACTGGCACATTATGTAACTGCAAGATACTGGCAGCAAAATGAAGAGGACGGGCTGCATTTTACTATATCGGAGACAGGCTGGGCAAAGGCTTCATGGGGAAAGCTTTACGGACAATGGCTGATGGGCTGTGCAGTGCTGGTATATGATTTTGATAATTTTGAGCCTAAGCAGATCGCAGGCGTTATCAATAAATATAAGGTAAGTTCATTTTGCGCTCCGCCTACTGTTTACAGATATCTGACAAGAAAAGATGCCGGTGAAATGCCAAGCCTTAAAAGTGCAGGAACAGCCGGAGAATACTTAAGCCCTGAGGTATTTGAAAAATTCAGAGAAAAGACAGGACTTGATATTCATGAGGGCTACGGACAGACGGAAACTACTCTGCTTATGGCTAATTTTGCAGGCATGGAGTCAAAGGACGGCTCACTCGGCAGACCTTCGCCATTGTATGATATAGTGCTTTTAAAAAGAGACGGCAAGCCGGCAGAGGACAATGAAATAGGAGAGATATGCATAAGATCCGATAACGGGAAAAAGCCGCTTGGTGTATTTTACGGATATCTTGATAATGAGGAAAAATATCGTGAATGCTGGCGCGGCGGAGTATATCATACCGGTGATGCGGCATGGCGTGACAGTGACGGATATTTTTGGTTTCACGGCCGCTTTGATGACATTATAAAGAGCGGAGGCTACCGCATAGGACCTTATGAGGTGGAAAAGGTCATCATAAAACATCCTGCTGTTGCTGAGTGCAGTGTTATAGGCATACCGGATAAGCTCAGAGGTCAGGCTGTTAAGGCCGTAATAGTTCCTGCAGAGGGCTATGAGCCTGAAACGGAGCTTAAAAAGGACATTATTGAATCCTGTAATCTTGAGCTTGCAGAATATAAATGGATCAGATATCTTGAATTTGTAAAAGAGATGCCGAAAACCATCAGCGGCAAAATTAAGAAATCCGTGCTCATAGCCGACAGCATAAAAAAACAAAATTAAAGTCTCAAAAGATGAAGGGATGTATGCTATACTCATTTAACGAAGATTTGACAGGCGGTGAGGCTTATGGGCGACAGATTTGAACTTTTTGTGATGTCTGTGACGAGGGCATACAAATATATATCACAGATCAAAAAGCATGAGAGTGCACATTTTGATATCAAGGGTATACATGTCATGTGTATGATCTTTCTGGGTAAGCACAAGGATGGACTTACAGCTGCTGAGCTTACGGCATTATGCTGTGAGGATAAGGCTGCTATATCAAGAACAGTCGACTCTCTTGCCGAAAAAGGCTATGTTGTATACAGCGAGAGTGATCCCAAGCGCAGATGGCGCTCAAAGATAATGCTGACCGAGGAAGGTCAGAAATTAACGCTCAGGATGAGTGAGCTTATTGAAGATATAGTCAAGACAATCAGTGACGGACTTACGGTTGAGGACGAGCTGAGATTCTACAGGGTTTTCACTCATATAAATGACAAGCTTGCTGATTATTTTGAGGGTGTTGGCGGTAAAAGATCCGTCTGAAGACATTTACAGATATATCTGATAAAGATTAATACCTTAAGGTACAAGTCTTTGTCAGATATTTTTTTACTTCCTTGAAAGCCGGTATTTTAATGTGTATTATATATATAGTTCAGAAAAATAAATGAAAATGATGAGGGTAAACAATGACTGATTTAGAGCTCAAAGAATTAATAGAGAAATACATAGATGAGCATGAAAATGAAATGACAGAAGATGTCATGAAGCTTTGCCGTATCAATTCTGTAAAAACAGAAGAGACAGACGGAAGACCTTACGGAGAAGGCCCTTACAAGGCTCTTATGGCTGCAAAGGAGATCTGTTCAGGCTATGGCTTCAGAACAAAAGAGTACGCAAACCGTGTTATTTCCGCAGATATGAATAAGGGCGAAAAGTGCCTTGATATCCTTGCACATATGGACGTAGTTGCAGCAGGAGACGGCTGGACTGTAACAGAGCCGTTTGAGCCTAAGGTTATAGACGGAGCGATATTCGGAAGAGGCTCATCTGATGATAAGGGACCTGCAATGGCAGCACTTTATGCTATGAGAGCTGTTAAAGAGCTTGGCATTGAGGCAGGCAAAAACTGCAGACTTATTCTTGGTTCCGACGAGGAATGCGGATCATCGGATATTCCTCATTACTATGCAGTGGAGCAGCCTGCACCTATGACCTTCAGCCCTGACGGAGAATTCCCTGTAATAAATATTGAAAAGGGACAGTTCAGAGGAAAGCTCCTGTCATACTTTACGGATAATTCAGGAAAGGCTGATTCAAATCAGGCAGCCAAGGAGCTTGTAAAGTTAGAAAGCGGAGATACCACTAATATAGTTCCGGGAAAGGGCTATGCAATAGTAAGAGGCTTTGATGAGGCCGAGGTTAAAAAGGCAATCGATAATGTCGGAAGCCGTATCAAAGCCGAGTATATGATCGATACAGCCTGCTGTGGCGATGATGCCGAAATGGGCACAGCTGAAAATGATATAAAGATATCTGTAGTAGGCAAGGGCGCTCATGCATCTACCCCTCAGGAGGGCGTTAACTCAGGTATAATACTTCTCAATGTGCTTTCTGAGCTTTGCTTTGCAAACAGCGGCATTAACGAAAAAATAGCAGCACTTATTAAGCTGTTCCCTTACGGCGACTTCTACGGTGATGGCCTTGGTATAGCATTAGAGGATGCCGAGTCAGGAAAGACAACTATTACACCTGACATTTTCATAGCTGATAAAGAGCATATCAGCATTGTTTTCGACTCAAGAACTTCTATACTTGCAGACGAGGACAATACTATATTAAAGGCAGCAAGGCTTATCGAGGAGAACGGATTTACATTTGAATATTCCTTTAAGCAGCCGCACGTCGTAAGTTCAGAGTCCGATTTTGTCAAAACTCTTCTTGCACAGTACGAGCTTGTAACAGGAAAGAAGGGCTCATGCGTTGCACTCGGCGGCGGAACCTATGTTCATGACATTGAAAACGGAGTTGCATTCGGAGCTGTTGCAGAGACAACTGATACACGCATGCACGGACCTAATGAGTTTATGCCTATAAGTGAGCTTAAGGAAGCTGCAGTCATTTATGCTATGTGCATTGCTAAGCTTTGCAGATAAACCAAGCTCTGCAGATAAACTAAGCGTAGCAGATAAATTATGTTTAGCAGACGGTTTTTCTAAATACAAAACGGAGGAACGATATGGACAGCAATAAAAAGGCCGAAGTGAACGGACTTTGTATAGCGGGACTCATCTTCGGCATTCTGTCGGTGCTGACCTGTTGGACCGTTATGCTGATACCTTTTAATGCCGGCATGGCGGTAACGCTTTCCTGTCTTTCAAGAGGCTCTTCTAAGATGAACGGCTTATCGGTGCTCAGCATCGTTCTGGCAGGAATAAGCATTCTCATAGGGCTGCTTGTGATTATATTTGTGATAGTTTTTGCTGTCGGAGCTTTTATGCAAATGTGGGAAGAGATAGCTTACGAACTTTATGACGGGACGGGCCTTGATCCGTTTGCGCTGTTCTTCACCATCAAAGCCATGCATTAATGTAACGGAAGGATATCATTATGATAAAGGTAAGTGAATGCAAATCACATGCCAGACAGAACATGCTTGGCAGATACTCGACCGTTATCGGAGCTCAGCTTATAAGTTCATGTTTGACTATATTGGTTTATATGCTTGCGGCTGCTGCGCTTTGTCTTGCACTTTATTACGGCAATGTTATAGGACATGCGTCGTATGATCTGAAAATGGTCATCGTCTGCTCTTTATTGTTCACGTTCTTTCTCGCAGGTGGAACTCTGATGGCTTTGTTTTTCTATTACGGACAGACAAAACTGTTTATAAACATTTTAAGAGGCAGAAAATACAGTGTCGGCAATATTTTTTACGGCTTCAGACACGGTGCAGGAACATGGACGTTGGTGCTCACGGGGCTTGTGAAATATGCCCTTATATATGCCTGCACGCTGCTCACACAGGTGTGGGGAATGCTGTACAGATTTCGTATATTGTTCTTTGACAACGGTTATATTTCCAATGCGGTTTACATTGCGGGAAATATAATACTGTTCCTCATAACGGTATATCTTGTGTGCACGCTGTTCTTATGTGAACTGATCGCAGTAGACAGACCGGAAAAAGGAGTTCTCGCTTCACTTAAGCTGTCGAGAACTCTGATGAAGGGAAAGAAGCTTAAGGCCTTCTGGTTCATGTATCTGAGCTTTTTGCCATGGAGCCTGCTTGGTATGATCTGTCCGTTTGCAATGCTGTGGATCACACCGTATATCAGATGCTCTCAGATAGTCTTTTATATGGCAGCTGAGGAAACGCTTTGGCAGCTTCCGGGATCTGTTCAGGATGAGATGAACAGAAGAAGAGCTGCAGCGGTTCAGGAGTATGAAGAGGAAGCAGATAAATCGGAAAATTTGAATAAAGATGCCTTTGCCGAGTCCGGGGAAACAGCTGACAGCAGCGCTCAATCGCCAACAGAAAATTCAGAAGAAGATAACACAGTAACTGAGAGTTCGGATATCACAGATAAAGGAGAAAACGTATGAAATGCCCGTTTTGCGGATCGGATGATACAAGAGTTATTGATTCAAGACCGGCCGATGATAATACATCAATAAGACGCAGACGTCAGTGTGAAGCCTGCTTTAAGCGTTTTACTACCTATGAAAAGCTTGAGACGATGCCGCTCATGGTCATAAAAAAGGATAACAGCAGAGAATCTTATGACCGCTCCAAGATAGAAAGCGGCATAGTTCGTTCCTGCCATAAAAGACCTGTTTCCACAGATCAGATCTCAGCAATGATAGATGACATTGAAAACGAGATATTTGCCTTAGGTGAAAAGGAAATACCTACATCTGTAATAGGCGAGAAGGTCATGAAGAAGCTTAAGGATGTTGACGAGGTTGCATATGTAAGGTTCGCAAGCGTTTACAGAGAATTCAAGGATGTAAATACCTTCATTGATGAGATCGGAAAGCTGCTGAAGACGGATAAGGCAGCGGGAAGAAAAACAAGTGATGCCGCAGGCGGAAAGAAGGCGGAGGCTTGAGGATTTACCCGGATGAGTATGTAAAAAGTATCGGGGATTATGACTTTGAGGAAGCCTACAATAAAGGTAAAAGGTCGATACTTTTTGACATTGATAATACGATAGTGCCGCATGGCGCGCCGGCAGATGATAAGGCGAAGGAACTGTTTGACAGCTTAAAGAGTATGGGCTTTAAGCTCTGCGCAGTGTCAAATAACAAAGAACCGAGAGTGAGATCTTTTTGCGAAAGCGTCAAGGTCCCTTATGTCTATAAGGCAGGAAAGCCTAAAAAAGACGGCTATGAGAGAGCAATGTCACTTTGCGGATCTGATAAAAGCAGCACTCTGTTTTTCGGAGATCAGATATTTACAGATATTATAGGAGCCAAAAGGGCAGGCATACACAGCATTTTGGTTCGTCCTATAGACCGCAAAACCGACGAAATTCAGATAAAACTCAAGAGAATATTGGAAAAACCTATTATTATCAAGTTCTTTAAGGATAAAGAACTTGCATTTGACGAGTATTTTAGCTAAAATATATTAGTCATTTTTATAATAATTACCTGTTGGCCGGTTGTATAGGGGCGGCAGGAGAAAAAGGCAATATATAATTCGGAGGAAAAATAAATGATTTCAGCAGGTGATTTCAGAAATGGTGTAACAGTCGAGATCGACGGACAGGTACTTCAGATCGTTGAGTTCCAGCACGTTAAGCCGGGTAAGGGAGCAGCATTCGTAAGAACAAAGCTTAAGAATGTTATCTCAGGCGGTGTTGTAGAGAAGACTTTCAGACCTACAGAGAAGTTCCCAAGTGCACGTATCGACAGAGTTGATATGCAGTATCTTTACAATGACGGAAGCTACAACTTCATGAATGTCGAGACCTATGATCAGATCTCACTTCCTGAGGACGTTGTAGGAGATGCTATGAAGTTTGTTAAGGAGAACGATATCTGCAAGATCTGCTCATACAAGGGAAGCGTATTCTCAGTAGAGCCTCCTATGTTCGTAGAGCTTGAGATCACAGATACAGAGCCTGGATTCAAGGGAGATACAGCTACAGGTGCTACAAAGCCTGCTATCGTTGAGACAGGTGCACAGGTTGCAGTTCCGCTTTTCGTTAACATCGGAGACAAGATCCAGATCGATACACGTACAGCTGAGTACTTAAAGAGAGTATAATTATAGGGATCAAGATGACCAATACAATCGATTTACTTAATGCAATACTTGAGGATGCATTTATAAAAGCCGGCTTTGGGGCCGGCTTTGGTCGTGTTAATGTAAGTAACCGGCCTGACCTTTGTGAGTACCAGTGCAACAGTGCAATGGCACTTGCTAAAAAAGAGCATAAAAAGCCTATAGATATTGCCAATGCGGTAGCTGATATACTTAAGGACAATAAGGCATTCTCAAAGGCAGAGGCCTGCATGCCGGGCTTTATTAACTTAGATATGTCGGATGAGTTTATAGCATCCTATATTTTTGACATGCAGGAGGATTCTGACGCAGGACTTATAAAGGATCCTGATAAGAAAAAGATTATAGTTGACTACGGCGGAGCCAATGTTGCAAAGCCGCTTCATGTCGGACATCTTCGTTCAGCCGTTATCGGTGAAGCTTTAAAGCGTATCGGTGCCAAGATGGGCAACGAAATGATCGGAGACGTTCATTTAGGAGACTGGGGACTGCAGATGGGCCTCATCATTGAGGAACTCAAGGACAGAAACCAGAAAGAATTCGGCATCGCAGACCTTGAAGAGATATATCCGGCAGCCTCTAAGAAATCAAAGGAAACAGAGGCGGACGGCAAGACGCTCACACCGGCAGCAGCAGAATTTAAAAAGAGAGCTCTTAATGCAACATCACTGCTTCAGAGCGGAGACCCTGAATGCATGGCTGTCTGGAAGAGGATAATGGAGCTTTCACTTGCCGATCTTAAGAAGAACTATGATTCGCTCGATGTTCATTTTGAGCTTTGGAAGGGTGAGTCAGATGCTCAGAAGTATATTCCTGATATGCTTTCAGACTTCGAGAAGAAGGGCATAGCATATGAGTCACAGGGAGCGCTGGTAGTAGATGTTCAGGAGGAAAGCGACACTAAGGAAATACCTCCATGCATCGTAAGAAAGAGTGACGGCTCTGCACTTTATGCTACTACGGATCTTGCTACACTTGTTGAAAGAGAGCTTCTATATAAGCCTGATGCCTATATTTATATAGCGGATCAGAGACAGAGTCTGCATTATCTGAGCTTTTTCAGAGTGGCAAGGAAGGCAGGCATTGTAAGACCTGAGGAAACTCTTGATTTCCTCGGCTTCGGTACAATGAACGGCAAGGACGGAAAGCCGTTCAAGACAAGAGCCGGCGGAGTCATGAGACTTGAGATATTGGTAAAGGATATCTCAGATGCCGTTTACGAAAAGATAAGAGCCACAAGAAACGATGATGAAATATCAGAGGATGAGGCAAGAGAGATCGCAAAGACTGTAGGACTTGCGGCGCTTAAATACGGAGATCTTTCAAATCAGGCTTCAAAGGACTATATCTTTGATATGGAGCGCTTTACAAGCTTTGAAGGAAATACCGGACCTTACATTCTTTATACGATAGTTCGTATCGGCAGCATTCTGAGAAAATATGCAGAGACAGAAGGCATAACAGCTGACGAAAACTTAGTTGCTGCTTCTGCGGAGCTTATCACAAAGGCAGTTGCCGCCTCTAAAGATGCAAGAGCACTTGCACTTGTGCTTATGCGCTACAATGAAGCAGCAAGACAGACCTGGACACAGCTGGCACCGCATAAGCTTTGTCAGTACATCTACGAACTGTCAAATGCTTTCAACAGCTTCTATCATAATGTAAAAATCCTTTCGGAAGAAAATGCCGAGCTTAAGAAAGCATATATCGCTTTGCTTGAGCTTACACGCAGAGTACTTTCCGACAGCATAAATATGCTCGGCTTCAGCGCACCTGAAAAAATGTAAAAATACGACTTTAAGACAGATGGACTTCAGTATTTAATGATAAATAGCGGGGTTCATCTGTCTGACGGTTAGATAAACATAGACTGAGCAGGAAATTCCTGACTGCAAATGGTATAAATACTTATGGAATTTGAAAATATAATCGCAGAACTTAATGACGGTATCGAATACATTACCTTAAATCGTCCGCAGGTATTAAATGCTCTCAACATAGACACTGTGTCAGAATTAAGAGACGCTATAGAGTACGCATACAGAGACGATGAGGTAAAGGTCGTTATTATTACCGGAGCAGGCGGCAGAGCATTTGCGGCAGGAGCGGATATTGCAGAGATGCATGCTCTCACACCTCAGGGCGGTCGTGAGATGATAGCAAACGGTCAGGCACTTATGTGCGAGATAGAAAAACTTCCGAAGCCTGTTATAGCCGCACTTGACGGTTATGTTATTGGCGGAGGACTTGAGCTCGCGCTGGCCTGCGACATTCGTATAGCAAGCAAGAAGACACAGTTTGCGTTTCCTGAGCCATCTCTCGGAATAATACCGGGCTACGGCGGTTCGCAGCGACTCGGAAGAGTTATAGGCTTCGGAGCTGCCAAATTTTACTGTATGACAGAAGAAAGAATTGATGTTCAGCGTGCTTATGAGCTTGGCCTTGTAGGAAAGATATGTTCTGATGAAGTTCCTGTGCTTGAAGAAGCCAACAGAATAGCTGAAGGACTAAAGGAACGCTGTCCGGAAGCACTTGCTGCAATAAAGGCAGTTATGCGTGAAGGACAAAATGCAGATATAGATACGGCTTTAGATATAGAAAAAAAGGCTTTTGATAAGCTTTTTTCATCATCCGCAAGAACAGAACGCATGGGTCTGTTCCTGGAAAAGCAGAAGAATAAGAAAAAGAAAAGTTAATTTTAGAACGGAAGGAATAAGCAATGATATCAACCTCACATCTGACATTCCGTGTCGGGAAAAAGGCTTTATTTGAAGATGTTACCATCAAATTCACAGAAGGCAACTGCTATGGACTTATCGGTGCAAACGGTGCCGGCAAATCTACGTTTCTGAAGATACTTTCAGGACAGCTGGAACCTACCAACGGAGAGGTAGTCATTTCCAAGGATCAGAGACTGTCATTCCTTGAGCAGGATCATTTCAAATATGATGAGTTTACTGTGCTTGATACTGTCATAATGGGAAACAAGCGTCTTTATGACATTATGAAGGAAAAAGAGGCTATATACATGAAGCCTGATTTTTCTGATGAGGACGGCATAAAGGCTGCTGAGCTTGAAGGTGAGTTTGCTGAGATGAACGGCTGGGATGCCGAGACAGATGCGGCTACACTTCTTTCAGGTCTCGGAGTTGAAGTCAGTGAGCATTACAAGCTTATGAGCGAGCTTCCGAGCCCTATAAAGGTCAAGGTGCTTCTTGCAAAGGCATTATTCGGTAATCCGGATATCCTTCTTCTTGACGAGCCTACCAACCATCTTGATCTTGATGCAATTGCATGGCTTGAGGAGTTCCTGATCAACTTTGAAAATACTATTATAACGGTTTCCCATGACAGATATTTCCTTAATAAGGTTTGTACCGCTATTGCAGATATTGACTACGGAAAGATACAGCTTTATGCAGGAAACTATGATTTCTGGGTAGAGTCTTCACAGCTTATGATCAAGCAGATGAAGGAAGCCAACCGCAAGAAGGAAGAGCAGATAAAGGAGTTGAAGGAATTTATTGCGCGCTTTGCTGCTAATGCTTCCAAGTCAAAGCAGGCAACATCCCGTAAGAAGGCTCTTGAGAAGATTGAGCTTGAGGAGATGAGACCTTCAAGCAGAAAATATCCTTATATTGATTTCAAACCTGATAGAAGCATCGGAAATGATGTACTTACAGTCGAGAACCTTTCAAAGACTATTGACGGTGTGAAGGTGCTTGACAACATAAGCTTTATGATAGGAAGAGAAGATAAGGTAGCCTTTGTAGGACCGAATGAGCTTGCAAAGACCACACTTTTCCGTATCCTTACCGGAGAGCTTAAGCCTGACAGCGGAGATTATAAATGGGGAGTAACTACTACTCAGGCATATTTCCCTAAGGACAGCACCAAGGAATTTGATTCAGAGGATACCATTTATGACTGGCTCATGCAGTACAGCCCTGAAAAGGACGTGACATATGTCAGAGGCTTCCTTGGCAGAATGCTGTTCGGCGGTGATGATGGAATGAAGAGAGTAAATGTACTTTCGGGAGGAGAAAAGGTACGCTGTCTGCTTTCAAAGATGATGATAAGCGGATCAAACGTACTGATCCTTGATGAGCCTACAGACCATCTCGATATGGAATCTATATCAGCACTTAATAATGCACTTATCAGATTCCCGGGAGTTATCATTTTCTCATCAAGAGACCATCAGGTTACAGAGACCACAGCAAACCGTATCATGGAGATCCGTGACGGTAAGCTCATCGATAAGATGACTACATATGATGAGTATCTTGCAGCTGATGAGGGAGCAAGAAAAAGCTTCACCTTCACGCTTACAGGCGATGATGCCGGAGACAACTGATAACAAGAATAATATCAGAATAAAAGACGAGAAAATAGACGACTGCATAGGAGCAAAATGGCTTCTGTGCGGTCGTTTTTGCCATACTGCTTTTCATTTATCAAAAACAACTTAAAACCGCGAATCAGCCTTATATACTTAGCTAATTCGCGGTTCAAAACAACACTTTTTGTCCTATAACCCTAACCCTATAACCCAGAAATTGATAAGATAATGATAAAAAAAGAACTGACCAAAAGTCAGTTCCTTAGAGCAGCGCTACAAGGATTCGAACCTTGAAATGACGGAGTCAGAGTCCGTTGCCTTACCATTTGGCGATAGCGCTAAAATCAAATGCGAAATTCATTATATCACAATAATTATTAAATGCAAGCGGTTTTTTTTAAAAGATTAATATAAATTTGATTAATTTGATTGCACCATTTGGAATAAGTAAGTTCCATCTTTGGAAGAAATGGGGGGGGTGGAAGTTAGTTTGACAAATAAAGAAAATGAGTGCAGCAGCCATGAATAAGGCGATTTGTTGAAAAAACAATTTAATAGTGGTATTATACATTGATTAGTGCACTGTTTTTGTGTGCTTAGTGGAACTTTAAAGTCTGGAGAGTAGAAGTAATATGGAAAAACGTTACATTCTGTTTGATTTGGACGGAACCCTTACAGATTCCTATGAGGGTATTATAAACGCATTTATTTATGCATTAGACAAGATGGGAATCGAGCCTAAGGAGGATACGTTCAGAAAATGTATCGGGCCGCCGGTCACTGAATCACTTCGTACATTTTACGGTATGAGTGAAGAGGAAGCAGACCGCGGAATAAAACTGTTTAGAGAATATTATACGGATAAGGGTATATTTGAAAATGTTCCTTATCCTGATATTGAGACTATGCTTAAGACACTTACAGCACACGGCAAAAAGCTTATGGTGGCTACGGCAAAGCCTGAGTTTATGGCTGAAAGAGTACTTGAACATTTCGGCTTGTCGGAATATTTCTGCTTTGCTGCAGGAGTAACATCCGATAAGGCAGCACCGCCTAATGATCCTAAGCTTAGGAGCACAAAGGAGGATGTAATAAACTATATCCTCAGGACAAATGACATTTTTGATCCGGAAAATGCCGTAATGGTAGGTGACAGAGGCAGTGATATGAGAGCCGCTAAGAAATTCGGTCTGCAGACTGTCGGCGCAGCATACGGCTACGGCAGTGTGGAAGAGCTTACTGAGGCAGGAGCCGACAGCATAGCTCATGATCCTATGCAGCTTATTGAAATAATAGTGCAAAGCTGAGGTATTAATAAAATGATCAGATTAAATAATGACTACAATAAAGGTGCGCATCCTTCTATCATAGAGGCATTGGCCGCACATAATGATGAGAGCTATGCCGGATACGGTCTTGATGAGATGAGTGAGAAGGCCGCGGCAGAGATTAAAAAATATCTTGGCAGAGATGATGCAGATATACATTTTCTTGTGGGCGGAACACAGACCAACTATACAGTTATAGCATCTGCTCTAAGACCTTATGAAAGCGTACTGAGTGCTGACAGCGGACATATCAATGTTCATGAGACAGGGGCTGTAGAGCATATAGGCCACAAGGTTGAGGCTCTTAAGAATAAGGATGGAAAAATATCTGCTGCACAGATAAGAGAGGCGGCAGAGACTTTTAGGACAAGCACTGTTCCTGAGCATATTACAGAGCCTAAAATGGTTTATATCTCATTTCCTACCGAATACGGAACTGTTTACAGAAAGGATGAGCTTGAGGATATAAGCAGAGTTTGCAGAGAATACGGACTCTATCTTTTTATTGACGGGGCAAGACTCGGTTATGGACTTGCCGCTGACGGAGGAAATGTTACACTTAAGGACATTGCAAGGCTTGCAGATGTATTCTATATAGGCGGAACAAAGTGCGGAGCTATGTTCGGAGAAGCAGTTGTTATCTGCAACGATGAGCTAAAGAAGCATTTCAGAAGCAGCATAAAGCAGAACGGCGGCATGCTCGCAAAGGGATGGCTTACAGGGCTTCAGTTCTATACCTTATTTAAGGACGGACTCTATTTTGAAATAACCAAAAAGGCTGTTCAGCAGGCTATGCAGATAAAGCATGCTTTTGCTGATGTCGGAATACCTTCATATATTTCAAGCCCGACAAATCAGCAGTTTGTTCTTCTTACAAACGAGCAGATGGAGAAGCTTTCCGAGAAATACATTTATGAATTTGAGTTCAGATCCGGAATAGATTATGCCTGCGTTAGATTCTGCACAAGCTGGGCAACAAAGGACGAGGAGATAGATGAGCTTATTGCCGACATTCATGCTCTTTAATGAAAATATGTAAAATATATTTAATTGTAAATATACAATTAAAATCAGTTGACAATACTGCAAATAAGTATATAATCGAGGATGTCCGTATTGGAAGATCAAGCGGATAAATGAGTTATTTAAGGAGCAGTATATGTCAGAAAATGTTAATGCAGCTGCAGCAAACATGCAGGATAAAGAATTAAATAAAAAAGGCTTAGCCAT
This sequence comes from uncultured Lachnospiraceae bacterium, assembly GCA_934438085.1. Classification (GTDB taxonomy): domain Bacteria; phylum Bacillota; class Clostridia; order Lachnospirales; family Lachnospiraceae; genus Avilachnospira. The sequence goes on from CAKSBC010000004.1 coordinate 64,545, forward strand.
ACTCGATATGTGCTATATAGCTATATTTGCCGCAATAATAGCTGTGCTTGCGCAGATATCAGTACCTATGGTAAGCGGTGTACCTGTAACGCTGCAGACTCTTGCTATTGCACTTGCAGGAATAGTACTCGGAGGAAAAAGGGGAGCACTTGCAGCAATTGTTTACCTGATACTGGGGGCAGTCGGACTGCCTGTATTTGCAGGACTTAAGGGCGGCATAGGCGTTCTTTTCGGAATGACAGGAGGCTTTATAATATCATTTCCGCTTTTAGCTTTTGCAGCAGGAATAGCCTCTGATGCCGCAGCCGGAAAGGAAACATTATCAAGGATCGTTATTATTGCAGCAGGTATTGCAATAGGAGCTGTGCTTAATTATGCGGTCGGAACAGTATGGTTTGCTGTTGTTTCAGGAAGCAGCATAGCAACAGGAATAGCTGCATGCGTTGCACCGTTTGTTGTTAATGACATCATTAAGTTTATTCTGGCTTACTGGTCAGGCATGATACTTAAGAAGGCGCTTATCAAGGCAGGTCTTTTGAAATAATCAAACATAACAATGATTATGACCCGGGCTCATTGGCTATACAATGGTTCCGGGTCTTTTGATATAATGAAGGCAGCATAACATTTAAAATAGAAAAGCATTTTAATAATACTAATACACGCAGATACATTTTTATGAAGGTCGGGTAATAATATGAGTACAAAGGATAATATATACAGAATACTGAAGAATGCTGACGGATATGTATCGGGTGAAGCCATAAGTTCTGAGCTTGGCGTCAGCAGGGCGGCGGTAAATGCTGCTGTTAAAAGTCTGAGACTTGACGGCTGTGACATAGGCTCTGTTACCAACCGAGGTTATATACTTAATTATTCACCGGACATTCTTAACGAGACGGCTGTAGGCGCCTATGTTGATCCTGAAAGAATGAAAAGAGTCATTGTTATGGATAGCGTTGATTCAACTAACAGTGAGCTCATAAGACTTGCTATGAAGGGCGCACCGGATGGGCAGGTCGTGGCCGCTGATGAGCAGACAGGAGGAAAGGGAAGGAAGGGCAGAGGCTTCAGCTCTCCTAAAGGAAGCGGCATTTATTTTTCATATCTTTTCAGACCGTCTGAGGATATGAAGGAGCATATAGAAAGGTCAGAGAGCAGGCTTATATGGGCAAGCCTTACATCCTGGACAGCCGTAGCCGCAGCAGATGCCGTGGAGAAGGTGTGCGGCATAAGACCGGGCATAAAATGGGTAAACGATCTGTATATTAACGGAAGAAAGATTTCCGGCATACTCACGCAGATGAATACTGCGGCAGAAAGCAGAGATATAGAGACTATCGTTATAGGTATTGGTATAAATGTTAAAGAACGCTATGAGGACTTTGATGAGGAAATAAGAGACAAAGCCGGATCTATTCTTTCCGAGACAGGAGCAGATATTGACAGAGCAAAGCTTTGCGCAGAGCTTATAGCAAGCTTTGATAAAATGATAGCGGACTGGCCTATGGAAAAGGAGGCGTACAGAAACAGATATATAGACGACAGCATTCTCATAGGAAGAGATATAAAGGCAGTAATGCCGGGAAAAACCATCGAGGCCAAAGCAATAGGGATAGACGAGGACTTCGGACTAATAATAGAGACAGCCGACGGAAATACAGAGCATGTTATCAGCGGAGATGTTTCGATTAGATTATGAAATCATTAAACTACTTGCATAAAAAAACTAAAAGCATATAATGATGCCATGTAAGCTTTAGGGACGATATCGGAGGAGCTATGAACGCAGTTGTAGTAGGATGCGGAAAAGTCGGCAGTGAGCTGGCAAGGACCCTTGTAAATGACGGACATAATGTTTCCGTTATAGATAATCAGCAAAAATGTCTTGATGAGGTTTCGGGAGATCTGGATGTTATGGCCTATCTTGGCAACGGATCGGATCTTGCAGTGCTTAAGGAGGCAGGAATAGAGGATGCGGATATATTTATTGCCGTAAGTACTTCCGACGAACTGAATCTTCTGACCTGCCTTATGGCAAAGGAAGAGACAAGATGTGAGACTATAGCCAGAGTAAGAAATCCGCTCTATTCAAGAGAAGTTGACTTCTTTAAGGCAAGACTCGGTCTTTCAAAGATCATAAATCCTGAGCATCTTGCGGCTACGGAAATATGCAATCTGCTGCAGTTTCCGGCACTCAGCCGTATAGATTTTTTTGAAGGCAGCGATGTAGCAATAGCTACGCTTACAGTTAAAAGAGAATTTAAATTTGTAGGAAAGAGCCTTGAACATATCATGAAGGAGGAGCCTGCTCTTAAGGCGCTGGTATGTGCTGTTGTAAGAAACGGTGAAAGCATTATCCCTCGAGGAAACTTTATCATTGAAGCGGGTGATGTGGTCACTATCGTTGCAACAAGAACAGATATGCGCAAGTTCCTTAAGGCTGAAAATGTACACAGTACTCCGGCTGAGAATGTTCTTATCGTAGGTGCAGGCACTATTACCTATTATCTTGTGCAGGAGCTTTTGGAAAAGGGAAAGAGGGTTCGCGTCATCGAGATGGATGAGAATAAGTGCAACCGCTTTTCCGAGGCATTTCCTAATGCGGATATAATAAGAGGAGACGGCACAGACAGAAAGTTCCTTATGAGACAGGGACTTAAATCAGCGGACGCATTTATACCGCTTACCGGTATTGATGAGGAGAATCTTGTCATAGCTACCTATGCCAAGAGCTATTCCAATGCAAAGGTTATAACCAAGGTCAGCCGTACCGATATGAGCGATCTTATAAAAACGCTCAATATTGACTCTGTAGTATTCCCTAAGCTTATCTGTGCAGATATAATTGCGCAGTATGTAAGGGCAAAGGAGGCCGGAGCCGGCGGAGATGTTGCTACGCTGTTCAGATATCTCGACGATACACTTGAGATATTAGAGTTTAAGGCAGCTGCAGGAAGCCTCGTAACCAATATTCCTGTAAAGGAAATGAGACTAAAAAAGAGTCTTATACTTGCCGGCATTACGCATGAGGGCAGGTATCATGTCCCTACCGGAGAAAGCGTCATAAAGGACGGAGATTCGGTTATTGTGGTAACTACGCTTAAAGGCATTACCAGCCTTAATAATATTCTTGATAGGACTTTGTAAATGAATCCACGTTTGATAGGAAAAATTATAGGAGGAGCACTGGAGGCAGAAGCCGGATTTATGCTTTTACCGATAGCCTGCGCCTATTGCTATTCCGAAAGCATGAAGCCGTTCCTGATACCTATGGCGGTCGCAGCCGGACTCGGATTTTTTTTGATAAAATTTTCTGATCATGATCAGGATCTTGTATCAAAGGAAGGCTTTATGTCTACAGGCCTTACATGGATAGCACTGTCACTTGTCGGAATGCTTCCGTTTATAATATCCGGAGCAATTACAGATCCGGTAGAGGCATTTTTTGAGACTGTTTCAGGCTTTACTACTACAGGAGCCACTATACTTACTGATGTTGAGGCTGTTCCTCACAGCGTTTTGATGTGGAGAAGCTTTCTGCACTGGATAGGCGGTATGGGAATACTTGTATTCATGGCGGCCATAATGCACTTTGCAAGCGGCTCACAGATAAATCTTGTTAAAGCCGAAAGTACCGGACCGATAGTATCAAAATTAGTGCCGAAAGCCGGCGGAACAGCCAAGGTGCTTTATGCCATATATACATTTATGACAGCTATTGTACTTACAATATTGCTGTTATTAAGGATGCCGTTATTTGATGCTATATGTCTTACCTTCGGAGCGGCCGGAACCGGAGGCTTCGGAGTGCTTAACGACAGTGTGGCCTCTTATACGATAGCGCAGCAGGCAGTGCTTAATATTGCCTCAATAAGCTTTGGTGTAAGCTTTACGATTTATTTCCTGATACTTGTAGGAAAACCGCTCACAGCCTTTAAGAATGAGGAGCTTAGAGCGTACTTTATCATTATAATTACGGCCTCACTGCTCATAACGATCGATCTTATGCATCAGAGCGGCTTAGCTGCAGCCGGAAATCCGTTGATGGTATTCCACAGAGCTTCATTTGCAGTGGGTAATATTATTACCACAACAGGCTCTGCTATAGAGGACTGTAATGTATGGCCTAAGTTTTCTCAGGGCATACTTATGCTGCTAATGATATGCGGAGCATGTGCAGGTTCTACGGGAGGCGGCTTTAAGGTCTCAAGAATTATTATAATGCTTAAGGCCTTTAATAAAGAAATGGCTGTACATCTGAGACCGGAGATCGTCAAAAAAATTCATATGGACGGCAAGCCTGTCAATGATACTGTTATAAGAAATATCGGGACATATTGCTTTTTAGGCTGCTTTATTATGGTGATTTCGATACTTTTGGTATCACTTGACGGTAAGGAGTGGATAGATACGATATCGGCTGTTCTGGCGACCTTCAATAACGTAGGACCGGGCTTTGGAATAAACGGAACTATGGGAAATTATCATGAGTATTCAACATTCAGCAAGATCGTGTTAAGTGCTGATATGCTTATCGGAAGACTTGAGATCTACCCTATACTTGCATTATTCAAAAGAGATACCTGGAGAAAATTCTGATTTAGCTATATACAGATGGAGAACAGCATGCAAAAACCTAAGATAGAGGCCTGCATATTTGACCTTGACGGAACACTTTTAGATACGCTTACTTCGCTCTGGTATTGTGCCAATCGTTCCCTTAAAAGGGAAGGCCTTATGGAGCTTCCTAAGGATAAGTTCAGATACTATGTAGGAGACGGAGCACTGACTCAGGTCGAAAGATACCTTAAGGATACAAAAGCAGTCGGCTTTGAAAATGACTCTGATAGGACCAAAGAAGGCTTAGAAGGAAGCACTAATAAAGCCGGCACGAATGAAAACTGCGCAAAGGGAAGGATCGGAGCCTTCGGCATACCGGATCCTCATGACCCGGATAATTTAGGCTATTATTTTGACAGCTATATGAGAGAGCTTAATGTTTATGCCGATTATGAGGTAAGACCGTATGACGGAATACCTGATGTGCTTAAAGCAATGAAAAAGGCAGGACTTAAGATCGCTGTTTTTTCAAATAAGCCTGACGAAGCCACGCAAAAGGTGATACATAAGCATTTCGGTGACTGCTTTGATTTTGTTCTTGGCAAAAAAGACGAAAATCCAAAAAAGCCTGATCCTACAGGGGCACTAATGATAGCTGAGCACTTTGGTATTGCGCCTCAAAACATTATGTATATGGGCGATACCGATACAGATATGCAGACCGGAAAAAATGCCGGCATGTTTACTGTCGGAGTGCTTTGGGGCTTCAGGGAAAGAGAGGAGCTTGAAAGAAATCATGCCGATGCGATCGCCGGGGATCCGTTAGAGCTCCTTAAATTTATAGAGTAATAAAAGATAATATATTTAAGCTGTGAGTTTTGTATGTCTGTGAGGTTTTAGATATCGCACAAACACAAAATCACAGCTTTTTTAATGATTACAACGAAAACGTTCTGTTTTATATATTAGAAAAATATATAGCATTGTTATAATATTTTTAAAAATAGATAACTATGAGTTATACAAGACAACATTTTACATTAAAAACGCCGAAAATCGGAATAACAGTTGTAATTTCAAAAAAGATAGCTATAATAAATAAAAAATATATTTACTTTTCAAATAGGAGAGCGATGTGAACTTTTCACTTCTCAACAACAGCATAGTCATTATTAGCATTATTAGCCTCGTCGTGATTATTAAAACTGAGTTTAATAATGTTTTTGGTTATGCGCAGAGTTGATACCTGCCGAAGGTAGATATTAAAGTATTCATAGTAGATGTAATCTAAGCTCGTGACCAACACTCACGGGCTTTTTCTATTATCATAACGAAATTCAAGTCAAAATAAGCAGAACGGGTCCGGCTGAGAGGGCGGCAGGATAAATCATCAGAAGTTTAGTGTAGAGGGGGTTAATATGCCAAGTATGACAGGCTCACAGATTCTTATACAGAGTCTTATCAATGAAGGTGTAGATCAGGTATTCGGTTATGCCGGTGCTACTATCTGCTCGCTTATGGATGAAATGAAGCAGGCATCAGACAAGATCAATTATACATTGGTTCGTCAGGAGCAAAACGCGGGACATATGGCATCGGGGTATGCAAGAGTTACCGGAAAAACAGGCGTTTGTACAGTAACAAGCGGTCCCGGCGCAACTAATCTTATTACAGGTATTGCAACGGCATATATGGATTCCATACCTATGGTTGCAATTACCGGACAGGTACCGTCACATCTTCTCGGAAGAGACATTTTCCAGGAGGTAGATATCATCGGAGCCGTTACACCGTTTATAAAGCACAGCTATCTGGTTAAAAATGCCGCTGAGCTTCCAAAGATAGTTAAGGATGCATTTTACATAGCCTCTACAGGAAGACCGGGACCTGTGCTTATAGATTTCCCTCAGAATATTCAGTCACAGGTAGTAAATGATCCGGTATTTCCGGAGCAGGTTCGAATCAGAGGCTACAATCCGAGTATTAAGGGCAACAGCAAGCAGCTTAATTATGTAATTAAGGCTATAGAAGGAGCGAAAAAGCCTATTATATGTGCCGGCGGAGGCGTATTCTTAGCCAATGCCGAGAAGGAGCTTTATGACTTTGCACATACAATGAATATTCCGGTAGTTACCACTATGATGGGACTCTCACTGCTTGACACCGACGATCCTCTCAATATGGGAATGATAGGACGCTTTGGAAACCGTTCGGCAAATAAGGCTATGGTTAAATCCGATCTTATGATAATGATAGGAATGCGAGTTGCAGACCGAGCTATCATGGAGCCGGATGAGGTCAAAAAGAGAATGATGACCATCCATATCGATGTTGATTCTGCAGAGATAGGCAAAAATATGGAGGCAAATATTCCTCTTGTAGGAAATGCCAAGATCATATTGGAGGAACTTAAGGAACGCTGCAAGCCTCTTGATACTGAAGAATGGAGAGAATTCCTTAAGGATTACAGAACAGAAGAGCTCACCAGAGATTTTCCTGAGCATCCCGGAGTTTCACCTCAGAGATTTATGCGTGCTCTCGGCAGACACCTTGATGATAATGCAGTAGTTTGTGCCGATGTAGGACAGAACCAGATATGGGCGTGCCAGCACCTCTACATGCACGGAATAAGATTCATTACCTCAGGCGGACTCGGAACTATGGGCTATTCACTTCCGGCTGCCATAGGTGTACAGACTGTACAGCCTGAGCGTCAGACGGTAGTAATTAACGGAGACGGCTCCTTCCAGATGAGCATGAATGAGCTGGCAGCTGTTAAAGCAGGAAAGCTCAATGTTAAGATCGTTATAATCAGAAACCATGTGCTCGGACTGGTACACCAGAGTCAGGTGCTTCCGCCGTTCCACGGAGCTTACGGAGTCGACCTTGACGGAGATCCGGACTTCCATACATTGGTATCTGCTTACGGAATACCGAGCATGGAGCTTTCGGATGAAAAGAAAATGGAATCAGCTATAAAAGAATTCCTCGGAACAAAGGGCTCATGCGTCCTTATGGTAAACGTTGATCCTATGTGCTCTACTACAGAATAAGGAGAGGGAAATGAAACAGACGATATCCGTACTGGTTGAAAACCAGGCAGGCGTACTTAATAAAATAACAAGCCTCTTCTCTAAGAGAGCCTTCAATATTGACTCACTTGCTGTAGGAGTTACAGATGATCCTACATTATCGCGAATTACCATTATAGTTGACAGCGGAAACAGCGTTGTTGAACAGGTTGAAAAACAGCTCAATAAGCTGGTGGACGTAGTCAAGGTCAGGACCTTAAGTGAGCATGCGATGATCGGAAGAGAGCTGCTGCTCATAAAGGTAAGTGCAACCACATCAACAAGACCTGACATTATGACAATGTGTCAGATATGCGGAGCAAAGGTCGTTGATATAACACCAAGCACTGTGACAATGGAGATAGCCAACACTCCGGAAATTATAACATCCTTTGAAGAAATGATGAGACCGTACGGGATAATGGAGACCGCACGCACCGGAATGATAGCGCTTCAAAAAGGGGCAAACAAAATATAAAAACAAACAGAGGGTATTGATTTGAAGGTAACAGCAACTAAGGCAATAATGGAATGTCTTCTTGAGCAGGATGTCGATACAGTGTTCGGCTATCCCGGAGGCACGATACTAAATGTCTACGATGAATTATACAGATATAAGGATAAGATAAATCATATACTTACAGCACATGAGCAAGGGGCGGCACATGCGGCTGACGGCTATGCAAGAGCAACCGGAAAGGTCGGAGTATGCTTTGCAACCTCAGGACCGGGAGCAACCAATCTTACTACAGGAATTGCCACGGCATACCTTGATTCTTCTCCGGTGGTATTCATTACCTGCAATGTCGGAGAGACACTTTTAGGTAAGGATGCCTTTCAGGAGGTAGATATAACAGGAATAGCAATGCCTATAACAAAGGCAACATTCCTTGTAAGAGAGGCAAGTCAGATACCGGATGTTATGAGACAGGCATTTGCAATAGCAGCCTGCGGAAGACCGGGACCTGTGCTTATAGACTTCCTTAAGAATGTGACCAATCCGGATCAGCTGGTAGACTATGAGTTCATTCCGTATAAGGAAAATCGCAGCTGTGAGGCTATTAAAAAGCTCAATTTCTCACATGATCTTTCATCACCTGAGGTCAATCAGGAGGATGTAGACAAGCTTGTTGAGATGATATCTGAATCAGAGAGACCTTTTATAGTTTGCGGCGGAGGCGTAGTAAGAGGAAGAGCACATAAGGAATTCAGAGAGTTTGCAGAAAAGCTGGATGCACCGGTTGCCATAACGGTTATGGGCGGCGGAGGCTTCCCGGGAGACCACGAGCTGACCTCGGGTATGATAGGAATGCACGGCTCAACAGCTTCCAATACAGCCTGCAGCAAATGCGATCTGCTTATCGCGGTCGGATGCAGATTTTCAGACAGAGTTGCCTTAAATCCTAATACATTTGCAGCTCAGGCAAAGATCGTACAGATCGATATCGACAGAGCTGAGATCGATAAGAATGTTCTGACAGATCACCATATAATAGGCTCTGCTAAAAAGGTGCTGGAGCTGCTTGATGCCAAGCTTCCGCAGTATCATCATCCGGAATGGAAGAAGGAAATCCTTCCGCTCAGAGAACCGTCAGAGGCACCGGATCTCGGAAGATTCACTCCGCAGCAGATAATGGAAAATATAAGAGTTAATGCACCGAAGGATACGATAGTTGCAACGGATGTAGGACAGCACCAGATGTGGGCTATAAAATATCTGCACTTTGAATATCCGGGACAGCTTCTTACAAGCGGAGGCTTCGGTACAATGGGCTTTGGACTCGGAGCTGCAATAGGAGCATCGCTTGGATGTCCGGATAAAAGAGTCATCCATATCACCGGAGACGGCTGCTTCAGAATGAACTGCAACGAGCTTGCTACAGTAGAGCATTACGGTCTTCCTATAATAACTGTAATATTTAATAACGGAACACTCGGAATGGTACGTCAGTGGCAGAATCTTATTTACGGAAAGAGATTTTCGGAGACCACTCTTGACAGAGGTCCGGATTTTGTAAAGCTTGCAGAGGCCTACGGATTAAACGGAAGAAGAGTCAACAATGTTGAGGATATGAAGAATGTACTTGAGGAGGCTCTTAAAGCAGATAAAGCCACCGTTATTGACTGCAGACTTGATATCAATGAGCTTGTGAGCCCTATGGTTGCAGCCGGACATGACATTACTGATTTTCTATTAAATGAAGGAGGCCGTGCCTGATGAGAAGAGTTTTTAATTCAGAAAAGAAAATATACACCCTGGCCATCCTTGTTGAGGATGTGCCGGGCATCCTGAGTCAGGTCGCAAGACTGTTCTCAAGAAAGGGCTACAATATAGAGTCTATAGTTTCAGGAGAAACGGACAGACCCGGCATCACACGAATCTCAATAGAGGTCATTGCCGATGAGCTGATGATAGATCAGATAGCTGCACAGTGCAGAAAGCTTATAGGCGTTAAATATGTCAAGATCCTTGATGAGGATACAAGCATCCGAAGGGAGATAGCATTCATCAAGCTTGGAGTTACGGACAAGGCGTCAAGAGACGAGGTTATTCAGCTTGTTAACATTTTCAAAGCAAAGGTTATAGATGTTGATCTTGAAGCCATTACGATCTGGGTATTCGGAGATAAGGAAAAGAATGAGGCGCTTATAAAGCTTCTCGGAGAGTTCGGAATACTCGAGATTGCAAAAACAGGTACTATCGCCATCGAGAGAGGGCGCAGCACAATATACGACGACAACAAATTACAGGAGGAATTTAACTATGGCAAAAATGTATTATGAGAAGGATTGTGATATAACAAAGATCTATGGCAAAAAAATCGCCATAATCGGTTATGGTTCACAGGGACATGCACACGCTCTCAATCTTAAGGATTCAGGCTGTGATGTATGCGTAGGTCTTCGCGAGGGATCGAAGAACTGGAAAAAGGCAGAGGAGGCAGGTCTTGCAGTCAAGACTGTTGCAGAGGCTGCTAAGTGGGGAGACATCATCATGATCCTTATCAACGATGAGGTTCAGGCTAAGGTTTATAAGTCAGACATCGCCCCATACCTCGAGGCAGGAAACGCACTTATGTTTGCTCACGGCTTCAATATTCACTACAAGCAGATCGTTCCTCCGGCAGATGTTGATGTTATCATGATCGCACCTAAGGGACCTGGACACACTGTTCGTTCACAGTATGTAAACGGAAAGGGAGTTCCTATGCTTATCTGTGTTGAGCAGAATCCTACAGGAAAGGCTTACGATATCGGTCTTGCTTATGCAGCAGGCATCGGCGGAGCAAGAGCAGGCGTTATGGAAACAACCTTCCAGGCAGAGACAGAGACAGACCTTTTCGGAGAGCAGACAGTTCTTTGCGGCGGTATCGTTCAGCTTATGAAGCTTGCATTTGAGACACTTGTAGAAGCAGGCTATGCTCCTGAGAATGCTTATTTTGAGACTATCCATGAGCTTAAGCTCATCGTTGACCTTATCAATAAGGGCGGAATCGCTATGATGAACTACTCTGTATCAGATACAGCAGAGTACGGCGAGTATGTATCAGGTCCTCGCGTACTTCCGGAGAAGGAGACAAAGGAGAGAATGAAGGCAGTTCTTCAGGACATCCAGGACGGTACATTTGCAGGAAAGTGGATCGCAGAGAACAACAACGGACGTACATACTTCAACAGAAGCCGTGCTATCCTTGCTCAGCATCCAATGGAGACAGTAGGCGCAGAGCTTCGTAAGAATATGCTCTGGGGCGATGATGTAGATCCTGATACAGCATCAAACTAATCTGTATAGTATAATTATCATATATCATTAATCCGGGATCACCGGAAGCCTCGTATATCCGTGTCATAGCGGATATACGAATTTGTAATTTTCAAGCAGAAAACTGCATTTATATTAAATGAAATAATAAGGGGAGAGAAAATGAGAAGCGATGTTATAAAAAAAGGCGTGCCGGCGGCACCTAACCGTTCACTGCTGTATGCATTAGGCTACACCAAGGAAGAAATAGAGAGACCGCTTATCGGAGTTGTATGCTCTTATAATGAAATAGTTCCGGGACATATGAATCTTGATAAGATCGCAGAAGCTGTAAAGGCAGGTATAAGAGCTGCCGGAGGAACTCCTGTGGAATTCCCGGCAATTGCTGTGTGCGACGGTATTGCAATGGGTCATACAGGCATGAAGTATTCGCTTGTTACAAGAGATCTTATAGCTGATTCTACAGAGGCCATGGCTATGGCACACCAGTTTGACGGCCTTGTAATGATCCCTAACTGCGATAAGAACGTGCCTGGTCTTCTTATGGCAGCAGCCAGAGTAAATATACCTACCATTTTCGTTTCCGGAGGACCTATGCTTGCAGGTACGCTTAATGACGGCAGACGTACATGCTTAAGCCATATGTTTGAGGCTGTAGGTGCTCACTATGCCGGAAAGCTTGATGATGCCGGACTCGAGGAATACGAGCAGAATGCATGTCCTACCTGTGGCTCCTGCTCAGGAATGTATACTGCAAACTCAATGAACTGCCTTACAGAGGCTATAGGAATGGGACTTAAGGGCAACGGAACTATTCCTGCTGTCTATTCTGCAAGATTAAGACTTGCCAAGCATGCCGGAATGCAGATCATGGAGCTTGTAGCAAAAAATATCTGCCCACGCGATATTATGACTCCGGCAGCCTTCCACAATGCCGAAACAGTAGATATGGCACTCGGCTGTTCAACCAATACTATGCTCCACCTTCCGGCAATAGCACATGAGTGCGGCCTTGACTTAAGCTTTGATATGGCAAATGAGATATCAGAAAAGACACCGAATCTCTGCCACCTTGCACCTGCAGGATTTACCTATATGGAGGATCTTGAAAGAGCCGGAGGTGTATATGCTGTCATGAAGGAGCTTGCGGATGCCGGACTTCTTGATACATCCGTAATGACCTGTACAGGCAATACTATGGGTGAAAATATAAAGGATGCGGTAAATCGTGATCCTGATATCATAAGACCGATAGATGATCCGTTTACCAAGACCGGAGGAATCGCAGTGCTTAAGGGTAATCTTGCACCTGACGGCTGTGTTGTTAAGCAATCTGCTGTTGCGCCTGAAATGATGGTGCACGAAGGTCCTGCAAGAGTGTTTAATTCGGAAGATGATGCAATAGCTGCAATATATGACGGTAAGATCTCAGCCGGAGACATTGTCATCATTCGTTATGAGGGACCTAAGGGCGGCCCAGGAATGAGAGAAATGCTCAATCCTACCTCAGCAATTGCCGGCATGGGACTTGATAAATCTGTAGCACTTATCACAGACGGACGTTTCTCCGGAGCAACAAGAGGTGCTTCTATAGGCCATGTTTCACCGGAGGCAGCATCAGGCGGCCCTATAGGACTTGTTGAGGAGGGCGATATCATTTCCATCAATATTCCTGAGCATTCTATCGAGCTTAAGGTCAATGAAGAAGAGCTTAAGACCAGGAAGGAAAAGTGGGTATGCCCGGAGCCGCGTATCAAGACAGGTTATCTTGCACGCTATGCAAAGTATGTTTCATCTGCAGATAAGGGAGCGATATTAAGCTGATGTATAAATTGATTTCCAGACTGCTGCTCTTTGGTGAGCTTGGCGCAGACAGTATACTTCGCAATGTTGCCGATATTATTCGTGATTCGGAGTCGGAAAATGCTGACAAGGACGAGCTTGTGCAGCGATCATTCAGAGAGGTGAAGCATATCCTTGACCTTTCGACAGACTGCGGCTTTGATGATGATCTCTGGCAGTGTTATCTGACATATATACTTATGACGAACGAAAACTCTTTTACAAAGACCTGCGAGAGAGTGGGAAGCAGAGACGGCTCGGTCAATTATTTCGCTGTTAAGGATTTTGAGATATTTAAAGAGCTGATGCATTATGATTTTTCAGCACTTGAAGAGAAGCTTGGCATTGACTGCTTTACAAAGATTTGCTCTTATAAGGCCATTCCTAAGAGAGACAGGCTTTATAATCACGATATCAGTACTCAGGTAAGAGGGCTCAGAGACAGGCTTTGCAAGGCTGAGAGCGGACAGGAAATATTTGACATTGTCACAGATTATTATGCTAAATACGGCTACGGACTTTTTGCTATGAGCAGAGCCTTCCGTATTAACCGCAGCGAAGGCGGCAGGCTTGATTTCCTTCCTATAAGTAACGTTGATAATGTGATGCTTAGCGATCTCTTAGGCTACGAGGAGCAGAAAAAGGAGCTTAGAGACAATACACTTGCCTTTTTAAATGGTAAAAAGGCCAATAATGTATTGCTTTACGGCGATGCCGGCACAGGTAAATCCACCAGCGTCAAGGCTCTTATCAATGAGTATTATGATATGGGACTCAGAATGATAGAGATCTACAAGCATCAGTTCGGAGATCTTTCAGAGGTGATCGGCAGCATAAAGAACCGGAACTATCGCTTTATCATTTTTATCGATGATCTGTCCTTTGAGGAAAATGAAGTTGAATATAAATTCCTTAAGGCGGTGATCGAAGGCGGAGTTGAGACACGCCCGGAGAATGTGCTTATTTATGCTACTTCAAACCGCAGACATCTTGTAAAGGAGACCTGGAAGGATAGGAATGATATGGAGCACGAGGGAGATATTCATCGTTCTGATACGATAGAGGAAAAGACCTCGCTTGCTGCGCGCTTCGGAGTTTCTATCAATTATAATGCACCTACACCTAAGCAGTATCACGAGATAGTTAAAGCTCTTGCTGAAAGAAACGGCCTTAAGATAGATGAGGCAAAGCTTAAGACTATCGCAAACAGCTGGGAGATACGCCACGGAGGCTTCTCAGGAAGAGCGGCACAGCAGCTGGTGCAGTATCTTGAAAGTAAGCAGGATACTGAGCAGGAATAATAAAAAAAGCATGATTATTATTAGCAATAAGAATGCATTATAGAATCTGCAATAAAGACACAGTCTGTGAAGCAGCTGCCGATAGTCAGAGTTCTTGGAATCTGATGAAAGGAGCTTAGTGTCAATCACAGGCTGTGTCTTTTCTGAATCATCTTATGCTAAATGTATCGCTTTTTAGATAATGATGAGATAAAATGAAATAAAAATATCTTAAAAAGAGAGGGAAGATATGAGGCTTAAGAAATTATTGGCGGCAAGCTTACTTTGCGGAATGACGATTTTCGGCATGGCTCAGGCAGCAAATGCTGCACCGGGTGTGATAATAGCATATGAAAGATCTAATGTAGGACCGGGAGAGGGCTGGAAACAGAATGAAAACGGCAGCTGGTATTATCAGAAAAACGGTGAAATGCTCAAAAACTGCTGGCATGAAAAGGACGGCAAAAAATACAGGCTCGGTGAAGACGGTATTATGCTGACAGGGTGGCAGACTATTGACGGTGCTTCATATTATTTTGCTCAGAATGGCGATGCCTCGCATCCTGAGGGAGCTTTGTACATATCCGAAAAAACTCCTGACGGCTATGATGTGGATGCAGAAGGAAAGCTTATACCAAAGATCGTGCAGGAAACAGCTGATCCTGCGGCAAGAGTTAATCCTTACGGGAATGTTAATTGCGTAGAGATCGATCTTACTAATCAGATGGTATATGCATACACCGGACAGCAGTGCGTATTGGCTTCCAAATGCGTAACAGGAAGAGTAATAAACGGCAACGCTACTCCTGCCGGAAACTTCAAAATATATAATAAGGAACGCAACAGAACACTGAGAGGCTATAATTCAGACGGCAGCAAGTATGCAAGCCCGGTAAGCTTCTGGATGCCTTTTAACGGAGCAATCGGTCTTCATGATGCAACCTGGAGAACGAATTTCAACAGTGATGTGTATTATAACTATGGTTCTCACGGCTGTGTAAATATGCCGTTTGACAATGCTGCGGCATTATATAACATCGTATATGTCGGAATGCCGGTTTATGTACATAATTGATGGAAGGAAACAGGATGAGGAAGATATCGGCAGCAGTACTTCTTTTATCATTGGCAATGAGCTTCTCTGCCTTTGCTGACGGTACAGGCGGAAAGGCTGTAAGGATCATAAGCTATGACAGCAGCTCAGACAATAATAAGGCTTTGCTGAATGTCGAAACGGAGAATGCTGAAAAAAACAGCACTGCAGACAGTAATAAACAGCAGAATTCCGCAATATATCCGCTTTCAAATAGTGCGGATACAAAGACACTTATTCAGTCAGGAATAGTTGAAGCAAGCGGACTTGAAATCGATAAGGTCAATGTACCTTTAGATGCTAAAGTCCTGATAACGCTTTGCGGCGGCAAAAGCTCCGACAGCGGTGTGCTGAATGTTTATAAGAAAGAAGCTGACGGAAATAATGTTTCCTTTAAGCTACAGCTTTCAGCAAGGGCCAAGCTTGGCAAAAACGGTCTGTATAAGGAAAAAGAGGGAGATTCAAAAACTCCGGTAGGCATTTTTAAAATGAATACACCCTTCGGACGTGAAGATAAGCTTGAAGGCTTCCCAGATAATTATATAAAGGTTGACGGAAATTATTATTGGAACGGAGATTCGGAGTCACCGTTATATAATAAACTGGTAAATATCAGCAATTACAATAATTTTGATAAAAAGAAGTCGGAGCACATTATAGACTACGGAAAGTATTATAATTATTGTATTGATACCGGGTATAATGTCGAAGGAACACCATACAAGGGCTCAGCCATATATCTTCACTGCGTTGTAAATAACGAAAATACTCATGGCTGCATCGCTATTCCCGAAGCGGATATGATAAGCATTATGCGTATGTATGAAGAAGATCATACCTATATAGCAATTTATGATAATGCCGATATACAGGCAATGTATAAGAAATAATTTAAAAGTCCGTCTGTTTCGGCAAAGAGCTCTGACAGACGGACATTTATAGTATAAGTGCTAATACTTAAACCGGCAGCAGGACTAAAGGCTTGGAAGCGTTATCTGATAATCCTGTATAGATTCGTGATCAATAATAACGAGTTGCCTTAAATAAAAAAATCCCCCATAAAAAGGGAGGAGCCTCGGTAGTATCTACCGAGGCAAAGCATTATGAAAAAATTATTAAGCAATGCAGTAATAATTTACTTAATGTTTATGGTTATAATATAAGATTCAAACATGTCGATTTTATGTGTGATAAGTTAATGATATTTAAAAAAAATATGAACGAAATATGAACAAAACAATAGAATTAAAAGCCTATGCTAAAATAAATCTTTGCCTTGATGTTCTCGGAAAAAGAGAGGATGGGTATCATATCGTTGATATGATCATGCAGAGCATAGGCTTGTATGATGAGATAAGGATAGAGGATCTTGGCAAGGAAAACAAAGGAAAAATTCTTTTAAAAGTTAAAGATCTGAGAAATATTAAAAAAAGATATAGTACAATAGAAAAAGATACAGCTGAATACTGTGGCATAGACGTGGCTGCAACTTCAAATAATGCGGAAGAAACAGCTGAAATACCAACGGATAAGAATAATCTGATGTATAAGGCTGCGGAATTAATGATTAAAAGGTATTGTATTGATTCCGGAATTTCTATGACTCTCATAAAACGCATACCGTCGGAAGCAGGACTCGGAGGCGGATCGGCAGATGCAGCGGCAGTGCTAAGAGGCCTTAATGAGCTTTTTGGCATAGGAGCATCTTTCGAAAAGCTTATGGAGCTTGGAGCAAAGATTGGCTCTGATATTCCGTTTTGTGTAATGGGTGGAACTGCAAGAGCGGAAGGCACTGGAACTAAAATGACAGCTCTCAGACCAATTAAGGGAAATAAGGCATTTCCTCAGTATGTGCTTTTGATAAAGCCGGAGCTTTCAGGTTCGACTCCTAAGATATATTCAGCATATGATGATGCCAAAGAGCATCTCGGAGAGCGGCTTATGCATCCTGATACGGCGAGACTTTCAGACGCGGTAAATTCAGCTGCTGATGAGGCCTTAATGAAAACATTCCTTGAAAATAATATTAATGTTTTAGAATATGCTGTAAATGCCGACATAATAGATACACTTAAAGATGAGCTTCTTAAAAACGGTGCGGTCTCGGCATCCATGACAGGCAGCGGGTCAGTCGTGTACGGATTGTTTGAAACAGAATCGAAAATGCAGGAAGCAGCGGCGAATATTATGACAAAAAGCTATGACAGAAATATAGTGAACATCATAGAGACTGTGATTTCCACTTGAAGCATACTTGTTAAATTCAGAGCTTTGCATTATACTTGAGTGCGCTTATAAAAGATAAATGCTTTTATCAAAGCTTAGAAATGGGGAAAAATGAAATATATTGAATCATTAAAAGACGGTATGCACATTAAGGAAGTATATCTGTGCAAATCGAAGAATATTGCACTTACCAAGAACGGTAAGGAATACGGAAATCTTGTGCTTCAGGATAAAACAGGGCAGATAGAAGGTAAGATCTGGGATCTCGGAAGCCCGGGAGTACGTGATTTCGAGGCTATGGATTTTGTAGAGATCGATGCATTAGTAACGATCTTTAACGGAGGAAATCAGCTTAATGTCCGTATGATAGGAAGAGCATCAGAAGGCAGCTATAATTCGGCTGATTATTTCCCGACAAGTGAGAAAAATATTGGCGAGATGCAGCAGCAGCTTAAAGAGCTTATTGTTTCAATACAGAATCAGCATCTTCGTGCACTGCTCGGAACATTTTTCGGAAGCTCAGATTTTGTAAGACGTTTTTCTGAGCACAGTGCCGCGAAGTCTGTCCACCACGGATTTATAGGCGGACTCTTAGAGCATTCCTTAAGTGTGGCGCAGCTTTGTGATAATATAGCAGCTCATTACGGAACAATAGTTAACAGAGACCTGCTTGTAACCGGAGCAATACTGCATGACGTCGGAAAGCTTAAGGAACTTTCAGCTTTCCCTACTAACGAGTATACCGATGCAGGCCAGCTTCTCGGACATATCATGATAGGAGCACAGATGGTGTCAAATGCGGCAGATTCAATAGAGGATTTCCCTGAAAGACTCAAAAATGAGCTTATTCATATGATACTGTCTCATCACGGCGAGCTTGAATTTGGTTCACCTAAAAAGCCGGCGCTTGTTGAAGCTATGATACTTAGCTTTGTGGATAACATGGATGCAAAGGTCGAGACTATGTATGAGGCATTTGAAAATAAGCAGCCTCAGAATGCAGACGGATGGCTTGGATTTAATAAGCTTCTCGACTCAAATATCAGAAAGACCGGAGAAATCTAAAATAAAAACGGCCTCAGACAATGGAAACAACTAAGCTTCCGATGTCTGAGGCATTTTTATACTTAATACAAAATAATTATAATCCGGAAATAGAAATAAACCGGTTGAAGGCATCGATCAGAACATTGCCATGATATCCTTAAGCCGTCTGAAGCGCTTGGTAAAGTCTATTCCTAATACTTCGCCAATCGCATCGAGTATCTCATCTCTGTAAGTAAGCATATAAATGTCGTCCTCTATATGTATGTACTCACATTTTCTTAATGATTCGGAAATTTTTGATACATCAAATCTTTTACCGAGTTTATTTTCTATGATTCTGCAAAGTATAAAGCCTATATATCTTATAAAGAAATCCGACTGCTGTACTGTCTCATAATTCTCATACGGTGCCGGTCCGATCGGAGTCGTTCTTTCGTAGGATAGAAATGATTCAGTAGAGACTAAGGCAATAAGACGATTATAGATGTCATTCAGATCGGCCTCAGTCTCACTTGTAACGATTATAATATATCCGTCAAGAAGGGCTTCTTTTTCTATAAGCTCAGTGTTTAACTTAAGCTTAGTCATATCACCGTTAAACGAATTATTTTTATCAAAGGAAAGGTTTTGTATATATTTTCTTGCAGAATAGGTGCCGGGCTTTTTTAAGCATTCAGGATCTGCAATTATTTCCTTTGCAAGGTCAATAAGGCGAGCACGTTCCGTGCGGCAGTTATTTGCAAACGAAGGCGAGTAAATAAGCAGTTGTTTTTCCAATGTATTAGAAAAAGATACGGACGATTCGATTTTTTTCGAAACCAATCGTTCATTATAACATAAATCATTGTTATTAAAATCATCTATAAACGGCTTACTGACTTCGTCCTCGTCTATAAAAACAGCACGATCCTTGAAGCTTATTGAGTGGAAGGCGTCTCTTTTAATATTCGATGCATATTCCTTTAGCTCTTCGTCAGCATTATACAGTGGATAAGCAAAGATGTAGCCGTTACCGTGCTGAAGCAGATGAGAGGCAATTTTGGAATAATCGGTATCCAGGCTGCCTGCGACAGCTATAGTTCGTTTCTTTATAACAGAATCATTCAACTGGGCAGTAATCGAGCTTCGAATCTTAGCTTCAGACATACTGCCGTTTAAAAGTGCATAATAAAGCGGAAAGTCATTTGCATCTGTAAACAATCCGTAAAATGCACTTGAGCTGCAGCCGGGCAAAAAGAGCTTTGAAATTGCGTTTCCTAAGGAATGACTGAAAGAATCAAATTCATAACCTGAAAAATAACAGTAAATAGGCTCTGATATTTTAGAATGATCCTGATCGCTGAAGCTGTATTCAGGTATCCTATTGAATATCCATCTAATAAGATCCATACGGCTCTTGGTAAGAAGATCTACGGTTCTGTAGTAATCTGAGGCAGTCAGGTTATCAGTACTGAAAAGGAATCTTATATTTGAAAAATCAAGCTCGGAAGGGTTTGGAAACAATGCCTTTGTACACACGGCAAATTTAAAAATATTATTCTGATTATATTCGGTTTTAGTGCTTTTGGATATTTCGGAAAAGAAGGAATCAAAGCCGAAATCATTGTAGACCTTCATCATTGCGGCAATACCGAAGCAAATATTTCTTCCGCCTCCGGAAGGTGTGCTTTCATCCGGATCTATCATAAGCTTGATCCTGTCGATAGCGGCCTTGCAATCGGCAGTCATCTTTTTTGCGAGCTCAGAAAAATAGCTGATCGGATCGTCATATTCCTTTTCAAGCACATCAAGATAACCGAGAGTTTTTATGACCTTTGATTTGGGTTTTCGGTCCTTGTCACGGTATGCCTCAACAATAAAAAGCTGAGTTCTGCCTGTTTTTTTGTTATAGCTTTTCTTAAGATACATATATTTAAATTTCTCCGGATCATTGTTATATATCCTATAATAATAAATGAAATGAAAAATTAAAAAAGTGCTTGTAATTTTGCATTTTTTTTAATACGATATAAAGGCAAGACGAGGTGATAAAATGAGTTCAGATTTTACCGTTATCATTAATGAATATATGCCGCTCAGAGAGCTTGTCTTTACTACACTCAGACAGGCTATTCTTAAAGGCGAGATACAGCCGGGTGAGAGACTTATGGAGATCCAGCTGGCTGAGAAAATGGGCGTAAGCCGTACCCCGATAAGAGAAGCTATCAGAAAGCTTGCAAACGAAGGACTTGTAACTATGATTCCTCGAAAGGGAGCGGTTGTTGCAGGAATTTCAGAGAAAATGCTGATGGATGTGCTTCAGGTTCGTATGACATTAGAGAAGATGGCATACGAATGTGCATTCAGATGTATAAATGATGAGCAAATCGAAGAGCTCAAGGAAGCTGAGAAGGAATTCGAAGAGGCTGTTAAGAGCAACGATCTTGTGAAGATTGCAGAAGTGGATGAAAAGTTCCATTTCATCATTTATAATGCTGCTCAGAATGACAAGCTTAAGGAGATCCTTGCAAATCTTCGCGAAAATATGTACAGATATCGTATGGAGTATGCAAAGAATAAGGAATCCAGGGATCAGCTCATCAAGGAGCATAATCAGATGATAGAGACTCTTATAAAAAGAGATTCTATAGAAGGCTTAAAAATCGTTGAGGAGCATATCCGTAATCAGGAAAAGGTCATTCTTGAGAAGATCGAAGAGGACGCCAGAAACAATCAGGTCAAGAGAAAATAATAAACCACTACAATATCTGAATTTTGAGTAAATAGCTGCGCAATTACTTGCGCAGCTATTATATTTGTAATAAGATGAATTCTCGCAGAAGTTAATAACCAGTTTAATTGTAGTTAATACATTATTAAACATTTATAAAATGAACTGCATTAATATGTATAAAAAGATAAAGTAATATATTTTGAAAGAGGAATTTTATGGAAACAAAGGAACCAAAGAAACTCTCCAAAAAGAAGCTGACGGTAGCAGCTGTAGCGGTTATTTTTGTACTGCTTGTGATTTTAAGAGTTTGCGGCAAAGGTGAGGATATTGAATCAAAGCCACTGGCAACAGTTTCAGTAGGCACACCTGAAAAAGGTGATATTTCCGTTGAGACCAGTCTTGTAGGTACGGTGGAGCCGGGAGATGTGTATTATGTTATGCCGAAGGCGGCAGGTGAGATACTTAATATATATGTTAAGGCAGGCGATACCGTAGAGGCAGGTGATCCTATCTGTGATATCGATAATTCCAAGACCGTGGACGGTGCAAAGATAGCTCTTGACAGTGCCAAGGTTCAGCTTAAGACAGCAAATGAGGCAAAGGCTCTTGCGAAAACAAACCTTGACAGGATGCAGACACTCTTAGCAAGCGGAGATATTTCCCAGCAGACATATGAAAGTACAAAGAATGGCTATGATCAGGCTTCTGCGGCAGCAGACGGAGCTAAGCTTCAGCTTGAGTCTGCACAGCTTCAGTATGATACACAGGTTGAGTTTGCTACAGTTACATCTCCGGTAAGCGGAGTTATTGAATCAACAAATATGAGCTTAAATGCTATGGCATCGCAGAGCTCACAGGTATGTGTTGTATCTTCAAACAGTGCCAGCAAGGTAGTCTTCTATGTTACTGACAGACTTCTTTCTTCGTTAAATGTTGGAGATAAGGTTCAGATAAAGAAGCAGGGCTCGGTTTACAAGGGACATCTTACTAAGCTGGAGACTCTTCCTGATAAGGCATCCGGTCTGTACGAGGCTGAAGCTGAATTTACTGGAAGCGATGCAGTTGCAAAGGGCGCAAAGGTCAAGGTTTTCTTTGATTCAGATAAAGCTGAAAATGCTATGCTGGTAGATACAGACAGCATTTACTATGACGGCGGAAAGACCTATATATATACCATTACCTATAACGATGAGTCAACGGAGCAGGCTGAGGGTGCGACGATAGCGGAAGGCAATCGTGCAGCTACAGTTCATAAAAATGAAGTCAAGACAGGAATTTTAGATAACGATAAGACAGAAGTGTTAGAAGGCATTAATGATGACAGTATAGTTATTAAGACCTGGACCTCACAGCTTTATGAGGGAGCACAGGTTCAGGTGCTTTCTGCGGAGGACTGATCCTATGGTTAAGCTTACGAAATTTGTGCTGAAAAGACCGGTAACTGCCATACTGTGCATACTCTCATTGGTCTTCTTTGGCTTTATGTCACTTTTTAATTCAAAACTTGAGCTTACACCTGAGATAAATATGCCTATGCTTGTCATAAGTACTACATATCCGGGAGCCAGCCCTTCAGATATTGATGAACTGATAACCAGGCCTATCGAGGATAATTTAGGCTCATTAAGTAATGTTGACAGCATTACATCTTCATCCGCAGAAAACTATTCTATGGTACTTGTTCAGTATGAGTACGGCACAGATATGGATAATGCGTATTCAGATCTGAGGAAAAAACTGGACAGAGTCAAGAATGACCTTCCGGAGGATGCAAGTGATCCTACGATTATTGTCATGGATGTTAACTCTATGGCATCAATATATCTTGCGGTTAATAATCCGGCAGTAGATAATATTTATAACTATACAGATAAGAATATAGTTCCTGAGCTTGAGAAAATGTCATCTGTAGCGTCAGTTGATATCTCCGGTGGTCAGAAGGAGTATGTCAGCGTCTGCCTTATTCCGGAAAGGCTTGCACAGTATCATCTTGATATATCTACGGTTGCACAGCTTGTCGGTTCTGCTTCATTTACAATACCGTCAGGCTCTGCAAAGGTAGGAAGCACCGATATGAATATGTCTACCGGTGTCGATTATGATTCTCCGGAGGCATTAAATAAGGTTCCGATAACATTAGGAAACGGCAATATCATATACCTTGAGGATATAGCTGTTATAAGTCGTGCGAATGAGAAGCAGACAGCTGTAGGCCGATATAACGGTCAGGATACGATTATTCTCGGTGTCAACAGAAATACACAGTACACGGCGGTTGATGTTTCTAATCAGACCATGAAGGCACTCAACAGACTGAAAGCCTCCGATCCGAATCTTGATTTCGTTGTCATAGAGGATAGTGCCGATCAGGTAAGAAATGCAATAAAGACTATGATAGAGACTATGATATCGGTAATCATCCTCTCTACAGTAGTACTGTTTATATTCTACGGAGACGTTAAGGCTTCGCTTATAGTTGCGACCTCCATACCTATATCTATACTTACCGCATTTGTGCTTATGTGGGCAAAGGGCTATTCCTTCAACATTATAACTCTCGGTGCCATAGTATTGGGAGTCGGTATGATGGTCGATAACTCGATAGTAATCCTGGAGGCCTGCTTTAGGGCAAAGGAAGAAAATCCCGGAATTGAATTTATGGATTTTATCCATGCAGCCGTAGGCGGAACCGGACAGGTTGCAGCCTCCGTACTCGGATCCACAATAACCACCTGTGTTGTATTTTTACCGCTTGGAATGATAAGCGGACTTTCCGGTCAGTTTTTCCAGCCGCTTGGATTTACAATAGTGTTCTGTATGATTGCATCACTGCTTTCATCCTGCACTATCGTTCCTCTGTGCTACACCTTCTACAAGCCTACAGAAAAGGAAAAAGCTCCTGCTTACAAGGCAATAAGAGACATGCAGAAGGGCTACAGATCCGTTATGCATAAAATCATGCAGCATAAGAAGAGAACCTTAGCTGTAACGGCAGGCCTTTTAGTGCTTTCAATTATTGCGGCAACCGGACTTAAGATGGAGCTTATGCCTTCAATAGATCAGGGAACGGTACAGATAAACATTGATATGAGGTCGGATCTGACTGTTGAAAAGCAGGATGAGACCTATAAAAAGATAGAAAACATTATTGCTGAGGACAGCGATGTCGAAAGCTATCTTTTGAGCTCGGGCGGAAGCATGATGAGCTCAGGAACAACACTTACGGTATATCTTAAAAAGAACAGAAAGATGACCACTGATGAGCATGTATCTGAGTGGAAGGAAGCATTGCAGGTTGTGGATAACTGCGATATAAGCGTTGAAAGCTACTCACAGACAAGCATGATGAGCGGAGGCAGCAGCGATTTCAGTGTAACTCTTGTTTCGGCCGATTATGATAAGCTTAAAGAGGCATCTGATAATATTTATAAATCGCTTCAGCAGGACAACAGAGTTACGGCGGTATCTTCGACCTTAGCTAATACTTCGCCTATAATCAAGATCCATATTGATCCGGTTCAGGCAGCAGCAGAGGGCTTTGTACCTGCACAGGTAGCCGGCAACCTCTACACTATGCTTTCAGGTAAGGAAGCAGATACCATGAGAGTTGACGGTACTGAAATGTCGATAATGGTAGAGTATCCGGAGGATGAATTCGATACCATCAATAAGGTTGAGGATATAATGCTTACCTCAAACACAGGAAATCAGGCTTATCTTAAAGATATTGCGGAGGTCAGCTTTGAGGACAGCCCGGGAAGCATTGCCCGCTCAGATAAGCATTATAAGGTAGATATAAGCGCAAGCTACACTGATCTTGCGGATAAGACTACCAGAAAGGATCTTAAGACAAAGTACGTTGATCCTAACTTAAGTCAGGACGTTGAGGAAAAGCAAAGCGCCCAGGATGAAATGATGGGTGAAGAGTTCAAGAGTCTCGGAACTGCAATAGCGGTAGCAATATTCCTTGTATTCGTAGTAATGGCAGCACAGTTTGAATCAGCAAGATTCTCATTCATGGTCATGGCTACCATACCGTTTGCTATGATAGGAGCGCTCGGATTCTTATGGCTTTTCAACATTGAATTGTCAATGACATCACTGATGGGATTCCTGATACTTATAGGTACTGCGGTAAATAACGGTATTCTTTATGTAGATACGGTCGATCAGAAGAGACAGGAAATGGGACTTGACGATGCGCTTATAGAGGCGGGAGTCATAAGATTAAGACCTATACTTATGACGACTATAACAACTATTATCGGTATGCTTCCGATGGCTATAGGCTTTGGTGAGTCAAGTGAGATGATGCAGGGACTTGCGATGGTCGATGTCGGCGGACTTATTACATCTACAATAATGGCACTTTTGGTGCTTCCGGTATTGTATTATTATGTAAACGGCAACAGAGACAGAAAGAGGATCGAGATAGACTGATGAAAAATAACAGCTTTAAGTTCGAAAATCATAAAAAGAATAAAGTCTCGGCGAGAAAAGGACAGGCGGCATTATTTGCCGCTGCCCTTTTATATACCGCAGCATACGGCAGTATAAACACCTTTGCAGACAGCGTAGCGGTGTATCCGGACATTAACAGTGAAGTTAAGAGTATCGGATCAGAGGTGAAGCAGACTAATAATTTCTCAAGAGGCTCCGAGGAATGGAAAAGGCTTGAGGATAATGAGCTTAACTGGGACGAGATACCTGCTCTTATACATGAGTATAATGCAAATGTCATCACGAACAGAAGTGAGCTTTCAAAGGATGAACGCCGTTCAATGGACTCAGAAGAGGTGAGCAGCTATCTGCTTGATAAGGCATCTGATTACGAAAGTCAGGCAGATGCCATGGATGATGCTTCAGGAAAAGAGCTTGTTGCGGCTAATCTCAGGATACAGGCGAATAATTTAAGACGTCAGGCTGACAGCAATCTGGATGATTTTGATGTGGTCAAACTCAGCTATGAACAGATTGAAAAGCAGACAGTGCTCAGCGCTAAAACACAGTTTCTTGATTACTATACAGCGTTATTAAGTAAAGACAGCAGTGCATCTAACCTTGAGTATCTTGAAAGAGCTTACAACTCTGCAGTCAACAGGAAAAATGCCGCTGTGGGAACCGAGTTGGAGGTACTAACGGCAAAGCTTGCCTGGGATGATGCCAAAGCTAATGCAGTGACTTTGGATAATCAAATAAACGTAAACAGACAAAGTCTTATAGTTTCCTGCGGCTGGAAATATGATGCCGATGCAGTTATCGGCAAGCTTCCGGAGTATGATGCTCAAACTATAGCAAATGTCAACTACGAGGAAGATAAGAAAAAGGCAGAGGTAGCAAATATTACACTTAAGATAGATAATATCAGAGTTAAAAATGCTTCGGATTCAGGCTATCAGACGCTTGTAGAAGAGCAAAAAACAAATCTGAAAAAAGACTCAGACAGCTTTGGCATTAATTTTAAAGCTGCCTATGACGGACTTGTAAATGCTGTGACCGCTTATAATAATGCGGTTGGCGCAAAGGCAAACAGTGATAAGGATCTTAATTATGCCAATAAGCAGTATGCACTCGGAATGATCAGCAAGGTTGAGCTTATGAAGGCTGAAAACAGTGCTGTTGCAGCTGAAGCATCAGTAAGCTCAGCATATAACCAGATGGTATTGGCAAGAGTTAAATATGATGCGGCTGTAAATGACGGTATTCTCTGATAAGAAACTAAGCAAAATATTAAGAGCTAATACTGCTGATACAGTGTGTTTTAAGGCTTGAATCCGATCGACTGCAGAAACTCTTAATTGATCACATTGCATGCATGGAGGGATAATGAAAAAATTAAAAATCAGGATCTCAGCAATAGCGGCTGCTGTTACCGTATTGGTCTTTGGTGTCGGAACTGCCTATGCATACGGTCCGGGAGACAGCGGTATACCTGACGGTATAACAGCCGAGGCTTATACTGCGCTTAGTGATAATACTATTGAATGGTCTGAAATATCTGATCTTATCAAATACCGCAATCCTACATATAAAACATATTCCGGAAAGGTTGATGAAACATTAGGAAGTATGAAAAATGCTGCGGCAGATACTATTTCAGGCTTAAAGGATCAACTTGATGATATAGATGATGCTGTGGATTCGATAAAAGAAGCGCAAAGAAAGCTTTTATCAAACGGCGGAAGCACCACAGATACCGCATATAAGAAGCTTGAGGAAAGCCTTGATCAGTCAAAAGTAATGAGAAAAGCTCTTAAATCAGGGCTTGAAAGCATCGGAAAGACAACAAGAAGCTTGACCTACGGAAAGAAGAATTCCGAGATCAGTCTTGCTCCGCTTAAAAATCAGCTTACGTCTGTAGTCGAAGGACTTGTTATATCCTACAAAACTCTTGAAACAAACAGAACAATGGCAGCAGAGCAGGTAGCTTTGTACGAAACCTTATACGGCACATATCAGTCTATGGAACGAGAGCAGATGGCAACCGCACAGGCTCTGGCAGGCTATAAACAGAATCTGGACAGTGCAAAAGCCTCGCTTATGCAGCTTGATGCAGGTATGGCACAGCTTAAGGCGAATATTCTTGTTCAGTGCGGATATGCTCCTGATGCTGACGTTTTAATAGCGGAGCCTCCTAAAGCAGACAGGAATTATTTGAGCGAAAGAGACATCGATGCTGACAGGAAAACTGCTATAGGAGCTGATTCATCTGTAAAAACAGCCGGAAAGGTCTCAAATTACAGCGGAGATGTTCTTAAATATCGAGATGCAAACTCAAATGCTGCGGAATCAGCAGCTAAGATCAGCTTTGATGATATATACAGCGGTCTCAAAAAACAGCTGATACTCTGCGATGCTTCAGATACATCGCTCAGGATAGCTGAGCTTACAGAAGCCTCAGCTGATACAAAAAACAGTCTGGGAATGCTTGGAAAAGGCGAATATGAAGGCCTTAAGATGCAGTATATAGCAAGCCGTGCATCAGCCGGCATTAATGAACTCAATCTTTTGCAGGCAACGGAAAATTATAAATATGCAGTTTTAGGCATTATGGGAAGATAATTCATGAAAGATCTCTATACAAAAAAGTGTGCAGAGATCTTTTTTTATACCTTCAGTGAGTCTGTATGACGTTCTGTTGGGCTGTTTGGCACATGATGACAGCGCCTTTAAGAATTGACATAATAAATGATTAAAGCTATAATTATTCATTGTGTATATTTGTATTCTATATGACAGTTTACATACATCGCACATTGACAGTTATATAAGGGAGAAGGAGATACAAGATGATTGTTTATGTTGTTCTCATTCTTGTTGCAGTCATAGCCGCATTCATCGCATTTAAGATGGGCGGTTCATCGGCTGTGAAAAAGCAGGAAGAGAAAATAGGTACTGCCGAGACCAGAGCGAGGTCTATAATAGACGACGCTGTTAAGACGGCAGAGACCAAGAAGAGAGAAGCACTCCTTGAGGCTAAAGAGGAGGCTTTAAGACACAAGAATGAGTTTGAAAAAGAGCAGCGTGAAAGACGTAAGGAACTTCAGCAGCAGGAGCAGAGACTTCTGAAGAAGGAAGAGAACGCCGATAAGCTGCAGGCAGAGCTTTCAAAAAAAGAGAAGGAATTAAACTCTAAAGACAATACACTCAACAAGAAGGCGGAAGAGATAAAACAGCTCCATGCCGAGAAGGTCAGCGAGCTTGAGAGAATATCCGGACTTACCGCAGAGCAGGCCAGAGAAGAGCTTTTGAACTCAGTAAGAGATGACATTAAGCATGACACAGCGAAGATCATAAGAGAATATGATAATATCGCTAAGGAAGAGGCAGACAAGAAGGCTAAGGATTATATCGTAACAGCTATTCAGAGATGCGCTGCCGACCATGTTGCCGAGACTACGGTTTCGGTTGTCCAGCTGCCTAACGATGATATGAAGGGCAGGATCATTGGACGTGAAGGTAGAAATATAAGAGCATTAGAAACGCTTACAGGCGTTGAGCTCATTATCGATGATACACCGGAGGCAGTAGTACTTTCCGGATTTGATCCAATAAGAAGAGAAATAGCAAGAGTCGCTCTCGAAAAGCTGATACTTGACGGACGTATCCATCCTGCACGCATAGAAGAGACTGTTGAAAAAGCAAGAGTCGAGGTTGAGAATACTATACGTGAGGAAGGTGAGGCTGCAGTTTTAGAGGTAGGAGTACACGGACTTAACCCTGAGCTTATAAAGCTCCTTGGACGTATGAAGTTCAGGACCTCTTACGGACAGAACGGACTCAAGCACAGCATAGAGGTTGCCCAGATAGCAGGACTTCTTGCTTCAGAGCTTGGCTATGATGTACGCATGGCAAAGCGTGCGGGACTTCTTCATGATATAGGTAAGGCAGTAGATCACGAGCAGGAAGGAACACATGTTCAGCTCGGTGTTGAGCTTTGCAAGAAGTATAAGGAGCCGGCAATAGTTATAAATGCAGTTGAGTCACATCACGGCGATACTGCACCTACAAATCCTATATCATTCCTCGTAGCTGCAGCAGATGCTATATCAGCATCCAGACCGGGCGCGAGAAGAGAGTCTTTAGAGGCTTACACACAGAGACTCAGACAGCTTGAGGAAATAACCAATTCCTATGATGGAGTTGAAAAGTCATTTGCTGTACAGGCAGGACGTGAGGTACGTATCATGGTAATACCTTCCGAGGTCAGCGAGGACGATATGGTCATTCTTTCAAGAGACATTGCAAAGAGGATCGAGGATGAAATGACTTATCCCGGACAGATCAAGGTCAACGTTATACGTGAGACCAGAGCAACAGCAACAGCTAAATAAAATATTAATTAGGGACTGTCACACCGGCGGCGATAGACTGAAGGTGTGGCAGTCCCTGTCAACGTTATAAGGAAATAAATATGTACCAGATAGATTTTAATAAACCGATAAGTGTTCATTTTATAGGCATAGGAGGCATCAGCATGTCAGGCCTTGCCGAGATATTGATGAATGAGGGCTTTAAAGTCAGCGGATCGGATATGAAACAATCTGAGCTTACGGATACGCTTAAAGCAAAAGGGGCAAAGATTGAGATAGGACAGAGAGCAGAGAATATCAAAGAGCCGGATCTTGTGGTTTATACAGCTGCAATACATCCGGATAACCCTGAGTATGCTGCTGCTGTTTCAAAGAATATTCCTATGCTTTCAAGAGCTGAGCTTTTGGGTGAGATAATGGCAAACTATACCGAGGCTGTTAATATTGCCGGAACTCACGGAAAGACCACGACCACCTCCATGATAACGGATATGGTGCTCGAAGCCAAGAAGGACCCTACTGTAACAGTAGGAGGAATGCTTGATGCTATTGGAGGCAATATCAGGATAGGCAAGAGAGATCTTTTCATAGCAGAGGCATGTGAGTATACCAACAGCTTTTTAAGCTTCCATCCGACACTTGCTGTGATCTTAAACATTGAAGCCGATCATCTTGACTTTTTCAAGGATATTGATGATATCAGAGCAAGCTTCAGAAAATTTATACATACTCTTCCTCAGAATGAAAAGGGATTTCTTGTTATCAACGGAGACATTGATGATATAGATTATTTCACGAAGGATCTTGGCTGCGGTTTTGTAACATTCGGAAAGAACAAGGGCTGTGATTATACCGCTGAGGACATAAGCTTTGATGAGAAGGCCTGTGCTTCATATACTCTTGTCAAAAACGGAGTAAAGACAGTAAGAGTGGAGCTTTCTGTCCCTGGAGAGCACAATGTCTTTAATTCACTTGCAGCTATAGCTTCGGCAGAAAGAATGGGTATAGACATCAAAACTGCGGCAGCAGCATTGGTTAAATATAACGGAACCAAGAGACGCTTTGAATACAGAGGATCTGTAAACGGCGTCGATATCATTGATGATTATGCTCATCATCCGCAGGAGATAGAAGCTACACTTAAAGCAGCAAAGCTTTATCCGCATAAAAAGATAAGAGTTATATTCCAGCCTCACACCTATACAAGGACAAAGGCGCTTTTGAGAGACTTTGCAGATGCGCTTATGCTTGCCGATGAAGTTATTTTGGCAGACATCTATGCAGCAAGAGAAAAGAATACCGTCGGAGTGAGCTCAAACGATATAGCTGAGCTTATAAATGCGCACGGAGGCAATGCAGGATATATTCCTGATTTTGATAAAATAATTGAGTATGTTTTGAAACATACAGAGCCGGGAGATTTGTTGATAACTATGGGAGCCGGAAATGTCGTAGATATAGCCGACAGGCTTACACGCTGATAATTATCCACCTTATCAACATTATAAACATTGAATCCACCGTCTGAGACGGTGGATTTTTTACGCTCTGAGAGCCTTGATTTAAGCGGTTTCGAGAAGCTTATCAACATTGCCAACAAGATAATTATGTAAACCAAACGGCTGTTTAAATATAAGACCTGATATGGTAAAATAAGCGGCACAGGAGTTTGAGTGGATATGAGTTGTACAGATAAGTTTCAGATAGATGCGACCATAGTCGCAAATGAGTTTATAGAAAAATATATGCCGGAGGCAAGCGGAGATTATGTGAAGGTTTATCTTTACCTGCTTAAGAATCGTGCTGCCGGAGTTGAGATATCTGCCATAGCAGATGCACTGCATATGACAGAGGGAGATGTCCGCAGAGCTATCAGATATTGGGAAGATAAGGGCATAGTTTCGGTCGGAAGAAAAGACGGCGGTAAGTTGCAGTCTGCAGTTGATAATGAAGAGCAGAATACATCATGCGCTGAGGCTGAAGCTATATCAGATGAGACGGTTTGTGAGAGCGTTGTTATTGAAGCTCAGACTGAGAAGATTGATTCCATTGATACCGATACAAAGTCTATGTCAGCCGACAATGATAATAAGCAGTCAGGTGCAGGCGTAAGTGAGCTTGAAGACGAACTCAGAAACCGCTATAAGAATACAGCCGGCAAAGCTATACTTAATACACTCAGCGAGGATGAGGAATTCGGCCAGCTTCTTTTTATTGTGCAGAAATATAGGGCAAAAATACTTACAGAGCGTGAACAGGAGGTATTGGCATACCTCTATCACGGGCTGCATATTCCGTGCGAGGTCATAGATTATCTTGTAGCTTACTGTGTAGAAAATCAGCATAACAATATGCGTTACATTGAAAAAGTCGGTCTGGATTGGGCAAGAGCAGGCATCAAGGATGTAAGGGCTGCAAAAAGACGTACCTCAGAAATAGACAAAATGCGCAGAGATACAGCGAAGAAAAATACGGCAAGAGTAACCAGGCAGGGAATTACAAGAAATAATGATCTTGATGATTGGGTAAAAGCCCAGGTACTCGGCAAGCTGTAAGGAGAGCCTACGATGTCTATAAGCAGAGAACATTACAATGAAATAATGCGCATAATTTCAGAAAGACATTTTGCGGCTGTCAGGGAAAAGAATGCAAGACAGGATGAAGTGTATGAGGCAGTACCTGCATTTAGAGTATATGATGAGAGGCTTTCTGAGTTAAGATCATTAGAGACCGAGGCAATGCTGCGTAAAAACGGTGAGCGTGCAGAGGAGCTGAGAACTGAAAGAAAAAAGCTCAGTGAGAAAAAAAACAAGCTGCTGATATCTTCGGGTTATCCTGAGGATTATCTGAACATACATTACCACTGTGCGGCCTGCGGCGATACCGGATTTATAGGGAGCGAAAAATGCGGATGCTTTAAGCAGCTGGAATCAATTATGCTCAATCGTGAGTCTGGACTTCCGTCACTTATGGAAAGAGAGAATTTCTCGACCTTTGATATGAGTGTATTTGATAATGAAAGGCCTATAGAGGAGCTCCTGCCAAAAAGGATAACGCAATATGAGTATATGAAGGGGCATGTGCTGCCGCGTATAAAAAAGTATCTGGACAGTTTTGAAGCAGAGGGCAGTCATAATATTTTACTGTTCGGACCTGCGGGCACAGGAAAGACCTTTTTAAGCAATTGCATTGCAAAGGCTCTTATAGAAAGACAGCATTCAGTCGTTTATGAAAGAGCAGGAGACATGTTCAGAGCTATGTCAAAGGCGGAATTTGCAAACGGCAAAAATGATGATGCTGACTATATAGGACATCGAGTTACAGAATGTGAATTACTTATACTTGACGATCTTGGCACTGAGTTTTCCACCGAATATACAAGGTCAAGGCTTTATTCCATAATTTCAGATAGACTTTCATATGGATTATCTACTATAATATCTACGAATATGTCTATGAATCAGATCTGCTCCGATTACGGAGAACGTATAAGTTCAAGATTTATGGGGCAATATATGCTGCTTCCGTTTTACGGCACAGACTTAAGAGTTATAAAGAGTAAAGGGGTATGATATGGGAGAAGAGAAGGAAATATTTTCCAGATCAAGTGATTACGAGGTGGAGACTGTACCTGTAGGTCCTATAGGAATAGTTCCTATGAAAGGCACCGAGGGCATGGCCGGAGTTATAGATTCCTTCCTTGTCGGATGGAGAAATGAAAGATTAAAGGACGAAAAAAATCAGCTTGCGTTCAAGGGCTATAATAAGGATTCGTATATAGTAGATTATGATGTTCCGAGATTTGGCTCAGGAGAAGGCAAGGGTGTTGTTAACAGCACAGTAAGAGGCCATGATCTTTATTTCCTTGTGGATGTTACCAATCATTCCATAAGCTATTCAATGGGCGGAATGCAGAATCATTATTCGCCTGATGATCACTATCAGGACCTTAAGAGAGTAATAGCTGCAGCTGCCGGTCAGGCAAAGCGCATGACAGTCATAATGCCTTTCCTTTATGAAGGAAGAGTGCATAACAGGAAGAACAGAGAGTCTCTTGACTGTGCACAGATGCTTAAAGAGCTTGTAAGCATGGGCGTTGACAATGTAATAACTTTTGACGCTAATGATCCGAGAGTAGTTAATGCTATTCCGCTCAGCAGCTTTGATACTATCTCACCGTCATATCAGTACATAAAGGCTCTTTGCAATAAGTACGATGACATTATCATTGACAGCGATCATCTCATGACTATAAGCCCGGATGAATCAGGAATGAGCCGTGCGATATATCTTGCAAACGTACTCGGCGTTGATATGGGTATGTTCTACGAGAGAAGAGATTATACAAAGGTAGTGGATGGAGTTAACCCGGTAGTTGCTCATGAATATCTCGGAGCTTCCGTAGAGGGTAAGGATGTCATCATTGTTGATGACATGATTTCTTCAGGAGACAGCATTCTTGATGTCGCAAGACAGCTGAAGCTCAGAAAAGCCAAGAGAGTATTCTGCTGCGTCAGCTACGGACTCTTCACAAACGGCCTGGCAATGTTTGACGAGGCTTATGATAATGGCATAATCGATAAGGTATTTACTACAAACCTTATATATCAGTCTCCTGAGCTTGTTTCAAGAAAATGGTATGCTAATGTTAACATGGGTAAATATGTGGCTCTGCTCATAGATTATCTTAACCATGATGATTCTATCAGCGCGCTGCTTACACCTACTGACAGAATCAACCGTTTCCTTACAAAATATAAGGAAAGACAGAGGAAGAAAGGCATCATTGAGTGATATCATTCAGCAGAAAAATAACGGTGTTCAGCTTTATACTGACGATCTTTGTGATATGGATCCACGCTGTTAACGCCGGACTTTGCAGCCTTCAGCTTGATGAGCTGGCATCGATTAATGAGGTATCTGATATTGATGTTCAGCTTTTAAACTCAGGCATGACTGCTGCGGCCGGAAGCTTCGGTATTAAGCTGTGCTTCTCTATACAAAAAATATTAGGAACGGGCCTCGGGCAGATAGCTGTCCCGGGGTTCTTTGCTA
This sequence comes from uncultured Lachnospiraceae bacterium, assembly GCA_934438085.1. Taxonomy (GTDB): domain Bacteria; phylum Bacillota; class Clostridia; order Lachnospirales; family Lachnospiraceae; genus Avilachnospira. Next base: position 100,011 of record CAKSBC010000004.1, read on the forward strand.
TGAGCGGATATCTGTTTTTTAAGGACGCTGATAAGGCTGTGGACCTTGCGTATTTTGCAAAGAAATGGAAAAGGCGTATAAGCTCACTTCTTATCCCATTTTTATTATGGAATACAATATATTACATAATATATGTAATTATCGGTAAGGCGGGTACGGATGCGAACTCGCTATTTAACGGAGTGATACTTAATAGATATAATCCGGTATTCTGGTACCTGAGAGAGCTCTTAGTGCTTACGGTACTGACACCGATTATTTATATTCTGCTGAAAAGTAAAAATGCAGCTCTGTCAGTTCTTTGCTTAAGCTTTATTTTAGCTGTATTTTATGATCTTCTTCCGTACCACATAGTAAATGAGGATGCCCTTTTTTATTATATGACAGGTGCGTTTGCTTCACTTAATCTGAAACATAATGTCGAGACAGAAAATGCCAAGTGGAAAAAAGTGTTCATTTTGACGTTGATCGCATTTGCGATATTTGATTTTATATGCACTATATGTGAAGGAAGGCTGAGAATGATTCTTTCAGGTACTATAGGAGGAAGGGCAGCAGGCTATATAATGCTGTTTTCTCTTATAAATCTGATATCTTCAAGAACATCAAAAACATCAAAAGCATCAAAAGAATCCTCTGATATGAATTGTGAGAATGATAAAGCCGGAGATGTGCCGGCATTTATGCAGTTCAACTTCCTGATATATGCACTTCATTATCTGGAGATCAGATTTTTCAGATTGTTATTTAAAGCGGTCGGAATGGGTTTTATTGTTACAGAATCGATAGGATTTTTACTTATGCCTGTATTCTGCACGGCAGTCTCTGTTGCTGTTGGTATTATAATGAAAAGATATATTCCTAAAACTTATAGGATATTGACAGGCGGAAGAGGCTGAAAAAGAGCTTATAACGGTACATGGAAAAAACTTAAAAGAAACAGATTTAAAAGATAATAGTATAAAAAAAACTGATAGATATGGAAGTGAAAAACGGTCATGCATAGAGTTGATGCATGACCGTTAATTTTATATTTTATCTGACATTCAGTGAGTCGGCTCTGTATCACCTACAAAGCGTCCCGATGCTCCCTCAGGGAGAATGAAGCTTAAGGAGTTATCCGTACCGTGAGCAGAAGGTGTAATGACAGGAAGCCCTATCTCGGAGGCTTCGGTATGACCCGGATATTTGCTGCCTACAGCAAGATCAAGCATATATTTTAAAACTCCTGCCTGAAGACCTGTGGTGTAGCTGTTGATCAGGACAAAAAGAGGTTCATCGCAAAGCACATTGGAGCAAAGCTCTACAAAAGGATAAATGCTGTCCTCTATCTTCCAGATCTCTCCTTTCGGTCCTCTGCCGTATGACGGAGGGTCCATGATTATTGCATCGTATTTGCTGCCGCGTCTTATCTCACGTTCAACAAACTTTCCGCAGTCATCAACAAGCCAGCGTATATGAGCGTCGCCTAAGCCGGATGAGACTGCATTTTCCTTTGCCCAGGCCACCATACCTTTTGATGCATCCACATGAACGACCTCTGCACCTGCAGCTGCAGCAGCCATTGTCGCACCGCCGGTATAGGCAAAGAGATTTAAGACTTTTACAGGTCTGTCTATACCTTTTTCCTTAAGAAGCCTGATCCTGTTCTTTATTAATGAATAACTCCAATCCCAGTTTACAGCCTGTTCGGGAAAAACTCCCGTGTGCTTAAATGCAAACGGTTTAAGATGAAAGGTGATATCCCTTGTCTCTTCGGAGTCAGAGCCTGAAGCTTGTCTGTCGCTGCTTTTTCCTAATGTATAATGTATATCCCAGCTTTCAGGAAGGTCAAAGAACTCCCATTCTCCGCCGCCCTTTGAGGAACGATGGTAATGAGCGTTAGGGCGCTTCCATGCCTTGGAGGCATTTTTCTTATTCCATATTACCTGAGGATCCGGTCTGATGAGTCTGTAGCCGCCCCAATCTTCGAGTTTTTCACCTGAAGCTGTATCCAAGACACGATAATCTTCCCAATTGTCTGCTGTCCACATATTGTTATCTCCATATTAATTATCTTATATATTTAATTTGTAATCATACCTGATTGTATACGCGAAAATTATATCAATTATGAAACATTAAGTAAACATTTTAAGATCGGATAAGGATCCGGCAAGAGTTATCATTAAATGTGGTTTTGAAAAAATTCGAAATAATTTGTAATATATTAGAAAGTATTTATTTCTTGTAAGTACAAGATATTGTTGTTATACTTCACAATAGAATGAATGTAATACAGCCTGAGAGGGCTGATATATAATTGTTATCCGGAGAGAAGCTATGAGAAAACTTTTTAAAACTGCCATAGCAGCTATTGCCATGACGGCTGCACTTTCATCCGCAGCTTATGCAGCAGGTGGATGGACCAAGGAAAATAATACATGGGTCTACTATGATAACAGCGGATCGAAGGCTGTTAATACCTGGAAGCAGAGTGCGGACGGAGGCTATTATTATCTTGACGGATACGGCAATATGGTGACCAATTCGTTCATTGACAGTGAAAGATATGTAGATGCCGACGGTCGAATGGTAACCTCAGGCTGGAGACAGATCAACTCCAAATGGTATTATTTTGATTCCAACGGAAAAACTGTCAAAAATAAAGCTAAGCAGATAAACGGGGTATATTATTTCTTCGGTGACGACGGATACATGATTACAGGCTGGGTTCATGATGATAATAACTGGTATTATTGTGATCTTTCCGATGGACATATGTATGTCAATACCTGGAAGCAGCTTGAACCTTCGGATGAAATGTATATAGATGATTCAACATCCAACAAATCTGTCACAGAAAAGACAGATACAAACTGGTTCTATTTCCAGTCTACAGGTAAGGCTGCAAGAGCCAATGATTCCGAGGAATTTAAGGATTACACAATAAACGGGCTCCATTACTGCTTCGACGAGTACGGAAGACTTACCACAGGCTGGGCGAAGGTTAAGGATACTACACCGAAGATAGCCGGATATAAGTATTACAATGATGATGCGTCATTAGGTGTTTACGGAGCAGCCCATACAGGATGGCTTTCAGCTTATCCGCCTGAGAATGAAGGACTTGGAAGCGACGTTGCATGGTATTACTTTGATTCAAAGGGAACCCCGTACTGCGGAAATGATGTATCAACAAATGATGACGATGAAACACTTGAAGCAAAGTTCAGAAGGATCACTAAGGGTACAAAGACCAGCACATTCCTCTTCAATGAACTCGGAAATCCTGTACACGGTCTGAGAAAGGTCAGAAAGAAAGACGGAACAGTTACAAGCATGTACTTCGGTACAAAGCAGGAAAGCTGCCTGCAGCTCGGTGAAAAGAGTATAACAGAGGCTGACGGAACCGTATCTACCTTCCACTTCGATAACAGCGGATACGGAACAAACGGAGTTAAGGGCAATAAGCTCTATTATATGGGCAAGCTTCAGAAGGCGACAGATGACAGCTATGCTTATTACACCGTTGGCGGAACGACATACCTTGTTAATAAAACAGGAACCATTGTCAAGAACCATAACTCAAGAAAGGATCCGTCAGATGTAGAATACAGATCTGATTCATCGGGAAGAAAATCCGGCGGCACAGAAAGTGATTCAGAGCTGAATGTTCCTTCCTTTGAGACAACAGAGATCAACTAATTCTGTATCAAAAAAAGAACATAAAACACTAAACATAAACGATAAAGCGCTTGCAATAGCAGGCGCTTTTATGTTATATTATTCGGGCTGTGGCATGATAGCGTTGATTCGTAAGGTTGCTGCGGAACGCAAAAACATAAGCGTCTGCAGGTTTTTACGGGGAGCGAATGTCAAGACAAATCGTTGGCGACAAGTCACTGTACCAAATTTAGGCTCCGGCATAAGACCGGAAAGCGGGGTGCATGTTGTAAGATATGCGACACACCCGACAACGTGTACAGTCACCACTTGTCGTACTAAGTCAAAAAGTACGAATAGGAGGCGACTTTTTTTATGGCAAAACAGATTATGAGGATCACACTCAAGGCTTATGATCACACACTTGTAGATCAGTCAGCCGCAAAGATCGTTGAGAGCTGCAAGAAGACAGGCTCAGAGGTAAACGGACCGGTTCCGCTTCCAACTAAGAGAGAGGTTGTTACGATCCTCCGCGCTGTTCACAAGTATAAGGACAGCCGTGAGCAGTTCGAGCAGAGAACACACAAGAGACTTATCGATGTTGTTAATCCTGGTCCTAAGACAATGGATACACTTCAGAGACTTGATATGCCTGCAGGTGTTTACATTGACGTTCAGATGAAGACTGAGGGTGAGAAGACAAGATCACCAAAGAAGCAGCTTATCACTAAGCCGGCTCCAAGAAAGGCTCCTGCCAAGAGACCGGCAGCAAAGAAGCCTGCACCAAAGAAAGCTCCGGTTGAATCAACCGAAGAATAAAACAGGACATCACCTGTTATAAACAGAAAGCACCTTTCATCTTCATATAATATATATGTAAGATGCGCTGGTCTTTCATGAATGCCGCATCGTTCGGTGTTCCGCTGTAGATTATCCAAGGAGGAAAATGATGAAAAAAGCAATTCTTGCTACTAAGGTCGGAATGACACAGATCTTCGCTGAAACAGGCGAGCTCATTCCGGTAACAGTACTGCTCGCAGGCCCATGCGTAGTTACTCAGGTTAAGACTGAGGAGACAGACGGCTACAATGCAGTACAGGTTGGATTCTCTGATATGAGAGAGAAACTTATCAACAAGCCTGAAAAGGGTGTGTTCGATAAGGCTGGCGTATCTGTTAAGAGATACTTAAGAGAGTTCAGATTTGACAATGCTTCAGAGTACAATGTGAAGGACGAGATCAAGGCTGATATCTTCGAAGTTGGCGACAAGGTTGATGCAACAGCAATCACAAAGGGTCACGGCTTCCAGGGTGCCATCAAGAGACACGGACAGCACAGAGGACCTATGAAGCACGGTTCAAAGTTCCACAGACACCAGGGTTCAAACGGACCTGCTACAACTCCTGGACGCGTTGCCAAGGGTAAGGCCATGCCTGGACATATGGGATCTGTACAGAGAACTATTCAGAATCTTGAAATTATCAGAGTTGATGCAGAGAACAATCTGCTGTTGGTTAAGGGTTCAGTACCAGGACCAAAGAAGTCCCTTATAACCATCAAAGAGTCTGTAAAAGCATCTAAGTAATTTGATGGAAGGAAAGGAGGACTAAAAAATGGCAAATGTATCTGTATTCGATATGCAGGGCAATGAAGTCGGAAAGATGGAGCTCAATGACGCCGTATTCGGTGTTGAGGTAAATGAAAACCTTGTTCATGAAGCTGTAGTTGCTCACCTTGCAAACAAGCGTCAGGGCACACAGAAGGCAAAGACCAGATCAGAAGTTTCAGGAGGCGGAAGAAAGCCTTGGAGACAGAAGGGAACAGGTCATGCAAGACAGGGTTCAACAAGAGCTCCTCAGTGGACAGGCGGCGGAGTTGTATTCGCACCGGTACCAAGAGACTACTCTGTATCAATGAACAAGAAGGCAAAGAGAGCTGCTCTTAAGTCAGCACTTACAAGCCGCGTTGAGGCTGGAAAGCTTATCGTTCTTGACGAGCTTAAGCTTGATGCTATAAAGACAAAGGATTTCGCAAAGGTTCTCTCAGCACTTAAGGTTGAGAAGGCACTTGTTGTTCTCGACAAGGTAGATGAGAACGTTATCCTTTCAGCAAGAAACATTCCTACAGTAAAGACAACTCAGGTTAATACACTCAATACATATGATGTAATGAAGTATTCAACAGTTGTTGCTACAAAGCAGGCAGTTTCAAACATTGAGGAGGTATATGCATAATGGCAGCTTTAGCATACTATGATGTCATTCTGAAGCCTGTAGTTACAGAGTCTTCTATGAATATGATGGCAGAAAACAAGTACACCTTCCTCGTAGCTCCTGAGGCAACAAAGTCACAGGTTAAGGAAGCTGTTGAGAAGCTTTTCCCTGGAACAAAGGTTGAGTCAGTCAACACAATGAACAGAGACGGAAAGCAGAAGAGAAGAGGAATGGTCTTTGGAACGACAGCAAAGACAAAGAAAGCTATCGTTACACTGACAAAGGATTCAAAGCCGATTGAGATATATCAGGGACTTTGATAAATATGCAGACATTCACTGCGACAATAAATGAAAAGGAGAAAAAATAAGTCATGGGTATAAAGACATATAAGCCTTATACACCTTCAAGAAGACAGATGACCGGTTCTGATTTCTCAGAGATCACAAAGACAACACCGGAGAAGTCACTTCTTGCAGGAAAGACAAAGACTGCCGGACGTAACAATCAGGGTAAGATCACTGTAAGACACCACGGCGGCGGAAACAGACAGAAGTACAGAATTATCGACTTCAAGAGAAACTCAAAGGACGGTATCCCGGCAAAGGTTATCGGAATTGAGTATGATCCTAACAGAACAGCTAATATCGCTCTCATCTGCTATGCAGACGGAGATAAGGCATACATCCTTGCACCTCAGGGACTCACAGACGGCATGACCGTTATGAGCGGAGCTGAGGCAGAGGCAAGAGTAGGAAACTGCCTCCCACTCAGCGCTATTCCGGTTGGTTCAAACATCCACAACATTGAGCTTCTTCCTGGTAAGGGCGGACAGATGGTTCGTTCAGCAGGTAACTCAGCTCAGCTTATGGCTAAGGAAGGTCAGTATGCAACTCTCAGACTTCCTTCAGGCGAGATGCGTATGGTTCCTATCGAGTGCCGCGCAACGATCGGTACTGTTGGTAACGGAGATCACAACCTTGTAAACCTTGGTAAGGCAGGCCGTAAGAGACATATGGGCATCAGACCTACAGTTCGCGGTTCTGTTATGAACCCTAACGACCATCCACACGGAGGTGGAGAGGGACGTGCTCCTATCGGACGTCCGGGTCCATGCACACCATGGGGCAAGCCGGCTCTTGGTCTTAAGACAAGAAAGAAGAAGAAGTCTTCAAACAAGCTTATCGTAAGAAGACGTGATGGCAGAGCCATTAAGTAATAGAGGAGGATAAAGGATATGTCACATCGTTCATTGAAAAAGGGACCATTCGCTGATGCATCTCTTCTTAAAAAAGTTGATGCGATGAACGCTTCAGGACAGAAGTCAGTAATCAAGACATGGTCAAGACGTTCTACTATCTTCCCACAGATGGTAGGCATTACAATTGCCGTACACGACGGCAGAAAGCATGTTCCTGTATTTGTAACAGAGGACATGGTTGGACACAAGTTAGGTGAGTTCGTTGCTACCAGAACCTTCAAGGGTCATGGCAAGGACGAGAAGAAGACAGGCAGATAAGGAACGCGTGAAAGGAGGATTCTAAAATGGCAAAAGGACATAGATCACAATATAAGAGAGAAAGAAATGCCGTTAAGGATTTGAGACCGCGCGCTAAGCTTTCTTACGCCAGAGTTCCAGTCCAGAAGGCATGCTTCGTATTAGATGCAATCAGAGGCAAGGATTTAGAGACCGCATTAGGTATCGTAACATACAACCCAAGATATGCTTCATCCTTAGTTAAGAAGTTACTCGAATCTGCAGCAGCAAATGCAGAGAATAACAACAACATGGATAGATCAAACCTGTATGTAGCAGAGTGCTACGCAAGCCAGGCACCTACCATGAAGAGAATACAACCGAGAGCACAGGGCAGAGCTTACCGCATTTTAAAGCGTACAAGCCACATTACGGTTGTATTAGACGAGAAGAAGTAATAGGAGGAAAGCATGGGACAGAAAGTTAATCCACACGGCATCAGAGTCGGTGTTATTAAAGACTGGGATTCCAGATGGTTTGCAGATGGCAGAGACTTTGCTGACAATCTTGTTGAAGATCACAACATCAGAAAATTCCTCAAGAAGAAGTTAGAGGCTGCTGCAATCTCAAAGATCGAGATCGAGAGAGCAGCTGACAGAGTAAAGGTCATCATCTACACAGCTAAGCCAGGTATCGTTATCGGTAAGGGCGGAGCAGAGATCGACAAGCTCAAGGGAGAAATCCAGAAGTACACAACAAAGAAGCTCTTTGTTGACATCAAGGAGATCAAGAGACCGGATAAGGATGCTCAGCTTGTTGCAGAGTCAATCGCAACTCAGCTTGAGAACCGCGTTTCTTTCAGACGTGCCGTAAAGCAGTCAATGCAGAGAACAATGAAGGCCGGAGCACTTGGTATCAAGGCTCAGGTAAGCGGACGTCTTGCAGGCGCAGATATCGCTCGTTCAGAGTTCTATTCAGAGGGAACTATTCCTCTTCAGACACTCAGAGCTGATATTGACTACGGCTTTGCTGAGGCCGACACAACTTATGGTAAGCTTGGTGTAAAGGTATGGATCTACAAGGGCGAGGTCCTTCCACAGAAAAAGAGAGAAGGGAGCGATAAATAATCATGTTAATGCCAAAGAGAACAAAATATCGTAAGCAGCAGCGTGGTTCTATGAAGGGCGAAGCTCATAGAGGCAATAAGATCTCTAACGGTGAGTTCGGTCTTGTCGCTACCGAGTCATGCTGGTTAAGATCAAACCAGATCGAGGCAGCCAGAGTTGCCATGACACGTTACATCAAGCGTGGCGGTCAGGTTTGGATAAAGGTATTCCCGGATAAGCCTGTTACTTCAAAGCCTATTGGAGTACGTATGGGTAAAGGAAAGGGTTCAGTCGATTACTATGTAGCAGTAGTTAAGCCGGGCCGCGTAATGTTCGAGATCGCCGGAGTACCTGAGGAGACAGCACGTGAAGCACTGCGTCTTGCAATGCATAAGTTACCGCTTACATGCAAGATCGCATCAAAAGCAGATTTAGAAGGCGGTGATACGAATGAAAAGTAAGAAGTATTTGGATGAGCTTATCGCTAAAGACGTACAGGCTTTAAACGAGGATCTCGTATCAGCCAAGAAGGAGCTTTTCAGCTTAAGATTCCAGAACGCAACAAACCAGCTGGACAATACCGCAAAGATCAATGAGGTTCGTAAGAACATTGCGCGTATCCAGACAGTTATTGCAAAGAAGCAGAAGGCTGACTAATCAAAGGAAAGGAGAACATTAATCGTGGAAAGAAATCTTAGAAAAACACGTACCGGTAAGGTAGTAAGCAATAAGATGGACAAGACCATTACTGTTGCTATTCAGGACAATGTTAAGCATCCTTTGATCGGTAAAATCGTTAAAAAGACCTACAAGCTCAAGGCTCATGATGAGAACAATGAGTGTAATGAGGGTGATATTGTAGAAGTTATGGAGACCAGACCTCAGTCAAAGACTAAGAGATGGAGACTCATAAAGATCGTTGAGAGAGCTAAATAATCAGAAAGGAGTAACATTATGGTACAGCAGGAATCCAGACTTAAGGTCGCTGATAATACCGGTGCTAAGGAACTCCTTTGCATAAGAGTATGCGGTGGCTCAACAAGAAGATATGCCCGCATCGGTGACGTTATAGTTGCTTCTGTAAAGGATGCTACACCGGGCGGAGTTGTTAAGAAGGGCGACGTTGTTAAGGCTGTCGTTGTTCGTACAGTTCAGAAGACACGCAGAGCAAACGGAGCTTATATCCGTTTCGACGAGAATGCAGCTGTTATCATTAAGGATGACAAGACACCTCGTGGAACACGTATTTTCGGACCGGTTGCAAGAGAGCTCCGTGATCATCAGTTCATGAAGATCGTTTCACTTGCTCCGGAAGTATTATAAGGAGGGCCCTATGTTAAAGATTAAAAAAGACGACATGGTCAAGGTCATTGCCGGCAAGGACAAGGGCAAGGAAGGTAAGGTCCTCAGCGTTGATACCGACAAGAAGAAGATCGTTGTTGAAGGCTGCAATGTAATTACAAAGCACACAAAGCCAAACGTTGCTAACCCACAGGGCGGCATCGTTAAGAAGGAAGCTGCAATGGACATTTCAAACGTTATGCTCGTTGTTGATGGTCAGACCACAAAGGTTGGCTTCAAGGTAGAGGATGGCAAGAAGGTTCGTGTAGCAAAGAAGACCGGCAAGGTCTTAGCTTGATAGAAAGGAGGAAAAAACTGTGGCCAGATTAAAGGAAATCTATAATTCAGAGATCAGGGAAGCTATGCAGCAGAAGTTCGGTTATAAGAACGTCATGGAGATCCCTAAGTTAGAGAAGATCGTAATCAACATGGGTGTTGGCGAAGCAAAGGAAAATGCCAAGGTTTTGGACTCTGCTGTCAAGGACATGGAGACGATTTCAGGACAGCATGCCATCATCACAAAGGCAAGAAAGTCTATTGCTAACTTCAAGCTCCGTGAGGGAATGCCTATCGGATGCAAGGTTACACTTCGCGGTGAGAAGATGTACGATTTTGCTGATCGTCTTATCAACCTTTCACTTCCTCGTGTACGTGACTTCAGAGGTGTTAACCCTAACTCATTCGACGGAAGAGGAAACTACGCTCTCGGACTTAAGGAGCAGCTTATATTCCCTGAGATCGAGTTCGATAAGGTAGACAGAACAAGAGGAATGGACATTATCTTCGTTACAACAGCAAAGACTGACGAAGAAGCAAAAGAGCTGTTGAGACTTTTCAACATGCCTTTCGCTAAATAAGGAGGAGCAGTAGAAAATGGCAAAGACTTCCATGAAAATCAAGCAGCAGCGTCCTGCAAAGTTCTCTACAAGAGCTTACAACAGATGCAGAATCTGCGGAAGACCTCATGCTTACCTCAGAAAGTACGGCATCTGCCGTATCTGCTTCAGAGAGCTTGCTTACAAGGGTGAGATCCCTGGAGTAAAGAAGGCTAGCTGGTAAGTAAAGTATATAGGCGGTTAAACAATGAGATCTGTGATCGGCTTTAGGTTGATCCGGATTTCTCATTGGATAACTTGAGCTTATAGATATACACCAAAATAACGGATATCACATTTAAAGAAAGGAATTTACAAAAATGAGTGATCCAATTGCAGATATGCTTACGAGAATCCGTAATGCAAACATGCGCAAGCATGACACAGTTGATGTACCTGTATCAAAGATGAAGCTTTCAATCGCTGACATCCTTGTAAGCGAGGGTTATATTGAGAAGTATGAGATCATTGGAGAAGGTCATCAGAAGAACATCAGAATTACACTCAAGTACACAGCAAACAAGGCTGAGAGAGTAATCTCAGGTCTTAAGAGAATTTCTAAGCCGGGTCTCAGAGTTTATGCCGGCAAGGAGAACATGCCTAAGGTACTTGGCGGACTCGGAACAGCTATCGTTTCAACAAATGAAGGCGTTATCACCGATAAAGAGGCTCGTAAGAAGGGTGTCGGCGGTGAGGTACTTTGCTTCATCTGGTAATATCTGAAAACGTGCATTGCACGACAATTTAAGAAGGAGGAAATAACATGTCACGTATAGGAAGAATGCCGATAGCTATACCGGCTGGCGTTACCGTTACAATTGCTGACGGCAATGTTGTGACAGTAAAGGGTCCTAAGGGAGAGCTTACAAGAACATTTGCTCATGAGCTTACAATCGAGCAGAAGGACAACGAGATCATCGTTTCACGTCCTAATGATATAAAGAGAATCAAGGCTCTTCACGGACTTACAAGATCACTTTTACATAATATGGTCGTAGGAACATCTGAGGGCTATCAGAAGGTTCTTGAGATCAATGGTGTAGGTTACAGAGCTGCTAAGCAGGGAAAGGTACTTACACTTAACCTTGGATACTCACATCCTGTTGAGATGACTGACCCTGAAGGAATCGAGACTGTCATGGAAGGACAGAACAAGATCATCGTTAAGGGTATCTCAAAGGAAAAGGTCGGACAGTATGCAGCCGAGATCCGTACAAAGAGACCACCGGAGCCATATAAGGGCAAGGGAATCAAGTACGATGACGAGCATATCAGACGTAAGGTCGGCAAGACTGGTAAGAAGTAATCTAAGGAGAGTATAAGATGATTAATAAGGTTTCAAAGAGCGAAATTCGCAGGAAGAAGCACGCAAGACTTCGCAACCGCATCTCAGGCACAGCAGAGAAGCCACGTCTTAGCGTTTTCAGAAGTAATAATCATATGTATGCTCAGATTATTGATGATACTGTAGGCAATACACTTTGCTCAGCATCAACACTTGACAAAGATGCCAAGGATCTTGAGTATACAGACAATGTAGAAGCAGCTGCATTTGTTGGAAAGACAATCGCTGAGAAGGCTCTTGCAAAGGGCATCAAGGAAGTTGTTTTCGACAGAGGCGGATTCATCTATCACGGTAAAATACAGGCACTTGCTGATGCAGCACGTGAAGCCGGACTTGAATTCTAAGGGGGAAGGAACAATATGAAGAGAGAAATTATCGATCCTAAGTCATTAGAATTGAACGACAAGGTTGTTGCCATCAAGCGTGTTTCAAAGACCGTTAAGGGTGGACGTACAATGAGATTCCAGGCTCTTGTAGTTGTTGGAGACGGCAACGGACATGTAGGAGCAGGAATCGGTAAGGCAGCTGAAGTTCCTGAGGCTATTCGTAAGGGCAAGGAAGCTGCTATCAAGAATATCGTTAGCATTCCGCTCGATAAGAACAGCTCAGTACCTCACGACTTCACAGGAATCTTCGGAAGTGCAACAGTACTTCTTAAGAGAGCTCCTGAAGGTACCGGTGTTATAGCCGGAGGCCCTGCTCGTGCGGTAATCGAGCTTGCAGGAATTAAGAACATCCGTACCAAGGCGCTTGGTTCAAACAACAAGGTCAACTGCGTACTTGCTACGATCGAAGGACTTAAGTCAATGAAGACTCCTGAGCAGTATGCTGCCCTCAGAGGCAAGACTGTCGGCGAGATTCTCGGTTAAACAGGAGGTTAAAAGAGATGGCAGAAAAATTAAAAGTAACTCTTATCAAGTCTCCTATAGGTGCTGTTCCGAAGAACGCTAAGACTGTAGCTGCACTTGGTCTTCACAAGATCAATTCTACCAATGAGCTTCCAGACAATGCTGCTGTTAGAGGCATGCTCAGACAGGTTGCTCACATGGTTAAAGTAGAAGAGCTTTGATCGGAGGGGGTAAAAGATGGAATTATCAAATTTAAGACCTGCTGAAGGTTCTAAGCATAAGGCCAATTTCAGAAAGGGCCGCGGTACAGGATCAGGTAACGGTAAGACAGCCGGTTACGGACACAAGGGTCAGAAGGCACGTTCTGGTGCTCCAAGACCTGGATTCGAGGGTGGCCAGATGCCACTTTACAGAAGACTTCCTAAGAGAGGCTTCACAAACAGAAACAGAGTTGATTATGCTGAGCTTAACATCAGCAGACTCAACGCTTTCGAGGACGGTGCAACAGTAGATGTTGAGATGCTCTGCACAATGGGTATCATCAAGGATCTCCGCAGCGGACTTAAGATTTTAGGCAGAGGAGAGCTCACAAAGAAGCTTACAGTAAAGGCTAACGCTTTCTCAGAGACTGCTAAGCAGAAGATTGAGGCATGCGGCGGTACCTGCGAGGTAATCTGATATGTGGAATCTTCTGAAAAATGCGTGGAAGGTAGTAGAAGTACGTAAGAAACTGCTCTATACATTTATGATACTGGTTATCATAAGATTCGGATCAGTTCTTCCGGTGCCGGGTGTTAATACCGGATACTTCGCAAGTCTGTTCAGTAATCTGAGCGGCACTGACGCATTCGGATGGTTCAATGCAATGACCGGTGGATCTTTTGAAGATCTATCGATCTTTGCGTTAAGCATTACACCTTATATCACTTCATCCATCATAATGCAGCTTCTTACCATAGCGATTCCTAAGCTTGAGGAACTGCAGAAAGACGGAGAAGAGGGACGTAAAAAAATAGCTGAGTATACAAGATATGTAACGGTTGCTCTTGCACTTTTAGAGTCAACAGCTATGGCTATCGGATTCGGCGGCAAGGGTCTTCTTTATAACTTTAATGCAGCAAGTGTTATTGTCTGCATAGTTACAATGACAGCCGGCTCAGCACTTCTTATGTGGTTTGGTGAGAGGATCAACGACAACGGTATCGGAAACGGTATTTCTATCGTACTTCTTTTCAACATCCTTTCCTCACTCCCGGATGATCTTGGTTCGATCTACAATACATTTGTCAGAAATGACAATATTGCGGTCGCAGTTGTAATGGCGATAATAGTTATTGCATGCATAGCAGCACTTTTCGTATTTACGATCGTGCTGAATGACGCAAAAAGAATCATTCCTGTTCAGTATTCAAGAAAGATGCAGGGGCGCAGACAGGTTGGCGGTGCGGGTTCAAATATTCCGCTCAAGGTCAATACTGCAGGTGTTATGCCGGTAATCTTTGCATCATCGATTATGTCGATACCTTCCATGATCAGCCAGTTTGTTACAGTTGATTATTCAACTGCAGCAGGCAAGTTCCTTATGATAATGAGCTCCGGCTATTGGTGCAGAAGAGAGTATCCTTGGACAAATATTGGTCTCGTTATCTACCTTGCTCTTATAATTGCATTTGCATACTTCTATACAAGCATCTCATTCAATCCGCTTGAGGTTGCTAATAATATGAAGAAGAGCGGTGGATTCATACCGGGACTCAGACCTGGCAGACAGACAAGTGACTATCTTTCAAAAATACTTACATATATAGTATTCATCGGTGCTGTAGGTCTTTGTGTAGTCGCTGTTGTACCTATCATTGCATCAGGTATATTCGGCCTCGGACGCCTTTCATTCACAGGAACATCACTTATCATTATTACTTCAGTTGTTATAGAAACACTGAAGTCACTGGAATCACAGCTTCTTGTAAGAAACTATAAGGGATTCCTTAATGACTAAGAGGGGCATTATGAAAATTGTTATGTTAGGTGCGCCTGGTGCCGGCAAGGGTACACAGGCACTGAATATAGCTAAGGAATATGGAATTCCGCACATCAGTACGGGAGACATCTTCAGAGCAAACATTAAAAATCAGACAGAGCTTGGCATGAAGGCCAAAGAGTATATGGATAAGGGAGCTTTAGTTCCGGACGAGGTTACGATTGGAATGCTTCTTAGCCGTATAGAAGAGGAAGACTGCAAAAACGGATTCGTACTTGACGGATTCCCACGTACAATTCCTCAGGCTGAATCTCTTAAAAAAGCTCTTTCCGATAAGAACACCAAGATCGACTTTGCTGTAGACATCGAGGTTCCGGATGAGGATATTATAAACAGAATGTCCGGAAGACGTGCCTGCACAAAGTGCGGCGGAACGTATCACATCGTATTCAATCCTCCTAAGAAGGAAGGAATCTGTGATAACTGCGGTTCTGAGCTTGTACAGCGAGCTGATGATAAACCTGAAACAGTTCTTGAGAGACTTAAGACTTATCATGAACTGACACAGCCTCTTATCGACTTCTATAAGCAGGAAAACGTTCTCGTCGAGGTTGATGGAACAAAGAAACCGTCAGAAGTTTTGGAAGACATACTGGGAGCGCTTAAATAAAATGGTTACGATAAAGTCGGATCAGGAAGTAGAATTAATGAGAGAGGCCGGACTCATCCTTGCAAAGGTCCACAAGGAGCTTGAAGGTATAGTGAGACCGGGCATCAGTACACTCGATATTGACAAGGCATGTGAAAAGATAATTCGCGGATATAATTGCATTCCTTCATTCAAAGGATACGGCGGTTTTCCGGCATCTGCATGTGTATCAGTCAATGAAGAGGTAGTACACGGAATTCCTTGCAAGGACAGGATCCTTCAGGAGGGTGACATCGTATCAATAGATACAGGTGTTATCTGGAAGGGTTGGCAGTCAGATGCGGCACGAACTCATGCGGTAGGAAAGATATCAGGAGCGCATCAGGATCTCATCGACAGGACGAGAGAGAGCTTTTTCAGGGGAATCAAGGCTGCTGTAGCAGGAAACCATGTCAATGACATCGGCAGAGCTGTTGAGGAATATATCTCACAGTTTGGCTACGGCATCGTAGAAGACCTTGTAGGGCACGGTATCGGACAGGAGATGCACGAGGATCCGGAGGTTCCGAACTTTACCTGCGCACGACGCGGGATCAGGCTCAGAAAGAATATGACTATTGCTGTTGAGCCGATGATCAATATGGGTACATATGCTGTAGAGGAGCTTGATAACGGCTGGACCTTTGTCAGCACCGACAGAAAGTACTCAGCGCATTATGAGAACACCATTTTGATAAGAGAAGGTGAACCAGAGGTATTATCGCTTCTGCCGGAAGAAAAGAAGCTTTACGGAGTTTTATAGGGAGGTAAGGATGTCTAAAGCAGACGTCATCGAACTGGAAGGCACAGTTGTAGAGAAACTGCCAAATGCAATGTTCTCTGTAGAACTGGAAAACGGACACCAGGTACTGGCTCATATCAGCGGAAAGCTGCGCATGAACTACATAAGGATTCTGCCTGGAGACAAAGTTACTCTTGAAATGAGCCCGTATGACCTCTCCAAGGCAAGAATCATTTGGAGAGATAAATAATTGGACTAAAAAAAACACATAATACTCATGATACGGATGAAGTGGCTTATTGCATCAATGGCAAATTATTGTTATAATGCTATGGCAACTTTATCCGGGATGGGTTTAGTGTGTCAAGAAAGAAGGGAGATTGTAATGAAAGTCAGATCTTCAGTAAAGCCTATATGCGAAAAGTGTAAGGTTATTAAAAGAAAGGGTGTTATCAGAATTATCTGTGAGAACCCTAAGCACAAACAGAGACAAGGTTAATTAAGGAGGAGAAACATGGCTCGTATTGCAGGTGTGGACCTTCCGAGAGAGAAGCGTGTTGAGATCGGTCTTACATACATTTATGGTATTGGACTTCACTCATCACAGCGTATTCTTAAGGAAGCAGATGTAAATCCTGATACTCGTGTCAAGGATCTTACTGATGACGAGGTTAAGAGACTTGCGGAAGTGATTTCTGAGACTCAGGTTGTAGAGGGCGATTTAAGAAGAGAGATCGCTACAAACATTAAGAGACTTCAGGAAATCGGATGCTATCGCGGAATCCGTCACAGAAAGGGACTTCCGGTACGCGGACAGAAGACTAAGACAAATGCCCGTACACGTAAGGGTCCTAAGAAGACAGTAGCAAACAAGAAGAAGTAAGTAAGAGATTTGCATCTTTTACGAGCAGGATTTATGCGGCTGTCAGAGATCGTAAAGAGGCTTATATGCTTTACTTGCGACCGGTTATACGGCAGCATAAGCATAAAACATTGAGGTCGGACGGTATTTACATACCGGTCCGGGACATATTCAAGAAAGTAGGTTAGTTTGATATGGCAAAGAAAGTGTCAGCAGGCGCTAAGAAGATAACAAAAAAGCGCGTTAAAAAGAACGTTGAACACGGTCAGGCACACATCCAGGCATCCTTCAATAACACAATTGTTACA
Organism: uncultured Lachnospiraceae bacterium; assembly: GCA_934438085.1. Lineage (GTDB taxonomy): Bacteria > Bacillota > Clostridia > Lachnospirales > Lachnospiraceae > Avilachnospira. The sequence continues at coordinate 117,442 of CAKSBC010000004.1, forward strand.
TTGACTGATGCAGCAGGCAATGCTTTATCATGGGCAAGTGCAGGCGGACTTGGCTTCAGAGGTTCAAGAAAATCTACTCCATACGCAGCTCAGATGGCTGCAGAGACTGCTGTTAAGGCAGCCTTAGTGCATGGTTTAAAGACAGTAGATGTTATGGTAAAGGGTCCTGGTTCAGGACGTGAGGCAGCTATACGTGCCCTTCAGGCAGCTGGATTACAGGTAACCAGCATTAAGGATGTGACTCCGGTTCCACATAACGGTTGTCGTCCACCAAAGCGTAGAAGAGTCTGATTTTGGAGGTTTAAAATGGCAGTAGATAGAGTTCCTGTTCTTAAAAGATGCAGATCCCTTGACCTGGATCCTGTATATTTAGGAATTGATAAAAAGTCTAACAGAAAAGCTGTTCATCAGCAGAGAAAGCTTTCTGAGTACGGCATGCAGCTTCGTGAGAAGCAGAAGGCTAAGTTCATTTACGGCGTACTTGAGAAGCCTTTCCGTAACTATTATGCTAAGGCTGAGCGTAAGCCTGGTCAGACAGGTGAAAACCTTATGATCATGCTTGAGTCACGTATTGACAACGTAATCTTCCGTCTCGGCTGGGCTCGTACAAGAAGAGAAGCAAGACAGATCGTTGACCACAAGGACGTTTTAGTAAATGGCAAGCAGGTTAACATCCCTTCATATCTTGTAAAGGCAGGAGACATCATCGAGATCAAGGAGAAGAAGAAGTCTTCTCAGAGATTCAAGGATGTTATTGAGGTTACCGGCAGCCGTCTCGTTCCTGAGTGGTTAGAGTCAGATAAGGAGAACCTTAAGGGTCGTGTTATTGAGCTTCCTAAGAGAGAAGCTATCGACGTTCCTGTTGATGAGATGCAGATCGTCGAGCTGTATTCTAAGTAATAACACATTACTGACATCACGCACCATTCAAAGGAAGGAGGAAGGGCGGTATTTCAGAATGAAATTATCGCTTGATAACGCATGTTCGATTTTGAAAAACCAAATATTGAGATTGTCGAGATCTCAGACGATAAAAAATACGGCAAGTTTGTTTGCGAGCCTTTAGAGAGAGGTTATGGCATTACCCTTGGTAATTCATTAAGACGTATCATGCTTTCATCTCTTCCAGGCACTGCGGTAAACCGTATTAAGATCGACGGTGTAGTTCATGAGTTCTCATCGATCCAGGGCGTTAAAGAAGACGTTACTGAGATAGTTATGAATGTCAAGGAGCTGGCTATCAAGAATAACAGCAGCGACAACCAGCCGAAGACAGCATACATTGAGGCTTCCGGAGAAGGAGTAGTTAGGGCTTCAGATATCAAGGTTGACCAGGATATCGAAATTATGAACCCTGACCAGGTTATCGCAACTTTAAGCGGACCTGACGCAAAGCTTAATATGGAGCTTACGATCGTGAACGGACGTGGATATGTAGGTGCTGACAAGAATAAGTCTGATGAAGCACCTATCGGCAGCATCGCTGTTGACTCAATATTCACACCTGTTGAGCGTGTAAATATGACTGTTGAAAATACTCGTGTAGGACAGCAGACAGATTTTGATAAGCTCACACTTGACGTTTATACAAACGGCACTATCGAGCCTGACAATGCAGTCAGCCTCGCAGCAAAGGTGCTCAGCGAGCATCTTAGCCTGTTCATCGATCTTTCAGAGGATGCCAGAACTGTTGAAGTTATGGTTGAGAAGGAAGATGATGAGAAGAGCAAGGTTCTTGAGATGAATATTGATGAGCTTGAGCTTTCAGTTCGTTCTTACAACTGTTTGAAGAGAGCCGGCATCAATACTGTAGAGGAGCTCTGCTCAAAGACACCTGACGATATGATGAAGGTCAGAAACCTCGGACGCAAGTCACTCGAGGAAGTTCTTGCTAAGCTTAAGGAGCTTGGTCTTTCACTTAACGATCAGGAAGAAATGTAATATAAGTCACGGCCTATACGGCTTATCCCATTGATAAGACCACAGGCGCAATAGGAGGAAATACACATGGCAATGTACAGAAAGCTCGGAAAGACCTCTTCACAGAGAAAGGCTCTTCTGAGAAACCAGGTTACACAGCTTCTTTACCACGGCAAGATCGTTACTACTGAGGCAAGAGCAAAGGAGATCAGAAAGATCGCTGAGAAGCTCATCGCTCTCGGAGTAAGAGAAAAGGATAACTTCGAAGAGGTTACAGTTACAGCTAAGGTTGCAAAGAAGGACGCTGACGGAAAGCGCGTTAAGGAAGTTAAGGAGATTAACGGCAAGCAGAAGAAGGTTACTGTATATGATGAAGTACAGAAGACCATCAAGAAGGATAAGCCTTCAAAGCTTCATGCAAGACGCCAGATCCTTTCAGTTCTTTACGATGTAACAGAGGTTCCTGCAAAGGCAGCCGGCCGCAAGGCAAACACAAAGAAGGCTGATATCGTAAACAAGATCTTTGATGAGTACGGCACAAAGTATGCTAACCGTAACGGTGGATATACACGTATCGTAAAGATCGGTCAGCGTAAGGGTGACGCTGCAATGGAAGTTCTTATTGAGCTTGTATAATAAGACTTAATAATAACTTGATAAAGCTTTTTATGGGGCTGTGAAAAAAGCATAGCTCAGAAAAAAGAAGGACCAAGGGTACATAAGAGCCCAAGGTCCTTCTTTTATG